>NZ_JACVBL010000009.1:0-331476 GCF_014852285.1 Pseudomonas sp. PDM02 | reverse complement strand
GAGCACAAGGTCGGCAGCCTCGCGCTTGAATTCAGGAGTAAAGGAGCGGCGTTGTTTGGTCATCTGACACCTCGATCTGGCGAGCATTCTCGCCTAAATGGGTGTCCGGTTTCATTAGACCACTACAGAACTCCAACATTGTTGGCTTCGCGTCCTTCAAAGAAAAAAAAGCCGAGTCTGAATACAAAAAAGCCATCGAAAGCATTTTAGCTAGGGCGCAAAAAGCAGACTGGTAACGCAATCGACCTTTTGCTAGTGCCTCAAGGACTCAGAGAATGTCAGCACCAGCAGCAGCACCGGCCCCCGCAAGAGCGCCGGCCAAGTCCGATTCAGCGACCGGTACACGCAACATAAGGGACCGCATTGAGGGAAGGCGTAGTGACGAAATAATCGTTGCGTTTTGCGGTCCGGTCGGATGCAATTTGGCAGACGTCATTCGAACCACCCGACTGCAATTTGAAGAATATGGATATTTAACTGTCCATATCAAAGTCAGCGATATCATCAAAGCCCATTATCACGAGCATGGGTTGCCAGAAAATCTCTCACACCTTTCTATAGACAATAACGTCGGAAAGGAGAGATATACTGCCCTGCAAGATTTGGGCAACGATCTTAGAAAACGCTTTGATCCACAAATTTTAGCTGCCCTTGCCATGGCGAAAGTTGCGGCAAATCGCGAAATCGCGATGTCAAGAGCCGACACAACA
Source organism: Pseudomonas sp. PDM02 (assembly GCF_014852285.1). NCBI lineage: Bacteria > Pseudomonadati > Pseudomonadota > Gammaproteobacteria > Pseudomonadales > Pseudomonadaceae > Pseudomonas > Pseudomonas sp. PDM02. The sequence continues at coordinate 330,766 of NZ_JACVBL010000009.1, read as the reverse complement.
AAACCACCAAAAACGGTCTATATAATAGACCAGCTAAAGCACCCTGAAGAAGTTGAATTATTCAAACTGGTTTATGGCGACATATTCTATTTGATCGGTGTTCTTAGCCCTCAAAATGTTCGCTTCAACTACTTAACTCGAACCGAAAGAATTCCTGGCCATGAAGCGCAGTTCCTTATAGACAGGGACAGAAATGAAATAAACGCGACTTATGGCCAAAAGCTTGAGAAAACGGTTCAGCTTGCTGATTACTTTATTAGAAACAATCAGGATTCGATATCCAATCTGTTAGAGCCGTGCCAACGCTTTGTAGCACTAGTGCATGGAAAAAATGGTGTTACGCCGACCAAGGACGAGTCCGGCATGTACGCTGCGTATGCAGCCTCGTTGAAATCTGCGTGTCTCAGCAGACAAGTGGGCGCTGCTATTGCCAATAAAGAAGGCAACGTTATTTCACTAGGTTGGAACGACGTACCGAAATTTGGTGGCGGACTTTATACGTCTGACTCTGTAAATGACCAGCGGTGCATCCACCATGGAGCTAAATGCTACAACGACATCCATAAATCGGCGCTTATCCAAGACATTGTCAAAATCGTAAGCTCTAAAGTTGAAGTCTCTGACGAAATAAAGGACGAGTTGGCTAAACTCATCCAGAAAGAAACTAGAGCCGGGTCTATTATCGAGTTTTCGCGCGCGATTCATGCTGAAATGGAAGCGATTTTGGGATTAGCTCGTTCTCAAGGTAATTCTACGGACTCCTGTGAAATGTTTACCACTACGTTCCCATGTCATAACTGTGCAAGGCACATCATTGCAGCGGGTATTAAACGCGTAGTTTACATTGAGCCTTACGAAAAAAGCTTGGCCCTAGACCTGCATGAGGACGCCATCACAACTGACGTAAACCATGCAGGAAAAACACTCTTCGAGACTTTTTCGGGCGTTTCTCCAGGAAAATACGCATCATTTTTTGTTGCTCGTGGAAATCGTAAAGATAGCAGTGGGCAAGCTGTCGACATTATTAAAACCGATGCTTTACATATCGGAACCGAATACCTTGACCCTTATCAAACCATCGAAAGCAAAGTAGTCCAGGACCTGATGTCGAAAGTCGCGCCGACGTCAGCGTCTCCTCCTCCGTCAGCTCCAGATATACCTCCTACGCCTCCGGCTCCAAATACACCACCTACGCCTCGCGCGGCTTAAATCCAGCCTGCCCGTTGAAAAACTGGTGAGCCATCTAGACCCGTGAAGCCTGGCAACTGGCTTCACGGACAACCTGCTGTGACCTCCCCAATCATCGCTTGAACGTTAATCAGGCGAATCGCTGAATATCCCACTCAAACTGCCAACTCGCTAAGGCTCGATTGTGCGAGCTCGCGGATGAAAAGAGACGCAAAGTTGAGCCGTGCCCTATAACGCAGTGGTCTTTCATCGTATAAACGGGACAGATATTTAAATCGTTGGCTATGCTTGCATCGACGATCGAACATCCAGAAACTCAACACACGCGAGTGTATCCACCGAAGATGCACGGGCCATGGCCTCACCAAAGCCTGCAATCGAAAAACCGTCTCCTCAAGACGGTTTTTTTTCGCCCGCGATTCAGACAAAAGCCTTCGCAACATCCAGCGAAAGTTTACCCCCTCTCCCACCCCACCAGAATCTCCCTTCCGGTCTACCCTTCAAAAATCCGCAGGAAGCGGCTTCCCGTAAAGCTCAAGGAATGACCATGTCCCTCTCCATCGTCCACAGCCGCGCCCAAATCGGCGTGGATGCGCCCGCCGTCACCGTCGAAGTCCATCTGGCCAACGGTCTACCATCGCTGACCATGGTCGGTCTCCCCGAAGCGGCGGTGAAGGAAAGCAAGGATCGGGTGCGCAGTGCGATCATCAACTCAGGCCTGCAATTCCCGGCGCGGCGTATCACCCTGAATCTCGCTCCAGCTGATTTGCCGAAGGACGGCGGACGATTCGATCTGGCGATTGCCCTGGGGATTCTGTCCGCCAGCGTGCAGGTGCCAACGCTGACACTGGATGATGTGGAATGCCTGGGAGAACTGGCGCTATCAGGCGCGGTACGTGCCGTGCGAGGCGTGTTGCCGGCCGCACTGGCAGCGCGCAAGGCCGGGCGCTCGCTGATGGTGCCGCGGGCGAATGCCGAGGAGGCGTGCCTGGCGTCGGGGTTGAAGGTGATCGCGGTGGATCATTTGCTGGAAGCGGTCGCGCACTTCAATGGGCACACACCGGTCGAGCCTTACGTTTCCAACGGTTTGCTCTATGCCAGCAAACCCTATCCAGACTTGAACGAAGTACAGGGCCAACTCTCGGCCAAACGCGCGTTGCTGATTGCGGCGGCGGGCGCTCATAACCTGCTGTTCAGCGGACCACCTGGCACCGGAAAAACCCTTCTGGCGAGTCGTTTGCCAGGACTGCTTCCACCCCTGGCCGAACATGAAGCGCTGGAAGTCGCCGCCATTCAATCCGTCACCAGTTGCGTGCCCTTGAGCCACTGGCCGCAAAGGCCCTTCCGCCAACCCCATCACTCCGCCTCCGGCCCGGCGCTGGTCGGCGGCGGTTCGAAGCCGCAACCTGGCGAAATCACCCTCGCCCATCATGGGGTTCTATTCCTCGACGAACTGCCGGAATTCGACCGCAAAGTGCTGGAGGTTTTGCGAGAGCCGCTGGAGTCCGGCCATATCGTGATTTCCCGCGCCAAGGATCGTGTGAGGTTTCCGGCCCGCTTTCAATTGGTGGCCGCGATGAACCCGTGTCCCTGTGGATATCTTGGCGAACCCAGTGGTAAATGCAGCTGTACACCGGACATGGTCCAGCGCTACCGCAATAAATTGTCGGGACCATTGCTGGACCGTATCGACCTGCACCTGACCGTCGCCCGGGAAGCCACGGCGCTGAATCCTGCACTCAAACCCGGCGATGACACCGCCACCGCCGCGTTGCTGGTCGCCGACGCCAGAGAGCGTCAACACAAACGCCAGGGCTGCGCGAACGCTTTCCTTGATCTGCCGGGCCTGCGCAAACACTGCACGTTATCCACAATCGACGAAACCTGGCTGGAAACAGCGTGCGAACGACTGACCCTGTCGTTGAGGTCTGCGCATCGACTGCTCAAGGTCGCACGAACCCTCGCAGACCTTGAGCAGGTCGATGGCATCACCCGTGGTCATCTGGCTGAAGCGCTGCAATACCGGCCAACCTCCAGCTGATGAAATCACTCCTTCGTCAGATCCACCAACGGCGTCTGCCGAACCTCGGTTTCCCGCCCGCCCTGAATGTCACTCACCCGCTTCAGCGCCTGGTCCACAGCGCCCTTGTCCGCCAACAAGCTGTAACTGATCTGAAACTGCTTGTGCTCCTTCGGCGCAATCGTCGGCACCAGCCCCAGCGGCCGCTGATAGCGCCGGTTATAGGAAAAGCTGGTCCCCGGTTCGAGACCGGTGACATAGCCCTGGCCTTGGGTATCGGTGTTTTTCCACAGCGAAAACACGGGCAGCGTTTTAGTGTTAAAGCCGACCGAAACGCCGAGGCTACCTGCCTTGTTATGCAACACCGTCAACGTGTCACCCTTGGCGTCGCCATACGGCACCACGTTGTAAACCGTTTCGTCGTAGTCCTTGGTCGGCGCGCGGTAAGTCTGCCAGTCCGGCAGATCGCCTTTGGCCTTGTCGTTGAACGGCGACACCTGTTTGACCGGCGCAACGAAACGGGCGCCCTGCTCCAGGAATGGCGTGCTGAAATTACTGTGGTACAGCGCCTGATATTCCTTCGGGTAGTCGCCGTTATTGGTCAGGGTATCGTTGAGCGTGAACGCTGCGCTGCCGGGCTCAGTGACCAACTCGGTGATCACCGAGAAGTCGACTTTCTTGAAGGCCTGTTCTTTCAGTTCGCCACGCAGGCTGATGGCATAAGGCGGTTTTTCGTCGATATGCAGCGTGACTGTGCTGGCCGGAATGTTGGCGGCGCGACCATGCAGGGTCAGCAGTTCGCCGTTGTCGACGCCTGGGTGGCCGACCCATTCGTAACCGCAACGGGCGACCAGTTCGTTGAAACCTTCGAGCCAGCCGAGTCCGCCGCGACCATTGAGCTCAATGAAGGACGGATTGACCACGTCCTTGACCGGCGAATCCCAGCCCATGCGCACATTGCCGACCGATGCCTGCAGGACGTTCATGCCACGGGTCGGCACCACCGAGAGTTTCATCGTGCCGTTATCGATGTCGACGATGCTGACACCCTCCTGCCGACCACCGTGCAAGTTACGAAGGGTCACGGAGAAGGGTTTGTCGGTTTTCACACCGAGTTGCTGGCTGGTGATCTGCCAGTTTTGAGCAGCCTTGTCGCTGTCGAGCAGGACGTAATCCCAAGCCATGGCGTGGGAGGCGGACAGAGCGCCAAAGGCAACGACGAATTTGAGCGGAGTCATGGGGAGGCCTTTCTTGGAGTTGTGCATTTTTTATAGCGCTGATGAAACGATTCAGCAAGCTTAAAAAGCTTACACCCAAGCCTTCCCAAGCCAATTTAAATTGACCCCATGCAACCTCTGCACGCTTACGCTAGTCTCATACGGTTTTGGACCTCCGGATGATTGACGGCGACATCATTATGACATTAAGGTCGCCAGCTAATTGCAGGAGCAAGAACAGACAACTTTGTCTGTCATTTTTGCGCAACAGAACATATGGAGTTTGAATGCGCGGGGCACTATTACGCAGCGGTAAGAGCGGGTCATTCACAGCCTTGGGCGAAACAGGTCAACCGGTATACCGGGCGGCCCTGCAATTGCGCGAAGCCATTCGCCGCAAGAACCCCGAAATGGTCGATCATCTGGCCATCCCTCAAAGCGATGAGCTCGGTAACCAGATCGATTGGTACAGCGGCCTCGACGGCGATGTGATCCCGTGGAGCAGTGCGACCGAAGAAGAACGCGTCCCTGCCCGCCGCCAACTTGAAGCGCTGAAAACCGCGCTCGAGGAATTGAGCCAGCGTTTCCTGGGCACTGAATCCGGCGAACAGCAGCAAGGCGACAAAGCCGTGTTCGGCAAGCTGCTCAAGCGCGTGATTCATTTCCCCGATGAGAATTTCGTCTACCTGGTGCAAGGCAAGCCGGTGCTGACCTTTTGGGGTTTCGAGCATGCCGGTACCGGCAATCGCGATCCCCTGCACTGCCTCTATCAGGCTCCGCTCGCGTTTACGCTGCCCCCGGTGGTCGAAGCCGCGCCTGTCGTTGCGCCTGTAGTTGCGCCCGTCGTGCCGGTGGTTGCTCGTCCGTGGTGGCGTCGCTGGTGGTGGCTGTTGCTGCTGCCGTTCCTGCTACTGCTTTTGTGGCTGTTGCTTGGTCTGCGTGGTTGCGTGCCGATTCCGTTGGTGGCGGTAGACCTGCTGCCTGAGGGCATCGTGCCGGTGGAAAAACAGCTGGAAGAACCGCAACTGACCGGCAATGCCACGACGCTGAACGGCGTTCCGGTGACGGGCACCGTTGTAGGCTCTACCACTGGAACCGGCACCGGTACCGCCGTGACCGAAACCCAAGGAGTGGAAGCGCCGGCGGTCGAGGGCAACGAGGCAGATGCAGCGCCGGCCGACCTGGCCAAAGACCCAGCGAAAGACCCGGCAGCCGAATCGCCCGCCACCCCGCCCGAAAACAAAACCGCGCCGCCGGATATCACATCGCCCGAGGCCGAAAAATCCGCCGCCGCAAAACCCGGCCCTCCCCTGAGCATTCCACCGGACGCCGCCGACGGTGCCGCCAAGTTCCTCGACGGTCAGTTCCGCGCCGGCGCCGGTATTCAGGACCGCCGGACCGGCAAACCGCTGCGTCTGGAATACCAGCTCAAGGACGGTAAGGGCGAAGTCACCGTACACCAGGCCGACGGCACGAAATGCACCGGGCCGGTGAGCGCTACTATGAAGGGTGGCAGCTTGGCCATCGACAGTCAGGGCCAGGCCGTGTGTGGCGATGGCAGCACTTACGACATGCCCAAGGTCAACTGCCGCAAAGGGGCGACCACAGTCGCAGACTGCACCGGCGGTTACGGCAAAGAACAATTCCCCATGTCCATGCGGCACGTGGCCGAATAAAAACGGAATAACCCGACATGTTGCCTGAAGTCACCCAATTCGAAGACACCGTCACGCTGGTCAGCGACACCGGCATCCAGTTCATGGATTTCGCCCTGCGCCTGGACCCTCGCAAAGAACCGGCGGGCGAGTTCGCGCCGATGATCAGCGGGTTGATCTGCCGCCTGTCATATAACGAAGAGAAAGACTTCTTTTTCTACGAGCCGGAGCCGGAAAAGGTCGAAAAAGCCAAACCGGCGTTCAGCGTTGACATGAAAAGCAGCCTCGAGCTGCTCGACGGTGTCTGGCTGCCGACCCCGTTTTTCCGCTTCATGCCGCCGCACCGCTTCGACGAAGGCCCGACCAACTGGTCGCGCATGCGCCTGGTCAAACTGGCGACGCCCGACATCGACGGCAACACCCACCGCCTGACGATGGCCTTCGACAGCCGCGTGATGCCCAAGCGTGACGGCACCGCTTACCTGGCGCCAAACGAAGAAGACATCAGTTCCGGCGTGTCCTTCAAACTGGCGACGAAGGCCAGCGAAACCCGCTGGTTCCTGGCCCAGCCGTGGGTCAACGAATGGCTGCTGGAAGTATTCAACGAGGGCAATGCCCACCGTTCGCGCGCAGAGCTGGACACCGACATCCGCGCCAACTATCACCTGGCGCACTACCTCAACTTGCTGAGCCTTCTGAGCAAGCCATCGGCGGCGGAGCAGTCGACTGCCCGGCCGAAAGTCGAGATTCCTGAACTCAAAGTGGTGGCCAACGACAGCAATGGCCTGGTCAAACCGATCCCGGTGGACCTGGTGCTGGACGTCGGCAACTCGCGCACCTGCGGCATCCTGATCGAAAACCACGGTCAGGCCGGTTCCGGGTTGAAACAGAACTACGTGCTGGAACTGCGCGACCTGATCACCCCCGAACACACTTACAACCTGCCGTTCGAAAGCCGTGTGGAATTCGCCCAGGCGTATTTCGGCAAGGACCACTGCTCGGTCAAAAGCGGCCGGCATGATGCGTTCCAGTGGGCGACGATTGCCCGTGTCGGCAACGAGGCCAGTCGTCTGGCCAGCCGTCGTCGCGGCACCGAAGGCTCGACCGGGCTGTCCAGCCCGAAACGCTACCTGTGGGACGAAAACGCCTACGGCCACGGCTGGCGCTTCAACTGCTCGTACATCAAGACCGACAGCGAGCCGTACGCCACTGCCGCGCCGTTCTCGCACCTGATCAATGAAACCGGCGAGGCGCTTTACAGTCTTGAAGAAGACGATCGTCTGCCGGTGTTCATGCCGCGTTATTCGCGCAGCTCGCTGATGACGTTCATGCTCGCCGAGGTCCTGGCCCAGGCGCTGTCGCAAATCAACAGCCCGGCCCAGCGCTCGCGCCAGGGTCACACCCGTGTGCCGCGCCAGCTCAACAGCATCACCCTGACCGTGCCGCCGGGCATGCCGCAGGCCGAGCGCAGCATCCTCAATGAACGCATGCAGCAAGCCATCGGCCTGGTGTGGAAAAGCCTCGGCTGGCATGCCGGCGAGGAAGACCCGCATCAGGACCAGGCCGTCAGCCCGCGCACGCCGATCCCGAGCATCCGCGTCGAATGGGACGAAGCCTCCTGCGGCCAGTTGGTGTACCTGTACACCGAGGTCAACGAGAACTTCGCCGGGCACCCGGAAGAGTTTTTCGACACCCTCGCCCGGCCGGACAAAACCGACCGTGAACGCATCACCCTGGCGACCATCGACATTGGCGGTGGCACCACCGACCTGGTGATCACCGACTATCGCCTCGACCGCGCCGGCAACACCGGCAGCGGCAGCAACGTGCACATCGTGCCCGAGCAGCGTTTTCGCGATGGCTTCAAAGTGGCCGGCGACGACATTCTGCTGGACGTGATTCAGGACTTCGTCCTGCCGAGCTTCGAAAAAGCCTTGCAGATCTCAGGGGTCAAATCGCCCGTCTCGCTGATGTCGCGGCTGTGTGGCGATGAATCGGTCAGCGCCCAGGACATGATCCTGCGCCAGCAACTGAACCTGCAGGTTTTTGCCCCACTGGGCCTGGCGCTGCTCAAGGCCTACGAGCATTACGACCCGCAAGACCAGCAGGAAGTGAGCACCCAGACGTACCGCCAATTGCTGGGCGACAACGCAATCAGCCAGACCGTGCTCGATTACGTCAATGCCGCCGTGCGTCGTGATGTCGGCAGCCAAAGCGCCTTTGACCTCTACGATTCGTTGATCAGCTTCGACCTGCAAAAGCTCCATGCCGCATTCCTCAACGATCAGATCAACATCACCAAGATCCTCGGTGCGCTGTGTGAAGTGGTCGCGCATTACCCGTGCGACGTCCTGCTGCTGACCGGCCGCCCTTCGCGCCTGCCCGGCATTCAGGCGTTCATCCGCAAGGTGTTGCCGCTGCCACCGGGGCGCATCCTGGCGTTGCAGAACTACCGCACCGGCGGCTGGTACCCGTTCCACAAGAACGGCCTGATCGACGACCCGAAAAGCACCGCTTCGGTCGGCGCGATGCTGTGCCTGTTGTGCGCCAACCACAGTGTGCCGAACTTCTACTTCCGCGCTTCGGCACTCAAACCGTATTCGACGGTCAAAAACATCGGCGTTATCGACCTGAACAACGTGATCAAGGATGCCGACGTGCTGTACCGCGACATTCAGTCCGAAGACTACAAAATCAAGCTGCCGGAAATCGGCACGGGCGACGCCGCCGACACGCCTCAGCTGGAAATGCGCGGCGATCTGCGCCTCGGTTTCCGTCAGCTGGCCGCCGACCGCTGGGCCGCTTCGCCGCTGTACACCTTGCGTTTCACCAAGGCCGGTCGGGAGAAGTTCTCCCGTGCGATCGGTGAAAACGGCAGCGCGCCGCTGCTCAAGGTGCGCTTCGAGGTCAAACCGGCGGACAAGTACACACGCAAGCAGGATCTGGTCAGCGACCGCCTCTCGGTACGCAACATCGAATCCAACTGCAGCAACGTCAACTTCAACCCGCGCAGCGACCTCGAGCTGGAACTCAACACCATGCTCGACGCCGGCCTGAGCGAGACCAAGTACTGGCTCGACAGTGGAAGTGTGAAACGCAAATGAATGACCTGACCCCCGATCAACATCAGCTCTCTACCCGCTGGGCCGCTGTTTATGAAGGTGCCGGTCAGGCGCTGGAATGGATTGGCCAGACCCGTGTCAACGCGCCACGTCTGGACAGCGAAGCCGACAACCTGAACATCCGCCTGCATCGCGCCCGCAACCTGGCCCACAGCCTCGGTCGCGTGGCCTGCACGCCGATGACCATCGGCTTTTTCGGTTTGTCCCAGGCGGGCAAGTCCTACCTGATCTCGGCCCTCGCGGCCGGGCAGAACGGCAAACTGGAAACCGATTTCGGCGGCCAGCGCCTGGACTTCATCAAGCACATCAACCCGGTGGGTGGCGGCAAGGAAGCCACCGGCCTGGTGACGCGCTTCAGCCGGCGGGCCACACCGAGCCAGGACCCGGATTTCCCGGTGGAGCTGACGCTGTTCAAGGAAATCGAGCTGGCGAAGATTCTCGCCAACTCCTGGTTCAAGGATTTCGACCTTGAACGGATTTCCTACGAGATTGACGAAGAACGCATCCAGCGAGTCCTCAAGCCGTTCGAAGGCCGCGAGACCGGGCCGATGCAGCCGGGTGTCAGCGCCGACGATCTGGTGTCGCTGTGGGATTACCTGCGAGACAACTTCCGTAACTCGGTGAAAAAACTCGAGCACCTGTATTGGCCGAAAGCCTTGCAGCTCGCGCCGCGCCTGAATTTCCAGGAACGTGCCGAGCTGTTCGCCATTCTTTGGGGTGAGCAAAGCGAACTGACGCGCGTGTATCAGCAACTGGCCGGCGCGCTGCACAAGCTGGGCCTGCCCGAGACGGTATTCGCGCCGTTGAAGGCCTTGGTGAGTTTCGAAAACGACAATTACACCCAGCGCGACAGCATCATGAACGTCGACATCCTCGAGCGCTTCGGCAGCCCGCGGGACTTGCCGATCGACGTGCGGCCACGCATCGACGGTCGCCTGCAAAACAGCCAGGGCATTCCCGTCGCGCAACTGGCGGCACTCACGGCGGAAATGACGTTCGGCCTGATCGAAGCCCCGGCCGATGACATCGTCAACCAGGTCGATCTGCTCGACTTCCCCGGCTATCGCGGACGCAAGAAGCTGCACGAGATCGCCAACTCCAACGACCCGGAATCCGCCACCAAGGACAACTCCGTCTCGCAGCTGATTCTGCGCGGCAAGGTCGCGTACCTGTTTGAGCGCTACACCGACAATCAGGAAATGAACGCGCTGGTGGTGTGCACCGGCTCGACCAAACAAAGCGACGTCAACGACGTTGGCCCGGTGCTGACGCGCTGGATCGAAAAAACCCAGGGCGCCGACGCGGCCGCTCGCAGCAAACGCGACACCGGTCTGATCTGGGCATTGACCATGCTCGACCTGCGCATCACCAACTCCCTGAGCCTGACACCCGATCAGTACGACGAGAGCTGGAACGGCATGGTCAAGCTGACCATGCTGGAGCGTTTCGGCAGCTTGAGCTGGATGAACGACTGGGCCGGCACGCCGTTCCAGAACACCTTCCTGGTGCGTAAACCGCGCATGGACGCGGCATTCATCGTCCAGGACGCCAGCGGCGCCGAAACCGGGATCAACGCCAGTTACCAGGAACGCGTCGATGCGCTGGGCGAAAGCTTTGCGAGCAACGCGCTGGTGTGCAAACACGTCAGCAATCCCGCCAATACCTGGAAAGAAATGCTGCGCAACGATGACGGTGGCATCAGTCACTTCAGCGGCAGTTTCAAGGGCGTGGCCAATATCGAATTCAAGCTGCAGCGCATCCGCGAGCAGCTGGACGAATGCCTTGAAGGCCTGACCACGCATGGTCTGAGCACCTGGTATCACGCCGACGGTGACGGCGCCGCCGCTGCCAAGAAAGCCCAGGCACAGATGATTCTGTCGACCCTGGGCCGTCGTCCGGCGGTGCTGGGCGAACTCATCGATCAACTCGACATGCCGAGCGAAGAGGTGCGCGACCTGTACCTCAGCGGCGTGTACGAAACCGATGACGAGCCAGCGGTCAGCGATGAGCCGGTCGCCCTGACACCGAGCCAGAGCCTGTACGGCAACGACGCCGGTTTCGATTTCGATTTCGGCGATGACGCCAGCCCCGACAGCACACCGGCCAGCAGCAAGCCCCACACGCCGGTCCCGGAACTGCAAAGCAACGAACACCGTTTTGCCAAAGCGGCCTTCAAGGCCTGGGTCGCGCACTTGCGCGAACTGACCACCCGGCAAAGCCTGCTCAACCTGCTGGGGCTGGAAAAAGCCTTGCTCGAAGCGGTGGTCGACGAGCTGATCACTGCCGGTTATCGCCAGGATTTGCCGGGGCAATTGAGCCGCGCCGTCCTCAAGCGTGCCCAGAGCGGTGCGCGTCGCGATCAACTGGTCGAGCGCCAGGTTCTGGAAGTACAACGCGTGCTGCGCGATTTCGTGTCCTGGTTCGGCTACCTCCAGAAACCCGTGAGCGAGCGCCCACCTAGCCGGACCGGTGCCAAAGCGCCCTTGTTCTCGTTCTATACCGACATCGGTCCGGGACAGGTGCCGGAGTTGCCGCCGCAACCGGCGAACCAGGCGCAACGGTATCTCGGCGACTGGCTTTCGGGCCTGGCCTGTATCACGCAGGACAATGCCGGCCATGGTGCCGGTCGCGAAATCACCCCTGAACAGAACGAACGGCTGGGCCAAGTGCTGACAGCCTTCGCAGCGAGATAAGCAATGCCAATTCGTGTCGACCTGCTCGCCTTAGAGCCCAATGTGCCTGGCCGGGCCTGCCTTACTGTGAAGAAATGGCAGGGTGGCGAAGAACAGCTGGAATTCTCCATTCAGCGTAACCAGGACGGTTTCTACCTCCAGGACCAACAGGCCTGGAGCAACAACCCGTTCTGGTTCAAGGTTTCGCGCTTCACTGTCGCCGCCAGTGGCGAAGCTCTTGAAGCCCAGGTCGGCCCGGAAGTGGTCGACCCGCTGCTGGAAGGCAGCGCCAACTCGCAATTCCAGATCGAACTGCGCGAGCAGAGCCTGGGGCATGCCGACAAAGGCGTGGTCCGGCCAGGCGTCGGGCTGTTGCCATCCACGGCGGGTGGCCAGACGCGCTCGACGTATGGCGGCGCAGATTTGACCGCGCCGGCGGCACCGGCACCGGCACCTGAGATCCCGGAAATCCCGGAACTGCCGGAATTGATCTTGCCCACCGCCGAGCCAGAAATCGAACTGGAATCGGTGCCCAACGAACGCGAATACACGCCTGCTCCGCCACCGGTGAAGAAGAGCAACAAAGGCCTGCTCGGCCTCGCGCTTGTGCTGGTACTGCTGCTGGCGGCAGCGGCCGGGTTCTGGTTCTACAAACGCACGCCGGCGCCTGCCCCGACGGTCGCGGCCGCCGCACCGGCCGGTGCCGACGCACAAGCCTGCACGCTGGAAAGCATGAACAGCCTGCCCGAGCTGACCTTCGTCCAGACCTGCATCAAGGCGGCACCCGACAGCGCCAAGCTGCTGGAAATCATCAACGAAGCCAAGGCCGGCAAACACTGCGGTGTCGCCCAGCGCCTGTACGCCAACCGTGCCCAGGCCGGTGACGCGCTGATCGCCAACGCCTATGCCCGCGAATACGACCCGAAATACCTGAAGGCCAGCGAGTGCTTCCCGGTAGCGGATAACGCCACCGCGGCCTACTGGTACGAAACGATCCTCACCCAGGACCCGAACAACGCCGAAGCCAAGCAGCGTTTCGAGGAGTTGCAGAAGTGATGCGTTCACCCGTGAGTCGTTTCCTGCTGAGCAGCGCTGCGTTGTTGGCGCTGTGCATCAGCCCGTTGTCCCAGGCTGATGACAAACCGCTGATCCAGGCCGGTAAAAAGACCTTGTTCCAACGCGTATTGACCACCCCGGGCTGCAAGATCAGCCCGACGGCGGGCGGTGCGGCAGGCGAGGCGCAACCGGTGTTCAGCCGTTTCTACGTATACGAACGCGCCCAGGCGGCAAACGCCGAGTGGCTGAAAGTCGGCCCCGACAGTTATGGCAAAACCATTGGCTGGCTGCCTGCAAGCTGCACCACCGACTGGAAAATGCAACTGACCCTGGCCTTCACCAACCCGGCCAACCGCGACCGGCTGCTGTTCTTCAAGGAACGCACCACGGTCGAAGGCATTCTCAATGCACCGGACCCGGTGAGCAAAGTCGCCCCGCTGCGCGCCACGTTGAAAAAGGGCAAGCAAGCACCCGGCGTGCTGGCCGAAGAACCTGAATACTTCGTCGACCTGCAAAAGCAGTTCTACCTGTTGCCCGTGCTCAGCGGCGAAGAAGTCATGACCGAAGCCGGTTTCCGCACGCGCCTGCTCAATGTCGCATCGGTCAGCAAGCCCGACGAAAAAGACCCCAAGGGCGGTGCTGCCAACAGCGCGGCCGGGGGCAAGGAAGCTGAGGACAAAGCGGCCAGCCAACTGAAGGAATTCAGCGCGGCAGTGGTGTTTGTCATCGACTCGACGATTTCGATGGACCCATACATCGACCGTACCCGCGAAGCGATCCGCAAGGTTTATCAGCAGATCGAATCGCAGAACCTCGGCAAGCAGGTCAAGTTCGGCATGGTGGCTTTCCGTTCCAATACCCAGGCGGTGCCGGGCCTGGAATACACCACCAAGATGTACGCCGACCCTACCAAGGTGAAAGACAGCGCCGACTTTTTCGCCAAGATCGCCGACCTCAAACAGGCCAAAGTGTCGAGCAGCAGCTTCGATGAGGATGCCTTTGCCGGCGTCATGGAGAGCATCGACAAGGTCGACTGGAGCCAATTCGGTGCGCGCTACGTGGTGTTGATCACCGACGCGGGCGCCATCGAAGGTGACGACAAACTGTCGAAAACCGGTTTGAGCGCTGCACAGGTGCGTATTGAGGCTGCCAACCCAGGCGTAGCGATTTACACCCTGCACTTGAAAACCCCGGCCGGGGTCAAGGATCACGCCAAGGCCGAGGCGCAGTACCAGAACCTGTCGACTTACCCGGGCACCAACACCTCGCTGTACTACCCGGTGAATGCGGGTGATGTGCAGGAGTTCGGGCGCAAGGTCGACGCACTGGCCACCGCGATCACTACACAGGTGAAAGCCGCCTACATGGGCGAAGACGCCATCGGCAGTGCGGCGAACGCCAAGCAGGACCCGGCCGAGAAGAAAATGCTCGAGGACGCCGCACTGATCGGCCACGCCATGCAACTGGCCTATCTGGGCGAGAAGAACAACAGCAAGTCCCCGCCGGTGTTCAAGGCGTGGATCACCGACCGTGACCTGATCAAGCAGAACATCCCCACCACCGACGTGCGGGTGTTGCTGACCAAGTCCCAGCTCAGCGACTTGAGCGACGTGATGAAGAAGATTCTCGACGCTGCCAACGAAGGCCTGATTTCGCCGACGGAAATGTTCGACCGCCTGCGCTCGGTGGCCGCGACCATGGGCGCCGATCCGAACCAGCTCAAGCAGAACAACAACGCCAAACTGGCGGACATGGGCGTGCTCGGCGAGTACATCGAAGACCTGCCGTACCAGAGCGAAGTGCTGAACCTGGATGAAGAGACCTGGAAGAGCTGGGACGGCCTGGCGCAGGAGAAATTCATCCGTACGCTCAACACCAAACTGCGGCACTACCAGCGTTACAACGCTGACGTCGACCGTTGGGTGGCGCTGGCCAAGGACAGCGATGCGCGGGACAACGTGTACCCGGTGCCTCTGGAAATGATGCCTTAACGAGACGCCCATGCTCGATATCAGGAACTTGCTGGTGCGCCGTGGTGAAGGCGCGCTGGCCCATCACGTGCGCCTGCCGCACTTGCAGATCGGCGGCGGGGAAATCCTCGCCATCACCGGCGAGAGCGGCAGCGGCAAAAGCACATTGCTTGAGGCCATCGGCCTGCTGCTGGCGCCGGTCGAGCTTGAGCGCTTTCGCCTGGGCGCAACGCAGGATCAGGACATCGCCCGATTGCTTGCCACGGATGATCAACCGGCTTTGGCGGCGGTGCGTTCGCGGCATCTGGGGTTCATTTTGCAAAGTGGAGGCCTGCTGCCGTTTCTGAGCGTGCGCGACAACATCAGCCTGCCGCGCCGTTTGCTCGGCATGTCGGCACACAGCGCGCACATCGACCACGCGGTTGAGGTATTGCGTCTGCAAGGACTGCTGGATAAAAAGCCGCAGGCACTGTCGATCGGCGAACGCCAGCGCGTGGCCTGCGTTCGCGCCATTGCCCATGAACCGCTGCTGCTGTTGGCGGACGAACCGACCGCCGCGCTCGACCCGCACAGTGCCCGGCGCCTGTTTGAATTGCTGCTGAGCCTGGTGTCGAGCATGGGCCTGAGTGCGCTCGTGGTATCCCATGACTGGGCCTTGTTGAAGGATTTCGGCTTGCCGCGACTCGGCGCTATCAGCCGCCAGGGAGAGACTCTGTTTGAACCGATGGACTGACCGACTGCGCCTGCTGGGCACCCTGGCCCTGCAAGACCTGTGGCACGACCGCAAGGTGTCGCTGTGCATCGCCGCGTCATTGGTGGCGGTGATCGCGCCGCTGCTGCTGCTGTTCGGCCTCAAGCACGGGGTGGTCAGCCAGTTGCAGGACGAACTGCTGCGCGACCCGCGCAACCTTGAAGTGAAGATGCTCAGCAACGGCAACTACGACAGTGCCTGGATCGAGCGTCTGCGCCAGCGTCCCGAGACCGGTTTTGCCCTCGGCCAGACACGTTCGCTCAACACCCAGGCGGATTTGCTGATCGGCATGCAACGCTTCGTCGAAGGCGCAGAAATCATCGCCACCGAACCCGGCGACCCGCAACTGAACCTGCCGCAACTCAACCCCACCGGCGATCAAGTGATCCTCAGTGCCCGCGCCGCGCAACGCTTGCAGGCCAAGGTCGGCGATCGCGTGCAACTGCGCGTGCTGCGTCGTCTGGAAGGCGTGAATGAGCGCGGCGAGATGTCGCTGAGCGTGCTGGCGATTCTCGATGGCGCCCGTTTCGGCCGCGCCGCCGGGTTTGTCGCCCCGCCGTTGCTGCTGGACCTGGAGCGCTTTCGCGATGGCTATCAGGTCAGTGCGTTCGGCATCACCACCGGCAAGCCTCTGGGTGATCTGCAACCGCTGTATGCCCGCGCTCGCGTGTATGCAAACGACATCGACCAAGTGGCGCCGCTGGAGCGCTGGCTCAACGAACAACACATCGAAACGTCGAGCCGACTGGCCGACATCGACAACGTCAAAGCCATCAACCATGTGCTGGGGCTGATCTTCGGTGTTATTGCCCTGGCGGCATTGATTGGCTGTGTGGCGTCGATGGTCGGCGCGTTCCTGGCCAACATCGACCGCAAGCGCAAAAGCCTCGCGGTCCTGCGCCTGCTGGGGTTCAAGCGCACGGCGGTCGCCGGTTTCGTGGTCGTGCAAGCGCTGTTGCTGAGCCTGGCCGGCTACCTCGGCGGATTGGGGTTTTACGCTGTCGGCAGTCATCTGTTCGACTACTTGCTCGGCAGCAGCCAGGCCACCGGCGCCTTTGTCTGCCACATCACACTCTGGCATGGCCTCGCCGCCCTGCTTCTGACCTTTCTGGTCGCTACACTGGTGGCCGTGATCGGCGCCGTGCGCGCCATCAGCATCCAACCTGCGGAGAGTCTGCGTGAGCTATAAACGTTTTGGCTTGCTGTTGCCCCTGAGCCTGGGCTACTTGCTCGACGCTTCGGCGGCGGGCTGGGAAGAGAAGTATTACAACCCGATGCCCGAAGCCAGCGACGTCGTGTTGCCGATGCCGTGCGAAGGCTCGATGGTGTTTCGCAAGGTGTTCATTCCGGTCACCGGACCGCTCGACGACTACCCGATCAACATCGGTCAGGACGGCGCGGAATACGGCTATGTCGAACAGACTCGACCGACGTTTATCGCCGGCAGTTTCACCGGCGCCAAGAACGACAAATCCCGCTACTACCTGATGGCCAAGTATGAGATGAGTCAGTTGCAGTACGTCGCCCTGACCGATGAAACCTGCCCCACCGCCGCGACCAAGATGCGCTTGCCGCAAGTGGCCGTGAGCTGGGTGCAAGCCGTCGAAGCGGCTGACAAGTACAACCTGTGGCTGCGCAAGAACGCCGCCGGCAAGCTCCCGAAAGAAGACGGTGCCCTGGGCTTCCTGCGTTTGCCGACGGAAGTCGAGTGGGAGTTTGCCGCGCGCGGTGGCCTGGAAGTCGGTGCGGCGGAATTCCGTGATACACGCTACCCGATGCCCGACGGCATCAACGCTTACGAGTGGTTCGCCGGGGCGCAATCGTCCAACGGCAAACTGCAGTTGTCCGGCCTGCAAAAGCCCAATCCGCTGGGCCTTCACGACATGCTCGGCAACGTTGACGAAATGATGTTCGAGCCGTTTCGCCTGAACAAACTCGACCGCCAGCATGGCCAGGCCGGTGGTTACGTCGTGCGGGGCGGCAATTACCTGACCGCCCAGGCCGACCTGCGCACCGCGTTGCGCAAGGAAGAGCCGTACTACAACGCCGAAGGCCAGGTGAAAAACAAGACCACCGGCCTGCGCCTGGTATTGGTCTCGCCGACCCTGACCTCTCGCGAACGCGTGGCCAGCATCGAAAACAGCTGGAAGAAACTCGGCACCGGCAGCAAGGAAACCGAATCCGCCGACAAAGGCACGGTTCAGTCGCTGAACACGCTGGCCTCGGGCGTTGAAGACAAAGCGCTCAAGGAAAAGCTCCAGGCCCTGGAAAACCAGCTGCGCGCCAGCAACCAGCAGCAGGAAGAAACCCGCGACCAGGCGATTCGCGCCAGCCTAAATCTGGGTGCGTTCCTGTGCACCAAGATGCTCGACGACGGCCAGTACGTGGATTTCCTGCAGAAAAACTACAAGCTCAATTGCGAAGCCGCCGAAAAAGACGCCAGTTGCGACATGCGCAAGGGCAAGCTCGACGAGCAGAAGGATCGCCTGCACAAACTCAGCCGTTACTACGCCAGCAGCCTGGTGGAGTCGGCGACGTTGTACGGTCAGCCGCTGCTCGAGGCACAGGTTCCGGTGATGGAAGAAATCATTACTCGCAACAAACAGCTTCAGGACCTCAAACCCTACTTGCGCACGCACTGGGCGAATCAGAAGACCTTCCTGCAAAAACAGAAGATCGACACTGAGGCCTGGCTGACCAGCTGCAAGACCGTCACTCAATAACAACACGTCAACACCGTCATCGAGGAGTTTCACCATGTCGCGCAGCCTTTGGACTCGCTTCAAACTACAGATCGCATTCGTCGTTGCCGGCAGCCTGTTGCTGACTGGTTGCGCCAACACCGGCAGTTCGATGCTCGGCGGCAGCGACGGCGCAGACCCGCGCCTGACCCAAGGCAATGACGCGGAGTTCTTCAGCAAGTCCGGTTACCAGGCCTGCGCCGTCGGCGCCGGTGTCGGCATCCTCGGTTGCGCGCTGTCCAACAGCAGCAACAAGGCCGTCTGCGCCATCGCCGCCGGTATTACCGCGTGTGGCGTGGCCATGGGCGCGAACTATTATCTGGATCAACGTCGCAGCGAATACGCCGACACCTCCACCCGTCTGGCGAAGATGAACAGCGAAGTCGAGCAAGACACGCGCAATGTGATTGCCCGCACCGAGACCGCTCAGCAAGTGATCAAGGATGACCAGGCACGTATCGCCAAGATCAAACAGGACATCGCCAGCAAAAAGGTCGACAAGACCAAAGCCCAGACGCAAATCGCCGAGATCGACAACAACATCGCAATCTTGCGCAAAGACCTCAGCAACATGCGCAAAAAAGTTACCGAGTACAGCAAAGTGGCCGATGCCGAACGCGCCCAAGGCTCCAGCGCCGAGATGAAGCAGGTGGATGTAAGCATTCTGAAAATGAACGAGAAAGTCGCTGCCTTGCAGAAGGAAGTCGACGGTCTCTACAGCCAGCGCTCCGCAATCACTCTGGGTTAAGCACATGACGTTACGACAACTGGCGGTCCTGACCGCCGTCCTCGCCTTGAGCGGTTGCGCGACCCAGCCGGGCGAATGCGATGCGACCAATCGCGACAGCAGCATGCTGACCAAGATGAACTGCGACTACTCTGGTGGTTACAGCGATCAGGTCAAACAAAAGGAACAGGCCCTGGCCGAGTCCCGCCAGCAAAACGCGATGTTCCGTCAGGTGTACGAGAACATTCAGGCCCAGCAGCTCAGCACCAAAACCGATTTGGCCAGCCAGCAGAAATCCCAGGCTGAACTGAACCAGTCGCTGGGCAAGTTGCTGACCTCACTGAAGGCGCGCCATGGCAATGAAAGCCAGGTGCAGAAGCAGATCGCCGGGCTCGAACAGCAGCTCAAGGACTCGCAGACTGCACCGGTGGCCAAGCCTTCAAAGGCGGCCCTGGCCGCCAAGCAGGAACAACTGAAGGCGCTGCAGAAAAAGGTCAATCAACTGCAATTCAGCCTCGGTTACGAAGAGTAACTTTTCACCCGCAGGCCTCCCGCCGGAGGCCTGCAGCCTTTTCAGGAATCGACGTCATGCAGCGGGTCATCAGGGATGCGCAAGCCACACCAGAGGGGATGAGTGCGCTGCAAGCCAAAGTCGCCCTCATCCAGAAACACTTTCCGCCGACCGTCTCCAGCCTCTTCGCCATCCCGCGAATGGGCAGCGGCGAGGTGCTGGAATGGTGGACCGAACTGGGTGGCCAACCCACGCCCTATGCCGACCTCAATGAGGACGCTCAACGGCGATTGCTGGAAACCTATGAAGTGCGTCAGACGTCCCTTGGACAGTTGGCGGACGAACTGCAAAAACGCGGTCAGCCCACGGAGGCGGATGACCTGCGCAGCCTGCTCGGCGCTCCCGAGCTGGACAAACTCTACAGCCTCAACGGTGAGCCGTTGGTGGTGCGCTGGAACCAGCGCCCGCCAAAACCGGTGGTGCCGCCGGTGGTTCCGCTGGCTCCGGTGGCCGCCGTGGCGCCTTCGCGCCGTGGATGGTGGATCGCCGCGGCATTGCTGGCACTGCTGTTGTTGCTCCTGGCACTCTGGGCTTACTGGTGGTTTATGCACCGGGAAAAAGTTGTCCCGGTCGAACCGGTCGCCCCGGTGGTGACACCGATCGAGAAACCGGTTGAGCCTGTTCCCGAGCCGGTAGTGGAGCCGGAGCCTGTAGTGGAACCGAAACCGGAACCCGTACCGGTTCCAGAGCCAGAACCAGTGCCCGCCCCCAAACCGGTCCCGCCGCCAAAACCTGTGGTGGCCGCCCCGCCTCCACCACCGCCACCGCCGCCGCCGCCGCCGGCACCGACGCTGGACAACTTCGCGTGCCGCAAAAAAGCGCCAAACGCAGAGATCCCGCAGTTCGTGGTGGTGCTCGATACCTCGGGTTCGATGGATTTGAACATCAAGTCCGTAAAAGCCGATGAGGACTGGTTCTTCGGCAACGAGCTCAACAAGTACCTGGACGCGAACCGCACCATGCAGATCTTCGCCAAACCCAGCCGCATGGACGTCGCGAAGGACTCGCTGGCCGGCATGATCAACGGGCTGGACCCGAAAATCGACACGCGCCTCATTACCTTCGCCGGCTGCGAACGCACACCGGACCAGGGCGTGTTCAAGTTTGGCGACCGGCCACGGCTGATCAACGGGATTCGAGGCCTGGTTCCCAACGACGGCACACCGCTGGCCGACAGCCTGGCTTACGCGGCAAGCACCGTCGACGGGCGTAATAACGATGCCGTGATCGTGATGTTCGTCGACGGTGAGGACGGTTGCCAGAAAGACGCTTGCGCGGTGTCCCGCCAAATCGCCAGGGAACAACCACGCCTGCGGGTCAACGTGGTGAAAATCGGTGCCGGTGGCCCGTCGCGCTGCATTGCTGAAAACACCGGAGGCCGGGTTTACAACAGCACCAACGCGGCAGAACTGGCCAAGCAGTTGAAACTCGCAACCAAGGAAGTGTCGAGCAACGCCAAGTGTGATTGATTGGCTGATCTGAATATTGCGGTGCAGCCTTCGCGGGCAAGCCTCGCTCCTACAGGGGTCAACGCTGAACCTGTAGGAGCGAGGCTTGCCCGCGAAGGCTATTTCAGAGGCGACTCAACGAAACCGGTCAACCTCTTGGCGCAACTCCGCCGCCAGGCTCTCCAGCTCTTTGGCGGTCACCGCCAGGTTCGACACCACTTCCCGCTGCTCGCTGTTCGCCAGCGCAATGCTTTGCAGGTTGCTGCTGAGCAGGGTCGCGGTGCTGCTCTGCTCCTGGGTCGCTGTAGTGATCGCGGCGAACTGTTCACCGGCGGAACGGCTTTGCTCATCGATCCGCGCCAGTGCCGAAGCGACGTTGGCGTTGCGCGACAAGCCTTCCTGCATCAAAACTTTGCCCTGTTCCATGGTGCTGATGGCATTGCCGGTTTCCTGCTGGATGCTCTGAATCATCCCGGAAATTTCGTCGGTGGCCTGGCGAGTGCGTGAAGCCAGGTTGCGCACTTCATCAGCCACCACCGCAAAACCACGGCCCTGCTCACCGGCACGCGCCGCTTCGATGGCCGCGTTGAGCGCCAGCAGGTTGGTTTGCTCGGCAATCGAGGTGATCACCCCGACAATGCCACCGATTTCCTGAGAACGCTGGCCCAAGGTGTTGATCACCGTGGCAGTACTGTTCAGCGCGCCAGCGATTTGCTCCAGGGACGAGGACGCTTCACCCATCGATGTACGACCGATCTGGGTTTGCTGTGCGTTTTCCTGCGCCAGACGCTGAGTGCTGCCCATGTTGTCGGCAATGTTCAACGAGGTGGCGCTGAATTCTTCCACGGCACCGGCCATGCTGGTGATTTCGCCGGACTGCTGCTCCATGCCTTCATAGGCACCGCCAGACAAACCGGACAAGGCCTGGGCACGGCTGTTGACCTCTTGCGAGGCCCGGCGGATGTGCTCGACCATCGTCGACAACGCCTGGCTCATCTGGTTGAAGGCACGGGCCAGCTGACCGATCTCGTCGTTGCTCGACACGTCCAGGCGCACGCTCAGGTCGCCGGCCCCCAGGGCTTCGGCCTGACGCACCAGATCACCCAGCGGCGCGAGTTTGCTGCGTAGCAACCAGACGGCGGAACCCACAGCGATCAACATCGCCAGCAGGCTGCCAATCGCCAGTTGAATGCCGACGCTCCAGGTCACCGCGCTGATTTCGTCTTGCGGCATGCTCGCCACGACCGACCACGGGCCGTCCTGGAACGGCACGGAAACACTGTAGAAGTCTTCGGACGTGTCGCTCCAGAAACCGCCCTCGCTCGGGGTTTTCGCCAGGGCGGTGATGGCTGGAACGGCTTTATCCAGCGCTTCCACGCCGGCGATCGGTACCAGCCATTTGTTCTGCTCGTCGAGCAACGCCAAGGAACCGGTCTTGCCGATGCGGAATCGCTTGAGGTTTTCGAACTGGGCTTTCTGCGCGTCGGTGTAGTCGAAACCGACATACAGCACGGCAATGACCTTGCCGCCGCTGTCGCGTACCGGGGTGTACTGCGACATGTAGTAGCGTTCAAAAAGCAAAGACCGTCCGACGAAACTCTGCCCCGCCATCAAACGGGCGTAAGCCGGGTTCGCATGATCGAGAACAGTGCCAATGGCACGACTGCCATCCTGTTTGGTGACGTTTGTACTGACCCGAATGAAGTCCTCGCCGCTGCGCACGAACACCGTGGCCACGCCGGCGGTCATCTGCTTGAACTCGTCCACTTCCTTGAAGTTGTTGTTGAGCACTTCGCCGCCCAGTTGCAGGCCCGGAGTCTGGGTGCCCGCCACGTTCACCGGCGCATCCGGGTGCACGCTCAGCCCGCCACTGAAACGCTTTTCGAACAACCCCGCAAGGCGCAGGGTACTTTCACGCAACGTGCCGTGAAACGTACTCAACTGGTCGGCCAGCAACCGCGCCTCACTGGCCAGGTGCTCTTCGCGGGTGGCGAGGTTGGCCGTGTCCAGTGAACGCAGGGCAAACAGGGTACTGCCGCTGATGACAATCGCCAGGATAACGGCGAGCGCAAGGCCAAGCTGTGAAGCGATCCGGGCACGAGGTTGAGACATGACAGCTCCTGGCCGAGCGATCTGATCCTCCTTGATCGGCTACTCAGCAAAATTTCTAATAATGGGAATTACGTCGAACCTGCACGAAGGTTCCATCTGCAGATTTTCGGCGGCAAACCTGAATACTTGAGTAAATAGCCGGGATATGGCTCAAGGCCGCTATTTCAAGGGCTCTATCGATTCAGCACAAGTGTTCGACGTCCGGCAATTTCATCGCCCGCACTTCGCCTTGCAGGAAATCACTGAGGCGGCGCAAACGTTCACCTCCTGGGCGGGTTTTCGGCCAGACGAGGTAATAATTCTCACCACTGGCGACGGCGGTCGGCCACGGCAAACTCAGACGGCCCTGCACCACATCTTCGGCCACCATCAGCAGATCGCCCATCGAAACGCCATAACCCCGGGCGGCGGCGATCATGCCCAGCTCCAGCGTATCGAACACCTGCCCGCCCTTGAGCGACACCTGATCCGTCAGCCCCATGCGCTCCAGCCAGTTGCGCCAGTCACGCCGGTCCGGCGTCGGGTGCAGCAGTTCGGCATGGGCCAGACGCGCGACGTCCCACGGTTGGTCCTTCAGAAGATTCGGTGCACCGACCGGAATCAGCTCCTCCGGGAACAGCAGGCTCGCCTCCCAGTCCGGCGGAAAATGCCCGTTGCTGAGGATCACGGCGCAGTCGAACGGCTCATGGTTGAAGTCCACCGAGTCGACGTCCATCCAGGCGCTGGTCAGTTGCACTTCGTTGCCCGGTTGCAGGTGGCGGAAACGGCTGAGCCGCGCCAACAGCCAGCGCATGGTCAGGGTCGACGGTGCTTTCATGCGCAGGATGTCATCTTCGGCGCGCAAGGTATTGCAGGCCCGCTCAAGAGCGGTGAAGCCTTCGCGAATGCCCGGCAGGATCAGCCGCGCCGACTCGGTCAGTTGCAAATTGCGCCCGCTGCGATGAAACAGCCGACAGGCAAAATGCTCTTCAAGCGTACGAATATGCCGACTGACCGCACTCTGCGTAATCGACAACTCTTCAGCGGCACGGGTAAACGAGCTATGCCGCGCCGCCGCTTCAAATGCGCGAAGGGCATACAAGGGAGGAAGACGACGAGACATGCGGAAAGCTCCTATGGCGCAATTTCGTCAACTTATCAGAAACTCCACAGGATGAGTTTTAATCATGCCACCCATCCTTTTTATCCCTTTGTGCAAACCCCGCAGAGCGCCGAGAATCGACGCTTTCCTGTTCTCTTTGATAATCGGGCGTGATGACCATGCAGCATCCAGCACGTATTGAACTCTGGGCCATCCTGCGGCTGGCGGGGCCGTTGATTGCCTCGCAGTTGGCGCACATGCTGATGGTCCTCACCGACACCTTGATGATGGCGCGCCTGAGCCCCGAGGCATTGGCCGGCGGCGGACTCGGCGCGGCGACCTATTCGTTTGTGTCAATCTTTTGCATCGGCGTGATTGCGGCGGTCGGCACGTTGGTGGCGATCCGTCAGGGAGCGGGCGATATCGTTGGTGCGGCGCGGTTGACCCAGGCCGGGTTGTGGCTGGCGTGGTTGATGGCTTTGGTCGCCGGATTGCTGCTGTGGAACCTCAAACCGGTGTTGCTGATGTTTGGCCAGACCGAAACCAACGTCCAGTCAGCCGGGCAGTTCCTGTTGATTTTGCCGTTCGCCTTGCCCGGTTACCTGAGCTTCATGGCCCTGCGCGGTTTCACCAGCGCGATTGGCCGGGCGACGCCGGTGATGGTCATCAGCCTCGGCGGCACGGTGGCCAACTTCGTGCTCAATTATGCGTTGATCACCGGGATGTTCGGCCTGCCGAAAATGGGCCTGGTGGGTATCGGTCTGGTCACGGCAATTGTTGCCAACCTGATGGCCGTGGCGTTGGCGCTGCACATTCGGCGGCACCCGGCGTACGACGCCTATCCATTGCGCCAGGGCTTGTCACGGCCAAACCGGCAGTACCTGAAGGAGTTGTGGCGCCTGGGTCTGCCGATTGGCGGCACCTACGCAGTGGAAGTCGGGTTGTTTGCCTTCGCCGCGTTGTGCATGGGCACCATGGGCAGTACGCAATTGGGCGCGCATCAGATCGCGCTGCAGATTGTCTCGGTGGCGTTCATGATTCCGGCGGGGCTTTCCTATGCGATCACCATGCGCATCGGCCAGCATTACGGCGCCGGGCAGTTGCTGGACGCGCGGCTTGCCGGGCGGGTCGGGATCGCCTTTGGCGCAGCGGCGATGCTCGGTTTCGCGATGGTCTTCTGGCTGTTGCCGAATCAGTTGATTGGCCTGTTCCTGGACCACAACGACCCGGCCTTCCGCCCGGTCATCGAACTGGCGGTGAGCCTGTTGGCGGTGGCTGCTTGGTTCGAGCTGTTCGACGGCACGCAAACCATCGCCATGGGCTGCATTCGCGGGCTCAAGGACGCCAAGACCACGTTCCTGGTCGGGTTGGGTTGCTATTGGCTGATCGGCGCGCCCGCCGCGTGGTGGATGGCGTTCCATTTGCACTGGGGGCCGACGGGTGTCTGGTGGGGTCTGGCGTTGGGCCTGGCGTGCGCGGCGGTGAGCCTGACGCTGGCGTTCGAGTGGAAGATGAAGCGGATGATTCGGCGGGAGCCGACATCAGGGGCAAGTTTCCAGATCGCCCAGCCTGACTGAGATCCTTGTAGGAGCGAGGCTTGCCCGCGAAGGCGTCGTGTCAGGAACAACAATGTCGACTGACTCGACGCCTTCGCGGGCAAGCCTCGCTCCTACAGGGATTCGTGTCAGCTCACGATCTCTAGCATCGGCTGCTGACTGCTGCCAAAACTCAGATACTCAATCAGCTCCGTCAACGGTAACGGCTTGCTGATCAGATAACCCTGCACCTGATCGCAACCAAACCCGCGCAACAAATCCAGCTGCTCCGGCGTTTCCACGCCCTCGGCGACCACTTCAAGATTGAGGTTGTGCGCCAGGTTGATCATCGCGTGCACCAGTTTGCGATTCTCTTCGCGCCCTTCCATTCCGCCGACAAAGCTCTTGTCGACCTTCAACAAGGCAATCGGCAGGCTGTTGAGGTGCACGAAGGACGAAAACCCGGTGCCGAAGTCGTCGAGCGAGAAGCGCACGCCCAGGCGCCCGAGGGCATCCATGGTCTGTTTCACCAGATCGCTGCGGCGCATGACCGCCGTTTCGGTCAGTTCGAATTCCAGCCACTGCGCCTCGACGCCACGCTCGGCAATCAGCCGGCTCAGGGTCGACAGCAACTGACTGTCCTGAAACTGGCGGAACGACAGGTTGATCGCCATGTGCAGCGCCGGCAGACCGAGCTCGCGCAACGCCTGCATGTCGCGCAACGCGCGGGAAATCACCCAGTAACCGAGCGGCACGATCAAACCGCTTTGCTCGGCCAGTGGCACGAACTCGCTCGGCGGCAACAACCCACGCTCGGCATGGCGCCAGCGCACCAGGGCTTCGAGGCCGACGATCTGCCCGTCTTCAAGGTTCAGGCGTGGCTGGTAATGCAGCTCCAGCTCATCGCGACGCAACGCCCGGCGCAGCTCGCTTTCGAGGTCGGCCATGCTGCGGGCATTGCGGTTGATGCGTTCGTTGAAGATGTGAAAGGTGCAGCCTTGAGTGCTCTTGGCCTGCTGCATGGCGATGTGCGCGTGCCACATCAACGGATCGGCGCCGGCCTGGGCGCGAGCGTGGGCGATGCCCAGGCTGGAACCGATCAACAGGCTTTCGCCGTCGACCCAATAGGGCTCGGCCAACGCTTCGGTGATGCGTTCGGCCATCCATTCGGCGCGTTGCGGCGCGCGGCGGGTGTCGATCAGCAGGGCGAACTCATCGCTGCCCAGCCGTGCCAGTTGATCGCCGGCCTCGAGCTGGCTTTTCAGGCGCGCGACCACTTGCAGGATCAAGCGGTCGCCGGCCTGGTGGCCAAGGGCGTCGTTGGCGTGGCGGAAGTTGTCGAGGTCAAGGTGCCCGAGGGCCAGGCCACGGCCGTCGTTTTCCGCCAGTCGCGCGGCCAGCAAGGTCTGGAAACCCTGGCGGTTGGCAATGCCGGTCAGCGGGTCTTGCTCGGCCAGGCGTTGCAGGGTGTTTTCCAGCACGCCGCGCTCGCGCACGTGGCGCAGGCAACGGCGCAACATGCCGGGGTCGAGATGATCGCGCACCAGCCAGTCGCTCACGCCATCGGGCGGCAACAGCGGCTCTTGTTCGAGCAACAACACCGTTGGCAAACTGCAACGGCCGGGCGCCGGCTGAAGGGCCGGGATCGTCAACAACACCGCGCTGCGGTTGTCATCAAACAGAGCGCTGACCGACTCCCAGCTCGGAGCGCTGATGAGCACGGCCGAGCTCCCCATCGGAGCCAGACACTCGCGCAACAACGCTGCCCACGCTGGCTCTTCGGCCAATAGCAGCAAACGCAAGGGTTCGACAGGCGTAGACAAGCTAGCTCCCTAGACTCTGCAATGATGTAGGCGGCGGGCATTATGCCGTGCCAATAACTAATGACCAATGACATCAGTTATCAAACGAGGCTTTTGTATCCGGAATTACGAACATTAGCCGCAAATTCCTCCCGCATCCTGCGTGAAAGTAACAAAACCGGCAAATATAGATAGCGTATTGCGTCACAAGTCGGAGAGAGCAGCACAATTCGCTGAGCCTGTTAAAATGCCGGCCCATTTCGTACTGACTCCTGAATTTACGTATGTCCCGACTCAATCCCCGGCAGCAAGAAGCCGTGAGCTACGTCGGCGGCCCTCTTTTGGTGCTCGCCGGTGCAGGCTCCGGCAAGACCAGCGTGATCACGCGAAAAATCGCGCACCTGATCCAGAACTGCGGCATCCGCGCCCAGTACATCGTCGCCATGACCTTTACCAACAAGGCCGCGCGCGAGATGAAGGAACGGGTCGGCACCCTGCTCAAGGGCGGCGAAGGCCGTGGCCTGACGGTGTGCACCTTCCACAACCTGGGCCTCAACATCATCCGCAAGGAACACGTGCGGCTGGGCTACAAACCGGGCTTCTCGATCTTCGACGAGACCGACGTCAAAGCCCTGATGACCGACATCATGCAGAAGGAATACGCGGGCGACGACGGCGTCGACGAGATCAAGAACATGATCGGCTCGTGGAAAAACGACCTGATCCTGCCCGCCGAAGCCCTGGAAAACTCGCGAAACCCCAAGGAACAGACCGCCGCCATCGTCTACACCCACTACCAGCGCACGCTCAAGGCGTTCAACGCGGTGGACTTCGACGACCTGATCCTGCTGCCGGTGAAACTGTTCCAGGAACACGCCGACATCCTCGAAAAGTGGCAGAACAAAGTCCGCTACCTGCTGGTGGACGAATACCAGGACACCAACGCCAGCCAGTATTTGCTGGTGAAGTTGCTGATCGGCACGCGCAACCAGTTCACCGTGGTGGGCGATGACGACCAGTCGATCTACGCCTGGCGCGGCGCCCGCCCGGAAAACCTGATGCTGCTCAAGGACGACTACCCGTCCCTGAAAGTGGTGATGCTGGAGCAGAACTATCGCTCCACCAGCCGCATCCTGCGCTGCGCCAACGTGCTGATCTCGAACAACCCGCACGAGTTCGAAAAGCAGCTGTGGAGCGAGATGGGTCACGGCGACGAGATCCGCGTGATCCGCTGCCGCAACGAAGACGCCGAAGCCGAGCGCGTGGCCGTGGAATTGCTGACCCTGCACTTGCGCACTGACCGGCCCTACAGCGATTTCGCGATCCTGTATCGCGGTAACTATCAGGCCAAGCTGATCGAGCTGAAGCTGCAACACCACCAGATTCCGTATCGGTTGTCCGGCGGCAACAGCTTTTTCGGACGCCAGGAAGTGAAGGACCTGATGGCCTACTTCCGCCTGATCGTGAACCCGGACGACGACAACGCCTTCCTGCGGGTGATCAACGTCCCGCGCCGGGAGATCGGCTCGACGACGCTTGAGAAGCTCGGCAACTACGCCACCGAACGCAAAATCTCGATGTACGCCGCCACCGACGAAATCGGCCTGGGCGAGCATCTGGATGCGCGTTTCACCGATCGCCTGTCGCGCTTCAAGCGTTTCATGGACAAGGTCCGCGAGCAGTGCGCCGGCGAAGACCCGATTTCGGCGCTGCGCAGCATGGTCATGGACATCGACTACGAGAACTGGCTGCGCACCAACAGCTCCAGCGACAAGGCCGCCGACTACCGCATGGGCAACGTCTGGTTCCTGATCGAGGCGTTGAAAAACACCCTGGAGAAAGACGAAGAAGGCGAGATGACCGTCGAGGACGCCATCGGCAAACTCGTCCTGCGCGACATGCTGGAACGTCAGCAGGAAGAGGAAGACGGCGCCGAAGGCGTGCAGATGATGACCTTGCACGCCTCCAAAGGGCTGGAATTCCCCTACGTGTTCATCATGGGCATGGAAGAGGAAATCCTCCCGCACCGCTCCAGCATCGAAGCCGACACCATCGAAGAAGAACGCCGCCTGGCCTACGTTGGCATTACCCGCGCACGCCAGACCCTGGCCTTCACCTTCGCGGCCAAGCGCAAGCAGTACGGCGAGATCATCGACTGCGCGCCCAGCCGCTTCCTCGATGAACTGCCGCCGGACGACCTGGCCTGGGAAGGCACCGACGACACGCCGGTAGAAGTCAAAGCCGTTCGCGGCAATACCGCATTGGCCGATATACGGGCGATGTTAAAGCGCTAGAATTGAGCACTTTTTAACCGACACTTTTTCACAAACTAGGCGCACATGGCGCCAGTAGAGGAACGCTTCATGGAAGCACTGCACCAGAAAATTCGCGAACAAGGCATTGTGCTTTCCGATCAGGTCCTGAAGGTCGACGCCTTTTTGAACCACCAGATCGACCCGGCGCTGATGAAACTGATCGGCGACGAGTTCGCTGCGCTGTTCAAGGACTCGGGCATCACCAAGATCGTCACCATCGAAGCCTCGGGCATCGCTCCGGCGATCATGACAGGCCTGAACCTGGGCGTACCGGTGATTTTCGCGCGCAAGCATCAGTCCCTGACCCTGACCGAAAACCTGCTGTCGGCGACCGTTTACTCGTTCACCAAGCAGACCGAAAGCACCGTGGCGATCTCCCCGCGCCACCTGACCAGCAGCGACCGCGTGCTGATCATCGATGACTTTTTGGCCAACGGTAAGGCGTCGCAAGCGCTGATCTCGATCATCAAACAGGCCGGCGCGACCGTGGCCGGTCTGGGCATCGTGATCGAGAAGTCGTTCCAGGGTGGACGTGCGGAACTGGATGCGCAGGGTTATCGCGTTGAATCGTTGGCTCGCGTTAAGTCGCTGGCCGATGGCGTTGTGACCTTTATCGAATAACCAGCAGCACCGCATTTCCCCTGTGGGAGCCAGCCTGCTGGCGATGGCGTCGTGTCAGTCAAAATCTTCATGCCTGACAGACCGTCATCGCCAGCAGGCTGGCTCCCACAGTTGCTTTGGGTTGGCTGTTATTGCGCGGTGGCTTTGAGGCCGGTGAGCAGCAGCCGCTGAAACAGGTCCTCTTTCAACCCTTCCGGGTTGGTCAGTTGCATACGCTCCAGATGCTCGGGAAACGCTGCCGGTTCGGGCGCATCCAGTGCCGCCTTGCCCAACTCCAGAATCTCCGTCAGCTTGAACTTGCTCTTCAACCAGTTCAGCGCCCGCAACAAATCCCGCTCATGCGCGGTGAAATCACTCCCTAGCGGATACTCCGGAAACAACTGCGGATGCCGCGCCTGAATCGCCTGTAAACGTTCTGGTCGGTTGTCGGCAAAACGCGGATCAAGACGAAAACTCTTCGGCAGTTTCCCGGCACTCTGCGCCTGCTCGATCAAGCCGGGCTGGAACCGTGAATCGCTGATGTTCAGCAACGCCTCGATCACTGCCGCATCGGTCTTGCCACGCAAATCCGCGATACCGTATTCAGTGACCACGATGTCCCGCAGATGCCGCGGGATCGTGCAATGGCCGTACTCCCAGACGATGTTGGAACTGACCTCCCCGCCCGACTCGCGCCAGCTTCGCAGCAGCAGAATCGAACGCGCGCCTTCCAGCGCATGGCCCTGGGCGACGAAGTTGTATTGCCCGCCGACGCCGCTGAGGACACGACCGTCTTCAAGCTGATCGGCCACGCCGGCCCCGAGCAACGTCATGGTGAATACGGTGTTGATGAAGCGCGCATCCAGGCGCTGCAAGCGTTTGAGTTCCTCCTGACCGTACAGCTCGTTGATGTAGCTGATACGGGTCATGTTGAATTCGAGCCGCTTGCTCTGGGGCAGCTCTCGAAGACGCTCGTAGAAACTGCGCGGCCCCAGGAAGAACCCGCCGTGCACCGAAATGCCGTCGGTTTGCGCCGCTTCATCCAGCGTGCCGGCATTCGCCTGTTGTTGGGTTGGCACATCGGGGTAGACCTTGCGCCGCACGATACCGGCATCGACCAGCACCAGCAGGCCGTTGACGAACATTTCGCTGCAACCGTAAAGGCCTTTGGCGAACGGTTCCAACCCCCCTTCGCGGTCTATCAACTGCGCCCACTGGCTGAGATTTACGTCGGCCAACAACGCCTTGTATCCGTCGTTATCCGCCTGCCGCGCCAGCAACGCCGCCGTCAGCGCGTCGCCCATGGCGCCGATGCCGATTTGCAAGGTGCCGCCATCGCGGACCAGCGCGCTGGCGTGCAGGCCGATGAAATGGTCCTGGAAACCCACCGGCATGTTCGGCGTCGAGAACAGCGTGGTGTTGTCTTTCTCGTCGACCAGCAGGTCGAAAGTGTCGATGCCGATTTCCGCATCACCGGGCATGTACGGCAAGTCGTTGTGCACCTGACCCACGAGCAGGACCGTCTCCCCCGCCGCCCTGCGCTTGGCGATCATCGGAAACAGGTCGAGGGTGATGTCCGGGTTGCAACTCAGGCTCAGGCGATCCGGGTGTTCGGAGTGGCTGGCCACCAGTTGCGCGACCAGGTTCAAACCGGCCGCGTTGATGTCCCGCGCGGCGTGGCTGTAGTTGCTGCTCACGTAGTCCTGCTGGGCGGATTCGCTATGAAGCAGGCTGCCGGGCTGCATGAAAAACTGTTGAATATGGATGTTGGGCGGCAGGTTGTCCTTGCGCAGGCCCGCGAGGAAATCCAGCTCCGGATAATCGCCGAATACCCGTTCGATGAAGGGTTCGAGGAAGCGCTTCTGCAAGCCGTCGCCCAATGCAGGACGGCCCAGGCACAGCGCGGTGTAGATCGTCAGCTTGCGCTCGGGCAATTGCGCAACGCGTTGATACAGCGCGTTGACGAAGTGGTTGGGTTTGCCCAGACCGAGGGGCAGGCCCATGTGGATATGCGCCGGCAACCGCGCCAGCACCTCATCGACCGCTTGCTCGATAGAACACAGCTGCACCATCTGATCCTCCCTTACATTCCATGAATTGGGGTTGGACCGAGCTTGCCGGGTCTTTGCTGCAATGAACAGCCTCGGGCGGTAAATCGCTTTATGCCCACCACCTGTAGGAGCCGGCTTGCTGGCGATGAACGATCACACGGTTTACCTGGTTAACCGCGGCGTCTGGATCGCCGGCAAGCCGGCTCCTACAGGTGAACAGGCACAAAAAAGCCGCCCGGAGGCGGCTTTTTCGCTAACGATGCGGGCGTGTTACAGGCCGGACATCTCTTTGATGGCGCCCTTCAGCTCGTCGTCGGAGCAGTCGGCGCAGGTGCCTTTAGGCGGCATCGCATTGATACCGGTAATGGCTTTGGCCAGGATGCCGTCGAGACCGCCCTGGTGATCGGCGCGTTCTTTCCAGGCAGCCTTGTCGCCGATTTTCGGCGCGCCCAAAAGGCCGGTGCCGTGGCAAGCATTGCAATGTTTTGCAATAACGTCTTTAGGTGCCTTGGCACCGCCACCGCCGCCAGAAGCAGCAGCGACTTCCATTCCCTTGCACTCTTGACCCTGAACACAAACTTGGCCAACTGGATCAAGGCGTTTTGCAATATCGTCATTCGTCGCAGCTTGAGCGCTGACAGCCCAAAGGGCCAATACGGTTGCTGGTGCAGCCAGCATTTTCATAATTAGGTTCACGCGTTCACCCTCAATGGTGGCTAGTCACGCCTACGGCCACGGTTCGCAGGCGGGCGCAAGTATAGCGGTAAGCCCGCCGCACTGAAACAACCCCAAAGTCGAAGGGGTCTTGTTGCGCCGCGGAAAAACCCTTTGGGTGCCGCTGCCGTGCTGGCAGGACGCCTCTTCTCTTAGAAATTCGCTGGCGTGGCTGCGCTGATTAGTCGCGCCGGCGCGTCGAACGGATTACGGAAACGGTGCGGCTTGGTACTTTCAAAGTAGTAGCTATCACCGGCTTCGAGCACAAAAGTTTCCAGCCCGACCACCAGTTCCAGACGCCCTTCCACCAGAATCCCGGTTTCCTCGCCCTCATGGGTGAGCATCTCGTCACCGGTGTCGGCGCCTGGCGGGTAGATTTCATTGAGGAACGCAATGGCGCGGCTCGGGTGAGCCCGGCCGACCAGTTTCATGGTCACTGCGCCATCGGAAATATCGATCAGCTCGTTAGCCTTGTAGACGATCTGAGTCGGTTTTTCCTGCAGGATCTCTTCGGAAAAGAACTCGACCATCGACATGGGAATCCCGCCCAGAACCTTGCGCAGCGAACTGATCGAGGGGCTGACGCTGTTCTTCTCGATCATCGAAATGGTGCTGTTGGTGACGCCCGCGCGTTTGGCGAGTTCACGCTGCGAAAGACCTTTGAGCTTACGGATGGATTGCAGTCGTTCACCGACGTCCAAGCTTGCGCCTCCAGGATTCAGGTTGTAGGAATATGAGCGTTATCATGGCGACAGCGTTCAGTATTTACAACACTTTGGCCTGAATCCTGTTCGGCGAAGCGACTTCCGGTCCGTGCGGTTCGGGTCAAGCCCCGGAATAGAGCAGCGGAACCCGGCGCAGGTTGCAGAAGATCTGATAGGGAATCGTGTCTGCGGCTTCCGCCACGGTGCTGGCGAGCACGTTTTTGCCCCACAACTCGACGGTCGAACCCAGCCCGGCTTGCGGTACATCGGTCAGATCGATGCACAGCATGTCCATCGACACCCGGCCGATCAACTGGCTGAGCTGCCCGGCGACCATCACCGGCGTACCGGTCGGTGCGTGACGCGGATAGCCATCGGCATAACCCATCGCCACCACGCCAACGCGCATCGGCTTCTGGGTGATGAACTTGGCGCCGTAACCGATCGGCTCGCCGGCCGGCAGCTCTTGCACGCAAATCACTTTCGATTCCAGGGTCATCACCGGTTGCAGGCGCGAGGCCACGGCATTGGCTTCTTCGAAAGGCGTGGCGCCGTAGAGCATGATGCCCGGACGCACCCAGTCACTCGGGATCTGCGGCCAACCGAGCACTGCCGGCGAGTTGCGCAGGCTGACCTCGGCGGACAAACCCTGACGGGCCGCTTCAAACACGGCCACTTGCTCGGCACTGGCTTGACTGTGCAGCTCATCGGCGCGAGCGAAGTGGCTCATCAACACCACTTTCGCGACATTGCCGCTGGCCAGCAGCCGTTGATAGCCCGCCTGGTAATCCTTTGGTTGCAGACCGACCCGGTGCATGCCCGAATCGAGTTTGAGCCAGACCGTGATCGGCTTGCTGAGCGTGGCTTTTTCGATGGCTTCAAGCTGCCACAGCGAATGCACCACGCACCAGAAATCATGCTCGACGATCAGCGACAGCTCGTCGGCTTCGAAAAAACCTTCCAGCAACAACACCGGCGCGCGAATGCCGGCAGCGCGCAGTTCCAGCGCTTCTTCGATGCACGCCACGGCAAACCCGTCCGCCTCGGCTTCCAGCGCCTGGGCGCAACGCACCGCGCCATGGCCGTAGGCATCGGCCTTGATCACCGCGAGGGCCTTGGCCCCCGGCGCAAGCTCACGGGCGAGTTGGTAGTTGTGGCGCAGGGCTTGGAGGTCGATCAGGGCACGGGCTGGACGCATGGCGGCAGGGCTTCTAGGCGGTCATGGGAATAAAAACCGGCGCTGGCTGACAGCGTGAACCGCCAACAGCACCGGGAGAGGGATCTTTCTGACAGGCTTACGGCAGAGCGGCTACCACCGACAGCTCGATCAGGATTTCCGGTTCGCACAGCTTCGACTCAACCGTTGCACGGGCCGGAGCGACGCCTTTTGGCAGCCACTTGTCCCACACCGCGTTCATGCCTTCGAAGTGCGCGTCGATGTCTTTCAGGTAAATCGTCACCGACAGCAAATGGTGCTTGTCGGTACCCGCCATATCCAGCAAACGCTCGATATTGGCGAGGGTTTCGCGAGTCTGCTGTTCAATCCCGGCGTTCATGTCGTCGCCGACCTGCCCTGCCAAATACACCGTACCGTTGTGAGCGACGATCTGACTCATGCGCTCATTGGTGAGCTGGCGCTGGATTGCCATGTTTTGCGGGCTCCTGGACTTTGCTGCCATAACGGGAAATATCGAGGCCTTCTGCACTGATCTGCGGCGTTTTCTTCGCCATCAGGTCGGCCAGCAAGCGACCGGAGCCGCACGCCATGGTCCAGCCGAGGGTGCCGTGACCGGTGTTCAGGAACAGGTTGCTGAACGGCGTTGCACCCACAATCGGCGTGCCATCCGGCGTGGTCGGACGCAGACCGGTCCAGAAACTTGCCTGGGCCAGATCGCCGCCCTGAGGATAAAGGTCGTTGACGATCATCTCCAGGGTTTCGCGCCGACGCGGGTTCAGCGACAGGTCAAAACCGGCGATTTCAGCCATGCCGCCGACGCGGATGCGGTTGTCGAAACGGGTGATCGCGACCTTGTAGGTCTCGTCGAGAATGGTCGACGTCGGGGCCATCGCCGGGTTGGTGATCGGCACGGTCAGGGAGTAACCCTTGAGCGGGTAAACCGGTGCCTTGATGCCCAGCGGCTTGAGCAACTGCGGCGAGTAGCTGCCGAGTGCCAATACGTAGCGGTCAGCGGTTTCCAGCTTGCCGTCGATCCACACACCGTTGATGCGATCACCGGCGTAGTCGAGCTTCTGAATGTCTTGGCCGAAGCGGAATTCCACACCCAGTTTCACAGCCATTTCGGCCAGTCGGCTGGTGAACATCTGGCAATCGCCGGTCTGGTCGTTCGGCAGGCGCAGGGCACCGGCGAGGATGTCGGTCACGCTGGCCAGCGCCGGTTCAACGCGAGCAATGCCGGCACGGTCGAGCAGTTCGAACGGCACGCCGGACTCTTTCAGTACGGCGATGTCTTTCGCGGCGCCGTCGAGTTGAGCCTGGGTACGGAACAATTGAGTAGTACCGAGGCTACGGCCTTCGTAGGCAATGCCGGTTTCGGCGCGCAGTTCGTCGAGGCAGTCACGGCTGTACTCGGACAGACGGACCATGCGCTCCTTGTTCACCGCATAACGGCTGGCAGTGCAGTTGCGCAGCATCTGCGCCATCCACAGGTATTGGTCGATGTCGGCAGTGGCCTTGATCGCCAGCGGTGCGTGGCGCTGCAACAGCCACTTGATGGCCTTGAGCGGCACACCCGGCGCGGCCCACGGCGAGGCATAACCCGGCGAAACCTGCCCGGCGTTGGCGAAACTGGTCTCCATGGCCGCAGCCGGCTGACGGTCCACCACCACCACTTCGAACCCGGCACGCGCCAGATAATAAGCACTGGTGGTACCGATGACGCCGCTACCCAAGACCATAACGCGCATTTTCATATCCCTCATCGCGGCGTGCCGCTGACGTTTGTAGTACAGACCGTAGATGTGGGCAGTTTAAAAAAGATTAGCCAGTGCATTTCACTATATAAGCACCTATATTTGGCGACAATTCTCGGCAAAAACGCTTTTCACGGAGGCGCATCCCCTATGCGTACCAACACTCAGACCAAACGTGAGCTGGACAAGATCGACCGCAACATCCTGCGGATCCTGCAAGCGGACGGGCGTATCTCCTTCACGGAGCTTGGGGAAAAGGTCGGGCTCTCGACCACGCCCTGCACCGAGCGGGTCCGGCGCCTGGAGCGCGAAGGGATCATCATGGGCTACAACGCCCGGCTGAACCCGCAGCACCTCAAAGGTAGTCTGCTGGTGTTCGTCGAGATCAGCCTCGACTACAAATCCGGCGATACTTTCGAAGAGTTCCGACGCGCGGTGCTGAAACTGCCCCATGTGCTGGAATGCCATTTGGTGTCAGGGGATTTCGACTACCTGGTGAAGGCGCGGATCTCGGAGATGGCTTCTTATCGCAAGCTGCTGGGCGACATCCTGCTCAAGCTGCCGCATGTGCGCGAATCGAAGAGTTATATCGTGATGGAAGAGGTGAAGGAGAGTCTGAGTCTGCCGATTCCGGATTGAGACTTTGTGGTGCCTGTTCAGACCCCATCGCTAGCAGGCTAGCTCCCACAGTTGATCTTCAGCGGACACACATTCTGTGCATGACCCAGATCCAGTGTGGGAGCTAGCCTGCTGGCGATTACAGGCGACTCGGTCTTCCCTCAGACGAGCACCTGCCGGGTAGAAGCCATGTACTCATGAATCTGCTTCTCCACCCGCGGATGAATCAGCTCCACCGGCCCCCGCCCATTCGGGCACGGCAAGGTCTTGGTGGTGCCGAACAACCGGCAAATCAACGGTCGCTCGTCATACACCGTGCAGCCGTTGGGCCCCAAGTGCACACAGTTGAGCTCATCCATCGCCGCATCCTGCTCGGCGCGGGTCTTGCGCGGCAGGCGGGACATTTCTTCCGGCGAGGTGGTCACCGGCCCGCAGCAGTCATGGCAGCCGGGCACGCACTCGAACGAGGGGATCTGCTGTCGTAACGTGCGGATTTTCTGACTGTTGCAGCTCATCGAAACGGTGACCCAAAGCGGACTGGAGCGCGATTCTGACGCAAACGCGCCGATCCAGACAGCCACAACCGACCAGTGTTGCCCGCGCCGGAAGGTCCGGCTTATGCTCCGTCAAATTTACTAAACACAAAAACCAGGATGATGCGCATGAATGCCCGTGCTCAGCACACCGCCTCTTATTACGCCGCCAGCAGCCTGTCGCAGCCCGATCATCCGGTGTTGAAAGGCGAGCTGGTAGCCGATGTGTGCGTGGTCGGCGGCGGGTTTTCCGGGCTGAACACCGCGCTTGAGCTGGCGGAACGCGGCCTCAGCGTGGTGCTGCTCGAAGCGCACAAGATTGGCTGGGGCGCCAGCGGCCGTAATGGCGGGCAACTGATTCGTGGCGTCGGTCATGGGCTCGATCAGTTCGCCAACGTGATCGGCACGGACGGCGTGCGTCAGATGAAACTCATGGGCCTGGAAGCCGTGGAAATCGTCCGACAGCGCATCGAGCGTTTTCAGATCCCTTGCGACCTGACCTGGGGTTACTGCGATCTCGCCAACAAACCCCGCGACCTCGAAGGCTTCGCCGAAGACGCCGAGGAACTGCGCAGCCTTGGTTACCGCTACGAAACCCGATTGCTGCAAGCGCATGAGATGCACAGCGTGGTGGGTTCCAATCGCTACGTCGGCGGCCTGATCGACATGGGTTCGGGCCATTTGCACCCACTGAATCTGGCATTGGGCGAAGCCGCCGCCGCGCAGCAATTGGGCGCCAGACTGTTTGAGCAATCGGCAGTGACCCGCATTGACTACGGCCCGGAGGTGAGGGTCCATACGGCTCAAGGTTCGGTTCGCGCAAAAACCCTGGTGCTGGGCTGCAACGCCTACCTCAACCAACTCAACCCCGAACTCAGCGGCAAGGTGTTGCCCGCCGGCAGCTACATCATCGCCACCGAACCCTTGAGCGAAGAACAGGCGCATGAACTGCTGCCGCAGAACATGGCGGTGTGTGATCAAAGGGTGGCGCTGGATTACTACCGGCTCTCGGCGGATCGTCGCTTGCTGTTCGGTGGCGCCTGCCATTATTCAGGTCGCGACCCGAAGGACATCGCCGCGTATATGCGGCCGAAGATGCTTGAAGTGTTCCCGCAACTGGCCGGCGCAAGGATTGATTATCAGTGGGGCGGGATGATCGGCATTGGCGCTAATCGATTGCCGCAGATCGGTCGACTCAAGGACCAGCCTAACGTGTATTACGCCCAGGCTTACTCAGGCCACGGCGTGAATGCCACGCATCTGGCGGGCAAGTTGCTGGCCGAAGCGATCAGCGGGCAGCAGGGTGGCGGGTTCGATCTGTTTGCCAAGGTGCCGCACATTACTTTCCCCGGCGGGAAGCATTTGCGTTCGCCGTTGTTGGCGTTGGGGATGTTGTGGCATCGGCTTAAAGAGTTGGTCTGAGGGATTTGTGGCGTCAGTGATGACGCCTTCGCGGGCAAGCCTCGCTCCTACAGTTGAACGCGTATCCCTTGTAGGAGCGAGGCTTGCCCGCGAATGGATCTAATGAACACCACAAACCTCAGATCCGCCAGAAAGGCTTAAGCCCCTCCTCCCGCGCCTGTTCCCGGCTCAACCCGACATCCCGTAATTGCTCCGGCGTCAGCTCCAGCAACGCCTTGCGCGTGTGCAGACGATGCCAGAACAGTCCCCAGCGATTCAGGCCTGACGGTGCGTTGCGCATCAACGCCTCGCGCGTACCGTTGATTTGCCCTGCCGCCAGTTCCTGACTGCGTAACGTCAGCCGCACATCGCTCAAGCCGTTCATTTTGATTGCTCCTGTTTACTTGGGTAGCCAGAGCTTTCATGATGCGCGGACGGCGAAAAGCATTACAGATTCAACCAGCCTGTATTAATTCCATACAGATTTGCCGTTTTAACCTCTGAATTACAATTTTTTGCCTGATCTGTACTGGTTAACCGAATCACTCACACCGAGACTGCGCCATGACCCTTTACGTCAACCTCGCCGAATTGCTCGGCACGCGGATCGAACAGGGCTTCTATCGTCCCGGCGACCGGCTGCCGTCGGTGCGGGCATTGAGCGTCGAACACGGGGTCAGCCTGAGCACGGTGCAACAGGCCTATCGGGTGCTGGAAGACAGCGGCCTGGCGATGCCGAAACCCAAGTCCGGCTACTTCGTCCCGGCCAGCCGCGACTTGCCGGAACTGCCGGCAATTGGCCGTCCGGCGCAACGTCCTGTGGATATCTCGCAGTGGGACCAGGTGCTGGAACTGATCCGTGCGGTGCCACGCAAAGACGTGGTGCAACTGGGTCGCGGCATGCCGGACATCACCACGCCAACCATGAAACCGTTGCTGCGCAACCTCGCGCGCATCAGTCGGCGACAGGACATGCCCGGCCTGTATTACGACAACATCCACGGCACCCTCGAACTGCGTGAGCAAATCGCCCGCCTGATGCTCGACTCCGGCTGCCAACTGACGGCCAACGACCTGGTGATCACCACCGGCTGCCACGAAGCGCTGTCCACCAGCATTCGCTCCATCTGTGAGCCGGGCGACATCGTCGCGGTGGATTCGCCGAGCTTTCATGGCGCCATGCAGACGCTCAAGGGCTTGAACATGAAAGCCCTGGAAATCCCCACCGACCCGCTGACCGGAATCAGCCTCGATGCGCTGGAACTGGCCCTGGAGCAATGGCCGATCAAGGCCATACAGTTGACCCCCAACTGCAACAACCCGTTGGGCTACATCATGCCGGAATCGCGCAAACGCGCGTTGTTGACGCTTGCACAGCGCTTCGACGTGGCGATTATCGAGGACGATGTGTATGGCGAACTGGCCTACAACTACCCGCGACCGCGCACGATCAAATCCTTCGACGAAGACGGCCGCGTCCTGCTCTGCAGTTCGTTCTCCAAAACGCTGGCACCCGGCCTGCGCATCGGCTGGGTTGCACCGGGCCGCTATCTGGAGCGGGTGCTGCACATGAAATACATCAGCACCGGCAGCACAGCGCCGCAACCGCAGATTGCCATCGCCGAATTCCTCAAGGCCGGTCACTTCGAGCCTCATTTGCGGCGGGTGCGCACACAATACCAGCGCAATCGCGACATCATGATCGACTGGGTCAGCCGCTATTTTCCCGCCGGCACCCGCGCCAGTCGGCCGCAAGGCAGTTTCATGCTCTGGGTCGAACTGCCCGATGGCTTCGACACCCTGAAACTGAACCGCGCCCTGCATGACCAAGGCGTACAGATTGCCGTCGGCAGCATCTTTTCGCCCTCGGGCAAATACCGCAATTGCCTGCGGATGAACTACGCTGCCAAGCCAACACCACAGATCGAAGACGCGGTGCGCAAGGTCGGCGCGGCGGCAATCAAACTGCTGGCGGAAAATGAGAACTTCACTGACTGACCTTTAGCCGAGATCCAGCGTCCATATGTCGACACCTGCCGCCAATCGGACCGATCCCACGTGAGAGTCAGACAGCCCCTACTCGCTCTGCTGCTACTCGCCTCGCTCCTGGGCGGTTGCGCCAGTCTCGATGTTCAACGCGAACCGAGCCAGGCGCTGCCCGCCAGCGACTCGGCATTCGGTCGATCAATCCAGGCCCAGGCCGCGCCCCACGAGGGCAAGTCCGGCTTTCGTCTGCTGTCCAATAGCGGCGAAGCGTTCATGGCCCGTGCCGAGCTGATCCGCAACGCCCAAAGCAGCCTCGACTTGCAGTACTACATCGTCCATGACGGCATCAGCACACGGATGCTGGTAGACGAACTGCTCAAGGCTGCCGACCGTGGCGTACGCGTGAGAATCCTGCTCGACGACACCACCAGCGATGGCCTCGACTGGATCATCGCCACGCTGGCGGCGCACCCGCAGATCCAGATCCGCCTGTTCAACCCGCTGCACCTGGGCCGCAGCACCGGCGTGACGCGGACCATGGGCCGGCTGTTCAACCTGTCGCTGCAACACCGGCGCATGCACAACAAGCTGTGGCTGGCGGACAACAGCGCCGCCATCGTCGGCGGCCGTAACCTGGGGGACGAGTATTTCGATGCCGAGCCCAACCTGAACTTCACCGACATCGACATGCTCGGCGTCGGCCCGGTCGCCGAGCAGTTGGGCCACAGCTTCGACCAGTATTGGAACAGTGCGCTGAGCAAGCCGATCGATGAATTCCTGTCGAGCCGACCGACGCAAAAGGACCTGCAAAACACCCGCACGCGCCTGGAGGAATCACTGGAAGAGACGCGCAAACAGAATCACGCGTTGTATCAGCGGCTGATGACTTACACCACAAACCCGCGCATGGACACTTGGCGCCGGGAGCTGATCTGGGCCTGGAACCAGGCGCTGTGGGACGCACCGAGCAAGGTTTTGTCAGACGGCGAGCCCGATCCTCAATTGCTGCTGACCACGCAACTGGCGCCAGAGCTTAACGGGGTCAGCAAAGAGCTGATCATGATCTCGGCTTACTTCGTACCCGGTCAGCCAGGGCTGGTTTACCTGACCGGCCGCGCCGATGCCGGGGTCTCTGTCAGCCTGCTGACCAACTCGCTGGAAGCCACCGACGTACCGGCGGTGCACGGCGGTTACGCGCCCTATCGCCGGGCGCTGCTGGAACATGGCGTGAAGTTGTACGAATTGCGTCGCCAGCCCGGCGAAGGCGGCGGCAGCGGGCCGCATATTTTCTACAGCAAGCCATACCGGGGTTCCGATTCGAGTCTGCACAGCAAAGCGATGATCTTCGACCAGCAGAAATCCTTCATCGGCTCGTTCAACTTCGACCCGCGCTCGCTGCTGTGGAACACCGAGGTCGGCGTGCTGGTAGACAGCCCCGAACTCGCTGTCTATGTGCGCAAGGCGGCACTGGAAGGGATGGCGCCGCCTCTGAGTTATGAGGTGAAACTGGAAAACAATCGGATCGTCTGGGTGACCGAAGACGACGGCAAAATGCACACATTGACCGATGAACCGGGAAGCTGGTGGCGCCATTTCAATGGGTGGATGAGCACCGCCGTGGGACTGGAGAAGATGCTCTAACCCACAATAAAAACCCCTGTAGGAGCGAGCCTGCTCGCGATGGTGTGTCAGTCAAACCTACGTGGCTGACACACCATCGCGAGCAGGCTCGCTCCTACATTTCGGTTTCAGGCAGGCTCGGCCACCGTGCCGAACGCACCTTGGCGCGACAGCAAAATCACCAGCCCAAACGCACCGGCCGCCATCAACAGCGGCAACGCATGACCGCTGATCCACTGACTACCGGCGCCAGCCGCCAATGGTCCGACCAGGCAACCAATGCCCCACAACTGCGCAATATGCGCATTGGCCCGCACCAGCGCATCGTCGCGATAACGCTCGCCAATCAGGATCAGCGACAAGGTGAACAAGCCCCCGGCACTGGCGCCGAACAACACCCACAATGGCCAGATCAGCAACGTGTCGATCAGCAACGGGATCGCCAGGCTCGAGAGCATCAGCACCACAGCACAACCGGTGAACAACGTGCGTCGCGACAAGCGATCCGCCAGTGCGCCAATCGGCAATTGCAGCAAGGCATCGCCCACCACCACAGTGCTGACCATCGCCAACGCGATTTCCGTGGTAAAGCCCTGGCGCAGGCAATAGACCGGCAGCAAGGTCAGGATCATCGCCTCGAACGCTGCGAACAGCGCCACGCCCCAGGCAATCGCCGGCAGGCCTCGGCAAAAGCCCCACAAGTCGCTGAAAGTCACGCTGCAGGCTTCGCTGGTCGGCGCACCGCTGCGGCCGAGCAACAGGAACGGTGCCGCCGTCAGCAAACCGACCCCGACCCAGAATCCATAATCGTGCTCAGTCCCCAGAACACCCAACAACAAAGGCCCGGCCAGCTGACTCAGCGCATAGCTGCTGCCATACAGCGCCACCAACCGGCCGCGCCATTGCTCGACCACCAACTGGTTGATCCAGCTTTCACCCAGTATGAAGACGAGGGTCAGGATCACCCCGATCATCAGCCGCAGCACCAGCCACACCGGATAACTCGGCAACAGCGCGAGCAAACCGATGGACGCCGCCCCGGCCCAAAGGCACAAGCGCATCAGATTGGCCGTGCCGAGCCGCGCCGCCAGATGGCTGGAGATCTTCGCCCCCAGCAATACGCCAATCGCCGGCATCGCGGCCATCACGCCGATGGCAAACGAACCGTAACCCCAGCCTTCCAGGCGAAACGATACCAGCGGCATGCTGACACCCAGGGCCAGGCCGACACTCAAGACAGACGCCAACACGGCGAAATAAGTCGCCCAACGCATGTTCCACGCTCCTGTGGATATTATTTTTCGCAGACAACACAAAACAAATGTGGGAGCGAGCC
The DNA here is from genome assembly GCF_014852285.1 of Pseudomonas sp. PDM02. Taxonomy (NCBI): domain Bacteria; kingdom Pseudomonadati; phylum Pseudomonadota; class Gammaproteobacteria; order Pseudomonadales; family Pseudomonadaceae; genus Pseudomonas; species Pseudomonas sp. PDM02. The sequence goes on along the minus strand of NZ_JACVBL010000009.1, from coordinate 286,289 downwards.
TGCTCGCGATGACGGAGCAACATTCAACATTTTCGTCGACTGTTACACCGCTATCGCGAGCAGGCTCGCTCCCACAGGGGATTCGCGTCCTGAGGGGAACCTGTTTTAGACAGGCTCCCCTACTGGCTTACAACTTGATCCAGGTCGCCTTCAGCTCGGTGTACTTGTCGAACGCGTGCAGCGATTTGTCACGGCCGTTACCCGACTGCTTGAAGCCACCAAACGGTGCAGTCATGTCGCCGCCGTCGTACTGGTTGACCCACACGCTACCGGCACGCAATGCCCGGGCAGTCAGATGCGCCTTCGAGATGTCCTTGGTCCACACGGCTGCGGCCAGGCCGTAAGGCGTGTCGTTGGCAATCGCGACGGCTTCTTCGGCGGTATCGAAAGCGATGACCGACAGCACCGGGCCAAAGATTTCTTCCTGGGCGATTTTCATCGCGTTGCTGACGCCGTCGAAAATCGTCGGCTCAACGTAGGTGCCGCCGGTTTCCTGCAGCGTGCGCTTGCCGCCAGCAACCAGTTTGGCGCCGTCGGTGTGGCCGGATTCGATGTAGGACAGCACGGTGTTCATCTGCTGGGTGTCCACCAGCGCACCGACGTTGGTCGCCGGGTCCAGCGGGTTGCCCGGCTTCCAGGCCTTCAAGGCCTCGATTACCAGCGGCAGGAACTGGTCCTTGATCGAACGCTCGACCAGCAGACGCGAACCGGCGGTGCAGACTTCGCCCTGGTTGAAGGCGATGGCGCCCGCAGCCGCTTCCGCAGCTTCCTGCAGGTTCGGGGCATCGGCGAACACGATGTTCGGGCTCTTGCCGCCAGCTTCGAGCCAGACACGCTTCATGTTCGATTCGCCCGAGTAGATCAGCAGTTGCTTGGCGATCTTGGTCGAACCGGTGAACACCAGCGTGTCGACATCGTTGTGCAGGGCCAGGGCCTTGCCGACCGTGTGACCGTAGCCCGGCAGCACGTTCAGTACGCCTTTCGGGATGCCGGCTTCAACGGCCAGCGCCGCGATGCGGATGGCGGTCAGCGGTGATTTTTCGGATGGCTTGAGGATCACCGAGTTACCGGTGGACAGCGCCGGGCCGAGTTTCCAGCAGGCCATCATCAGCGGGAAGTTCCACGGCACGATGGCGCCGACAACGCCAACCGGCTCGCGAGTGACCAGACCCAACTGATCGTGCGGGGTCGCGGCGACTTCGTCGTAGATCTTGTCGATAGCCTCACCGCTCCAGCTCAGGGCTTGCGCAGCGCCGGGAACGTCGATGTACAGCGAATCGCTGATTGGCTTGCCCATGTCCAGGGTTTCAAGCAGGGCCAGCTCTTCGGCGTGCTGTTTCAGCAGGCCGGCGAAACGGATCATGGTGGCTTTGCGTTTGGTCGGGGCCAAACGCGACCAGGCGCCGGAGTTGAACGTGGCGCGAGCGTTTTCAACAGCGCGCTGGGCGTCGGCGGCGTCACAGCTGGCAATCTTGCCCAGCAGACGGCCATCGACCGGGCTGATGCACTCGAAGGTCTCGCTGGAGACGGCATCGGTGTATTCGCCATTGATGTAGGCACGGCCTTCGATCTTCAGATCGCGAGCCCGTTGTTCCCAATCGGCACGAGTCAGGGTGGTCATTCGAGTGTCCTCCTCTTATTGAATACGAGCGCCCCGCGTTCTTCGCGGACGTCCCCAGGAATTCTGCCCAGCCAGCCTGCAATTCGGCCGAAGGCAACCGTCACCCTAAACCAGTGGCCGGGGTTGTTTCAATATATTTGACATAAGGTCGGTAAACGGCCTTGCGGTGTTCATTTTAATAAACATAGACTTTGGGCTTTCCAGCCATCTTTCCAGCCACTCGCGCCGCAATCACGGGGGATAACAATAATGAGCATCCAGAATATCGTCGATTTTAGCCAGGCCACTACCGAGCCCGAGCGCTACAGGCCGGACCCGGCGAAAATCTTGAAGGGCGACCCCGAGCAAGTGGTTTACAACCACTACAACAGCCCTTGCGACCAGTTGAACGCCGGTGTGTGGGAAGGCGCTGTCGGTCAGTGGACGGTGAACTTCACCGAGCACGAATACTGCGAAATCGTTCAGGGTGTTTCAGTGCTGCGTGACCTCGACGGCAATGCCAAGACACTGCGCGTAGGTGATCGCTTCGTGATCCCGGCGGGCTTTCGTGGCACCTGGGAAGTGCTGGAGCCGTGCCGCAAGATTTATGTGGCGTTTGAACAGAAGGCCTGAAGATTTGCGTTGTTCGGGCCGGCCTCTTCGCGGGCAAGCCTCGCTCCTACAGTGGATTGCGTCCGCCCTGTAGGAGCGAGGCTTGCCCGCGAAGGCGCCCTGGCAGACAACACAAACCTCAGGCAACAAAAAAGGCCCGTATCTCGCGATACGGGCCTTTTTCGTAAGAGGGAAAAATCAATTACTTGATTTTGCCTTCTTTGTAGATCACGTGCTTGCGAACAACCGGATCAAATTTCTTGATCTCGATTTTGTCCGGAGTAGTGCGCTTGTTCTTGTCGGTAGTGTAGAAGTGACCAGTACCGGCGCTCGAAATCAAACGAATCAATTCACGCATGATTAGCTCCCTTAGATCTTGCCAGCGGCGCGGATTTCGGCCAGCACGACAGTGATGCCACGCTTGTCGATGATACGCATGCCTTTGGCAGATACGCGCAGACGCACGAAACGTTTCTCTTCTTCAACCCAGAAGCGGTGATGCTGCAGGTTCGGCAGGAAACGACGACGGGTTTTGTTGTTTGCGTGGGAAATGTTATTCCCAGTCACCGGACCCTTACCGGTAACTTGACATACTCTCGACATGCCTCAGCCCTCTAAAACCACATGCCCAACCCGGCATGGGTTGGCCGCTTAATCTCTCAGTCATTTGGCGCCAGGCGCCGCGTTTCTTTAGAGGTCTTACCGGCTACACCTACAGTGAAGGAACCGGGCCCCTAGAAAAGAGCGCTGCTTTATACCAGAAAGACTGAGGTGCAACAACATTCCGTGCGCACCGACTTGATAAAAACCCCATTTTTCAGGCTGCGAGCGCCTTGGGTAAAGGCTATCGTCGATAAAGACCGCTCGTCGCAGAAAATCGGCCAACCGGCCAATCCAGGGGTTTTCTCGGCCGGCATTCACCGAAAACGATCGCACATAGTCCCCTTAAAATGAAAAAGGGGATAGTCATTTACAAAAGAGCCCTCTAGGGTAAGCCTTTTCCAGACTGCACTTGCAGATGGGCCTTCGATCTGTAAAGGAATCCGACCATGCGCCTCGCTGCCCTACCGCTGTTGCTCGCCCCGCTTCTACTGAGCCCGCTGGCCCACGCCGCCGCCCTGAGCGTCTGTACCGAGGCCAGCCCGGAAGGGTTCGACGTGGTGCAATACAACTCGCTGACCACCACCAACGCTTCGGCCGACGTGCTGATGAACCGTCTGGTGGACTTCGATACCGCCAGCGGCAAAGTGGTCGCAGGCCTCGCGGACAGCTGGGAAGTCAGCCCGGATGGCCTGACCTACGTGTTCAAGTTGCACCCGCAGGTGAAATTCCACCGCACCGAATACTTCAGCCCGACCCGCGAACTGACCGCCGAAGACGTGAAATTCAGCTTCGAGCGCATGCTCGACCCTGCAAATCCGTGGCACAAAGTGGCGCAGAGCGGCTTCCCGCACGCGCAATCGATGCAATTGCCGGCGCTGATCAAGAAGATCGACGCGCTGGATCCGCTGACCGTGCGCTTCACCCTCGATCATCCGGAATCGACGTTCCTGCCGACCCTGAGCATGGGCTTCGCCTCGATCTACTCCGCAGAATACGCCGACCAGTTGCTGAAAGCCGGCACCCCGGAGAAGCTCAACAGCCAACCGATCGGCAGCGGCCCGTTCGTGTTCACGCGTTTTCAGAAGGACGCCACGATCCGCTACAAAGCCAACCCGGATTACTTCCGTGGCAAGCCTTCGGTGGACCCGCTGATCTTCGCCATCACCCCGGACGCCAACGTGCGATTGCAGAAACTGCGTCGTAACGAGTGCCAGATCGCCCTCTCGCCGAAACCGCTGGACGTACAAGCCGCGCTGAAAGAGCCGACACTGAAAGTCGAAAAGACTGATGCGTTCATGACCGCGTTCGTTGCCATCAACAGCCAGCATCCACCGCTGGACAAGCCTGAAGTGCGCCAGGCGATCAACCTCGCGTTCGACAAGGCCAACTACGTCAAAGCCGTGTTCGAAGACACCGCCGAAGCCGCCAACGGCCCGTATCCGCCAAATACCTGGAGCTACGCCAAAGGCTTGCCGGGCTACGCGCATGACGTTGAAAAAGCCAAGGCATTGATGGCCAAGGCTGGCCTGAAAGACGGTTTCCAGACGACGATCTGGACCCGCCCGTCCGGAAGCCTGCTGAACCCCAACCCAAGCCTCGGCGCGCAACTGCTCCAGTCGGACCTGGCGGAAATCGGCATTCAGGCCGAGATACGCGTGATCGAATGGGGCGAAGTGATCCGCCGCGCCAAGGCCGGCGAACACGACCTGCTGTTCATGGGCTGGGCTGGCGACAACGGCGACCCGGACAACTTCCTGACGCCGCAGTTCTCCTGCGCGGCGGTCAAGTCCGGCACCAACTTCGCCCGTTACTGCAACCAGGACCTGGACAAGCTGATCAGTGCCGGCAAGACCACCTCCGAGCAAGGTGTACGCACCAAGCTGTATGAACAGGCCCAGGCGCAGATCCAGCAGCAGGCGCTGTGGCTGCCGCTGGCGCACCCAACGGCTTTTGCGCTGATGCGCAAGGAAGTCGAGGGGTATGCGGTGAGCCCGTTTGGCCGCCAGGATTACTCCAAGGTCAACCTGAAGTAACACCACAAACCCTTGTAGGAGCCGGCTTGCTGCGGGCGGCGTTCCGACGATGGCATCACCGCGGTCAATCAGCCACACCGCGTTGTCCGGATCGCCAGCAAGCCGGCTCCTACAAAGTCCCGTTACATCCACCCATACTCCGCCATCGACAGCGGATCACCGTCGCCGATGATGAAATGGTCGAGTATCCGCACATCGATCAAGTCCAGCGCCTCTTGCAGGCGCTTGGTCAGCTTTCGGTCGGCATGACTAGGGTCGGGATTGCCTGAGGGATGGTTGTGGCAAAGGATCAAAGCTGCGGCGTTGTGAGCCAAAGCGCGCTTGACCACCTGACGCGGATAAACGCTGGTGCAGTCGATAGAGCCGCGAAACAGTGATTCAAACGCCAGCACTCGATGTTTCGAATCGAGAAACAGACAACCAAATACTTCATGAGGCTCATGTCGCAGCATCGACTTGAGGTAATCACGCACCATCAGCGGATTCTCCAACACGGAGCTGTGGCGCAAGCGCTCAGCCAGATGCCGACGGGCCATTTCCAACACTGCCTGCAACTGCGCAAACTTTGCCGGCCCGAGCCCCAACTGTCCGCTGAATGCCTTTAGATCGGCCTCCAGCAAGGCGCGCAGGCTGCCAAATTGACTCAACAAGTGTCGCGCCAGATCCACCGCGCTTTTACCCGACACGCCGGTCCGTAAAAAAATCGCTAACAGCTCAGCGTCCGAAAGGCTCGCCGAACCCAACTCCAGTAACCTCTCCCGCGGCCGCTCGGCCACCGGCCAATCGCGAATACTCATAGCACCTCCCTGTCTGTGGGCGCCGCTGTTCCGTAGCGGTCGCTGTGATATCGTAGCCCATCTTTTTTGTGGGCGATTTCACTCCTGGGGAGGGGGTATCGCTACGCAGTCATCAACGAAATGAAAGGCAGACCTATGCAGCGGCTGTATCGGAAACGCATCGTTCTGGGCGTCGGCGGCGGTATTGCTGCCTACAAGAGCGCCGATCTGGTTCGCCGCCTGATCGATCAGGGCGCCGAAGTGCGCGTGGTCATGACCCGTGGCGGCGCCGAGTTCATCACTCCGCTGACCATGCAGGCCCTGTCCGGGCACCCGGTCCACCTGGACCTGCTGGACCCGGCGGCCGAAGCGGCGATGGGCCACATCGAACTCGCCAAGTGGGCCGACATGGTGCTGATCGCTCCGGCGACTGCGGACCTGATCGCCCGCCTGGCCCAAGGCATCGCCGACGACCTGCTGACCACGCTGGTGCTGGCCACCGACGCCGTGGTTGCCGTCGCCCCGGCGATGAACCAGGCCATGTGGCGCGACCCGGCGACCCAGGCCAACCTGCAAACCCTCGAAAGCCGCAGCATCAAGGCCTTCGGCCCGGCCTCGGGCAGCCAGGCCTGTGGTGACGTTGGCCTGGGCCGCATGCTCGAAGCCGTCGAACTCGCCCAATGCGCAGCAGACTGCTTCCAGCGCCAGGCGCTGACCGGCAAACACGTGCTGATCACCGCCGGCCCGACCCAGGAAAACATCGACCCGGTGCGCTACATCACCAACCACAGCTCCGGGAAAATGGGCTTTGCCCTGGCCGAAGCCGCCGTTGAAGCAGGCGCCCGCGTGACCCTGATCACCGGCCCGGTGCACCTGCCGACGCCGGATCGCGTCACCCGCATCGACGTGGTCAGCGCTCGCGACATGCTCGCCGCCTGTGAAGCCGCGATCCCTTGCGACCTGTTCATCGCCTCGGCAGCAGTCGCGGACTACCGCCCCGAAGTCGTCGCCCCACAGAAACTCAAGAAAGACCCTACGAACGGCGACGGCTTGCTACTACAAATGGTCCGCAACCCAGACATTCTGGCCACCATTGCCACGCGCCCCGACCGCCCATTCAGTGTCGGTTTCGCCGCTGAAACCGAACACCTGCTCGATTACGCTGCGCGCAAGTTGAAAGACAAGAACCTCGATTTGATCGTCGCCAACGACGTCGCCAACCCGAGTATTGGCTTCAACAGCGAAGAAAACGCCTGCAGCGTGATCGACCGTGAGCTCCACGCCACACTTTTCGCCCAGACCAGCAAGAGCAAAATTGCTCGCCAGCTGATCACTTTTATCGCCGAACGTCTGAACCAGGTTTAATTTACATGCACGCTTTGCAAGCCAAGATCCTCGACCCACGCATCGGTACCGAATTCCCGCTGCCGCAATACGCCACACCAGGCTCCGCCGGCCTCGACCTGCGCGCCATGCTGGAAAAAGACATCGTCATCAAACCGGGTGAAACCGTGCTGATTCCGACCGGCCTGTCCGTCTACATTGGCGATCCTGGCCTGGCGGCGCTGATTCTGCCGCGCTCCGGCCTGGGCCATAAGCACGGCATCGTGCTGGGCAACCTGGTCGGCCTGATCGACTCCGACTACCAGGGTCCGTTGATGGTTTCGTGCTGGAACCGTGGCCAGACCGATTTCAACATGGTGGTCGGCGAGCGTTTGGCCCAGCTGGTTCTGGTGCCGGTGGTTCAAGCGCACTTCGAGATGGTCGAAGAGTTCGTTGAAACCGAGCGCGGTGCGGGCGGTTTCGGGCATTCCGGCAAGCATTGATTTCTGGTTTTCAGGCTGGGCGCCCTGCCCGGCCTGAAGGGTGCTCTGCATTTTCAGAATGAAAATTGCATAGCCGTCATCTGGAAGGTTTAACACTGGAAAACAAGGCATTGGCTGGCCAAATCCTGGTTGGCGTTGGTGGCATGGCCTTTTCGCACCACGAACTCTCTGCGAAAAACGCCGTCATACCCTTCAGTTCGAACCCGCCGAAGCGTTCTTCGCGCGCAGGTCCAGCCACTTTCGAGATGGAGCATTCCCACAGATGAGCACACCAGCCCAAGTCGCACCCAAGTTCCCCGACAGCATTTTCCGCGCGTACGACATTCGCGGTACCGTCCCGGAATTCTTGAACGCTGAAACCGCTTACTGGCTCGGTCGCGCCATTGGCGCCCAAAGCCTGGCCCAGGACGAACCGAACGTCTCCGTTGGCCGCGACGGTCGCCTATCCGGCCCGGAACTGGTCGAGCAGCTGATCAAAGGCCTGGCCGAGGCCGGTTGCCACGTCAGCGACGTCGGCCTGGTGCCAACGCCAGCGCTGTACTACGCCGCCAACGTATTGGCCGGCAAATCGGGCGTGATGCTGACCGGCAGCCACAACCCGTCGAACTACAACGGCTTCAAGATCGTCATCGCTGGTGACACCTTGGCCAACGAACAGATCCAGGCCCTGCACGACCGCCTCAAGACCAACAACCTGAGCAGCGGCAAGGGCAGCATCACCAAGGTCGAGATCCTCGACCGCTACAACACCGAAATCGTCCAGGACATCAAACTGTCCCGCCGCCTCAAAGTCGTGGTCGACTGCGGCAACGGCGCGGCCGGCGTGATCGCCCCGCAACTGATCGAAGCGCTGAACTGCGAAGTCATCCCGCTGTTCTGCGAAGTCGACGGCAACTTCCCGAACCACCACCCGGACCCGGGCAAGCCTGAAAACCTTGTCGACCTGATCGCCAAGGTCAAGGAAACCAACGCCGACATCGGCCTGGCCTTCGACGGCGATGGCGACCGCGTTGGTGTAGTGACCAACACCGGCAGCATCGTCTACCCGGACCGCCTGCTGATGCTGTTCGCCCGCGACGTTGTGGCGCGCAATCCGGACGCGGAAATCATCTTCGACGTCAAATGCACGCGCCGCCTGACGCCGCTGATCAAGGAATACGGCGGTCGTCCGCTAATGTGGAAGACCGGTCATTCGTTGATCAAAAAGAAAATGAAACAAACCGGCGCCCTGTTGGCCGGCGAAATGAGTGGGCACATTTTCTTCAAGGAACGCTGGTTCGGTTTCGACGATGGCATTTACAGCGCCGCACGGCTGCTGGAAATCCTCAGCAAGGAAAAATCCACCGCGGAAGAGCTGTTTGCGACCTTCCCGAATGATATTTCTACGCCGGAAATCAATATCCATGTGACCGAAGAGAGCAAATTCAGCATCATTGATGCATTGCACGACGCAAAGTGGGGCGAAGGCGCTGACCTGACCACCATCGACGGCGTGCGAGTCGACTATGCCAAAGGCTGGGGCCTGGTGCGCGCGTCCAACACCACACCGGTGCTGGTGCTGCGCTTCGAGGCCGATGACGAGGCTGAATTGCAACGCATCAAGGACGTTTTCAAAGTCCAGTTGAAGCGTGTTGCACCTGATCTCCAACTACCGTTCTGATTCACCCGGAGCCCTGAATGACCCTCGAACGCGAAGCCGCCGCCAACACCGCCAAGGTCCTGTCCGAAGCGCTGCCTTACATCCGCCGCTATGTCGGCAAGACGCTGGTGATCAAATACGGCGGCAACGCGATGGAGAGCGAGGAGCTGAAAACCGGCTTCGCCCGCGACATCGTGCTGATGAAAGCCGTCGGGATCAACCCGGTGGTGGTTCACGGCGGCGGCCCGCAAATCGGCGATCTGCTCAAGCGACTGTCGATCGAGAGCCACTTTGTCGATGGCATGCGCGTCACCGACGCGGCAACCATGGACGTGGTGGAAATGGTCCTGGGCGGCCAGGTTAACAAAGACATCGTCAACCTGATCAACCGTCATGGCGGCAGCGCCATCGGTCTGACCGGTAAAGACGCCGAGCTGATTCGCGCGAAGAAGCTGACCGTCACCCGCCAGACGCCGGAGATGACCCAACCGGAAATCATCGACATCGGTCACGTCGGTGAAGTGGTCGGCATCAATACCGATCTGCTGAACCTGCTGGTCAAAGGCGACTTCATCCCGGTGATCGCGCCAATCGGCGTCGGTGCCAACGGCGAGTCGTACAACATCAACGCCGACCTGGTGGCCGGTAAGGTGGCCGAAGCGCTGAAAGCCGAGAAGCTGATGCTGCTGACCAACATCGCCGGTTTGATGGACAAGTCGGGCCAGGTTCTGACCGGTCTGAGCACTCAGCAGGTCGACGACCTGATTGCCGACGGCACGATCTACGGTGGCATGCTGCCGAAGATCCGTTGCGCGCTGGAAGCGGTTCAGGGTGGCGTGGGCAGCTCGCTGATCATTGATGGTCGGGTGCCGAATGCGATCTTGCTGGAAATCTTCACCGATACCGGCGTGGGTACTTTGATCAGCAATCGCAAGCGTCACTAAGCGATAGCGCATACAAAAAGACCCCGCTCAGCCTGGCTGAGCGGGGTCTTTTTTTGCCTGCGCGATCCCTTGTAGGAGCGAGGCTTGCCCGCGAAGGGGTCGTCACATTCAACAGGGATGTGACTGCGAGACCGCCTTCGCGGGCAAGCCTCGCTCCTACAATGTCGGCGTCAGACGCCGAATTGGGCGCGGTAGGCTTCTACGGCTGGCAGGTGTTGCTTGAGCTGCGGGTCATCGGCGAGGAATTCCAGCACCTGATTCAGCGAAACAATGCTGATCACCGGAATGCCGAAATCACGCTCCACTTCCTGGATCGCCGACAACTCGCCGTTGCCACGCTCTTGACGGTTCAGGGCGATGAGCACGCCCGCCGCCTTGGCGCCGTCCTGGGAAGCGATGATCTGCATCACTTCGCGGATCGCGGTGCCAGCGGTGATCACGTCGTCGATGATCAGCACATCGCCGGTCAATGGCGCGCCGACCAGGCTGCCGCCTTCGCCGTGGGCCTTGGCCTCTTTGCGGTTGAAACACCATGGCAAATCACGGTCGTGATGTTCAGCCAGGGCCACTGCGGTGGTCGCCGCCAAAGGGATGCCTTTGTAGGCCGGGCCAAACAATACGTCGAAGGGAATGCCGCTCTCGACGATGGCCGCCGCGTAGAAACGACCCAGCTGCGCCAGGGCCGAACCCGAGTTGAACAGGCCGGCATTGAAGAAGTATGGACTGGTACGCCCGGACTTCAGGGTGAACTCACCGAAGCGCAAAACGCCGCGATCGATGGCAAAACGAATGAAATCGCGCTGATACGCTTGCATGAAAAAAACCCCAAATACCACGGATTTAGCTAATTAGGTTGACGCCGTGTATCATACACGCACGCGATTTTTGGGGCCATTTATGCGGATCATCAGTGTGAACGTCAATGGTATTCAGGCTGCAGTGGAGCGAGGTTTGCTCAGTTGGCTGCAAGCACAGAATGCCGACGTCATCTGCCTGCAGGACACCCGCGCCTCCGCCTTTGAACTGGACGATCCAGCCTTCCAACTGGATGGCTACTTCCTTTATGCCTGCGAAGCCGAAGTTCCCGCCCAGGGTGGCGTGGCTTTGTATTCGCGGTTGCAGCCGAAGGCAGTCATCAGCGGTCTCGGTTTCGAGACGGCCGACCGCTACGGGCGCTACCTGCAAGCCGATTTCGACAAGGTCAGCATCGCGACCTTGCTGCTCCCTTCGGGGCAGAACGGCGATGAAGACTTGAACCAGAAGTTCAAGCTAATGGACGACTTCGCCCGTTATCTGGATAAACAGCGACGCAAACGTCGCGAGTACATTTACTGTGGCTCGCTGTACGTGGCGCAACAGAAGCTGGATATCAAGAACTGGCGCGACAGCCAGCAATCCCCGGGCTTCCTGGCACCTGAGCGTGCCTGGATGGACGAGATTGTCGGCAACATGGGTTATGTCGATGCCCTGCGCGAAGTCAGCCGTGAAGGTGATCAGTACAGCTGGTGGCCGGACAATGAGCAGGCTGAGATGCTCAACCTGGGCTGGCGCTTCGATTACCAGATACTGACGCCGGGCCTGCGCCGCTTTGTACGTAGCGCTCGCTTGCCACGTCAGCCACGGTTTTCGCAGCATGCACCGCTGATCGTGGACTACGACTGGACGCTGACCATCTAGACGTCGTTACACAGACACAAAAAAGCCGACTTCACAGTCGGCTTTTTTGTGGGCGCTGATTTTGCTTTCTGTAGGAGCGAGGCTTGCCCGCGAAAGCGATTTAACAGCCGACATTTATGCCGGATGTGACGGCCTCTTCGCGGGCAAGCCTCGCTCCTACAGGGCGGTGTCGCCTATTTGATCAACCGCCAGGTGAACGGATACCGATACGGCACCCCCTCATTGGCCTTCACGCCAGCAATGATCGTCAACACCAACGCACCGATCGCCAGCAACCCGAACAGGAAGAACCCGATGATCAACACCATCAGCAGGAAGCAGATGGCCGAAGCGATGGCGACGGTGATCTGAAAGTTCAGCGCCTCCTTGCCCTGCGCATCGACAAACGGGTCCATCTCGCGCTTCATCTGCCAGAGAATCAGCGGGCCGATCAGCGTGCCGAACGGAATCCAGATCCCCAACAAGGCGGACAGGTGACAAAACATCGCCCATTGCCGAACTTCTTTGCTCGGGACGGGAAGCAGCTCTTGCTCGTCACTCATGTTGTCCTCCTTGTCTGGGATGGTTCCGGTCAGTCAGCCAGTGCAGCCTTTTGCAGTTCGAAGATTTCGGTCATGCCTTTCTTCGCCAGTTCAAGCATAGCGGTCAACTCTTCAGGCTGGAACGGCGCGCCTTCGGCAGTGCCCTGAACTTCGATGAAGCCGCCAGTGCTGGTCATCACCACGTTCAGGTCGGTCTCGGCAGCCGAGTCTTCCAGGTAGTCGAGGTCGAGCACAGGCTCGCCCTGGTACATACCCACCGAAACAGCGGCGATCATTTGCTTGAGCGGGTCGCCGCCTTTCAGGCCGCCGCGCTTCTTGATCACTTTCAAGGCATCGACCAGCGCAACCATCGCGCCGGTGATGGACGCGGTGCGGGTGCCGCCGTCAGCCTGGATCACGTCGCAGTCGACGTACAGGGTGACGTCGCCCAGCTTGGACATGTCCAGCGAGGCGCGCAGCGAACGGCCGATCAGACGCTGGATTTCCAGGGTGCGGCCGCCTTGCTTGCCGCGGCTCGCTTCACGCTGGTTACGCTCGCCGGTGGCGCGCGGCAGCATGCCGTATTCGGCGGTCAACCAGCCTTGGCCCTGACCTTTGAGGAAACGCGGCACGCCGTTTTCGACGCTGACGGTGCAGATGACTTTGGTATCACCGAACTCGACCAGTACAGATCCCTCGGCGTGTTTGGTGTAGTTGCGGGTAATGCGGATCGAGCGGAGCTGATCGGCAGCGCGACCACTTGGACGTTTCATAGGGAATACCTGTACGGGGGACGGAAAACTGCCGAGCATTATAGAGCCGCGCGCCAGTACTGGGCACTTCTAAAAAATCCGCCCGACGATTGAAGGCTCTGGCTTGAGCTTGGAACAGCGCTTTACCGACGGCCTGCAGCCCTTTGTCACACCGTGTGTTTGGGCGCATCCGCCCCACTGCGCTACAATCCTGCGCCTTTGCTGCCTGTCGGCTTTAATTCACAGATAGCGGGTCCGCGAAACCTTTGGTAACGCATCGACCTGCATTGCGAGGTACCTCCATGGTGCACAGCATGACCGCCTTCGCCCGCGTCGAGAAAGCCGGCGTCCAAGGCACCCTGAGCTGGGAACTGCGCTCGGTCAACAGCCGCTACCTGGAACCGCACTTGCGTCTGCCGGAGTCGTTTCGCGATCTCGAAGGCGCGGTCCGCGAAGCGCTGCGCCAAGGCATTTCCCGAGGCAAACTCGAATGCACCCTGCGCTTCACCGAAGAGAACACCGATAAACCCCTGCAAGTGGATCGCGAGCGCGCCGCGCAATTGGTTGCGGCTGCCGAGACCATCGCCGGCCTGATCAAGAACCCGGCCGCGCTGAACCCGCTGGAAGTGCTGGCCTGGCCCGGCGTGCTGGTGGGCGATGCCACCGACCCGCAAGCCCTGAATGCCGAAGCGCTGGCGCTGTTCAACGAATGCCTGAAGGAACTCAAGGCTGGCCGCGAGCGCGAAGGCGCGGAGCTGGCACGGTTGATCAACGATCGCCTGACGTCCATTGAAGAAGATGTGGTGACCCTGCGTGAACTGGTCCCGCAGATGCTCGCCACCCAGCGCCAGAAAGTCCTCGACCGCTTCGCCGACATGAAGGCGGAAATGGACCCGCAGCGTCTGGAGCAGGAAATGGTCATGCTCGCTCAGAAGAGCGACGTCGCCGAAGAACTGGATCGCCTGAGCACTCATATCATCGAAGTTCGCCGGGTACTCAAGTCCGGCGGCGCTGCCGGCCGGCGCCTCGACTTCCTGATGCAGGAGCTCAACCGCGAAGCCAACACACTGGGCTCCAAAGCCTTCGACCCGCGCAGCACTCAGGCGGCGGTCAACCTCAAGGTGTTGATCGAGCAGATGCGCGAACAAGTGCAGAATATTGAGTAAGGCAAACCCGACATGACCCACAGCACCGGCACCCTGTACATCATTTCCGCCCCTTCGGGCGCGGGCAAGAGCAGCCTGGTCAAGGCCCTGACCGACGCTGATGCGGAGATCCGCGTCTCGGTCTCCCACACCACCCGCGCCATGCGCCCCGGTGAAGTGGACGGCGTGAATTATCACTTCGTCTCACGAGAAGCATTTGTGAAGATGGGCGAACATGGTGATTTCCTGGAGCGCGCCGAAGTGTTCGGTAATCTCTACGGCACTTCACAAAGCCATCTGCAACAGACCTTGGATGCAGGCCACGACCTGATCCTGGAAATCGACTGGCAAGGCGCCGAGCAAGTGCGCAAGTTGATGCCCCAGGCCCGTTCGATCTTCATTCTGCCGCCGTCCCTGCAGGCCCTGCACCAGCGTCTGACCAATCGCGGCCAGGACAGCGACGAAATCATTGACGGCCGCATGCGTGAAGCCGTCAGCGAGATGAGCCACTACGTTGACTACGACTACCTGATCATCAACGACGATTTCGCCCATGCCCTGCGCGATTTGCAGGCGATTTTCCGTGCCAATCAGCTGCATCAGAAGCGTCAGCAGCAGCGCAACGGCAAACTTTTGGCTGAATTGCTCGGCTAAACAGCTCTTCCCAAAACCGCTGCAAGGGCTTTACATTGGCACTTGCAGCGCGTTGAAGGGCTTGGTCAAAAAATCAGCGCTTCCCTAATCGCTGGTGATTTTTTAAACTGTTGAGTCCGCTCGCCCAACCGGGCAGCGCGCATATTGCATTCGCTCCGAGGAATACCATGGCCCGCGTAACCGTTGAAGACTGCCTAGAACACGTGGAAAACCGCTTTGAGCTGGTCATGCTCTCTACCAAGCGTGCCCGTCAACTGGCCACCGGTGGCAAAGAGCCGCTGGTTCAGTGGGAAAACGACAAGCCTACCGTTGTAGCGCTGCGTGAAATCGCTGAAGGCCTGATGAGCTACGAGTTCATCGCCGAGCAAGAAATCGTCCAGGATGAACCGCTGTTCGCAGCGTTCGAGGACGAGTCCAACGAGGCCGTCTAAGCCTATGCCTGGTCGACGTAGCACGGCGCGGGGTCACAGCGAACGGCAGGAGTCATCATGCCGAGCATAGACGCCCTCGCCGATCGCTTATCGACCTACCTCGGCAAGGACCAGGTCAACCTGGTCCGCCGAGCGTACTTCTACGCCGAACAAGCCCACGACGGCCAACGCCGCCGCAGTGGCGAGGCGTACGTCACGCATCCTCTTGCGGTGGCGAATATTCTTGCCGACATGCACATGGACCATCAGAGTTTGATGGCTGCGATGCTGCATGACGTGATCGAAGACACCGGTATTGCCAAGGAAGCGCTGCAAGCGCAGTTCGGCGAAACCGTGGCCGAACTGGTCGATGGCGTCAGCAAGCTGACCCAGATGAACTTCGAGACCAAGGCCGAAGCCCAGGCCGAAAACTTCCAGAAAATGGCCATGGCCATGGCGCGCGACATTCGCGTGATCCTGGTCAAACTCGCCGACCGCCTGCACAACATGCGCACGCTGGAAGTCCTGTCCGGTGAAAAACGCCGGCGGATCGCCAAGGAAACCCTGGAAATCTATGCGCCCATCGCCAACCGGCTGGGCATGCACGCCATCCGCATAGAATTCGAAGACCTCGGCTTCAAGGCCATGCACCCGATGCGTTCCGCGCGGATCAACCAGGCGGTCAAACGCGCCCGGGGCAACCGCAAGGAAATCGTCAACAAGATCGAAGAATCCCTCGGCCACTGCCTGGCCATCGACGGCATTCAGGGCGAGGTCAGCGGTCGTCAGAAACACCTCTACGGCATCTACAAGAAAATGCGCGGCAAGCGTCGGGCCTTCAACGAGATCATGGACGTCTATGCGTTCCGGATCATCGTCGACAAGGTCGATACCTGCTACCGCGTGCTGGGTGCTGTACACAATTTGTACAAACCGCTGCCGGGGCGCTTCAAGGATTACATCGCGATCCCCAAGGCGAACGGCTACCAGTCGCTGCACACCACGTTGTTCGGCATGCACGGTGTTCCGATCGAGATCCAGATCCGCACCCGTGAAATGGAAGAGATGGCCAACAACGGCATCGCCGCCCATTGGCTGTACAAATCCAGCGGCGACGAGCAGCCCAAAGGCACTCACGCCCGCGCCCGCCAGTGGGTCAAAGGCGTGCTGGAAATGCAGCAACGCGCCGGCAACTCGCTGGAATTCATCGAAAGCGTGAAGATCGACCTGTTCCCGGACGAGGTCTACGTGTTCACGCCCAAAGGCCGGATCATGGAGCTGCCCAAAGGCTCCACGGCGGTCGACTTCGCTTACGCGGTGCACACCGACGTGGGCAACAGCTGCATTGCCTGTCGGATCAATCGTCGTCTCGCGCCGTTGTCCGAACCGCTGCAAAGCGGCTCCACGGTCGAGATCGTCAGCGCCCCTGGCGCACGGCCGAACCCGGCGTGGCTCAACTTCGTGGTCACTGGCAAGGCGCGAACCCACATCCGCCATGCGCTGAAACTGCAACGTCGCTCCGAATCCATCAGCCTCGGCGAACGCCTGCTGAACAAGGTCCTCAACGGTTTCGACAGCGCCCTGGACAAAGTCCCGGCCGAGCGCGTCAAGGCCATGCTCACCGAGTACCGCCTCGAACTGATCGAAGACCTGCTCGAAGACATCGGCCTGGGCAATCGCATGGCTTACGTCGTCGCCCGCCGCCTGCTCGGCGAAGGCGAACAGCTGCCAAGCGCGGAAGGCCCGCTGGCGATTCGCGGCACCGAAGGTCTGGTGCTCAGCTACGCCAAGTGCTGCACGCCGATCCCGGGCGACCCGATTGTCGGTCACCTGTCGGCGGGCAAAGGCATGGTTGTGCACTTGGACAACTGCCGCAACATCAGCGAAATCCGCCACAACCCGGAAAAATGCATCCAGCTCTCGTGGGCCAAGGATGTCACCGGCGAATTCAACGTCGAGCTGCGCGTCGAGCTGGAACACCAGCGCGGCTTGATCGCACTGTTGGCCAGCAGCGTCAACGCGGCCGACGGCAATATCGAAAAAATCAGCATGGACGAACGTGATGGTCGCATCAGCGTGGTCCAACTGGTGGTCAGCGTGCACGACCGTGTGCATCTGGCCCGCGTGATCAAGAAACTGCGCGCACTGACCGGGGTGATCCGCATCACCCGCATGCGCGCCTAAGCCAACCTATTACAAGGAGTCATTCATGACCAAGACTGTTATCACCAGCGATAAGGCCCCGGCCGCCATCGGCACTTACTCCCAGGCGATCAAGGCTGGCAACACCGTTTACATGTCGGGTCAGATTCCTCTGGACCCAAAAACCATGGAACTGGTTGAAGGCTTCGAAGCCCAGACCGTCCAGGTGTTCGAGAACCTCAAAGCCGTGGCTGAAGCCGCTGGCGGTTCGTTCAAGGACATCGTCAAACTAAACATTTTCCTGACCGACCTGAGCCACTTCGCCAAGGTCAACGAGATCATGGGCAAGTACTTTGACCAGCCATACCCAGCCCGCGCCGCCATCGGCGTAGCCGCCCTGCCAAAGGGTTCGCAGGTTGAAATGGATGCCATTCTGGTCATCGAGTAATGCGTTCGGCGCAGCCCGAAAGGCTGCGCCAATGCCGTATGTATAAAAAGCGTTTTGAAAGGATTCCACCATGCGCACTGCGCTTGCTGTCTCGCTGGTCGCCCTGTTCTTGGGCGGATGTGCCAGCAACCCTGCCGACCGCGACATCAGCGGCACCTGGATCAATCAGGTGGCGATCGATGCTGCGTCCAAAGGCGGCCCCCTGCGCGAAGCGCTCCAGGCTTATGGTCCGAACCTGGAATGGGACGTCAACACCAAGGCCGGTCAGGCCCGCTACACCAACGGTTTTGAGAACGTCGAAGGCAAGCTGCTGGGCGAAGCGTCCGGCGCATGGAAAGTCGACTTCTACGGCAGTTCCGCCAGCGAGCTGAAGCGTGATGGCAAGCAACTGGCCCAAGTCGCCAGCGACAACGAACCCGCACAGGTCTTCGACCGCGCGCTGATCCCGGTGCCGGATGGCGCGCCGATTGGCGCGAGCTTCGAACGTGCGCTGTATTCAGCCTACATGGGCGGCAGCTGGAAAGTCGTCAGCGGTCCTGGCGAAGGCAGCTCCGTGCAGTTCCAGGCCGACGGCCAGGTAACCGGTTTGCCGGGTGCGGATCGCTACGCGCTGTGCCTGGCGGGCGATTGCGCGTCGATGAGCGGCGGCAACGACAACATGTGGTTGCAACTCAAGGGCCAGGGCAACACCTGGATCTTTGCGCGCAAGGGCAAGGAACTGGAGATCCTCCAGGCTGTGAACACCGCGCAGGCAGACGAAATGCCGCAGTTCACGCCGGGTGATCGCAAGTGGTTGCTGGAAAAGCAGTAACCCGCAAGCCCCACGCAAAACCAACTGTAGGAGCCGGCTTGCTGGCGATAGCGTCGTGACATTCAACATTAATGTTGCCTGAAACACCGCTATCGCCAGCAAGCCGGCTCCTACAGTTGTATGTGGGGCCTCGAAATCAGCAGCGGCCTTCGAGAATGGCGGCATAACCTTCGCGATAGCTCGGGTACTTCGGCACCCAACCCAAGGCCTTCACCCGCGCATTGCTGCACTGCTTGCTGCCCGTGCGCCGCACACTCGCATCGTCAGCCCATTCGGTCACGCCCAGATATTCACGCAACCAGTCCACCACTTCGGCCAGCGGTGCAGGCGCGTCGTCGACGCCGATATAAACGTCATCCAACGCCACACCGCGCCGATCCGCCTCAAGCAGAAACGCCAACAAGCCAGCCGCGTCATCCACGTGAATCCGATTGCCATACAACGGCGGATCAATCGCCACGCGATATCCGCGACGAACCTGCGTCAGCAGCCATTCGCGGCCCGGGCCGTAGATGCCGGTCAAACGCACGATGCTTGCCGGAATGCCACTATTGAGTGCCACTTGTTCCGCCTCCAGCATCAGTCGGCCTGAATAGCCGGCAGCGATGGTCGGCGACATTTCGTCGACCCACTCGCCGTCCTGCTGGCCGTAAACGCTGCTACTGGAAACGAACAGCAGGCGATTGGGCACCTGCCCGTAGTCGTCCAGCCACTCGATCACATGCTGCAAGCCCTCGACATAAGCGGCGCGGTAACCGGCTTCATCGTGAACGGTGGCTGCCGCGCAATACACCAGGTAGTCCACCGCACCGACCGGCCAGGTTTGCGGGCAATCCTTGTTGAACAAGTCGCCGGCAACGCCAATCACCCCCTCGGGCAGACGCGAGACGTCACGGCGCAGGCCATGGACCTCCCACCCGCAAGCGAGCAATTGTGTAGCCAGACGACTGCCGACATCACCGCAGCCGGCGATCAAAACAGAGGGCGCGGACATCAAAAAACTCCTATCGGAAAGCCACAGACTAGCGCCGGCAATGGACGAGCGGCTAGCAATGAAGGAAAAAAAGATACTCTATTACTTCTGTTAACAAGAATTACTTGCAATAATGCCCGCCACTTTTGTTCTCGGCCTTCGAGGCCTGGAAGAACATTTACCGTCTTTTCCTCTCAGGTCCGGCCAGCATGACACGCAATCAACTCCTCGCTTCGCCAACCAATCGACCTCGCGCCTGGAGCGCGGTGGCCGCCCTGTTGCTCAGCCTGATGCTGGCGCCAACCGCCGCCTTCGCTGACGCACAAGCCCCGGCCACCCCAGCCGCTGCCACTGCGCCCGCTCCCGCCGAGCACTCTGCCGAACACGCAGCACCGGTTGCCACCGATCCGGCCCTGGCCGTAGACGCCGCTGGTGAAGACGCGCCGCAAGTCCTCGAAGCCGACAACAGCCTGGGCATGGCCCATGACCTGTCGCCGTGGGGCATGTACCAGAACGCCGACATCATCGTGAAAATCGTGATGATCGGCCTCGCCATCGCATCGATCATCACCTGGACCATCTGGATCGCCAAGGGCTTCGAGCTGATGGGCGCCAAGCGTCGTCTGCGCACTGAAATCGTCCACCTGAAGAAAGCGGCCACCCTCAAGGAAGCCAGTGTAACGGCAGCCAAGCCCGGCACCCTCGCCAACCTGTTGGTGCACGATGCGCTGGAAGAGATGCACCTGTCGACCAACAGCCGAGAGAAAGAAGGCATCAAGGAACGCGTCGCCTTCCGTCTTGAACGCCTGGTCGCAGCCTGCGGTCGCAACATGAGCAGCGGCACCGGCGTCCTCGCCACCATCGGCTCCACCGCGCCGTTCGTGGGCCTATTCGGCACCGTGTGGGGCATCATGAACAGCTTCATCGGCATCGCCAAAACCCAAACCACCAACCTCGCCGTCGTGGCTCCCGGCATCGCCGAAGCCCTGTTGGCCACCGCGCTGGGCCTGGTGGCCGCGATTCCAGCCGTTGTGATCTACAACGTGTTCGCCCGCTCCATCGCCGGTTACAAGGCGCAAGTGTCCGACGCCTCGGCAGAAGTCCTGTTGCTGGTCAGCCGCGACCTCGACCACCAGCCTGAGCGCAGCTCGCAACCGCACATGGTGAAAGTGGGGTAATCGGCCATGGGCCTGCATTTGAAAGAAGGCGCAGACGACGATCTGGCCGAGAACCACGAAATCAACGTCACGCCGTTCATCGACGTGATGCTGGTGCTGTTGATCATCTTCATGGTGGCCGCTCCGTTGGCCACCGTGGACATCAAGGTCGACTTGCCTGCCTCCAGCGCCAAGCCGGCGCCGCGGCCAGAGAAACCGGTGTTCCTCAGCGTCAAGGCTGACCAGCGCCTGTTCCTCGGCGAAGACGAAGTGAAAGCCGAAGCACTCGGCGCCACGCTCGACGCCAAGACCCAGGGCAAGAAAGACACGACGATCTTCTTCCAGGCCGATAAAGGCGTGGACTACGGCGACCTGATGAGCGTGATGGACAACCTGCGCGCTGCCGGCTACCTGAAGGTCGGTCTGGTCGGACTCGAGACGGCAGTGAAGAAATGATCACGACGCGCCATAAGCTGACGCGTTACGGCGGTAGCCTGGCCGTGGTGCTGGGCGTCCATGCGCTGGCCATTGCGCTGGCGCTGAACTGGACGTCGCGCCCACCTATCGAGCTGCCGCCGCAGGCGATGATGGTCGAGTTGGCGCCGGTTCCGGCACCACCTCCTCCGGCACCGCCGAAGGTGATAACGCCGCCACAACCACCTGCTCCGGTGGAAGAACTGCCGATCCCGAAACTGGCCGAAGTGCCGAAGGCAGAAATCACCGTACCGAAGCCGGTCAAACCCAAGCCCAAGCCTCAACCGCCCAAGCCTGTGGAGAAAAAGCCGGAGCCGCCGAAGGAAAAACCGTCCGAGGAAAAACCGAGCGAAGCGCAACCGACCCAGGCGCCGACGGAGAAATCCGCTCAACCGGCACCAGGCCCATCACCTGCGCAGCAAGCGGCCAAGGCCAGTTGGCAAGGCACCCTGCTGGCGCACCTGGCCAAGTACAAAAAGTACCCGGCCAGTGCACAGGCGCGGGGCAAGGAAGGTTTGAACCGTCTGCGCTTCGTGGTGGACGGCGAAGGTAACGTGTTGTCGTTCGAATTGGTGGGCCGCTCCGGCAACGCCGACCTGGACCGGGCCACCCTGGAAATGATCAAGCGTGCCCAACCGCTGCCCAAGCCACCGGCCGACATGCTAAACAACGGCTCCATCGAAATTGTTGCACCGTTTGTTTACTCGCTGGAACGCCGCCGCTAAAGAGAACCCTGTAGGAGCGAAGCTTGCTCGCGAAAGCGGTAGGTCAAACGAATCATTCGTGAATGACAAACCGCTTTCGCGAGCAAGCTTCGCTCCTACAGATTCTGCGGCGGTAACAAGATTTGTAAAAGGCACCCGAAAGGTGCCTTTTGCATATCCGCCAGCGGCAAACCGGCATTACCCGGTGTCACTCGACACACTCTCTCTGATAACGTGCGTCTATCGATTGCAGCCGGTATGCTTGGCCCGCAACTTCATGGACGCTCGCTATGACTCTTACAGAATTACGCTACATCGTTACCCTCGCCCAAGAGCAGCACTTCGGCCACGCGGCCGAGCGTTGCCACGTCAGCCAGCCGACCCTGTCGGTGGGCGTGAAAAAGCTTGAAGACGAACTCGGTGTGCTGATTTTCGAGCGCAGCAAGAGCGCCGTGCGCCTGACCCCGGTCGGCGAAGGCATCGTGGCCCAGGCCCAAAAAGTCCTGGAACAGGCCCAAGGCATCCGCGAACTGGCCCAGGCCGGCAAGAACCAGCTGACCGCCCCGCTGAAAGTCGGCGCCATCTACACCGTCGGCCCGTACCTGTTTCCACACCTGATTCCGCAACTGCACCGGGTCGCCCCGCAGATGCCGTTGTACATCGAAGAAAACTTCACCCACGTGCTGCGCGACAAACTGCGCAACGGCGAGCTCGACGCGATCATCATCGCCCTGCCGTTCAACGAAGCCGACGTCCTGACCCTGCAGCTCTACGACGAGCCGTTCTACGTCCTGATGCCGGCCCAGCACCCGTGGACACAAAAAGAATCCATCGACGCCGCCCTGCTCAACGACAAGAGCCTGCTGCTGCTCGGCGAGGGCCACTGCTTCCGTGATCAAGTGCTGGAAGCCTGCCCGACGCTGACCAAAGGCAACGACGGCGCCAAGCACACCACGGTGGAATCCAGCTCGCTGGAAACCATTCGCCACATGGTCGCCTCGGGGCTCGGGATTTCGATCCTGCCGCTGTCGGCCGTGGACAGCCATCACTACGCCCCCGGCGTGATCGAAGTGCGCCCACTGACCGCACCGGTGCCGTTCCGCACCGTGGCCATCGCCTGGCGCGCGAGCTTCCCGCGTCCGAAGGCCATTGAGATCCTCGCTGACTCCATTCGCCTGTGCTCGGTGGCCAAGCCGCCCGCGCCGGTGGCTGCGGCTTAAGTTGCTGTCATGACCGAGTTGTCGCAAGTGTCGGTCACGGCACTCAAGGGTGTCGGCGAGGCCATGGCCGAGAAACTGGCCAAGGTCGGCCTGGAGAATCTCCAGGACGTGCTGTTTCACCTACCGCTGCGTTATCAGGACCGCACTCGCGTAGTCCCGATCGGCCACCTGCGACCGGGACAGGATGCCGTGATCGAAGGCACCGTCAGCGGCGCCGATGTGGTCATGGGCCGGCGCCGTAGCCTGGTCGTGCGCTTGCAGGACGGCACCGGCGGGCTCAGCCTGCGCTTCTACCATTTCAGCAACGCCCAGAAAGAAGGCCTCAAACGCGGCACGCGGATTCGCTGCTACGGCGAAGCGCGGCCCGGTGCGTCGGGGCTGGAGATCTACCACCCGGAATACCGCGCCCTCACCGGCGACGAGCCGCCGCCCGTGGATGAAACCCTGACGCCGGTGTACCCGCTCACCGAAGGCCTGACCCAGCAACGCTTGCGCCAGCTCTGCATGCAAACCCTGACGATGCTCGGCCCGACCAGCCTGCCGGATTGGTTGCCGAACGAACTGGCGCGGGACTATCAACTGGCGCCGCTGGCCGACGCGATTCGTTACCTGCATCACCCGCCGGCCGATGCCGACGTCGACGAACTCGCCCTCGGCCATCATTGGGCGCAGCATCGTCTGGCCTTTGAAGAACTGCTGACCCATCAACTGTCCCAGCAGCGTCTGCGCGAAAGCATGCGTTCCCTGCGCGCGCCGGCGATGCCGAAAGCCACCCGATTGCCGGCCCAATACCTGGCCAATCTCGGCTTCAATCCAACCGGCGCCCAACAACGCGTCGGCAACGAAATCGCCTACGACCTCAGCCAGCACGAACCGATGCTGCGCTTGATTCAGGGCGACGTCGGCGCGGGCAAAACCGTGGTCGCCGCCCTTGCCGCGCTGCAAGCGCTGGAAGCCGGTTACCAAGTGGCGTTGATGGCGCCGACCGAGATTCTCGCCGAGCAGCACTTCATCACCTTCAAGCGCTGGCTCGAACCGCTGGGCATTGAAGTCGCGTGGCTGGCCGGCAAGCTCAAAGGCAAGAACCGCGTGGCCGCGCTGGAGCAGATCGCCAGCGGCACGCCGATGGTGGTCGGCACCCACGCGCTGTTCCAGGACGAAGTGCAGTTCAAGAACCTCGCGCTGGTGATCATCGACGAACAGCACCGCTTTGGCGTGCAACAGCGCCTGGCGCTGCGGCAGAAAGGCGTCGGCGGGCGCATGTGCCCGCATCAACTAATCATGACCGCCACGCCGATCCCACGCACACTGGCGATGAGCGCCTACGCCGACCTCGACACCTCGATCCTCGACGAACTGCCGCCCGGCCGAACCCCGGTCAACACCGTGTTGGTCACCGACACCCGGCGCGTCGAAGTCATCGAGCGGGTGCGCGGTGCCTGCGCCGAAGGGCGTCAGGCCTATTGGGTGTGCACGCTGATCGAAGAGTCGGAAGAGCTGACCTGCCAAGCGGCGGAAACCACCTTTGAGGACCTCACCGCCGCCCTCGGCGAGTTGAAGGTCGGGTTGATTCACGGCCGCATGAAGCCCGTGGAAAAAGCCGCCGTGATGGCCGAATTCAAGGCCGGCAACCTGCAACTGCTGGTCGCCACCACCGTGATCGAAGTCGGCGTCGACGTGCCGAACGCCAGCCTGATGATCATCGAAAACCCCGAACGCCTCGGCCTCGCGCAGTTGCACCAATTGCGTGGCCGCGTCGGTCGAGGCAGCGCCGCCAGCCATTGCGTGCTGCTCTACCATCCCCCGCTGTCACAGATCGGCCGTCAGCGCCTGGGCATCATGCGCGAAACCAACGACGGTTTTGTCATCGCCGAGAAAGACCTGGAACTGCGCGGCCCCGGCGAAATGCTCGGCACGCGGCAGACCGGTCTGCTGCAATTCAAGGTCGCGGACCTGATGCGTGACGCCGATCTGCTACCCGCCGTGCGCGATGCCGCCCAGGCATTGCTGGAGCGCTGGCCGGATCACGTCAGCCCGCTGCTCGACCGCTGGCTGCGCCACGGGCAGCAATACGGCCAAGTGTGAGCACCGTCGCAGTTTCTGGACCCTGCCCTTAAACAAGCTGGTTATACTCCTGCAATTGTTTGAATACGGATACAGACCATGACTGAAGCTGCCCTCGTCCCCGAAACCCCGCACGCTCCGTCTGTTATTCGGCTGCTGCTCGCCAAACTGGGCATCGCCTACGAAGAAGTCCTCGACCACCACGGCCTGAACGCCTCGCGCAAAGTGCAAGCGGTGTTGCTCGACGACGCCGTGGGCGCGCTGATGGTGCTGTTCCCGCAAAGCCAGTTGCTCGACCTCAACCGCCTCGCCGAACTGACCGGCCGCCGCCTCGCCGCCGTGTCGACCGAGCGCCTGGAAAAGATGCTCGGCAAACACAACCTGAGCCTGCTGCCCGGCCTGCCGGCGCTGACCAGCTCGCCCTGCCTGTACGAAGAAAGCCTGCTGCGCGAACCGAAGTTGCTGATCAACTCGGGCGAGCCGGGCGTGCTGCTGGAAATCACCAGCGAAGCCTTCAAGACCATGCTGACCAAGGCCAGCGCCGCCAACTTTGGCGAGAACGTGAGCAGCATCCGCCCGAACCTCGACCGCCCCGACGATGACCGCGAGGAAATCACCCAGGCCGTTCAAGCGTTCACCGCGCGACGCATCCAGCAACGCCTGGAAGCCACCATCGAAATTCCGCCGCTGGCCGAGACCGCCCAGAAAATCATCAAACTGCGCGTCGACCCCAACGCCACCATCGACGACATCACCGGCGTGGTCGAAACCGACCCGGCCCTGGCCGCACAAGTCGTGAGCTGGGCGGCGTCGCCGTACTACGCCTCGCCGGGTAAGATTCGTTCAGTTGAAGACGCCATCGTCCGCGTGCTGGGTTTCGACCTGGTGATCAACCTGGCACTGGGCCTGGCCCTGGGCAAAACCCTCAGCCTGCCCAAAGACCACCCGCAACACACCACGCCGTACTGGCAGCAATCGATCTACACCGCCGCCGTCATCGAAGGCCTGACCCGCGCCATGCCGCGCGCCCAGCGCCCGGAAGCCGGCCTGACCTACCTCGCCGGCCTGCTGCACAACTTCGGCTACTTGCTGCTGGCCCACGTGTTCCCGCCGCACTTCTCGCTGATCTGCCGCCACCTGGAGGTCAACCCGCACCTGTGCCACAGCTACGTCGAGCAACACCTGCTCGGCATCAGCCGCGAACAGATCGGCTCATGGCTGATGCGCTACTGGGACATGCCCGATGAGTTGGCCACCGCGCTGCGCTTCCAGCACGACCCAAGCTACGACGGCGCCTACGCTGAATATCCAAACCTCGTGTGCCTGTCCGTGCGCCTGCTGCGTAGCCGCGGCATCGGCTCCGGCCCGGATGAAGACATCCCCGACGCCCTGCTGGAACGCGTCGGCCTGACCCGCGACAAAGCCAACGACGTCGTCAGTAAAGTCCTCGAAGCCGAAGTCCTGCTGCGCGAACTCGCCTCGCAATTCACCCAAGCCTAAAAGCTTCGCGGGCAAGCCTCGCTCCTACAAGGGATCACCAAAACCCTGTAGGAGCGAGGCTTGCCCGCGAAGAATCCAACTCGGTCTAACTGACCACCTCAAACCTTAGCGGCAGCCTTCGCCTTGCGCGGCTTCAAATACTTGGTCAACCCCTGAAACCAGATCACCAACGCCGGGTTGCCCTTGATCTGAATCGACTTGTCCTGAATCCCCGTCATAAACGCCAACTGCTTGTTCTTCGCCTGCATCGTGGCAAAGCCATACGCCGCATCTTTAAACGCAATCGCAAACGCCGGCTCGGCATACACGCCCGACTTACTGGTAATGCGCTGATCCTTCACAAAGAAATGCCGCGCCACTTTCCCGTCCAGGGTCTGTAGCTGGAACACCAATTCCTTGTCACCCAACTGCTGCTGAAACGCAGGATTAGTCCGACTGGCCTTACCCATCAACAAACCCAGCATCCACAGAAGAAAACGAAATTTCATGCGCACAGCCTCAAGAGAAAAATGAACGGCCGGCGCAGTGTAGCGGCTTCGAGCGAGAACGCCACTATTGTGCAGTGTTAGAAGAAGATGCCGTAGTTTTTGACGCTGATGACTACCAAGTCATTGACGAAACGCAGTTGTTTAAAAGCCGAGGTTTTTTGGTCTTTCTACGCTCGGGGCTATCGGATATTTCCTTCAACATGCGGCGTTGTTCATGAACTAGGCAGGGATAGGCTTCACCGATAGTCTCTCTCCATCGCCGCAAAATCGGTGATACGGACGTGCAAGTCCGAACCCAGGTGCGCAATTGCTTATGGCTATTCGTCGAGTGTTTTCCTATGCTCGCGGGTCGTTATGGCGGCTGTGCGTCGGAGATCTTCGGGTCTGCCGGTTCCTGGATCGGTCTTGCACACCAACGCACAGCTGCCACCTCTTTCGAAGTGCAAAGCGAAACGGTGTCGGTCTCTTAATTCCAGGAGCTGCATCCATGATCAAGCCAACACCCAATCCTCCAGAACACGAAGCAACCTCCCCCTACGAATCCTTGGATTCCAAAAAACTCCACGAAGCCGCCGAGCGCGCCCTCGACCATCACTTCGGCACAGCACCGGATAAACCATCGAAATCCCGCAAGGGTGCGCTCTTCATCGTTGCTCCCGACCTCCACACCGAAACCCTCCTGGCCAATGCCTCCGAAGACCTGCTGTCCATCAGCGCCATCGCCGCCGACCTGGCCGACGGTGTAGAAGGCTCCCGCCGCTCAGTCGCCCTGGCCCTCAGCAGAATGGCGGACGGCGTGCATCTGTTGGTGGAGCGAGCGCTGGACCACATTGATTCGTCGACCCCGGAAGAGCATCGCGCCAAGGCGTGAAGCTGAACTGGCTAACCAAGCAAACAAAAACGGCCCCGATTGATGTTGCCAACAATCGGGGCCGTGTTCTTTTCTGGCTCAGGAACCCGGGCAGACCTTTGGTTACTTCACTTCAAAATAGGCTTTGCCAGGGTAATTGGGAACCAAACTAAAAGGGCGGCTCACCAGAGCCGCCCTTATCTTTGTACAGCTACACGTTCTTTTCAGACGACTTCAAGTTACTGGCCTGATCAGCCACCAAGTCGAGCCAGCCACCGGGCTTGTCCTCTTCGTTCGCCGAATTCGCCAGCATACCGGCCAATGCACCCACGTCTTTCTTGCGAGCAGCTTCGACTGCTTCAAGCGCCTGATGGGCTACCAGGATTTTCTGCAGCGCCGGGGTGTTCGCGGTGGCTTCGGTCAATGGTTTCAGCGGTGGCAAGGCTGCGACTTTTGCCACCAAGTCTCCCGGCTCTTTAGTGAACGTTCGTAACGAGTCGAGGCTATCCAGCATTGGCAGTGCAATCCCGGTCAGCGGATCGAAGGCACTGATTTGCGGCAACTCCGAAATACCCACACCTACTTTGCCGCTGAGCACTGGAAGTGCTAACGACGGCAAAAAGAGCCCCAACAGCATGCGAGGGTCTTTTTTCTTGATGCTCAGGCCGACACTGGCAACAGCAATACCCAGTCCAATCACTCGACCCGCTGTGGCTAGCAGAGACAATTGCTTGTTCGACTCATTATCGAAATGCACCAGACGAATTCGGAAGTAGTCCGTAAACGGTTCGCGGGGCACAATCCCGGAAGTGTTCATAAACCAAGCACGAGAGTCGTGAACCTGATCATCAAAGAGCGCTACGAGGTCTTCCTGACCTGTTCTCGGTTTGTTCGGTGAACTGAACATTTTTTCGTAACGAGCCGTCCCTTCTTTGTAAAGGTACGCATACTCCTCGGCTTCGTCTTCTTCGTTGATCAGATACACCGTACCGCCAAGCAACATATCGATCACAGCCACACTCGTATGACCGTCACCGACCAAGCCCCACTCTCTTCGATAGTCATGACGGAATTCCGCTGCGGCGCCGAGCAACTGCCGGTGGTCTAGCGGTGGTTCGAACACTTTTTCCCAGCGCGCATTTTCATACTTGTCCTTGCCGACAATTTGAATATTCAGCTGGTGCTCTTTTTCCTGTTCCTCTGTGTATGTTGGCGCTGGCTTGCCCTGTGCAGCCGCAGTAGTTTCAGCGTTGTGGCGCTTTTCCAGGTCCTCCCAAGCATCAATCTTGGCCTGTGGCATATCCGGAGCGGCATTTTTAAAAAATGATTGTTTTTCTACACCGCCAGCATACCGATCAATTCGCCATCCAGTGATCAGAGCGTGCTCACGTTTCATCATGTCCTCTAGCGGACCACTTTGGCCTTGTGCTTGCCATGCGTTGAAGCGTTTGATGAGCGTTTCGGAGATTAAAAACTCACCCTCAAGTTCTGTTGCCATCATTCTCCATTGGTCATGAACCCCTTCTTGCACCGCGGGCCCTGGAACTAGCAGTGGAGCGCCCGCCATGAACGCTTCGGCGTACATGTGCTGCAAAGCAATTTGGGATAAGACATGGTCTGACCCAGCGGTTGCCTTCCCTTGGTCATTTGGAGAGTACCCGCCACCTACGTCCGAATGAACCCCAGGATATATGTACTCAACTGTTCCTTGTCGATAACTTGAAGCTTTACTTTTATCACGACTGCCGTCTGCTGATTTTGGGCGGCGGCGTATTGAATCCAATGGAAAGCTTGCTCGCTGCTCATGGCCAGAAACCAAATGAACGCAGCGTTTTAGATAAGTACAATCATCAGGTAGCGCTGTGCTCTGAGAAAGGGATTCTGCTTCGTCGGGAAGGCGCATAGTGCCATCAGCCCAGTCCATATGCCCTGCTGCAAATGGAACACTGTCGGCAAGTCCAACTGCGGCGACGGTGTCAAAAACACCTAGAAAGTTGATCGATATTGGTAGTCCCGCAAATCGGTACTCAACGGCACCGTTTTCATTTTCGCAACGAACGAGCGTCTGTAACCAATTGACAAAAGTTCGGGCTTCAGCAGCCCCTCGGGAAAACCCGTAAACATAAAGTCGCATAGCTAAAATATGCGGTTTCTCTCCAGAGTCATCTCGCTTTTTCAGTTTATCCTGAAGATCCTGAATTGGTTTTCGCAACGTTGTTTCGCGTTTCTTTTCTCCGCTTTCGAATAAACCTAAGCCGAAGGTATTTGCGTAACCATTCGTCGCCATGTCTTTTAGCATTCGTTTGGTTATATCGATCGGCAGCCTCCCATCTCCCACACTTTGCTTTAACGCATCAAGCAATCTCGTAAGTGCCCAATTAATACGATTTTCGCCACCACTCGCACCAACTAATCCACTGTTATCAGGGACAAACTCTTCAACATCCGGAAATACCGTACCAACCCCAGGACAGTAATATTTCACAAACCCTTCTCGTACCATATCGGGCAGTGCCCCCAAACTGGCATGAAAAAGACGCGCAATGTTACTCCGTGAATTAGGTGTTGACGCTCCGTCCGCCTGATCGTTGTTATTGGTACCATCGAAAGCTAATGTGATATGCAGCGTTTTACAGCAGGGCGTACCACTATCCGCTCCCCCCTTGGCTTGAATGAGCTTACGTTGCTGACTACCAAATGCACGCTCGTCTTTTTTTTGCAATTGTATATTCTTGGTTAGCTGACCTGGATCATTTGGCAGTCGACGCGCAAGAGGAAAACTCGGAGCAACTAACGCACTATCCGGCGAAGGGGCGTCCGGCCCCATTAATGATTCGAACATGTGGCCGGCTCCTTAACTTTAAAGTACGCCTTGTCTGGATAATTTGGGTTTTCTGGAGTAAAACAAGTCGTGGATACTTTTACTTGATCGCAGGGTAGGAAGTGAACTTGCAAGGCACAAAGTTGCTCGGCATACTTCGGAATTTCAACCGTTGCTGTATGGTGAGAATAACCAGCGGAGTGACGAACCAATGCCTCTTTTAGAATTTGTCCGTATTGGTCACGCTTAATGGGGCCGTATGGATTTGGGTCTTTGTCCCACTCAATGATTGCTCTAACTCCCGGATTCCACTGAAGAGGGAGTGCGCCACAGCAAACTTCAGCTCCTCCACCAGCATTTGGTGGAATCCGGGGACCACCCGCACCATTAATACTAAACCGTATAATTTCCGCGGAGGTGTGGTTATAACCAGTAATCGGTGCAGACACCATTTCAGGGCCAGCATTGCAAGCGCTTACACCGAACATGCTGAATACAAGAACTAATGATCGCGCCACAATATTGGAACTGATTCTTCTTAGCCCCAAGCGAAGTTTCCGCACAAAAACGTCTTGCATAGCAGTCGCAAACAAGCGTACTTCTTTAACTACATCATTCATTATTGACATACCTTAGGCTCCTCCATATTCATTGAAAAGTTATACGGATAGGCTGGATCTCCGCGTTTAATGTTGTCAGCTGACACGCGAACTTGATCACATGGAAGAAAATGCACCTTCAAAGCACCCGCCGTTTCGTATTTTGGAATATCGACAGTTACTGAATGCTGGGTATATTGCACCGCATGCTTTTTATATTCTGCACGGTAAGCGTCCGTACCAATTGGTGGCCATTTGGCAGAAGGTCTTGCATTAGGGTCTTTCTCCCATTCAACAATAGCTCTCAAACCTGGAGTCCATGCTCTTGGCACAGCCCCACAACAAACTTCGCTACCACCGCCCTGATGAGGCCCTACGTTTGCACCACTTGCACCATTCACAGTAAAGCGATTGATGGCAGAAGAAGTATGGTTGTATCCAGTCACCGGTGCCGCCAGCATTTTCGATGGAGCACTGCTGCAACCACTCAACATCACCACACCCCCTAACACCCACCCACGAACCCGCCAGGAAGAACTCATCCCCCCCAGCCCACGAGCAAGCCCCTCCATCAAATCAACGCCTTCGGCGGCTCATCAATCACAAACGGCGAATTCTCCACCAGCCACTGTTCAATAAACGGTTCCCGCTCTTCCGGTTCCTTCAACCCCTTCTGATTCGCCGCGATCTGGCTGCGATACAAATGGCGAATAAGCCCCTCATTACGGCTCAAGCCGTAGTTTTGCGGCACGGCGCAGCGGTCGACGCGGTAGGCGTCGGCTTCGGTCCAGGCGAGCAGATTGGCGACTTGTGGGTGGTCGAACATGACGGGGCCGTTGGCCGGTGTGGGGGCGTGGCGGACGTAGTTGCCGGGCAGGCTTTGTGGGTGTTGGTCGCGGTCGAGCCAGTGCCAGGAGATGACGGCGGCGTGGAAGGCGTTGCTTTGTACCGGGGTCAGGGTTTCCGCGACGGGCAGCAGCATGCGCGGATCGTAGTAGCGCAGCACGCCTTCGGAGCGGCCCTGGTTCCATTTTGCCTGGGTGTAGCCGCGCAGGTGTTCGGCCAGCGCATCGAACGCCCAAGGGCTGAACAGGGCGACGACGTGTTTGTTGCAGTCGACGGCGCTGATGAAGGTTTTCATCCAGGCGCGTTGGGCCGAGTCGACGCGCAGCAGCAGCGGGCCGAAATCGGCGATGGCGACTTCCGGGGTGTTTTCAAACAGCTTGGACAGTTTTGGCCCGTCGGGCTGCTCCGCCAGTTCTTGCAGCAGCGGGTAGTCGAGGCTGGTGGCGTCGATCAACAGGTCGAGGTGCGACTGTTTCAGTTGCAGGGCGTTGACCCATAACTCATCCAGCCAGTGCACGTTGCTTGTGTACATGAAGTCGTCCTTTATCGTGCGGCCAGGGCCTGGGCGTTACGTTTGGCCCGGGCCAGGCATTCCTTGCAAACCGGGGGCGGCGCCATCGGTGCGTTGCCGAAAGCCTGAGGCGGCACTGCGCCGGCGATGTCCTTGTCCGCTGCGCCCGGCAGTATCGGCGGTTTGATGCCGATCCCGGTCCCCGAGCCTGCCGAGCCGCCGGCATTGATCTTCACGATCGGTCCGACCACGGTCACGCCGCCGGCATCCAGTTTGATGAAGCTGCCACCGCCCTTGATGGTCAGTTCCGAGCCGGCCTCGATAACAATCTTCGCCCCAGCCTTCAGGTGTATCTCTTTCCCGGCGCTGGTCAGTTGCGCGGTGCCGAGTTTGACATGCTGGTTCTGCCCAACCGTCAGGTGATCATCCACCCGCGTCTCAACCTTGCGATCAGCAATCGTGGTGCGATGCTCTTCAGCCTTCAGCTCGGTGTAGGTGTTCTTCACCACCGTGTCGTGCCGTTCATTCCCGACGCGAATCTTCTGGTCGTGCTCGATGTTTTCATCCCAATCCCGCTGGGCATGGATGAAGATTTGCTCCGCGCCTTTTTTGTCTTCTATCCGCAGTTCGTTGTACCCGCCACCACCCGGTGAGCTGAGGGTTTTGAACACCGTGCGGGTTTTGTTGGCGGGCAGGTCGTAGGGAACCTGGTTTTCCTTGTGGTACAGGCAACCAGTCACCAACGGTTGGTCGGGGTCGCCTTCGAGGAAGGTGACGAGCACTTCCATGCCGATGCGCGGGATGACGATTGCGCCGTAGCGGTCGCCGGCCCAGCTTGAGGAGACGCGCATCCAGCAGCTGGTTTTGTCGTCGGCCTGGCCTTCGCGGTCCCAGTGGAATTGCACTTTGATGCGGCCGTATTGGTCGCAGTGGATTTCTTCGCCAGCGGGGCCGGTGACTTTGGCGGTCTGGCTGCCGAGTACGCGGGGCTTGGGGTGTTCCAGCGCCGGGCGGTAGAACACGGCCCATGGGGTGGCGAGGAAGCGGTTGCGGTAGCCCTGGTGGAAGTCGTCTTTGTTGTCGGTGGTGTCGCTGGTCACGGACTCTTCGAGGACTTGCGGCTGTTTGCCTTCGTGGACGATTTCGGTGAGCAGCCAGAGGTCGTTCCACTCGGTGCGTGGGTGGTCGGACATTTCCAGGAAGTGGCCGCTGATCAAGCGGGTTTGATCACCGTGACCTTCGGCTTGCTGGTAGTCGGCGCGGTGGCGTTCGAGGATGCGCTGGCTGAGGAATTTGCCGCGCGCGCGGTCGAGGAAGCGGCCGGGGTAGTCGTAATCTTCGAGGTCTGGCTCGTCACTCTGAACATCGGGCTTGTAGGCAGCTTCGAGTTGCAGGCGTGGTTTTTCGAAGTCGTAGTCGCGGCGCGTGGTGCGACTGGTGCGGGTTTCCAGGCGCAGTTTGAAGCCTTTGATCACCGGTTCGTCGGCGACCATGCCGCTGCCTTGCACGTACGCGGTTGGCTGGCCGAGTTTGGGGAATACGGTCTGGTCGTCGCCGAACACCAGCAGGTGAGCTTTTTCGCTGTGCTGGAAGTGGTAGTGAATGCCTTCTTCTTCGCACAGGCGCTGGACGAAGTGCAGGTCGGTTTCGTCGTACTGCACGCAGTAGTCACGGTCCGGGCATGGCTGGCTGAGCTGGAAGTTGTAGGCGTTGCCCTTGATACCGTGTTCTTCGAGGATCAGCGCGATGATTTTCGGCGCGGACATCTGCTGGTAGATGCGCTGGTTGGTGCGGTGATGCAGGTATTGCAGGTGCGGCACCAGGGAGACTTTGTAGCGGGTCAGGCGCTTGCCGGCATCGCCTTGGGCAACGCGGTAGATCTGGCCGTGGATGCCGGAACCCTGCGGATCAAACGCGAGGAACGCTTGCTTGTGCAGGAGTTTTTCCAGGTCCAGATCGGGGTTTTCGCTGACCAGTTCGAGGTCGAAGCGATACGGCTGGCTGATGCCTTCGGTGCCGGTGAACGACAGCACTTGCAGGTCGCCGACGTAGTCTTCGACAGTCAGGCTGAAGTGCGTTTCGTTAGCTGGGTTGAACATTGCTTGCTCCCTGTTCGGTAGTCATCCGTTACGCCCGAAGTCGCAGACGTTGCAGCAAAGACAAAGTGGCGCCCATGGCGTCACGCAGTTGTGCGGCGGTGATCGTTCGATCGGCCGCATCGAATGCCAGCGCCGTTCGCAGGGCTGGCCAGCAGTGTTTCGGTAGATTTTTCGGGGCGTGCAGCTCGCGTTCCAGGTGTTCGTCACGGGCCTGGGTCGAGGGCAAGCGGCGGAACGGGTGTTTGCCGCCCGCCAATTCGTAAAGCACGCAGGCCACGCCGTAGACGTCGGCGCTGGCGGACAGCGGCTGGCCTTCGAGCAGTTCCGGTGCGGCATAGCCTGGGGTCCAGGCGTTGAAGCGGTCGCGGCTCAGGTGTGGCAGGCCTGGGAGGATGCCCTCCTCGGCCTGGCCCAGACCGAAGTCGAACAGGCGCACGCCTTCTTCGCTGAGCATCACGTTGCTTGGCTTCATGTCGCCGTGCAGCACGCCGCGCGCGTGGGCGTAAGCCAATGCGTCGAGCAGCGGCAGCGCGATGTCACGCAGTTCGTTCCACGGCAGGCCGAGTGGCCGCTCGCAGAGCAGTTTGTCCAGGGTCAGCCCACGCATGAGTTCCATGGTGATGAAGGCGCGCTGGCAATCGGTGTCCACTTCAAAGGTGTGCGGGCGCAGCACGTTGTTGTGGCGCAGGCGTCGGGTCAGGGCGAACTCGCTGTAGAGCAAGGCGCTGGCATCCGGCGATTCTGCAAATTCTTCGCTGAGGATTTTCAGCGCGATGTAAGGGTCGGGATCGCCGAACTGTTCGCTCAGCAAGTCCCGTGCACGGTAAACCGCGCCCATGCCGCCGGCACCGAGCAGGCGCTCGATGCGGTAACGGCCTGCCAGCACGTCCGGCAGTTCACCGACGCTGGCCCTTGTCGGCGCCAACGCGGGCTCAGCTTGATGCGACTTGGCAAACGCAAAGTAAGTCAGGTTATTGGCTTGCTCTTCGCTCATCAGCAGGTCGTCGAGCGGCGGCATGAGTTGGGTCATTGGCGGATCACCACGGCAGTCAGGTTGTCCCGGGCCGAACCACGCAGCGCGCCGTCAAACAGACGCTCAAGCGCGACATGCGGCGCGGTCAGGCTCAGGGCGCTACCCAAGGCATCGCTGCTCAGCCCGTTGTACAAACCATCGCTGCACAACAGAAACGCATCGCCGGGGTAAACCTCGAGTTCGAGCACGTCCAGCGTCAGTTGCTCGGCCGCCCCGACCGCACGGGTCAAGGCATGCGCGGCGGGATGGGCACTGGCGTCTTCGACGCTCATCTGTTGCTCGTCGATGAGTTGCTGTTGCAGCGAATGGTCTTTGGACAGCTGATACAAACGCTGGCCGCGCCACAGGTAACAACGGCTATCGCCGGCCCAGATGCAGGCCGCGCGATTGCCTTCCACCAGCAGCGCCACGACGGTGCTGCCCATGATGCTGTCGGGGCGCCCGGCGGTGACGGTCAACTCCTGACCCAAGCGGCGGTTCAGCCAGTGCAGGCACTGGCGAATGCCTTTGAGTCGTTCGTCGAAGTCATCCTGCGCCGGCAATTCCGCCAGGCTGGCGACGATCAACTGGCTGGCAACGTCGCCGCCCTGATGACCGCCCATGCCGTCCGCGACCACCCACAGCCCCTGCTGCGGACAGTCGAGGAAAGCATCTTCGTTGCGCGCCCGAACCTTGCCGGCATCGGTGCGCGCAGCGCTGCGCCAGGAACTGGCAACCAGCATCAGAGCTGCACCGGCATACGGAAGGTGCGCAGCACGCCCATGTCGAACGGGTTCGGCGTGCGCTGGCTGGTCAGCAAATAGTTGGCGCGCAGGCCACCGACGTCCGCCTTCAGCACCAGCACGTCACGACCGCTGAGGTACTCGGTCTGCATCAGGTCGAACAGACGGAACAGCGACCACGGGCCGGAGTTCTTCTCGATGCCGATCGGGCGGCCCGCCATCTTGTCCATCACAAGGCTGGTGCGCCCGTCCTCAGCATCGGTCGGCCATTTGAAGGACACCGGCACAATCGGGCCGTGACGGTACTCGATGGTCTTGTCGCCGAACTTGAACTCGGAACGGCTGACGGCCGGGTCGAGGGTGTACGGCTCCAGTTTGAACTGCACTTGCGGTTCCGCCGGGTTGATCGAGAAGAAGCTCTGGCGGATCACTTGTGCGGCGGCCATCTGGTCGAGGTAGACCTTGGAGATCGGCATGCTGTGACCGTCAATGCTGCGCAGACGGTAGTTGCCCGGATCGCCACTCACGAACGGACGCATGTAGGTATCAAAGAAGCGATCGGCAATGCCCTGCGCCTTGAAGAACTCGCGGAAGTCGCTGATCGCCACGTCGCTGGTGCTGTGGGCGCTGAACGGGTAGCGCTTGTTGATCGCCTTGCCGTAAAAGCTATACAGCTCGCTTTGATAACGCTGGTTCAGGTACTGGTAGGAATCGTTGAGCACCAGACGCCAGGTGTCTTCGGCCAGCACGTTGAACCACACACTGACCGGGCGCGGCAGACGGTTCGAGGCACTGCGCAGGTTGCTCAGCGCATCACGCTGGCCGCTCATGCGGGTCTTGGCCATTTCGAACGCGGCCTGCTCCGGCGCACTGGCGCGGGCGAGGCTCGACAGTTGCATTTGCAGGTCGTTGAGCGCCGTCAGCGCCGGGGTCAAATCAGCGGCGGGGCCGTTGTTGTCATCCAGCAAACGGTGCAGCGGTTCGAAGCGGCGTTGCAGGGATTTCTTCGCGGTGTCCGGCAGGTTTTTGATCGCCGCCATGTCCGAAGCTTTGTCCGCGGCGGCAGACGCCAGTTTGCCCAGCTTGCCCAACTTGCCTTTCTGCTCGCCCAGTGCTGCTGCGGCATCAGCCGCTTGATCGACCGCCTCGGCTTCTGCCGGGAACCGGGTGTTCTCGCGCACTTCCACCAGCAATTGCAGCACCGGCGAATTGGCCGAGGTCAGGCCCGCCAATTGCTCGGCGCCCTCACTGAAATCGCTGATCGGAGGCAGTGCAACCTGGCCCACGGCTTCGCTCCAGAAGTTGGCGTAGTCGCGGAAGTACAGTTGCTCCAGTTCTACCATCAGGCGACGCAAGTCCATGCCGCTGATGCCTGAACCTTCGCCCAGCACCCAGTTGTCACGCAGGATATCGGTGACCAGCGCACTGCCCTGCACCGAGAAATACTGCTGATAACCCTGCTGGGTGTAGAAGCCCGGGATCACGTAATCGGTGCCGACAAACAGCGCACCTTGCGGGCCCAGGTGTTGGCTCAAACGGTATTCCGGCAGGTCTCGGGCCTGCTCGCGCAGCATCCGGTAAACCACGTTGGCCAGCGACTCGCTGCGCAATACCTGACGCGCCTGAGCCACCAGTTGATCGTTCAGCGGGTAGATAAACGGAAGCTTGAGCAAGCGCTCGAAGTGCGTGTTCAGACCGTTCTGCACCGCCGTGTTGCCGGCGTAACGCAGGGACCAGTCAGTCGCGACCCAATCCTTGAGCCACACCGCATCGCGGCGATCTTTCATGTTCAGCATCAGGTACGCGCGCAAGCTGTTGAGCAGGCGTTCGCGGTCCTTCATGTTGGCGCGGATCTGCCCTTCCAGCAGGGTCGCGACCTTCGGCAGCAATTGCTTTTCGAGCTCGCGCTCGTAAGCCGCCTTGACCACCGGGTTGACGTCTTCGCCCTGATACAGACCGCCACGCTCGTGGTAACCCACGTCGCCCTTTTTCGGGAACACCTGGGTCGCTGCGTAGCTGGTGTCGAGGGTCTTCAGTACCGCCATCGAATCATCACGGGCGGTCAGGGCCGAGCGCTGTTGCGTCCAGGTTTGCGCCAGGTTGCGCAGGTTTTCCAGGCGCTCATAGTTGGCCGAGAAACCGCTCGCCCACAGCAGGCCGAACAGGCCCAACGCCGCCAAGGCGCCGACGTACAACGCACGCTGGCCCCAATGGATGCGGCTGCGTTCACGTTTGTCCAGACCGGCCAGATCGGCCTCAGGGAAAATCACCCGGCTGAGCAAATGGTGAATGAACCGCGAACGGCCACTGCGCAGGGTCGGCAATACGCCGGAGTTGATCCCCAGATTGGCGCCGATGCCGGCGGTGGTCTGGTCCATTTCCTGGGTCAGGTGCGGTGCGCTGGTCAGGTAGAAACCGCGCAACTGGCTGACACGCTGGTAACGGTTGCCGGTAAACGCCATGTCGACGAACAGGCACAGGCGTTCGCCGATCTGCCCCAGTTGATGCGGGAAGTCGAGGATGCGGCCACGGCGCTGGGTGTCGCGCTCCTGGTGCATGCGCATGATCACCTGGCTGTTCAGGCGACGCAGCAGCTCTTCGAACTCGGCGCGCAGCACGGTGACGTCGGTGCCGCTCTGCTCTTTGCGGAAGCTGGTGCCGAGCACCTGATCGCTTTCTTCGCGGGTCAGTTGGTCGAAGAACTCGTCGAAACCGAGCAACTGGTCAGCCTTGCTGAGGACCAGATAGATCGGCACATCGACGTGCAGTTTCTGATGCACGTCTTGCAGGCGCGCACGCACCTGACGCGCCAGCGTCTCCAGATCCTGCTCGTTAGCGCCCAGCAGCAACTCCACGGGAATGGTCACCAGCACGCCGTTCAACGGACGGTTGCGACGACGCTTGCGCAGCAGGTCGAGCAAAGTGCTCCAGGCACTGCCGTCAACTTCGGCATCCGCCTGGGTCAGGTAACGACCGGCGGTGTCGATCAGCACACCGTGGTCGGCGAAGTACCAGTCGCAATGCCGGGTGCCAAGGGTGTCGCGGGTCAGTTTGCGGTCGATCTTGTTGATCGGAAACTCAAGGCCCGAGAAGTCCAGCAGACTGGTCTTGCCGCTGCCTTGCGGGCCGATCAGCAAGTACCACGGCAAATCGCTGCGCCAGCGCTCGCTTCGGCCGCGATAGAGGCTCGAGGTCTTCAGGGTTTTCAGGGCGTCCTTGAAACGCTCCTTCAACTCTTTCTGCTCTTCGTCGATCAACTCTTCACGGCGGATACGATCCTGACCATCCTCAGTCTCTTCGACCGCTTTCTTGCGCACACCGGCACGCCAGCTGACGAAGACCATGGTCAGGCCCCAGATCAGGAACAGCACACTGATGGTCAGCAGGCGGGAGGTCGAACCTTCCCAGAACTTGTAGTCATCGACGGCCAACAGCGGCCCGACAAACCAGACCAGCAGCGCGACGAACAGCACCAGCAGCAAGGTCCAGACCCAGGTCTGGCGCACGAAGGCGCCGACTTTCTTGAAAAACTTTTTCATCACACGTCCCTGTTTACGGCTGCGACAGCGGCTGGGCCGCGGCGGAATCCAGCGGCTGATAAGGTTGCAGAACGGTGTCGCGCTGCTCGCCCAAGACCCAGGCGAACCCCGAATAC
The DNA here is from genome assembly GCF_014852285.1 of Pseudomonas sp. PDM02. Taxonomy (NCBI): domain Bacteria; kingdom Pseudomonadati; phylum Pseudomonadota; class Gammaproteobacteria; order Pseudomonadales; family Pseudomonadaceae; genus Pseudomonas; species Pseudomonas sp. PDM02. The sequence continues at coordinate 245,980 of NZ_JACVBL010000009.1, read as the reverse complement.
ATCACCACCAGGCAGACCACGGTGAACAGCACCACCATCCACGCCGGGACGATGCGCACCAGGCTGCGACGCTGGTCGTTCAAGCCTTCCCAATGCGGCGACAGTTCACGCGGCACGTCGCCGCGCAGCTGACGAATCTGCCGGTACAAGGCGTCGCGGATGCCTTCGAGTTCGAGCATGCCGCGCGCTTGCACGCGGTACTTGCCTTCGAAACCGAGGGACAGGCACAGGTACATCAGCTCCAGCATTGGCAGGTGCTTGACCGGGTTTTTCGACAGGCGATCCAGCAACTGGAAGAACTTCTCGCCACCGAAGGTTTCGTTGTGGAAGCTGCTGAGCAGGCTCATCTGCGACCACTCGCTTTCGTTGCCCCACGGCGTGGTCACGACGGCTTCATCGACCACGGTGCAGAGCACGTAACGCGCAGCCATCACCTGGCTGCTTTCGGCGCCGTTGTGCAGCGCGCGCACTTCAAACAGTTTCAGCCCGGCGGTCAGGCGCTCGTTGAGCGCGTACATGTCTTCGCGGCTGTCGCTGTGCTTGAGGCGAACCACTTCCGACAACAGGTCGGAACCGGCGGCCACCAGCGAATTGAGGCTGATGTTGAAGGTCTCTGCCGGGCGCAGGCGGGCGGCGTAGATCATCCGCTCTTCAAGTTGTTCGAAACGCGGCGGTGCGGCGAAGTCGGTCAGCGGACTTTGCGCCGGGCCGTGGCCCTGGCGGTCGAGCAAGACGGTTTTATCGTCCTGATGGTGTTCCATGTCCTTGATCATGTCGGTCAGTTCCTGATGGCCCAGAATTTCAATTCAAGCTCGGCGAATTCGCCGGACACGTGGAACGCGAAGCCGCCGGAGCGCTCCAGTTGTGCCAGGTCTTCGGAACTGAGTTCGAGGATGAAATAGGTTTTGTTGGAGTGGAACGCGATCTGCCGTGGGGCCACCGGCAACGGTTTGACCTTGATGCCCGGCAGGTGCAGGTTGACCAGTTGGCGGATGCGCTCCACCGGGCCGACCTTGAGGTGCGCCGGCAAGCGGTGGCGCAGTTCTTCGGAATCGCAGTTGGCGCTGGCCGCGAGCACGAACGACGCCGAGCCCAGCAGTTTGTGGTCGTGCAACGGCGAGACGATGATCCCGTACTGACGCGCTTGCAGGACCAGTTCGATGGCGTGCTGTTCGAGCACCATCGACAGCACCTGACGAATCGCTTCCATCAGTTTGCGGAAGCTCGCGCCCTGATCGCTGTGCTGGTAACGGCTGTCCAGACGCGGGCGTTTGCTGTCGCTGGAGAAGGTCGCCAGATCACCGAGCATGGTCAGCAGCGTGCGGTACAACTCTTCCGGGTGAACCTGTTCCAGACCGAGGTAGTGACGCAGAAGCAGCTCGGTGCGGTTGATCAGTTGCAGCATCATGAAGTCGCCGACTTCCGCGCCACCGACCTTGCCGTTGGAGCGGATGCGCTCGGCGATGGTGTCGCCCCGGTGACCGAGCATGCTGATCACTTCTTTCAGGCACGACAGCAAATAGCTGGAGGAATGCGCCTGAATGTAGGTCGGCACGAAATCCGGATCGAGGCTGATCACGCCGTCGGGCGTGGTGTCGAGCACGTCGCAGATCTTCAGCTTCACGTAGGCCTGATCGCTCTGCTGCTCGCCGAGCAACAGTTTGAAGTCCGGGCGACCGCAGCTGACCTGGCTGGCGGAGTCGTCGCCGGCGTTGGAGTCGGCCACTTCCGCTTCGTACGCGGTGTAGCGCGCCAGCACGTCGGATTGCTCCGGGCGGCGCGACTCGATGTGGTTACCGGTGACCAGCGGCAGCGCCAGGTAAATCGGCGTGTTGCCGGTGTTCGGCGGCACGTCCAGCGCCAGCGGCTCGGTGTTGCCGCCGAGTTCGAACAGGCTGCCGTCCGGCAGAATCCCCGAGGCCTGGCTGATCACCAGTTTGCCCATGTTGAGGAACTGCAAATCGATGTCGAGATTGAGGAAACCCCAGGTGTAACTGCCCAGCAACTGGGTGCGGGTTTTCATCTGGTGGTCGTAGTAGCGATCGTTGTGCTGGAAGTGCTGCGGACGCAGCAGCATGCCTTCCTGCCAAATGACTTTATGGGAATTCATGATCAGTCATCCGCCTTGGCGAGCTTTTCGTTGCTGTTGCGAATACCGGCCTGGTCGAGGGTCAGGTCAGCCTCGGTGACTTCCAGCGGGGTGACTTGCACCGTGTAGCGCCATTTGGTTTCCGGCAGGTCGCGGTAGGCCGCGAGGATCCCGACGTAACGGCTGCCCTCCTCCACACTGAGTTTCAGCTCAATGGTTTCGCCCGGGCGCAGTTCGAGTTCTTCGCTGGCCACCAGGTCTGGGGCCAGGGATTCCTTGGCGCGCTCGTACAGGCTGAAGAAGTCGGCATTCTCGAACGTCACCGGGTGCTTGAGCTCGAACAGACGCACGACAACCGGCGACGGGCGCCCGTTGAGGTCCGGGTTCAGCTGATCGCTGCCGGTGAGCTTCAGGTTGACCTTGGTCACTTTGGAATACGGCGACAGCGACGAACAACCGGCCAGCAGCACCAGCACCGCGAACGCAGTCAGCATCTTGAAAAAAGCGGTCGAGCAGCGAGACATGCGCATCATCCTTGGTGGTCGGTGTGAAGGGTGGAAATCAGGCGGATCTGTTCTTCGTAGGCCTGAGCGAAGTCGCGGGCCAGCAGGCGCTCGCTCCAGTCATCGTCCTGACGCAGGGCCTGGTGATAACGACCGTACGCTCTCCAGCGGCTGCCGGAGGTGGCCAGCAACGGCTTGTTGTCGCGCTCGAAACGCAGGGTCAGTTGCTGCGGCGAGAAGTGCTCCAGGGTTCCGCGAACGGCGGCGCGGCTGGCGGTCAGCAAGGCCACCTGATGCGCCTGCAAATCGCGGAACGCACGGGAAATCGACTGCTCGGCCGGCAATTGGCCCGGCTTGTTCGGCTGCAGCAGAATGCCCAGCGCTTCACCGGCATCGACGGCGAATTTCAGCGGGTTCTTGTTCGTGCCTTGCACGGTGGTCTGGGCCAGACGCAGTTCGTTTTTCAGTTCGCTGCGGGTGCGCAGGCTCTGCTGCAAACCGCCGACGCTTTGCTTGAGCAGGCGTGCCGCGTTCAGCGCCAGGGCTTCGCGGGCGTCGTGGTCGAGGCCTTTGAGGTCCACGCCCAGCGCCGCACCGAAGTGCTCCCAGAAACCTTCGCTCTGGCGCTCAGGCGCTTTTGCGACAGGGCTTGGCGCAGGTTCGGCGGGGGCGTTGATCAACTCCGGCACCATCAGGCTTTCCATGTCGATGCGCGCATAGTCGGCGCGCTGACGGGTGTCCTCGATCGTGGTGCTCGGGGTGATCAACTCTTCGATTTCCGAGTACACGCGCTCTTGCTGATCAAGGGCGTTCAGCGGATCGAGATCAAGGAACGCGTCATCCGGGATGATGCTGCCCGCCGCTTGTGGGCGACCGACTTCAACGTCGAAGGTCGCCGGGTCGCGTACCAGCCGCGCACGGATCTCGAAATCACCCAGCACGTAGGTGCTGCCATGCTCGATGCGCATCGGTTCGCCCTTGCGCAGGCGTGCGCCGCTGCCGCCATCCTGGACACCGTTGCTGCTGGTGTCGGTCAGGAAGAACGTCCCTTCGCGAAAGCTGATGTCCACATGGTGATTGGACAGATGACGCTTGCGGTCCGGGATGATCCAGTCGCAATCCTCGCCCCGGCCAATCACGCCGCCGGCCTGCTTGAAGGTCTTCTGGCACAGCTCCGTGGGCACGAACTGCTTGGTGTTCAGCATTTCGAAAACCAATTCCATGGTGATACTCCTTGCGGTCACTTGCCGCGATTGACCGCCTGCGGATCACCCAATGGGCGATAGGTGTTGTCGTTGAATTTGTAATTGCCGCTGCAGCCGCCAAGGCCGCATAGAACGACGAGGGTCAGCAGGACGGCTTGCCAGTGACGAACAGACATCAGAGGGTCTCCAGGGGTAGACAAAGCACAAAGCGCCGGCCCGTTCGGGCGGCGCTATCAGAAGCGAATGAGGTGAAATCGACGGTCATTTGCCTAGCCATCGAAGTCACCGAGATTGATGTTCAGGCGCCCGAGGCGGTACAGCAGCGTGCGACGCGGCAGCCCGAGTTCGCGGGCGGCGAGGGTCTGGTTGCCGTCGTTTTTGCGCAGGCAATCGAGCAGCAGGCTGCGTTCGACCTGCTCCAAGCGTTCGCGCAGGTTCAGGCTGTTGTCTTCCGGCACGGCTTCCATGCGCAGGGAGAAATGCTCGGCCAGCAACTCGCCGCCCTCGCACAGCAACACCGCGCGCTCGACCAGGCCTTTGAGTTCGCGCACGTTGCCGGGGAAGGCATAACCGGACAGGTGATCCAGCGCCGCATCGGACCAACGCACCGCATCGCGCTGCAAGAACGAGCAGGCCTTGTCGGCGAAGTGCCGGGCCAGGTCGAGGATGTCGCCTTCGCGCTGACGCAGGGCCGGCAGTTCAATCGGGAATTGCGCGAGGCGGTAGTACAAGTCCTCGCGGAATTTGCCTTCGCTGACCAGCACCGACAAATCCCGGTGCGTCGCGGCGATGATGCGTACGTCGATCTTGTGGGTGTCGTTGGAACCCAGCGGGCGGATCTCGCCTTCCTGCAACACGCGCAGCAACTTGGCTTGCAGCGACAACGGCATGTCGCCGATTTCATCGAGCAACAAGGTGCCGCCATTGGCCGCGTCGAACAGCCCGGCGCGGTCGCGATCCGCGCCGGTGAAGGCGCCTTTGCGGTAGCCGAACAGTTCGCTTTCCAGCAGGTTCTCGGGGAACGCCGCGCAGTTCTGCACGATGAACGCCTGGGAACGGCGCGGGCCGCAGTCGTGAATGGCGCGTGCGACCACTTCCTTGCCGGTGCCGGTCTCGCCTCGCAGCAGCACGGTGTAGGGGCTGTGCAGGACTTTGCTGATCAGCGAATAGGTTTCGCGCATGGCCTTGCTCTTGCCGATCAAGCCGTAACCACTGGCACTCGGGACGCTGGCCTTCAATGGCCGTGCATCCCCGACCGGCTGACGCAGACGTTGCAGCAGATGCAGTTGGCCGAGCACAAACGAACCCAGTTGCCCGAGGGAATCGGCAAAGCCTTGCAGGTCGATGTGTCGGCGACTGGCGCACAGCAGCAAACCTTCGACCGCCTTCTGCTGATTGACCAGCGGCACGCACAGCAGCGACTGCCACGGCGTGGCTTGCGGCGGCAGGAAGCTGGTTTCGTGCAGGCTGCCGCTCAGTTCGCCGAGGCTCACCACGCGGTTCTGGCACAGGGCGAATTGCAGCAGTTGTTCACCGTTGTAATCCGCCGGCAAGCTCGCCGATTCGCGCGGCTGCAGAATGCCGTTCAGGCACTCGGCGTTCATCCCCAGGCACGTGTGGGTCGCGTCCAGCAAATACAGCTGAGTCAGCTCGCAACCGCTGAGTTCCGCCACGCCGCGCACGAAGTCACCCAGCAGCGCAGCGCCGTCCGCCGCACGCGACAGGCTGGCGAACTGCGCCAGCAACGCTTCGGCATACACCAGCGGTTGCGGCACTTGAGTGAACATCACACCCACCTCAGGCGAACTCGCAGGTCACGCTGGCGCCGCCGTCGAGCGTCGCGTGGACGCGCTTGAGGCTTTCACCGGTGGCCATCGCGTCGAGCAAGCGGTCGGCCACCAGCGGCAGTACGTGCAGGTCCAGCAAATGGTCGATCAGACGCGCGCCGCTGTCGCTTTGAGTGCAACGTTCGGCCAGGTGATCGACGAGGTCTTGCGAGTAGGTGAAATCCAGCTGACGACGGTTCAGTCGTTCGCCCAAACGGCCGAGTTTGATTTCGATCAGCTCGCGCAGCACCGGACCGCCGACCGGGTAGTAAGGCACCACGCGCATCCGCGCCAGCAGCGCCGGTTTGAAGTGTTTGCTGAGCACTGGGCGAATGGTTTCTTCGAGCACTTCGGCGGTTGGCCGTGCGCCGTTTTCGCAAAGGTCGCTGATGCGGTCGCTGCCCAGGTTCGAGGTCATGAGGATCAGCGTGTTACGGAAGTCGATCTCGCGCCCTTCGCCGTCGTTGGCCACGCCTTTGTCGAAGATTTGGTAGAACAGGTTGAGCACGTCCGGGTCAGCCTTTTCGACTTCATCGAGCAGCACAACGGAGTACGGCTTCTGCCGCACGGCTTCGGTGAGCATGCCGCCCTCGCCGTAACCGACGTAGCCCGGCGGCGCACCGATCAGGCGCGACACGGTGTGCTTCTCCTGGAACTCGGACATGTTGATGGTGGTGATGAAACGATCACCGCCGTACAACAAATCGGCGAGGGCCAGCGCGGTTTCGGTTTTGCCGACGCCGCTCGGGCCGACCAGCAGGAACACGCCCACCGGCGCATCCGGCTTGTTCAGGCCGGCAGCAGTGGCGCGCATCGAGCGGTCCAGTGCGTGCACGGCTTGTTCCTGACCACGGATGCGGGTACGCAGGTCGGTGGCGAAACTGGCGACCTTGGCGTTGTGTTCGCGGGCCAGTTGCGCCAGCGGCACGCCGGTCCAGGCGCTGATGACTTCGGCGACCAGACGCGGGCAGACTTCGAAACTGACCAGGCGTTCTTTGACCTGAGCATCGGTCAGGGCTTTGTGAGTTTCGTTGAGCGCGGTTTCGAGGCACGCGACGTCATTCACCGCTTCGAGGGTTTCGATCACGGTGCCTTCGGCGTCTTCTTCAACCGTGACGGTCGGTTCGACGGCAGCAGCCTCGCGAGCCTTGGCCAGTTGCTGGCGCAGATCCAACAGGCGCTCGGCCAGTTCTTTCTGCTCGGTCCACAGCGTTTCGAGGGCGACCATTTCGTCTTCGGCGGCGGCCAGACGATCTTCCAAAGCATCCAACGCTTCGTGATCAATCAACAAACCGGCTTCAGCATCACGACGCAGCGCCTGACGCTGACGACCCCCTTCAGCCAGTTCGCCACGCAGACGTTCAAGGCTTTCCGGGGCGGCCGCGAGGCTGATGCGAACGCGAGCGCAGGCGGTGTCGAGCACATCGACGGCTTTGTCCGGCAGCTGACGGCCCGCCAGATAGCGCGCGGACAACTCAGCCGCCGCCACCACCGCGTCGTCGCGCAGGTAGATGCCGTGGCTCTTCTCGTACACCTGAGCCAAACCACGAAGGATGGTCACCGCTTCGCTGACGGTCGGTTCGTGCAGTTGCACCGGTTGGAAACGACGGGCCAGGGCAGGGTCTTTTTCGAAGTACTTCTTGTACTCCGCCCACGTGGTAGCAGCGATGGTGCGCAACTCGCCACGGGCCAAGGCTGGTTTGAGCAGGTTGGCCGCATCGGAACCGCCGGCATTGCCGCCCGCGCCGATCAACGTGTGGGCTTCGTCAATGAACAGGATGATCGGTTTCGGCGAGGCTTTGACTTCGTCGATCACGCCTTTGAGGCGACGCTCGAATTCACCTTTGACGCTGGCGCCGGCCTGCAACAGGCCCATGTCCAGCGACAGCAGCTCGACGCCTTTCAACACTTGCGGCACTTCGCCGGCAGCGATGCGCGAGGCCAAACCTTCGACAATCGCGGTTTTACCAACACCAGCTTCACCGACCACAATCGGGTTGTTCTTGCGGCGACGGGCGAGGATGTCGACCATCTGCCGGATCGCGCCATCGCGGCACAGCACCGGGTCGAGTTTGCCGTCGCGGGCCTGTTGGGTCAGGTTGTGGGTGAAGCGCTGCAGCAGTGATTCACCCGGCACGGCAGGCTTGCCGGTGGCCGGTTGCTCTTTCTGCGACAGGGCAAATTCTTTCAGGCGCTCGATGTTCAGCTTGGCCAGCAACGACTGGTAGCGGCTGCCGGCGTAGCGCATCGGGTTACGCAGCAGCGCGAGGATCAACGCGGCTTGCTCGACCTGGCTCTGGCCCAGTTCAAGGTTGGCCACCAGCAACGCGTCTTGCAGCCACTGCACCAGTTCCGGGGCGAACACCGGGTTGCGCGAGGCGCTGTGCTCGACTCGCGATTGCAGCGCGGCGCTCAGCTCGCCGGCATCCACTTCGGCGTCTTGCAGCGCGCGTGCGAGCAGGCCTTGCGGGCGCTCCAGCAGGCCCAGCAGCAAGTCTTCGACGAGGATCTTGCTGCCGCCACGGGCGACGCAACGCTCGGCAGAACTTTCCAGATCACGACGGGTTTCGGCGTCCAGCGCCTGGATAAGTTGTTGCAGGTCTACGTTGATCATTGGTCATCTGTCCTTAATGAATTTTGCTGCCCAGGGTCACCACGCCGTCCGCTTTTTCGCGGCCCAGCCAACTGGTCCATCCCAGGCGACAGGCGTTCTGCTCACCGATGCGCAGTTCGCGGATTTCTTCCTGGCGCAACACCAGGCGAATGTCGTAGTCGAGCGGGTCACGCAGGGTGAACCGCACCAGCGCGCACAACGGCTGGTAGCCGAAACCGATCGGCAGGAACTCGTGAAAGCGTTGCCAGTCGAGTTCGCGGATGTGAATGCGGAATTTGCCGCTGCGGTCGCGCACGTGTTCGCCCAGCACCAGGTCTTCGCCGAGCAGGCTGTTGGCACGGCCCAGACGGTTGCGCTGCTCGTCGAGAATTTCCACCCGGCGCTCGATGCATTGCTCGATGGTCAGTTCGGCGTGCTTGAAGTAGTAACGCAGCACCGCTTCGATCAGCGCCGCCGAGTGCGCCCGCAAGCTGAGCAAACCGAGGTACGGCAGCAGGCGTTTCCAGTTCAGTTCCTGGGCCTTGCGGATCTCTTCGCCGCCGAGGCCGATCAAGGCAAACAGCTGCGCCGAGAACGGGTCGAGCGCGCCGCTCTGGAAGCTTGCGCGGTAGCGGTACTTGCGCCAGATCGGCAACATCAGCCGTTGCAGGCGATGGTGAAACAGATCGAGGAAGTTGCGGGTCGGGTTGCCGTCTTCGCTGTCGCCCAACGCCTGTTCGCCGTAGAACGCCGGCAGCGGCGAACCGGAACCGACCAGGCCGATCAGGTTGAACCGCAGGCGCGCACGCATGTGCCCGTGCTCTTGGAAAAACTCCACTCGATCAACGTCGCTGCCAGGGAAACCCAGGCTCGGGTTGGCCTGGAATTCCAGCTGGTCGTACAGGTCGTCTTCGCTCAGGTGCGGGTGGGCCTCGCGCAGCCGGTCAATCACCAGCAGCACGGCCTGAAACAGCGAGTACTCGCGTATTCCTCGGGTCAGTCCGCTTAAAGAAGCGGCTGCAGGCCCATACGTGGTGTCCATTGGTACACCTCTCCCTGTGTGCTTTTTACCCGCAGCTCGTGGTACGAATTGAGACTGGCGTAAAGCGCGAAAAACTCATTGAGAACCGAAGCGAAAACGAACAGGTCGCCCTCGCCGATATACCCTTCCGGGTCGATGGTCAGCTCGGTGCGCAACCCGCGAACCGGCAACCCTCTGTGCAACCGGTCGACGTGGTGGTGCTTGATCGACTTGAGCCCGCCGAGCAGGCGCTTGCTGACTTTTTCCGCGTGTTGGTCGTAGTAGCGCGGCAAGTCGTAGGTTTCGAGAATCACCTTCAACGCATTGACGTCGGCCAGGGACAAATAGTTAAGCGACATGTTGCTGATCAACTTCCAGAGGAAGTCGCGGTTCAGCGGCGGCGCGAAACTCGACGTGGCCGGGGTGATGTTGCGGAAGCTCAAAAACTCCGGCGTCTCTTCGCAGGCCATGCAGATGTCGCCGAGCTTGAGCTTGCGCGGCAGGTTCTGGTTGGTGCACATCAGCTCGATCGACAGGGTTTCGTGGGCTTCGGTGTGGCGGATGCCGAAGCTCAGGTAGGTGTCGAGGCCGTCGTGCAGCAAGGAGGAACGCTGACGAATGCTGTAATGCGGACGGCTATTGGGCACGTCGAAACTCGGGTCGTGCTCGAAGGATTCGAACGGCACGTACTCCTGATAACCGAGGCCGCCGGGCTTCCAGCCGGTCACGGTTTCCACTGAGAACACGCCGCAGTTTTGCAGATCGAATTCGGCGGGCAGCAGCAGGTATTCGTCCTGCTTGCCGTCGAGGCGGATCGGCAAGGCGTCGTGCTTGAACAGGTTGACGATGGGCGTGCAGTAGAGTTTCACGTTATCCAGGGTCGGACGCATGCGCATGATGCCGCTCTTGCGAATATCGAAGCGCAATTCGAGGCCGCGCATCTGCTTGAGCGTGTCTTCCGGCAGGGCTTTGAGCAGGTCCAGGCCGTTGATATCAACGAAGAGGAATTTGTCCTGGAAGGCGAAGTATTCCTGCAAGTAGCGGTAGCCGCGGAAGGTGTTCAGCGGATACGGGATCAACGCTTCTTCTTCGGCAAAACCCACCGGCTGCACACGGTCGCCGGGCATCTTGAACGCCATCGGCGTGCCGTTGACACCGTTGATGGGCTTGCCGGCGCCGTCCAGCGGAATCAGCTCGATGCCTTCCAGATTGCGCAGCAGGCTCAGGTACAGCATCTGGCTGATGTAGCGCTCACCGGCGAAGTGCAGACGCAGGCGGCTCAACTCCAGCTCACCGAGGTGACCGTCGGCGCTCATCTCCAGACGCAGGCTCAACAGCGAACCGTCGCCCTTCACCGAATAATTCAGCGCGGCCAGATCCAGCGGCAACACCTCGGTTGGGTAGCAGGTGCGGAAGCGGCAACGCACGTCATCGATTGGCACGCTCTCGATCGGCGTGTCGCGCTCGACCCTCAACGCAGGCCCCGAACGCTTCAACGGATCGAACTGCAAAATGCTAAACGCCGGCAACGGCCGCATGTAATTGGGCCACAGCAGGTGCATCAGGGAATGGCTGAGCTCCGGCAGCTCGTCGTCGAGCTTCTGACGCAGGCGGCCGGTCAGGAACGCAAAACCTTCCAGCAACCGCTCCACGTCTGGATCCCGGCCGGCCTGGCCAAGGAAAGGCGCCAACGCCGGGCTACGCTCGGCGAATCGACGACCTAACTGGCGAAGTGCGGTGAGTTCGCTTTGGTAGTAGTGGTTAAAGGACACGGGGTACCTTCCTGGTGGTGGATCTCATGAAAAAACTGTCCTGTAGAGCGCGACTGTCACACCGGAAATCACGTAACCGGCGATGAGCAGGTACGGTAAAAAAGCCAGCCAGCCAAACATCATCGGAAACCCGGCGAAGCTCCCCAAAAACACATGGGCCATTCCATAAATCACCCAAGGGGCGGCGTAAAAAGGGATGAACGTCAGCGGCGCGCGCCACACACTTCTCAAAATTTGCTGTTCGGTTTTTCCGTTCATTACTCGCGTTGCCCACAGGGCAAAGGCGATGTAGGCCGGGATTCCAAATGAGAGGACGTAGATCAACAGCCTTTGTTGCAAGTCCAGAATTGCTGCGTGTCCATTGCCCTGCTCGACCAGTGTCAAAGCCAACATCACCAAGAGTGGAGACCAGAGCGCTACTCTGAAAAAATTTGGATTAGGGCAGCATTCGATTTTTTGAATGCTCTGCGCCGAATCATTAGTAAATCTCACTGAACACCCAGTGATTAAAACTGTAAAGAGCAACAACTCCCACAACAGAAAAAGCCAAGAACGACAAACCATCGCGCGTGCTTTTATATTTAAAAAAATTCATTAGCGACTTTAAAAAATAGTAAAAAGAAAAGACCATCATCGGAATATAAAAAATCATACAAAAAACAAACAAGCTGCCGTAAACATCAACCCCAACCATTGACCATTTAGTTTTCGGGTTGGTAAACGACATCAGCAGCAAAACAGAAGCCACAAAAAAATATAGATAACGAAACATTTAGCGCAGCCCCTTTGAGAAGAGAAGCCTGGCAAGTTCTCGACGCCTTACTTTTCCTTCCGCACTATCACCGGAATAGTAAAAATGTCCTTCCGCCGTAGGCATTTGCCTACCAAGTTCAAGAGCCGAGTCGACAAGCTCCTTGTCAGTCATACCTGCATAAATTGGATCACCCTTATCCTTCAAATCGATGATTACTGCACTACCGATATTTGGATGATTACTCACAGCTTCTTTCAGGCTTTTATTAATCGGAGCACCGATGAGGACAAGGTGGTCGATTTTAGTGCCTGCACGGGCGTAATGCATTGCCGTACGGGCCGCGACTACACTGCCCCAGGAGTAGCCCACAATATTGAATTGTCCGACCTTGGGTATTGGCTTAGTGATTTCCAGTGCACTCAACGGAAACTCCGTGGCCTTAATTTTTGAAATATCCCGCCCTATCTTGATCGCCAACATATCGCTTGTCGGTGTACATTCCACTACGCTATTGCTTTTGATAGTGATCAAACCATAGATGTATTTTTTTTCTATATATTCACCACCGTACTTGCACTTTTGAATCTCACCATATTCAAATACGACTGGATCGCTTTCGTCTTGGTTATAGAGCACCACAGACGCAGCATCACTAAGCATGTCAACCAAATCAGGCACATGCTTATCCCACCCATTTATTAGAGAGGAGTAGTTCCCATAAACAGCATTTGAAATTCCAACTTCTTTGAGTGCAGCTACCATGTCCGCGTTGTACGCACCAATCATCCCCGCGCCGCCCAAAAACACCGTCAAACCTTGTTCGACAACAATAGGCTTAGGCGTCAGATCCTTGGTCGGAGTACTCGACATCGTAGCGATTTTTGTAAAAGCACCACTTGAAGTATTGATGACATCGGTGCCCATCTATCAATCCCCTTTTGCAACATAAATTTCAACTTGCTCTGCACTTTCGTGACGAGCTAGTCGGTGAGTGAAACCTTTTTCATTGGTCACTCCCTCTTCCTGCGTACCGTCTTGGCGAACGAGCAGGTATCTACGATTTGCAATGGGCGCACCAGCCTCATCCGTCAGAGCGAACTGCTCATCAAATCCAGGAAAAATCAAAGGTAGCGGCGCCACAAACGGCACCGGCGAATGCGAATTCCCGATAATCACCGTCCCGGACCCGGCCGTAACCTTGTTGCCATGAGTCCCGACGGAATCCACTGTCGCAGCCGGTTTCCCGTTAATCAAAACCGTCGTCGCCAACCCGCCCGACATCGCACCACCACACGCCGAGGCATCGCCTTGGCGGGCGGCCGCGAGGCCGTCGAAGAAGACGTCGCCGGAACCGGCGGCGATCGGGTTGGTGCCGTGGCCGGGGAGCGGGCAAGCGGTGGGGTCGGATACGCGTGCTGCTGGTTTGCCGGACATACGAATCTCCTTAAGTGACCTTGACTTGACCGCTGCCATCCAGGCGCGCGGCGAAACTGACCTGGCGCTTGAAACCATCAACTTCCAGCAGGCCTTCGATGCTGAAGGACAGGCGAAGCTGATCGTTGTCACGCGGCAGGGAGATGACACGCACGTTGCTCAGGCGCGGTTCGTAGGCTTCGATGAAGCTTTCGATGGCCAGGCGGGCCTGACTCAGGGAGTCGTGCAGGCTCAGGCGCATGTCATTGAGATCGGGTAGCCCGTAATCGGACAGCGTTTGCACGCTGCCCGCACGGGTGCTGAGCATCTTGGCCAGATGGGCAGCCACGGACGCCATGGCGGAGACCTCGCGGCTCCAGCCGACGCGTTTGTCCGCGTCGCCACCCAGGCGTTCGAAAAGGCTGCCGTATCCAGTCATGAGTTAGCTCCGCTTACTCTTTGTCCAGCTTGCCAACCAGCGACAGGGTGAAATCGGCACCCATGTACTTGAAGTGCGGGCGCACGTTCAGGCTGACGCGATACCAGCCAGGCTCGCCTTCGACATCGCTGACGATGATCTGGGCAGCGCGCAGTGGACGACGGCCACGAACTTCGGCGCTCGGGTTTTCCTGATCGGCCACGTACTGGCGGATCCACTTGTTCAGTTCCAGCTCGAGGTCGGTGCGCTCTTTCCACGAACCGAGTTGCTCGCGCTGCAGCACTTTCAAGTAGTGAGCCAGGCGGTTGACGATCATCATGTACGGCAGTTGGGTGCCGAGCTTGTAGTTCAGCTCTGCCGCCTTGCCTTCTGCGCTGATGCCGAAGAACTTCGGCTTCTGCACCGAGCTTGCGGAGAAGAACGCCGCGTTGTCGGAGCCTTTGCGCATGGTCAGGGAGATGAAGCCTTCCTCGGCCAGTTCGTATTCACGACGGTCGCTGACCAATACCTCGGTAGGGATCTTGGTTTCGATTTCGCCCATGCTTTCGAAATGGTGCAACGGCAGGTCTTCAACCGCGCCACCGCTCTGCGGGCCGATGATGTTCGGGCACCAGCGGAATTTGGCGAAGCTGTCGGTCAGCTTGGTGCCGAACGCGTAGGCGGTGTTGCCCCACAGGTAGTGCTCGTGGCTGTTGGCGACGGTTTCTTTGTACACGAACGATTTGACCGGGTTTTCTTCCGGGTCGTACGGGTTGCGCAGCAGGAAACGCGGCACGGTCAGGCCAATGTAACGGGAGTCTTCCGACTGGCGGAAGCTCTGCCATTTGGCGAATTGCGGGCCTTCGAAGTGATCTTTCAGATCCTTCAGGTCCGGCAGGCCGGTGAAGCTTTCCAGGCCGAAGAATTTCGGGCCGGCGGCGGCAATGAACGGCGCGTGGGACATGCACGCAACGCTGGACACGTACTGCATCAGTTTCACGTCCGGCGAGCTTGGGGACATGAAGTAGTTAGCGATGATCGCGCCTACCGGCTGACCACCGAACTGGCCGTATTCAGCGGTGTAGATGTGCTTGTACAGGCCAGCCTGCATCACTTCCGGCGAATCTTCGAAATCGTCCAACAGGTCTTCTTTGGAGACGTTGAGGATTTCGATCTTGATGTTTTCGCGGAAGTTGGTGCGGTCGACCAGCAACTGCAGGCCACGCCACGACGATTCCAGGGACTGGAAGTCCGGGTGGTGGAGGATCTCGTCCATCTGACGGCTGAGCTTGGCATCGATCTCGGCGATCATGCGGTCAACCATGGCTTTCTTGACCGGCTCGCCGTTGTTCTGCGGCTTGAGCAGCTCTTCGATGAAGGCCGACACACCGCGCTTGGCGATGTCGTAGGCTTCGTCGTCCGGGGTCAGGCGGGTTTCGGCGATGATGCTGTCGAGAATGCTGTATTCGCCGTTCTCGTTACTCTTTTGCTGCGCTGCACTCGTGCTCATGTTGGCTTCCTTGGCTGATGGAGACTCAGACGTCCTGGGCTGCGGCGTTCAGGCCCAGCTCACCCAGTACGCGACCGCGGGATTCGTCGTCGGCGAGAACGCCTTCGATGGCTTTGCGGAACGCAGGCGCGTTACCCAGCGGGCCTTTGAGGGCCACCAGCGCGTCGCGCAGTTCCATCAGTTTTTTCAGCTCAGGCACTTGCTCGACCAGGCTGGCCGGGTTGAAGTCCTTCATCGAGTTGACGCGCAGTTTCACGGCCAGTTCTTCAGTGTCGCTTTCTTCCTGAAGACGGTTCGGTACGCTCAGTGTCAGCTGCAGCTCTTGCTTGGCCAGCACCTCGTCGAAGGTCATCTTGTCGATGCTGATCGGCTTGCGATCTTCGACTTTGCGTTCGTCCTTGCGGTGGGTGTAGTCACCGATTGCCAGTAGTTTCAACGGCAGTTCGATCTCTTCCTGGGCACCACCGGTGGCAGGTTTGAACGTGACGTTGATGCGTTCCTTGGGGGCTACCGAGCCTTCTTTGGCCATGGCTTTTCTCCTTGCGGTTGTGGCCCTGGGGCCTATTCGAGTACCACTTCGAGATCGAGGTGGCACAGCCTGCGATAAATCTCTTCCTTGCGTTCACGTACGGCATGGTTCTGCGGCAACAACTCGCAGCAGCTATGCAGTAAATGCAGCACTTCCAGCGCAAGATCGGGCTCCCAGGCGTGCAGGCCTGAGTCCTGTAATGTTTGGTCGAGGGTTTCGAGTTGGGTCTTGGCCAATTCGTACTTTTTGGCCATGAAGCACAGCCGCGCGAGGGCGAACTGCCAGAAGAACCTCACGCGCCCGCCGTTGGCGCTTTGCAGGCCCTGCTTGAGGATTTGCACAGCGGCCTTGAGGCCGTCCTTGCGCAGAATCGGCAGGACCTCTTCGAGGGCCAGTTCCCAGGCGGGCTGGGTGTCGGCGACTTCGACTTTGCGCGGCGCACTGGCGCTTTGCAGGTGTGGCATGACGTTGGCGCTGATCCAGGCGCGAGTGGCCGGATCGGCAAACGGCGCGCCGTCATGGAAGCGCAATTCGACAATACCGGGCAGGCGCTGAACCAAAAGCGCGAAGTGGATTTCCACTTCGCGCATCGCCATTTCTGCGTTGAGTGCCTGGAGGCATTCCCAGACCATTCGCTGGCCATCGAACCAGAACGGCGCCTTCGCCAGGCTCGCCTCCAGTTCCACCAACAGGTCGGCGTATTTGCCTTGATCGTAACGGTCCTGATAGGCCTTGAGCTTGTCCGCCGGCAAACCGCGCAGCACGGTGATCTGCTCGGCGTTGCGCTCGGGGACAGCGTCGATGGGCAACCACAACAGCGTGCGATTGAGGCGCAGGGCACGCAGGTCGGTGGCTTTCTGCTTGAGCCACCAGGCGCACAATGGCCGGGCGCTTTCTTGCTGCGCGCGCAGGGCTTTGTGGGCTTCTTTTTCGTTGTCGATCGGCGCGCCGGGCGTCAACAGTTGCGTCGCGACTTGTTTGACCTGAGCCACGGCCGCACCGACCACGCCTGGTTCCGGCTGGTTGTCGGCGGCGCGTTGCACCATGTTTTTCAGACGGCGGGAGATTGGCAGCAGCAACGGCGCGTCGTCACCCAGGTGCTCGGTGCACGCGGCGTCGAGGCCTTCCAGGTGTTCCACCAGACGGCGGAACATCGGCAACTGCTCTTTGATCGCGACGTTTTCGGTCAGCACCTGCTCAAGACGCGGCACCAGCCAACTGATCGCAGCGGAGCGCGTACGTGCCTTGTTCGGGTGGACTTCGGCCCAGTGGCTTTCGCACAGGTAGTGCAGCAAACCGAGGCCGGCGAGCAGGCCTTGGAAGGATTCGCGCTGGTACAGGGCCCAGGTCAGCCAGGCGCCGACGCGCAAATCCTTGGACTGGGTGCGCAGCAGGTTTTCGCTGTTTTCACGGATTTTCAGCCAGTCGATCTGACCGCTTTCGTGCATGGACGAGGCTTTGGCCAGCTCGCTTTCCAGTGACTCATATTCGCTCGAAAAGCGAACATCCTCGCCCGCGAAATTCTCTTTGGAAACAGAGGCTTTTGCGAGATCGAGGTAATGAGCAGAAAGTTTGCTTGAGTAGGACATCCATGGCCTTTAGTTTGGATTACGGTCATACGCTCATTGGAGTTCCAACGGCGTGAGACAGAATCAAAGAGCTGCGAAATGTCTCATCCAATTGAGATCGTGCTCTTTCAAAGTGGGCGCATCGTACTCACGATGATGGCCACTAGCAAGCACCCGATTAAACAATAAGACGAAGCGTCCCTAATTCACGTAGGAGAATTCCTTATATATCGCAAGGGATTCCCTGATAGCTGTTTAATATTTCCACACCTGATGTATTGGGCTGAAAGCCACGACCTAGAGCCACCGCCTCCAAACATCCGCCATCGCTATTTATGGAATCGCTGACGCAGGCTTGAATCATGACAAGAATAAAAAACAATAAATGTAGGAGGCTTCCGAAAGGTGCTGTCATTTTTTGACAGAAAAGCAGCGACAACAGCCCGAGAGAAAAGTGCCATCACTATGATGGCAGTTTGATATAGGCTTAAGTTCCACAATGGAACTTCCGGTATCGCAATATTTTTAATACGAGGATTATTGAAGTGCCAACATTTCCGATGGTTAAACACCCTTCAAGAGTGCTTGTTTAAAACACCTCAAGGTTACGTCCTGCAAGCTACAACACCTTGCGTCGTTGCCTACGGCTACGCCAGAATCCGCCGGCTTGTGCGCCTTGGGGGCGGTCGGTAACTTGGTTCGTGTCACTGCTCATCAGTGATCGGGTTTAGTCGCCCGGCTAGTCATCTACGGTTGCACAAGTGTCATCCAGTCAGGTGTTTGCCTGCACTTGATGGTGGCTGTGCGCATGGCGCCCTTGGGCGCGCCGGGTTTTGGTGACTTTACCGGTCGACTAACTTGCGCACAGCCGCCTCCTTTTCGTTTAGTCGCGAAATGGTCACGGCCCTACTAAAGGAAAGTAACCATGTTCAAGGTCACACCAAACCCACCGGAAACCGATCCGGTTTCCCCATACGAAAGCCCCGACTCAAACAAACTCAACGAAGCCGCCGAACGCGCCCTCGACCATCACTTCCCGCCAACCGAACCCAAACCACCGAAACACAACGGCCAACTCTTCAGCGTCTGCCCCGGCATCAACACCGAAGCCCTCCTCGCCAACGCCTCGGAAGACCTGCTATCCATCAGCGCCATCGCCGCCGACCTCGCCGACGATGTGGACGGCTCACGCCGCTCCGTAGCCCTGGCGCTCAGCCGCATGGCCGACGGGGTGCACTTGTTGGTGGAGCGAGCGCTGGATCACCTCGATGATCCGGAAATGGCGGCGATTTTCGCCAGGCAACAAAGTCGAACCGGCTGATTCGCCACGCACGTAAACCTGTAGGAGCCGGCTTGCTGGCGATGGCGGTGTGTCAGGCGAAATTGATGTTGGTTGATAGGACGCTATCGCCGGCAAGCCGGCTCCTACAGTGAGTGTTGTCAGCTGAAAAGATGGGGAGGCCCTTGTCGCTGAATTACTGCGGGGGGAGTGGGGAATTCGCTGGCACATAGGACTGTAGGAGCCAGCTTGCTGGCGATGGCGGTGTGTCAGGCGACGATGATGTTGATTGATCCACCGCTATCGCCACCAAGCCGGCTCCTACAAGGGTTTTGTGTTGTCTGATCCGTGGGCGCCCGGCATGAAACTCGTGGCCATAAAAAATGGGCACCCAACCTGGTTGGCGTGCCCATTTTTTGTTCCGCTCACCCGCTATGCGGGCGTCGGTGCGTGTTACGGATTAACGCTGTCTTTCAACGATTTGCCTGGCTTGAACGCAACGGTGTTGCTGGCCTTGATTTTGACGGGCTCACCGGTTTGCGGGTTTTTGCCGGTGCGGGCGCCGCGGTGGCGTTGCAGGAAGGTGCCGAAGCCGACCAGCGTCACGCTGTCCTTGCGGTGCAGGGCGCCGGTGATTTCTTCGAGAACGGCGTTGAGAACGCGGTTGGCCTGTTCTTTGGTGAGATCTGCTTTTTCCGCGATGGCGGCGGCGAGTTCTGGTTTACGCATTAGTGAAGCCCCTTTGACGGTTTTTTGTTGTTATGTCCGTGCTGTTCTCGTTGGAACAGCGCCCAAAGCGCCGCAGGTGCTCTACTCTGCGGCAGACGGGAGTGAGAATGGCACGCACGGAAGAGCCGCGCCAGTCTCGGCGCGACGTTTGTGGGGGCAAAAGCGGGGTGATTCCGACAGAACGACCGGTATTTACGCCAGCAGCGGCGGAAGTTCTTTGTTCAGTGCGAGTTTTTCCATTACCGCCGTGCCTGTCAGGGCATAACCGAGCAGTTTTCCGGCGGCATCGCGGCATAAAACCTTGATGTCAGCGCCCTGCCCTTCGACGGTCCAGACGCCCTCCAAACCCCGTGGCGGCGGCGAAACCACCAACGGGCAAACCGGCGTTTTGACGGTGATCGGCATCGCGCCGTAGCTCACCGCTGTCGGGTTGCCGGCGAGGGTTTGTGCCAGCGCTCTCGCACAGCTCATGAGGGGCATCACGTACAGCAGATTCAGCCCGTCGACTTCGGCGCAGTCGCCCAGGGCGTAGATGTTTGCGTGGGAGGTTTTCAGGTGACGGTCGACCACTACGCCGCGATTGACCTGCACACCGGCGGCGGCCGCCAGGTCGATGCGCGGACGCAGGCCGATGGCGGAGACCACCACGTCACACGGGATCACCTGACCGTCCGACAGATGCGCTTCCAAACCCTCTTCAACACGCTGCAAGCGGTTGAGCACCGGCCCGAGGTGGAAACGTGCGCCGAGGCTTTCCAGCCCGGCCTGGACCGCAGCGGCTGCCGCAGGGTGCAGCAAGGTCGGCATGACCTGTTCGCACGGTGCAACCAGTTGCACCTCGTAACCGCCAAGGATCAGGTCGTTGGCGAATTCACAGCCGATCAGGCCGGCACCGAGCAACAGCACCCGGCGTTTGCCGGCCGCTGCCGCACGAAAGCGCGCGTAGTCTTCGAGGTCGTTGATCGGGAACACGGCGTCCGCCGCGTCACCTTCAATGGGCACGCGCACGGTTTCGGCGCCCCAGGCCAGGATCAGGTCGCGGTAGATCACCGATTCTTCGCCGATCCACAGGCGCTTATGGCCCGGGTCGATGCCGCTGATGCGCGTGTGGGTGCGCACTTCGGCCTTCAACTGTTCGGCCATGGCGCCGGGTTCGGCCATGCTCAGGCCGTCGGCGTCTTTGTTCTTGCCGAAGCCCGTGGAGAGCATCGGCTTGGAGTAGGAGCGCCCGTCATCGGCGGTAATCAGCAGCAGCGGGGTTTCGCTATCGAGTTTGCGAAACTCCCGGGCGAGGTTGTAGCCAGCCAGCCCGGTGCCGACGATCACGACAGGTGCGTTCATTCCTTACTCCTCTAAATGTCTTAGTTGATTTCGATCATTTCGAAATCCATCTTGCCGACGCCGCAGTCCGGGCACAGCCAGTCTTCCGGCACGTCTTGCCACAGGGTGCCCGGCGCAATGCCGTCATCCGGCCAGCCGTCGGCTTCGTTGTAGATCAGGCCGCAGACCACACATTGCCACTTTTTCATTCAGGTACATCCTCAGGATTCAGGCTTATTGCCGGCGCGAACGGTCGATGGTTGCAGCGCTGCCGTCCGGCTCAGGGCGTTTTGTACTGATCGGGCCCGGCAGATGCAAGCCTGTTCGACGCAATGGGGCGCCGGATCAATCAAAATTACCGACCGACATGGTAAGCTCGCCGCCTCATTTGCTGCCAATAATGACTCACTGTGCCGCACTCAAAACCTCCTTTCTGGCTTCCCCAAAGCCGACTTTCGCCGCTCCCCGACACGTCTACCCTCGACTGGTTGTTCGACGAAGGTTCGCTGACCCGACGGCTGACCCGTCTGTCGAATGACAGCTTCAGCGTCACGCCGCTTTTCGAAGGCTGGCAACCGCTGCGCGCGGACGAATGTGCGGCACTGGACCTGGCCGAAGACAGTGAAGGCTGGGTGCGCGAGGTGTATCTGCGCGGCCACGGTGAAGCCTGGGTGTTCGCCCGCAGTGTGGCGGCACGCAGCGCGTTGCAGGGCGACGGGTTGCACATGGACGAGTTGGGCAGCCGCTCGCTGGGCGAGTTGCTGTTTTGCGATCAGGCGTTTCAGCGTCGCGCCATCGAGGTTTGTCACTATCCTCAGGAGTGGCTGCCGGTGGAGTGCCGGGCACCTGAATTGTGGGGCCGTCGCTCGCGCTTCGACCGTGGCGCCTTGAGCGTGCTGGTGGCCGAGATTTTCCTGCCGACCTTGTGGCACGCCACCCGCGCCCATCCGGAGAACTGCTGATGTACCAGAGCCTGCTCAAGTCCCTGAACCGCTTGAACCCTCGGGCCTGGGATTTCATTCAGCTGACGCGCATGGACAAACCCATCGGCATTTATCTGCTGCTGTGGCCGACGCTGTGGGCGCTGTGGATTGCCGGTAAAGGTTCGCCGTCGCTGGCCAACGTGGTGATCTTCGTGCTCGGCGTGGTGCTGACCCGCGCCGGCGGTTGCGTGATCAACGACTGGGCGGACCGCAAGGTCGATGGCCATGTGAAACGTACCGAACAGCGCCCGCTGCCGAGCGGAAAGATCAGCTCCAAAGAAGCGCTGGTGTTCTTTGCATTGCTGATGGGCGTGAGTTTCCTACTGGTGTTGTGCACCAATGCGCCAACGGTGTGGTTGTCGTTCGGCGGTTTGGCGCTGGCCTTCACTTACCCGTTCATGAAGCGCTACACCTATTACCCGCAAGTGGTGCTGGGCGCGGCGTTTTCCTGGGGGATGCCGATGGCGTTCACCGCCGAAACCGGCGAACTGCCGGCGGCGGCGTGGCTGCTGTGGATCGCCAACCTGCTGTGGACGGTGGGTTATGACACCTATTACGCGATGACTGATCGCGACGACGACTTGAAGATCGGCGTGAAATCCACGGCGATTCTGTTTGGCGAGGCGGACCGGGTGATCATCCTGACCTTGCAAGGCTTGGCGTTGGGTTGCCTGCTGCTGGCCGGGTCGAAATTCGAGTTGGGTGGCTGGTTCCACCTGGGATTGCTGGCGGCGGCGGGCTGTTTTGCGTGGGAGTTCTGGTACACCCGTGGCAAGGACCGGATGCGCTGCTTCAAGGCGTTCTTGCACAACCATTGGGCGGGGTTGGCGATTTTTGTGGGGATTGTTTTGGATTACGCGGTGCGGTGAGGCAGCTGACGCCTTCGCGGGCAAGCCTCGCTCCTACGGAAACGAGGCCGCCGTTTCGGATCGGCCTTACATCTTCGGCCCTTGGAGCACGTGCCAGACGTCCTTCACTTTGTCGCCCGTTTTGTCACCCGGTTTCGCGTCCTTCTTGAAGTAGTACAGCGGTTTGCCCTTGTAGGCCCACTGCATCGTGCCATCGTCACGCGTGACGATTGTCCAGTCACCTTCGGCCTTGGCGCCCGCTTCCGCCTTGAACGGTGGCCAGTACTCTGCACATTCACCAGTGCACACCGACTTGCCAGCGGTGGTGTCCTTGTCGAACGTGTACAGGGTCATGCCCTTGTGGTCCGCCATCACACCGTCTTTCATCATCACAGGCTCAGCCGCGAAGGCCATTGCTGGCAACGCCAGGGCTGCGGTCAGCATCAAAGCCTTGAAGGAATGCGAGTATTTCTTCATGGAAACCTTCCTTTTGTGGTTGTCAGGATTCGGACTTAGAGCTTAGTTCAGGTTCGCGACAATCGCCGGGCGACTAAAATACTGTCACACGACTGCAATAATTCCGTTATCTAATGCGGCGCAAGACAGTTAAATGACAAGAGGATTAAAGGCATGGTTGGCAGGAGCATTCTGATCGTCGACGACGAAGCGCCCATTCGCGAAATGATCGCCGTTGCGTTGGAAATGGCCGGCTATGACTGCCTGGAGGCCGAAAACTCGCAACAGGCCCACGCGATCATCGTCGACCGCAAACCGGACCTGATCCTGCTCGACTGGATGCTGCCCGGCACCTCCGGTATCGAACTGGCCCGCCGCCTCAAGCGCGATGAGCTGACCGGGGACATCCCGATCATCATGCTCACCGCCAAGGGCGAAGAGGACAACAAGATCCAGGGCCTGGAAGTCGGCGCCGACGACTACATCACCAAACCGTTTTCCCCGCGTGAGCTGGTTGCGCGCCTCAAAGCCGTGCTGCGCCGCGCCGGCCCTACCGATGGCGAAGCGCCGATTGAAGTCGGCGGCCTGCTGCTGGACCCGATCAGCCACCGCGTGACCATCGACGGCAAACCCGCCGAGATGGGCCCGACCGAATACCGCTTGCTGCAATTCTTCATGACCCACCAGGAACGCGCCTACACCCGTGGTCAGTTGTTGGATCAGGTGTGGGGCGGCAATGTGTATGTCGAGGAACGCACCGTCGACGTGCACATCCGTCGCCTGCGCAAAGCCCTCGGTGATGCCTACGAAAATCTGGTACAAACCGTGCGCGGCACCGGCTACCGGTTTTCCACCAAAGCCTGATTCAGCCCTTTCCCGCCCGACAAGCTGACAAGGACGCGCGTTCAAGTGAACCAAAACTGGCATGGCACCCTGATTCGCCACATGCTGCTACTGGTCACCGCCTGCCTGGTGATCGGCCTGATTACCGGCTACTACGGCTGGAGCCTCGCTGCGGGCCTGGGCCTTTACCTGGCCTGGACCCTCAAGCAATTGCTGCGTCTGCACGAGTGGCTGCGCCTGCACAAACCCGATGAAGCGCCGCCCGATGGCTATGGCCTGTGGGGCGAAGTGTTCGACAGCATTTATCACCTGCAACGCCGCGACCAACGCGTTCGCGGACGCCTGCAAGCGGTGATCGACCGGGTCCAGGAATCCACCGCCGCGCTGAAAGACGCGGTGATCATGCTCGACACCGACGGCAACCTCGAATGGTGGAACCGCGCCGCGGAAACCCTGCTCGGTCTCAAAACGCCGCAGGACAGTGGCCAGCCAGTGACCAACCTGGTGCGCCATCCGCGCTTCAAGGAATACTTCGAGCAGGACAGCTACGCCGAACCGCTGGAAATCCCCTCGCCGATCAACGATCGACTGCGCATTCAGCTGTACATCACCCGTTACGGCAACAACGAACACTTGATGCTGGTGCGCGACGTGACGCGCATCCATCAGCTGGAACAGATGCGCAAAGACTTTATCGCCAACGTTTCCCACGAACTGCGCACGCCGCTGACGGTGATCTGCGGGTATCTGGAAACCCTGCTCGACAACGTCGATGACGTGAACCCGCGCTGGACCCGTGCCCTGCAGCAAATGCAGCAGCAAGGCGGGCGCATGCAGACGTTGCTCAACGACTTGCTGCTGCTGGCCAAGCTGGAAGCCACCGATTACCCGTCGGACAACCAGCCCGTGGCCATCGATGGCTTGCTGCAATCGATCAAGGGCGACGCTCAGCAACTGTCCGGGCAGAAAAACCAGCGCATCACCCTGGAAGCCGATCCGACGATTCTGCTCAAGGGCAGCGAAGCCGAATTGCGCAGTGCGTTTTCCAACCTGGTGTTCAACGCGGTGAAATACACCCCGGCCGAAGGCAATATCCGCATTCGCTGGTGGGGCGACGAGCAAGGCGCGCACCTGAGCGTGCAGGATTCCGGGATCGGTATCGACAGCAAACACCTGCCGCGCCTGACCGAACGGTTCTACCGCGTCGATTCCAGCCGCAACTCCAACACCGGCGGCACCGGGCTTGGGCTGGCAATCGTCAAACATGTGCTGCTGCGCCACCGCGCACGGATGGAAATCAGCAGCGTGCCGGGGCACGGCAGTACGTTTACCTGCCATTTCGCGCCCGCCCAGGTCACCAAATCCCGAGTCATCAGCACGGCCGACTGATACCGGCCAGCATTCGCCACTAGGCAAGCACCCGGTCAGCCGCTACATTGGCTGACTTGTGCCTGCCCTTCAGGCACCGCATTGACCCCCTTTTCGAATACACGGAACCCGCAAAACTCCATCATGGACCCTTCCCCTGGCTTGACCCTCGCGACACTCTTTGCCGACTTCGGCATGATTCTTTTTGCTCTGATCCTGGTGTTGCTCAACGGATTTTTCGTTGCAGCGGAATTTGCCATGGTCAAACTGCGCTCGACCCGGGTCGAGGCCATCGCTGATAAAAACGGCTGGCGCGGGCACATCCTGCGCACCGTTCACAGTCAGCTCGATGCCTACCTGTCGGCCTGCCAATTGGGTATCACCCTCGCCTCCCTGGGCCTTGGCTGGGTCGGTGAACCGGCGTTCGCACACATCCTCGAACCGCTGCTGGAAGCCGTCGGCGTGCAGTCGGCCGAAGTGATCAAGGCCGTGTCGTTCTTCGCCGCGTTCTTTGTCATCTCGTACCTGCACATCGTGGTGGGTGAACTGGCGCCGAAATCCTGGGCCATCCGCAAACCCGAATTGCTGTCGCTGTGGACCGCCGTGCCGCTGTACCTGTTCTATTGGGCGATGTACCCGGCGATTTACCTGCTCAACGCCAGCGCCAACACCATCCTGCGCATTGCTGGCCAGGGTGAACCCGGCCCCCATCACGAGCACCATTACAGCCGCGAAGAACTGAAACTGATCCTGCACTCCAGCCGTGGCCAGGACCCGAGCGACCAAGGCATGCGCGTATTGGCCTCGGCCGTGGAAATGGGCGAGCTGGAAGTGGTCGACTGGGCCAACTCCCGCGAAGACCTGGTGACGCTGGAGTTCAACGCGCCGCTCAAGGAAATCCTGGCGATGTTCCGTCGCCACAAGTTCAGCCGTTATCCGGTGTACGACAGCGATCGCCAGGAGTTCGTCGGCCTGCTGCACATCAAGGACCTGCTGCTGGAACTGGCCGCGCTGGACCACATTCCCGAGTCGTTCAACCTGGCTGAGCTGACCCGACCGCTGGAACGCGTGTCGCGCCACATGCCGCTGTCGCAATTGCTGGAGCAGTTCCGCAAAGGCGGCTCACACTTCGCACTGGTCGAAGAGGCCGATGGCAACGTCATCGGCTACCTGACCATGGAAGACGTGCTGGAAGTGCTGGTCGGCGACATTCAGGACGAACACCGCAAGGCTGAGCGCGGGATTCTCGCGTACCAGCCGGGCAAACTGCTGGTTCGCGGTGATACGCCACTGTTCAAGGTCGAGCGCCTGCTGGGCATTGACCTGGACCACGTCGAAGCCGAAACCCTCGCCGGGCTGGTGTATGAATCCCTGAAACGGGTGCCGGAAGAGGAAGAAGTGCTGGAAGTTGAAGGTTTGCGGATCATCATCAAGAAGATGAAAGGGCCGAAGATTATTTTGGCCAAGGTGTTGATGCTGGATTAGGAAGTCTCTGGCCTAAACCGCGTCGCTCTTTTCGCGGGCAAGCCTCGCTCCTACAGGGTTTGGTGTCGTTTGCGGCATTACCGTTACACGGGAACCTTGTAGGAGCGAGGCTTGCCCGCGAAGGCGTCAGCCCAGGCACCGCATCACTGTTTGCCCAACGCAAAGTTGGGCAATGCCCCCACCGGTTGATTGAACTGGTACGGAATCGACACCAGCCCCATCCCCGTATTGCGCTGCACCACGAAATGCAGGTGCGGCCCGCTGCTGTTGCCGGTGTTGCCCGACAGCGCCAGCGGACTGCCCACCGACACCCGCTGCCCCTCGCGAACACTCACCGAACCTCGCTTGAGGTGCAAGTACACGCCCATCGTCCCGTCATCGTGCAGCACCCGCACGAAATTGCCTGACGGATCGTTGCCGCGCCCGGTCTGGGCATTCTCGGTTTTCACCACTACCCCGCCCCGCGCGGCAATGATCGGCGTGCCCTCAGGCATCGCGATATCCATGGCGTAGCGATTCTTGGGGCCGAAGTGGCTGTATTGGCCATTGGCGCCCTGACTCAGCCGAAACGGTCCACCGCGCCAGGGGAACGGGTATCGATAGGCCATGGCGGCCCCTGAGGGATCACCCAGGAAGTATTCAAATCTGGGGGTGTACGCGAGCGGCCTTTCGGCCCGCGTCGCCGTGAGCAGCGCCAGACGAATGCTGCTGCGCGCCGGCATGACCCGGCGAATCGGTCGGCTCGGCGCACCGCTGACGTTCTGCAGCCCGGCGAAACTCAACTCGATCTGTACCGGCGCGTACAGGTCGTTGCGCACGTACACGCTGTCCACGCCTTTTTTCTTGGTGATGACGAGGTACACCTGACGCTCAAGGTGCTCGACCATGCGATCACGAAAAGTGAACACCTTGGCGCCTTTCGTGGGGCGGTCGCTGTAGGAGACTACGCCATTGGCATCGGTGGATTTGTAGATGGTCATGGCCATGGCCATGGCCGTAGAGGACGCCATGAACAGACCACAGCAAAACAGCAGGCGCGCGAGCATGGGCAGGATTCTGTCGAGTAAGGCCTGGGGATGAGCCTAGCAGCTGCAATGGACCCGGGTAGTCGGCAGATGTTTCAAAATGGGCAGGTCGGGGGGATGTGTGGTGAATCTAATGGCCCCTTCGCGGGCAAGCCTCGCTCCTACGGTACGGTGTGAACCTGTAGGAGCGAGGCTTGCCCGCGAAGGCGGACTGTCAGGCGACGAAGGTTATGCGCCTGGAACGAAATGCTTCTGCGCCGTACCACGTGCTATCAAACGGGAGATGTAATCCAGCTTCTGCGCATCCTGGTCGACAAAGCGGAACGTCAGTTGCAGCCATTCGCTGTCGGGTTTCTGCTCGTGGGCGACGATGGCGTGCAGGTAACCGTTCAGGCGGGCGACTTCAGCGTTGTCGCCCTGTTCCAGATCGAGCACGGCGCTGTCGAGCACTTGCGGCAGGGCTTCGCTGCGTTTGACCACCAGCAGCGCTTCCTTGAGGCTCAACGCCTTGATCACGCATTGCTGAATGCCATTGGGCAGGCGCAATTGGCCTTGGCCACGACCACCGGTAGGCGCTGCAGACGCCGCCGGCGCTTTTACCGGCGGGCTGTTGAGCAGGCCACGGGACGGGGCAGCCGCCGCGGGTGCTGGCGCGGGTGCAGCGGCGGCAGGTCGGGCAATCGGTGCAGCAGCAGGTGCAACGCTGGCCATGGCAGGCTTGCCGCCGGTCAACGCGCTCAAGGAATCATTGCCGAACGCCGAGTTCATTTTGGTCGGTGCGCTGTTCATCAAGGTGTCGAGCTTGCCGACCTTGTTCAGCGCCTGCTTGACCTTGGTCAGCAGTTGTTCGTTGGTGAACGGCTTGCTGACGTAGCCGGATACACCGGCCTGAATCGCCTGGACGACGTTCTCTTTGTCGCCACGGCTGGTCACCATGACGAAGGGCATGGTCTTGAGGTTGTCCTGCTCGCGGCACCAGGTCAGCAGTTCCAGGCCGGACATTTCCGGCATTTCCCAGTCGCACAGGACCAGATCGAACGCTTCCCGCGCCAGCAAGGCCTGAGCCTTCTTGCCGTTGACCGCGTCTTCGATCCGGATCCCCGGGAAGTAGTTGCGCAGGCACTTCTTCACCAGGTCACGAATGAATGACGCATCATCCACGACCAATACACTGACCTTACTCATCCATCACCCCTTTAAAAAATCCCGGCAAGCATACCGCTTTACTGATGGCGCATCGCCATAAACCTTCAGTCACGCCGGGACTTTTCGTTCGCGGGTGCTGCATTCAAATTCACAAACCCGTAAACAAAAACGCCCGGCCAAAAGGCCGGGCGCTTTACTTGGGCAATCTTACTTATCGTCAACTTTGCCCGGAACATTAGCGGTTTCACCACTTGTGCCTTCAACTTCTTCTTTCATGCGCTTGAGGCCCAAGTGACGCACGTCGGTGCCGCGCACCAGATAAATCACCAGCTCGGAAATATTGCGCGCGTGGTCGCCGATGCGCTCCAGCGAACGCAGCACCCAGATGATGCTCAAGACCCGCGAGATAGAGCGCGGGTCTTCCATCATGTAGGTGGCGAGCTCGCGCAGGGCGGTCTTGTATTCGCGGTCGATGATCTTGTCGTACTGCGCCACCGACAACGCCAGGTCGGCGTCGAAACGGGCAAACGCGTCCAGTGCATCGCGAACCATGTTGCGCACCTGGTCGCCGATGTGGCGCACCTCGACGTAGCCGCGCGGGGCTTCGCCTTCTTCACACAACTGGATGGCGCGACGGGCGATCTTGGTTGCTTCGTCACCGATGCGCTCAAGGTCGATCACCGACTTGGAGATGCTGATGATCAGACGCAAGTCGGACGCGGCCGGCTGACGACGGGCCAGAATGCGCAGGCATTCTTCGTCGATGTTGCGCTCCATCTGGTTGATCTGGTCGTCGATCTCGCGCACTTGCTGGGCCAGGCCGGAGTCGGCCTCGATCAGCGCGGTGACCGCGTCGTTGACCTGCTTCTCGACCAGCCCGCCCATGGCCAGGAGGTGGCTGCGAACTTCCTCCAGCTCAGCGTTGAACTGCGCGGAGATGTGATGGGTAAGGCCTTCTTTGCTAATCATGTTGGCGTCCTTGGAGCGTCCGGTAAGGTGCGGTGGACCGCAGCGTCAGTTCAGTGAGCAACAACAGCTTCCTAGCCGTAGCGACCAGTGATGTAGTCTTCGGTCTGCTTCTTCGCCGGATTGGTGAACAAGGTGTCGGTGTCGCCGAATTCCACCAGTTTGCCCATGTACATGAACGCCGTGTAGTCGGAAACCCGCGCGGCCTGTTGCATGTTGTGGGTCACGATGACGATGGTGAATTTCGATTTCAGTTCGTAGATCAGCTCTTCGACTTTCAGCGTCGAGATCGGGTCGAGTGCCGAGCACGGTTCGTCGAGCAGCAGCACTTCCGGTTCCACGGCGATGGTGCGCGCGATCACCAGACGTTGCTGTTGACCACCGGACAGGCCGAGTGCCGACTCGTGCAGACGGTCTTTGACTTCGTCCCACAGCGCCGCGCCTTTCAACGCCCACTCGACGGCTTCGTCGAGGACGCGCTTTTTGTTGATGCCCTGGATGCGCAGGCCGTAAACCACGTTTTCGTAAATGGTTTTCGGGAACGGGTTCGGCTTCTGGAACACCATGCCGACACGACGACGCAGCTCGGCCACGTCTTCGCCCTTGCGGTAGATGTTGTTGCCGTAGAGGTTGATTTCACCTTCTACGCGGCAGCCGTCAACCAGGTCGTTCATGCGGTTGAAGGTGCGCAGCAGCGTGGACTTGCCGCAGCCGGACGGGCCGATGAAGGCGGTCACGCGCTGTTTCGGAATGTTCATGCTGACGTCGTACAGCGCTTGTTTGTCGCCGTAGAACAGGCTCAGGCCCGGCACTTCAATGGCCACGGTTTCCTGCGCAAGGCTCAGGCTCTGTTTGTCGCGGCCCAGGGCAGACATGTTGATGCCGTGGGTATGTGTTTCGTGCTGCATGGGAAGCTCCCTGTGCTGACAAATTCGGTTCGGTTGTCCGCTGGCCTCACATAATGGGCCAGCGGTGTTGCCGTCCTGTAGGAGCGAGGCTTGCCCGCGAAGGCGTCCTTGAAATCGCCTTCGCCGGCAAGCCTGGCTCCTACAGGGAGCGGCGC
Source organism: Pseudomonas sp. PDM02 (assembly GCF_014852285.1). NCBI lineage: Bacteria > Pseudomonadati > Pseudomonadota > Gammaproteobacteria > Pseudomonadales > Pseudomonadaceae > Pseudomonas > Pseudomonas sp. PDM02. The sequence goes on along the minus strand of NZ_JACVBL010000009.1, from coordinate 215,268 downwards.
TAAATCAGCTATCCAGCGCTTTGTATTTCTCGCGCAGGTGGTTACGGATATAAACGGCCGACAGGTTCAATGTCGCGATCACCAGCACCAGCAGCAACGCGGTGGCGTACACCAGCGGTCGTGCGGCTTCGACGTTCGGGCTCTGGAAGCCGACGTCATAAATATGGAAGCCCAAGTGCATGATCTTCTGGTCAAGGTGCAGGTACGGGTAGTTGCCATCCAGCGGCAGCGACGGCGCCAGTTTCACCACACCCACCAGCATCAGCGGCGCCACTTCACCGGCGGCACGAGCCACGGCGAGGATCATGCCGGTCATCATCGCCGGGCTGGCCATCGGCAACACGATCTTCCACAAGGTTTCCGCCTTGGTCGCGCCGAGGGCCAACGAGCCTTCACGCACGGTGCGAGGAATCCGCGCCAGGCCTTCTTCGGTGGCCACGATCACCACCGGCACCGCCAGCAGCGCCAGGGTCAACGAAGCCCAGAGCAGACCCGGCGTACCGAAGGTCGGTGCCGGCAGCGCTTCAGGGAAGAACAACCGGTCGACCGAGCCGCCCAGCACGTAAACGAAGAAGCCCAGACCGAACACGCCATAAACGATCGCCGGAACGCCCGCCAGGTTGTTCACGGCGATGCGGATAATCCGCGTCAGCGTGTTCTGCTTGGCGTATTCACGCAGGTAAACCGCCGCCAGTACGCCGAACGGAGTCACGATCATTGCCATGATCAGGGTCATCATCACGGTGCCGAAGATGGCCGGGAAAATCCCGCCTTCGGTGTTCGCTTCACGCGGGTCGTCGCTGAGGAATTCCCAGACCTTGCTGAAGTAGAAACCGATCTTGGTCATCGTGCCCATGGCGTTCGGCTGGTAGGCGTGAACCACTTTGCCGATGCCGATTTCAATCTCTTTGCCGTTGGCGTCGCGGGCCGTCAGGCTGTCGCGATTGAACTGGGCGTGCAGGTCGTTCAGGCGTGCTTCGATGTCCTGATAACGTGCGTTCAGCTCGGCGCGCTCGGACTCCATGTCCGCTTGCGCGGTGGCATCGAGCTTGCCGGCCAGTTCCAGTTTGCGACCGTGCAGACGGATGCGTTCGAGGCCTGAGTTGATCGCGCCGATGTCGACTTTTTCCAGGGTCTTGAGCTGAGAGGCGAGCTGGTTGACGCGGGCAACACGGGCCTGCAACTCAGGCCACGCGGCTTCGCCTTCGGCGATGACCTTGCCGTCCTGTTTGACGTTGACCAGGTAGCCGTAGAAATTGCCCCACTCGCGACGCTCGATGGCCATCAGCTCAGGCGGCGTCTTCTGGTTGGTCAGCCACTCGCCGACGATCCAGGTGAAGTCGTTGCCGTTCAAGTCACGGTTGCCGACCTTGATCAGCTCGCGGGTCATGAACTCCGGGCCTTCGTCAGGTACCGGCAGCCCGGCGCTTTTCAGGCGCGCGCGCGGCACTTCTTCTTTCTGCACCACTTCGCCGATGACCAGGTGATTGGCCTGGCCCGGCACGTCGTAGCTGGCGTGAATCAAATCAGCCGGCCAGAAGTGACCCAGACCGCGCACGGCAATCACCGCCAGCAGGCCAATGGTCATGATGACCGCGATGGACACCGCGCCACCGCTGATCCAGACGCCGGGGGCGCCGCTCTTGAACCATCCATTCAGGGAGTTCTGTTTCACAGACTTCTACCTTTCTTAAAGCGACGAGTATTTCTTGCGCAGACGCTGACGAATCAGTTCTGCGAGGGTGTTCATGACGAAGGTGAACAACAGCAGCACCAGCGCCGAGAGGAACAGCACGCGGTAGTGGCTGCCGCCGACTTCCGATTCGGGCATTTCCACTGCGACGTTGGCCGCCAGGGTGCGCAGACCTTCGAACAGGTTCATTTCCATGACCGGGGTGTTACCGGTGGCCATCAGCACGATCATGGTTTCACCGACCGCGCGGCCCATGCCGATCATCAGCGCCGAGAAGATGCCCGGGCTGGCGGTGAGGATTACCACGCGGGTCATGGTCTGCCACGGCGTGGCACCGAGGGCCAGGGAACCGAGGGTCAGGCCACGCGGCACGCTGAACACGGCGTCTTCGGCGATGGAGTAGATGTTCGGGATCACCGCGAAGCCCATGGCCAGCCCGACCACCAGTGCGTTGCGCTGGTCGTAGGTGATGCCCAGGTCGTGGGAGATCCACATGCGCATGTCGCCGCCGAAGAACCAGTTCTCCATGAACGGGCTCATGTACAGCGAGAGCCAGCCCACGAACAGGATCACCGGAATCAGAATCGCGCTTTCCCAACCGTCCGGCACTTTCAGGCGGATGGACTCAGGCAGGCGGCTGAAGACGAAGCCGGCCACCAGAATGCCGATCGGCAAGAGCATCAGCAGGCTGAAGATGCCCGGTAAATGCCCTTCTACATACGGTGCGAGGAACAGACCGGCGAAGAAACCGAGGATCACCGTCGGCATCGCTTCCATCAGCTCGATCACCGGCTTGACCTTGCGGCGCATGCCCGGGGCCATGAAGTACGCGGTATAGATCGCCGCAGCGACGGCCAGTGGCGCGGCCAGCAGCATGGCGTAGAACGCGGCTTTCAGGGTGCCGAAGGTCAGCGGAGACAAGCTCAGCTTCGGTTCGAAATCGGTGTTGGCGGCGGTCGATTGCCAGACGTATTTAGGCTCGTCGTAGTTCTCGTACCAGACCTTGCTCCACAGCGCGCTCCACGACACTTCCGGGTGCGGGTTGTCGAGCAGCAGCGGTTGAATCTTGCCGCCGGCTTCCACGATCACGCGGTTGGCCCGTGGCGACAGACCGAAAAGGCCCTGGCCTTCCACGACCTGGTCCACCAGCAAGGTGCGGTGCGCGGTGCTGTGGAATACGCCGAGCTTGCCGGAAGCGTCGAGGGCGATGAAGCCTTTGCGACGCTCTTCGGCAGTGATTTCAACGATTGGCGTAGTGCCCATCTGGAAGGTGCGGATCTGCTTCAGGCGCAGTTCGCCATCCGGGTCGCGAGCCATGAACCACTGGGCCAGGCCACCTTTGGAGTCGCCGAGGATCAGTGAGATACCGCCCACCAGTTGGGTGCTGGCGGTGATCTCGGCTTCGCCGTTTTCGAGCAGCTTGTAGCGACCGTTGAGGCTCTTGTCGCGCAGGCTGAACACGTCGGCTTGCGCACGACCGTTAATCACATACAGCCACTGCTGACGCGGATCGACGAAGATGTTCTTCACCGGCTCGGTCATCTGCGGCAGATCAATGCGTTTCTGCTCGTTGGTGATTTCGCCGGTCATCATGTTCTCTTCGCTGGTCAGCGACAGGACATTGAGTTGCGAACCGGTGGAACCGACCAGCATCAGGGTCGAATCGGTGGCGTTGAGGCTGACATGCTCCAGCGCACCGCCCGCCTCGTTCAGCGCAATCGGGGTTTCGCCGTACGGATATTCGACGGCCGGCGAGATGGTCTTCTTGCCGTCCGGGTAGCTGACTTTATAGGTGTGACGGAACACCAGCGCCTGGCCATTGGAGAAGCCCACCGCCACCAATGGATGGCCCGGTTGGTCTTCGCCGATGGAGGTCACGGTAGCGCCGGCCGGAACCGGCAGATCGACGCGCTTGAGTTCGGCGCCACTGTCGATGTCGAAAAACAATGCCTGCCCTTTGTCGGAAACCCGCATGGCGACCTGGTTCTGTTCTTCCAGGGAGATCATCAGCGGCTTGCCGGCGTCCTGCATCCAGGCGGGCGTGATGGATTCCTTGGCGGTCAGGTCGGCACCCTGGAACAGGGGCAGGACGACGTAGGCAAGGAAGAAGAAGATCAGCGTGATCGCGCCGAGAACGGCAAGGCCGCCAACGAGGACGTACCAGCGGGTCAGGCGATCTTTGAGCGCGCGGATGCGGCGCTTGCGTTGCAACTCAGGCGTATTGAAATCAATTCGCTTGGGGGGATTTGTAGTCATGGTGGAATTGGCCAGATCATTCATGCGCACACCCTAGCGATCCTGTATGACAGAAAGATGACAATGCAGTGACGCAACAAATCCGCCGCCAGCGGGAACTGGCAGTGGATCAAAAATATGGGGAGGCCGGGTCGCCGGAAATGGCAACCCTGAGCCTTGTAGGAGCGAGGCTTGCCCGCGAATGGGTCGTCACATTCAGTATCAATGTCGACTGACCCACCGCGTTCGCGAGCAAGCTTTGCTCCTACAGGTCCGGGATCAACCCGGACCTAGGGTTTTACTTTTTTGCGACTTCAGCGCCGCCTTCTTGCAGACCCAGGTCAGCCAGTGCTTTTGCAGCAACTTTGGCCGGCAGTGGGATGTAGCCGTCTTTCACTACAACTTCCTGGCCCTGTTTGGACAGAACCAGTTTCACGAACTCGGCTTCCAGCGGGGCCAGAGGCTTGTTCGGGGCTTTGTTGACGTAAACGTAGAGGAAACGCGACAGCGGGTATTTGCCGTTCAGGGCGTTTTCTTCGGTGTCTTCGATGAAGTCCTGGCTGCCTTTCTTGGCCAGGGCCACAGTCTTCACGCTAGCGGTTTTGTAGCCGATGCCCGAGTAACCGATGCCGTTCAGCGAGGAGCTGATCGACTGCACGACCGAAGCCGAACCTGGTTGTTCGTTGACGTTTGGCTTGTAGTCGCCTTTGCACAGGGCTTCTTCTTTGAAGTAGCCGTAGGTGCCGGATACCGAGTTACGACCGAACAGTTGAACCGGCTTGTTGGCCAGGTCGCCGGTCACACCCAGGTCGCCCCAGGTTTTCACGTCGGTTTTAGCGCCGCACAGACGAGTGGACGAGAAGATCGCGTCGACTTGTTCCATGGTCAGGTGCTGGATCGGGTTGTCTTTGTGAACGAAGACAGCCAGGGCGTCCACGGCAACCGGGATAGCGGTTGGCTTGTAGCCGTACTTCTGCTCGAAGGCAGCCAGTTCGGTGTCCTTCATCTTGCGGCTCATCGGGCCCAGGTTGGAGGTGCCCTCAGTCAGCGCAGGTGGCGCAGTGGCGGAGCCAGCGGCCTGAATCTGGATGTTTACGTTCGGGTATTCTTTTTTGTAGTTCTCAGCCCACAGGGTCATGAGGTTGGCCAGGGTATCGGAGCCGACGCTGGACAGGTTGCCCGACACACCAGTGGTCTTGGTGTAGCTCGGGATAGCAGGGTCAACAGCGGCGAACGCGTTGGCAGTCGCAACGCCAGCAGCGACAAAAGTCATTGCCGCCATCAAACGCTTCAGTTTCATGCCTTACTCCTAGCAGATAGGGTGTGTTAGTCGGGGCCAAGTATCAGCAGGCCGTGTGAACACTCTATGGCTGAAATATGACAATTGGATGAAAGGCCAGTATTCCGTGTTTCAACGTATTACCGCGTTATCGTTCTTCGCGGGCAAGCCTCGCTCCTACAGGTAAACGGTGTACCTGTAGGAGCGAGGCTTGCCCGCGAAGGCGTCAGAAGCTTAGCGACCCTTCTTCCAGAGATAACCACCCACCACAATCCCGACGCCACAAATGATCGCCACGTAATACGCAGGTCCCATCGGGCTCTCCTTCAGCAGCAACGTCACCACCATCGGCGTCAGGCCACCAAAAATCGCATAGGCCAGGTTGTAGGAGAACGACAACCCGCTAAAGCGCACCACTGCTGGAAAGGCTTTGACCATCACATACGGCACCGCACCAATGGTGCCGACCAACAGACCGGTCAGGGAATACATCGGGAACAGCCAGTCCGGGTGGTTGAACAGGCTGTGATAGAAGGTCCACGAACTGATCAGCAGCGCGGCACTGCCGAACACGAACACCCGGCCCGCGCCGAAGCGGTCAGCCAACGCGCCGGAAGCCACACAACCCAGGCTCAGGAACACAATCGCCAGGCTGTTGGCCTGCAACGCGGTGGTCGGTGCGAAATGGTAAACCGTCTGCAGCACGGTCGGGGTCATCAGGATGACCACGATGATGCCGGCGGACAGCAACCAGGTCAGCAGCATGGAAATCGCGATCGCGCCGCGATGGTCGCGCAATACGGCACGCAGCGGCACTTCTTCGGCCAGGGCCTTGCGCAGTTGCAGCTCAGCGAAAACAGGGGTTTCGTGCAGCCAGCGGCGCAGGTAAACCGAGAACAGGCCAAACACGCCACCGAGCAGGAACGGGATCCGCCAGGCGTAATCCGACACTTCCACCGGGGTGTAAATGCTGTTGATCGCGGTGGCGACCAGCGACCCCAGAAGGATCCCCGCCGTCAGACCGCTCGTCAGGGTGCCGCAAGCGTAGCCGATATGCCGTTGTGGCACGTGTTCGGAAACGAAGACCCACGCGCCGGGCACTTCACCGCCAATCGCTGCGCCCTGAATCACGCGCATCAGCAGCAACAGGATCGGCGCCCACATGCCGATTTGCGCGTACGTTGGCAGCAAACCCATGATCAGGGTCGGCACCGCCATCATGAAAATACTCAGGGTGAACATCTTCTTGCGACCCAGCAGGTCGCCGAAGTGCGCCATCACAATGCCGCCCAGCGGACGCGCCAGGTAACCGGCGGCGAAGATGCCGAAGGTCTGCATCAGGCGCAGCCACTCGGGCATGTCGGCCGGGAAGAACAGCTTGCCGACCACCGTGGCGAAAAACACGAAGATGATGAAGTCGTAGAACTCCAGCGCACCGCCAAGGGCGGACAGCGATAAAGTCTTGTAGTCATTGCGGGTCAACGGACGTGCGGGCTGGGTCGGCTGCGCGATGCTCGAGGGCGCTGTGGTCATGGCAAGGCTTCTCTTATAGTCGGATCTGCAACCTCAACAACGCTGGCGGAGGCTTGGGCAGGTCCGGCACGATAGCAAATTGTTCGAAAAAGCACATAGAGGTGCGTATTTGACGGTCAAAATGAGAACCGGACGGTCGTCTCGGAGTCTACCGACCGATATACTCGGGATCTTGCAACAGTTTGAAAGGGTTGCTGTGCGAAGACGCTGCTGGCCTACCAGTCGATTTCGCAGAGTTTCCCTTTAGGCGCCTTACGAAAAACGTGACGAACGTAGTATGTTCGGGGCTGAATCGTTTTTTCTGAGACGGCTATTCACCTGAAGTACCAATGAAGAGTCACGGGTCAGAGGCACCCCCGGAATGATAGAGCTCGAACAAGAAGATCCAATCCCGCAAGGCGACCTGGCCCTGCAAATCACCGCGCTTCCGCGTGAAACCAACGGTTTCGGCGATATTTTCGGCGGCTGGCTGGTGGCGCAGATGGATTTGGCCGGCACCGCAATGGCCAGCAAAGTCGCGGGCGGACGCGTGGCGACCGTGGCGATCGACCGTATGGCGTTCCTGGTTCCGGTGGCGGTGGGCGCTCAGCTCTCCTTCTATACCCAGGCGCTGGAAATCGGCCGCAGCTCGATTCAGATGATGGTCGAGGTCTGGAGCGACGATCCACTGTCCAGCGAGTGGCGTAAAGTGACTGAAGCCGTGTTTGTGTTCGTGGCCATCGACGGCAGCGGTCGCACCCGTTCGGTTCCGCCACGCGCACGTTAAACACGGCGAGCGTTTTGCGGTCCATTGCAGTCATTGTTCCTGATCGAGAATTGCCCCATGAGCACGCCCAACGTTGAAGCCGTGAAGCTGGATGAACTGAACTGCTGGCGCATCCGCCACGGTCAGGCTGAATTGCTGGTCGCCCAGCAAGGTGCGCACATCCTCAGTTATCAATTGGCCGGCCAACCGCCGCTGATCTGGCTCAACGATGAGGCCGTGTTCAAGACCGGCAAGAACATCCGCGCCGGCGTGCCGGTGTGCTGGCCGTGGTTCGGCAACCTTGCGCGCAACCCGCAGGGCGTTCAGGCGATGCGCGTCAGCAACGAACCGCCGAGTGCCCACGGTTTTGTACGGGCGATGGACTGGGAACTGAGCGGCATCGAAACCGAAGGTGAAAGCCTGAAGGTGGAATTCGTCCTGCCCTACCCCGATGGCGGCTTCCCCGGCTGGCCGCATCAGGTGGATCTGAAGTTGAGCATTCGTCTGGATGAGCAACTGCACATCAGCCTGACCAGCCACAACCAGGGCTCGGAAAAAGTCACGATCAGCCAGGCGCTGCACAGCTATTTCGCGGTCAGCGATGTGCGCAATGTGCATGTTGATGGGCTGGATGGCTTGAAGTACATCGAGACGCTGGAAGACTGGAAAACCAAGACTCAGACCGGCGACCTGCGTTTTGCCGGCGAGACCGATCGCATCTACCTCAATACCCCGGCAAAGCTGAGCATTGTCGACCCGGCCTGGGAACGGCGCATCGAGCTGACCAGCAGTGGTTCGCGCTCGGCAGTGATCTGGAACCCGTGGATTGATCGTGCAGCGGCGTTCAGCGACATGGCCGATGATGGCTGGCAACGGATGCTGTGCATCGAGACGGCGAATGTGATGGATGATGTGGTGACGCTGGCGCCGGGTGCGAGCCATACCCTCGGCGTAAGCATCGCCAGCGCACCTCTTTAAAAGCTTCGCGGGCAAGTCGGATCGTCGCACCGCTCGCTCCTACAGGATTTACACCGGCCTGTAGGAGCGAGGCTTGCCCGCGAATGGATCGATCAAACACTACAAATCCGATTCCTTCACCACACGCACTTGCGCCGCATCCAGCGCATACGCCGCATCGGCCAGGTCGTTGTTGACCTTCTCGATCTTCAACGTGCCGGTCACCCACAGCGGCGTGTAGATATCATTGAGCTTCAACCCTTTCGGATATCGCACCAGCACCAACTGGTTAGGCGGCGGTGGCGGCACGTGGATGCAGGCGCCCGGATACGGCACGAGGAAGAACAACGTGCTGCGGCCCTTGGCGTCGGACTCCAGCGGCACCGGATAACCACCGATGCGGATGTTCTTGTCGTTCATCGACGCCACGGTCTTGGTCGAGTACATCACCGCCGGCAAGCCCTTGCTCTGCTTCATGCCACCCTTTTCGGTAAAGGTGCCATTGGCTTCGGGGGAGTTGTGATCGATTTCGGGCATGGCCTCGAGGGCTTTCTGGTCCGACTTGGGCATCAGTTCGAGCCAGTCGGTTTCCGGCAGTTCGCCGGCATGGGCAAGGCCCGAACCCAGTAAAAGGACAGTCAATAGAAGACGGCGCATGGAGGTGCTCGGTAAAGGAAGGACGATAAGTCGCCGAGCATTCTAGTCCTCTCGGACTGCGCAGCCGAGAGGACTTTGTCGCCTGAATCAGTTCTTTTTGATCAAGCCGTAGATCACCAGCAACACCACGGCGCCGACCAGCGCACCGATGAAGCCCGCGCCTTGGCCGGCCTGGTAGATGCCCAGGGCCTGACCGCCGTAAGTGGCCGCCAGCGAACCGCCGATACCGAGCAGGATGGTCATGATCCAGCCCATGCTGTCATCGCCCGGTTTCAGGAACCGCGCCAGCAGGCCGACGATCAAGCCGATAAAGATGGTTCCGATAATTCCCATGGCATTTCCCTCTGAGTAAGTGGCTATGCAGAAGCCTAGTCAGACTTTCGCATCCTGCCATGAGAGAACGGCGGCCCCTGAATGGTTCCGCCGCTGCCACATGAAACTATTTATTCGGCGATGAGGGCTTCGACCTTGAGGATCTGTGCCGCCAGCGTCTCGCGGTCCGCGCAACGCAGGTTGGCGTGACCGACCTTGCGGCCGACCTTGAACGCCTTGCCGTAGTGATGCAGATGGCAATCGGCGATGGCCAGGACCTTTTCGGTGTCCGGCACTTTACCGATGAAGTTGAGCATCGCGCTCTCGCCGACCTTGGCGGTCGAACCCAACGGCAGGCCGGCTACGGCGCGCAGGTGGTTTTCGAACTGGCTGCACTCGGCGCCTTCAGTGGTCCAGTGCCCGGAGTTGTGCACGCGCGGGGCGATCTCGTTGGCCTTGAGGCCACCGTCGACTTCAAAGAACTCGAACGCCATCACGCCAACGTAGTTCAACTGCTTGAGCACACGGCTGGAGTAGTCTTCGGCCAAGGCTTGCAGCGGGTGGTCGGTGCTGGCCACGGACAGCTTGAGGATGCCGCTGTCGTGGGTGTTGTGAACCAGCGGGTAGAACTTCGTTTCGCCATCGCGGGCGCGCACGGCGATCAGCGACACTTCGCCGGTGAACGGCACGAAGCCTTCCAGCAGGCAGGCAACGCTGCCCAGTTCAGCGAAGGTGCCCACCACGTCTTCAGCGGTGCGCAGGACTTTCTGGCCCTTGCCGTCGTAACCCAGGGTGCGGGTTTTCAGCACGGCCGGCAGACCGATGGAGGCCACGGCGGCGTCCAGATCGGCTTGCGACTGGATGTCGGCGAACGCCGGGGTCGGAATCCCCAGGTCCTTGAACATGCTCTTCTCGAACCAGCGGTCACGGGCGATGCGCAGGGCTTCGGCGCTCGGGTAGACCGGAACGAATTGCGACAGGAACGCCACGGTTTCAGCCGGGACGCTCTCGAACTCGAAGGTCACCAGATCGACTTCATCGGCCAGTTGGCGCAGGTGATCCTGATCGCCGTAATCGGCCCGCAGGTGTTCGCCCAACGCGGCTGCGCAAGCATCCGGCGCGGGGTCCAGGAAAGCGAAGTTCATGCCCAGCGGAGTGCCCGCCAGCGCCAACATGCGACCCAACTGGCCGCCACCGATTACACCAATCTTCATCGTCAACAACCTCAGGCGATGCGTGGGTCTGGATTGTCCAGGACGCTGTCTGTCTGCTCAGCGCGGAAAGTCTTCAGCACTTCGTGGAACTGCGGGTGCTTGGCGCCGAGGATGCTCGCCGACAGCAGCGCGGCGTTGATCGCGCCGGCCTTGCCGATGGCCAAAGTGGCAACCGGAATGCCTGCTGGCATTTGCACGATAGACAGCAGCGAATCGACGCCCGAGAGCATCGCGGACTGCACCGGCACGCCCAGCACCGGCAGGTGGGTCTTGGCCGCACACATGCCTGGCAAGTGGGCCGCGCCACCGGCACCGGCGATGATCACCTCGATGCCACGCGCCTCGGCCTCTTCGGCGTACTGGAACAGCAGGTCCGGGGTGCGGTGGGCAGAGACCACTTTCACCTCGTAAGGGATGCCGAGCTTTTCCAGCATATCGGCGGTGTGGCTAAGGGTGGACCAATCGGACTTGGAGCCCATGATCACGCCAACCAGTGCACTCATCGTCGTGCCTCTTCTCTCTGGGCGCCCGCAGGCGCGTCAAAAAACAACAAGCCACGCAAAATGCGTGGCTTGATTGTACGAAAAATGGCCGGTCGTAACCGGCCGAAGGCCGCGCAGTATACCTCAATGAAGCAGATAAACAGCCCCCGATGCGACCATCTGTCATACGGCGCAAAACCCCGGTGTTATTGACCTGAAGGTCAATCAAAATCCCCTGTAGGAGCCGGCTTACTGGCGATCCAGACAACTCGGTGTATCAGACAAACCGCGTCGACTGGATCGCCAGCAAGCCGGCTCCTACAGTCCGGTGGGGGTCTGGGCGGCGCCGCCTTCGAGTTTGCGCCATAGCAACCGCACGTTGGCCTTGCGCACCAGTGCGCAGCGATACAGGCGAATTTCCAGCGGCACATGCCATTGCGGGCCGCCGCAGACCACCAGTTCACCGCGGGCCAGTTCGGCACGCACACTCAGTTGCGGCACCCAGGCGATGCCCAGGCCTTCCAGCGCCATGCTTTTCAGGCTGTCGGCCATGGCGGTTTCATACACCGTGGTAAACCGCAGCGCACGCTGGCGCAGCAAGCCGTTCACCGAACGCCCGAGAAAGGCGCCGGCGCTGTAGGCGAGCAACGGAACACTGGCTTCGCCTTCCAGATCGAACAGCGGCTTGCCGTCGGCATCTGCTGCGCACACCGGCAACATTTCCGTATGTCCCAGGTGCAGCGACGGGAAAATTTCCGGGTCCATCTGCATCGCGGCGTCCGGGTCGTAGAACGCCAGCATCAAGTCGCAACCGCCTTCGCGCAAGGCATGCACCGCGTCGCCAACGTTGGTCGCCACCAACCGCGTGGCGATGTTCAACCCTTCATTACGCAATTGCGCGATCCAGCGCGGAAAGAAACCCAAAGCCAAGGAGTGTGCGGCAGCGACCTGCATCACTTCGCCCTGCCCGCCTTCCAGGTGATGAAGATGGCGCAGCACTTCGCCGAGCTGTTCCACCACCGTCCGCGCGGTGACGAGGAACAACTGCCCCGCCGCCGTCAGCTCGATCGGCGTGCGCGAACGATTGACCAGTTGCAGCCCCAGCGCGGCCTCAAGGCTGCGGATCCGTCGGCTGAACGCCGGCTGCGTCACGAAGCGGCGTTCGGCAGCCTGGGAGAAGCTGCGGGTGGCGGCCAGAGCACTAAAGTCCTCAAGCCATTTGCTTTCCAGATTCATCAAGTCCTCCCGGACACGCACCAAATTAGGTCGCACGTTCGCCGCAGACACGGCGTCACACGGGCATTATGCCGAATATGCATAGGCCAGTGTTTAACAGCATTGGCCGAAAATTCTCTACAAGCCTAGCATTTGCGGTGTTCCGGCACAGACCGGGTCCATATTGAGATGATTTCTATCATGTCCTCCGCTGCATCATTCCGCACAGAAAATGACCTGCTTGGCGCTCTCGAAGTACCGGCTCAAGCGTATTACGGTATCCAGACCCTGCGAGCGGTGAATAACTTCCGCCTTTCGGGCGTTCCGATTTCGCACTACCCGAAACTGGTTGTCGGCCTGGCCATGGTTAAACAGGCCGCTGCTGACGCCAACCGTGAGTTGGGTCACCTGAGCGAAGCCAAGCACGCTGCCATCAGCGAAGCCTGTGCACGTTTGATCCGCGGCGACTTCCACGAAGAGTTCGTGGTGGACATGATTCAAGGCGGCGCTGGCACTTCGACCAACATGAATGCCAACGAAGTCATCGCCAACATCGCGCTGGAGGCCATGGGTCACCAGAAAGGCGAATACCAGTACCTGCACCCGAACGACGACGTGAACATGGCGCAGTCGACCAACGACGCCTACCCGACCGCGATCCGCCTGGGTCTGCTGCTGGGTCACGACGCTCTGCTGGCCAGCCTCGACAGCCTGATTCAGGCATTCGCGGCCAAGGGTCAAGAATTCAACCACGTCCTGAAGATGGGTCGTACCCAGCTGCAAGACGCCGTGCCGATGACCCTGGGTCAAGAGTTCCGTGCTTTTGCCACCACGATGGGCGAAGACCTGGCCCGTCTGAAGACGCTGGCCCCGGAACTGCTGACCGAAGTGAACCTGGGCGGCACCGCGATCGGCACCGGCATCAACGCCGACCCGCGTTATCAGGCCCTGGCCGTACAGCGTCTGGCCCTGATCAGCGGTCAACCGCTGGTTCCAGCGGCCGACCTGATCGAAGCCACCTCCGACATGGGCGCCTTCGTGCTGTTCTCCGGCATGCTCAAGCGTACCGCGGTCAAACTGTCGAAGATCTGCAACGACCTGCGCCTGCTGTCCAGCGGCCCACGCACCGGCATCAACGAAATCAACCTGCCGGCGCGTCAGCCAGGCAGCTCGATCATGCCAGGCAAGGTCAACCCGGTGATCCCGGAAGCCGTGAACCAGGTTGCGTTCCAGGTCATCGGTAACGATCTGGCGCTGACCATGGCAGCCGAAGGCGGCCAACTGCAACTGAACGTGATGGAGCCGCTGATCGCTTTCAAGATCCTCGACTCGATCCGCCTGCTGCAACGCGCCATGGACATGCTGCGCGAGCACTGCATCGTCGGCATCACCGCCAACGAAGCGCGCTGCCGTGAACTGGTCGAACATTCGATCGGTCTGGTCACCGCACTGAACCCGTACATTGGCTACAAAAACGCCACCCGCATCGCCCGTATCGCCCTTGAAAGCGGCCGTGGCGTGCTGGAACTGGTGCGCGAAGAAGGCTTGCTCGACGAAGAAATGCTCGCCGACATCCTGCGCCCGGAAAACATGATTGCTCCGCGTCTGGTTCCGCTCAAAGCCTGAACCGACGCGTTACTTGTAGCACCGCTCACCAGGTCGAGGGACTAGACACCTCTCACCTTTTGAGGGCTTGGGGATTTACTCCCCAGGCCCTTTTTTTTAACTCTTTGCCAGTAAATCAGAATGTCTGGGGGCTGAGAAATGTGGGAGCGGGCTTGCTCGCGAAAGCGATGTGTCAGTCACCATAAATAGTGGATGTCAGACCGCATTCGCGAGCAAGTCGAATCGTCGCACCGCCGCTCCCACAGAAAAGCAGATCCCGCATAAGCCCGGCGCCGGTAACGTCGGGTGTTTCAAAGGCTTCGCTTCACCGAATGCACCACAATCGTGCAGACGGACGGCACTGTCATCGGTATAGTGCCGCCCCTCTTCGCGTGAGCGGTCGTCGGTAACGAGGCCCAAACCCATGCGAAACCCGAACTAATAACAAACCCGCAATATGAAATCGGGACGAACCTTCGCCTCGCCTGTTGTGCCGTGCGCACAGCGGTGTAACGCGATGTTTCCGACCGCCCAGCATTTGCCTACACAAAAAAAACAGCGAGGAATAATCCATGCTCGAAGTCATTAACGACTTCCTCTCAGGGAAAGTACTGATCGTGCTCATTGTCGGGCTCGGTAGCTACTTCACGATCCGCTCGCGTTTCGTTCAATTGCGTCACTTCTTCCACATGTTCGCGGTGTTCCGCGACAGCCTCAAAAGCAGCGCCGGTCAACTCAGCTCCTTCCAGGCCCTGATGCTCAGCCTCGCCGGCCGCGTCGGTGCGGGCAACATCGCCGGTGTCGGCATTGCCGTGACCCTCGGCGGGCCAGGTGCGGTGTTCTGGATGTGGGTGACCGCGCTGGTCGGCATGTCCAGCAGCTTCTTCGAATGCTCCCTCGGCCAGCTCTACAAACGCGCCGACGCCGACGGCACTTACCGTGGCGGCCCGTCCTATTACATCCAGCACGGCCTGCAGAAACGCTGGTTGGGCATGATCATGGCGTTCCTGTTGCTGATCACCTTCGGGTTTGCCTTCAACGGCCTGCAATCCCACGCCGTGACTCACTCGCTGAACAACGCGTTCGGCTTCGACACCACCTGGACCGGTCTGGCCCTGGCGGTGCTGCTGGGCCTGGTGTTCATCGGCGGGATCAAGCGCATCGCCAAGGTCGCTGACCTGCTGGTGCCGGTGAAAACCCTGGTGTACATCGGCGTGACCATCTACGTGATCGTGCTGCAATTCGACCACGTACCGGCGATGCTGATGACCATCGTAAAAAGCGCGTTCGGTCTGGACCAGGCGTTCGGCGGCCTGATCGGCAGCGCCATCGTCATGGGCGTGAAGCGTGGCGTGTTCGCCAACGAAGCAGGCCTGGGCAGTGCGCCAAACGTAGCGGCCGTGGCGTCGGTTGAACACCCGGTGTCACAAGGCGTGGTTCAGGCGTTCAGCGTGTTCCTCGATACCTTTGTAATCTGCACCTGCACCGCGTTGCTGATCCTGCTCTCGGGTTTCTACACCCCGGGCTTCGAAGGCGACGGCATTGCCCTGACCCAGAACTCTCTGGCCGCCGTGGTCGGTGACTGGGGCCGGATGTTCATCTCCGTGGCACTGGCGCTGTTCGTGTTCACCTCGATTCTCTACAACTACTACCTGGGCGAGAGCAACCTGCGCTTCCTGATCGGTGAAAACCGCAAGGCGCTGATCGGCTACCGCGCGCTGGTACTGGTGTTGATTTTCTGGGGTGCGATCGAGAACCTCGGCACGGTGTTCGCGTTTGCCGACATCACCATGACCCTGCTCGCGTTCGTGAACCTGATCGCGCTGTTCCTGCTGTTCAAGGTCGGCATGCGCATCCTGCGTGACTACGATGACCAGCGCGCTGCCGGCATCAAGACCCCAGTGTTCGATTCGAGCAAGTTCCCGGACCTGGACCTGGACCTGAACGCTTGGCCAGCCAACCCGCCAGCGGTTGCCACCAAGGCTGAAGCTGAAGCGCAAGGCGTACCCGCAGCGCAACGCTGATCGGTTAAAGTGCGAAATTCCTGTGGGAGCGGGCTTGCTCGCGAAAGCGGTGTGTCAGTCGACTTCAATGTTGAATTGATCAACCGCATTCGCGAGCAAGCCCGCTCCCACATAGGGAGTCATTGTTTCGGAGAACGCCATGAATTCCTCGACCTACCCTGCCGCCCAGCACGTCATGGTGCTCTACACCGGCGGCACCATCGGCATGCAAGCCAGCGAACACGGCCTGGCTCCGGCCTCCGGTTTTGAAGCGCGGATGCGTGAATACCTGCACAGCCAGCCTGAGCTGGTAGTGCCGCAGTGGCGCTTTCGCGAGATGTCGCCGCTGATCGATAGCGCCAACATGTCCCCGACCTATTGGCAGCAACTGCGTGAAGCAGTGGTCGATGCCGTCGACGTTCAGGGCTGCGACAGCGTGTTGATCCTGCACGGCACCGACACCCTCGCCTACAGCGCGGCGGCCATGAGCTTTCAATTGCTCGGCCTGAATGCGCGGGTGTGCTTCACCGGTTCGATGTTGCCGGCCGGCGTGACCGACAGCGATGCCTGGGAAAACCTCGGTGGTGCTCTGGTTGCTTTGGGCCAAGGTCTGGCGCCGGGTGTGCATCTGTACTTCCACGGCGAGCTGCTGGCGCCAACCCGCTGCGCGAAGGTGCGCAGTTTCGGTCGGCATCCGTTCAAGCGCCTGGAGCGTCAAGGCGGCGGAGCGAAGGCCCCGTCACTGCCAGCAGCGTTGAACTACAACCAGAGCAAGCAACTGGCGAAAGTCGCTGTATTGCCGCTGTTCCCCGGCATTGGCGCCGAGCAACTGGATGGCGTGCTGAACAGCGGCATCCAGGGCCTGGTGCTTGAGTGCTACGGCAGCGGCACCGGGCCGAGCGACAACCCCGAGTTTCTCGCCGCGCTTTCGCGGGCACGGGACAACGGCGTGGTGGTCGTTGCAGTGACGCAGTGCCATGAAGGTGGCGTTGAGCTGGACGTTTACGAGGCCGGCAGCCGGTTGCGGGGTGTCGGTGTATTGTCCGGTGGCGGCATGACCCGTGAAGCGGCGTTCGGCAAGCTGCATGGGTTGCTGGGTGCAGGTCTGGACACCGCTGAAGTGCGCCGCCTCGTCGAACTCGACCTCTGCGGCGAACTCACCTGACCCTGTAGGAGCCGGCTTGCTGGCGATTCATGCAACGCGGTGTGTCTGGAAAACCGCGTCGACTGGATCGCCAGCAAGCCGGCTCCTACAAGTGCTCGGCATGTAATTTGCTGCGTTCCAGCCATCCCAAGGCTGGAAGCCGCTCATGCTGCACTCCCACCTCACCACTCTCAATGCTGTCTCTCTGGTGCTCAACGCCTTCAAGGCCGAAGGCCTGTCCAGCGACGCCTTGCTCGCGGGGAGCGGCATCAGCGCAGCGGACTTGAACCGTGCCGACACGCGCATCACCACCAACCAGGAAATGCAGGTCTGCGCCAACGCGGTCGCGCTCAAGCGTGACATCGGCCTGGAGCTGGGTCGGCGCATGCACGTTTCCTGCTACGGGATGCTCGGTTATGCGCTGCTCACCAGTGCCACCTTCGGTGACGCTTTGCGCCTGGCGATACGTTTTCCGGCGCTGTTGGGAACACTTTTCGAGCTGAGCCTGGAGGACGACGGCGAACGCATCTGGTTCGTCGCCGCCGACTACCGGGAGAGCCCGGCGATGGCGGTGTTCAATGCCGAGTTCTGCCTGGTGTCATTGAAAGTCACCTGCGACGACCTGCTCGGTCACCCGCTGCCGTTGATCGCCGCGCGCTTCGAACATGCCGCGCCGGACTATCAAGCGACCTACGCCGCACACTTCAACTGCCCGCTGCACTTCGAGGCGCGGGACAACGCCTTTGCCTTCGACAAGCGCTGGCTCGACCAACCCCTGCCGCTCGCGGATGTCATCACCCATCAGGCCATGGCCGAACGCTGCCGCAAGCAGAACCTTGAGTTCACCGGACGTCAGGCGTGGCTGGGGCGGATTCGTCAGTTGCTCAGCGCGCAATTGAATGCCGCACCGGGGCTCGAAGGATTGGCCGAGCAGATGAATTGCTCGGCGCGGACCCTGCGCCGGCACCTCAAGGATCTGGGGTGCAGTTATCAGGAATTGCTGGATGAACTGCGATTCGAGCAGGCCAAGCAACTGCTCTGCGAAGACCAGATGCCGATCTACCGGATCGCCGAAGTGCTGGGCTTCAGCGAGACCGCGAGCTTCCGCCATGCCTTTGTGCGCTGGAGCGGCGTGGCGCCCAGCCAGTTCCGCCCCTGACCGACACCATCCCCTTGTAGGAGCGAGGCTTGCCCGCGAAGCTCTTGGCGTACCTGAGGACGCCTTCGCGGGCAAGCCTCGCTCCTACAGGTTCTGCGTCATTCGGGGCGTTGCGGTGTCGAAAAGGGGCGAATTTCGGTCAACTATTTTGGCCACATCGATCCCCTTTTGGCCTTTCCTGCCGTTCTCCGAATCGCCATCCGCCGCAAGACTGTGTTCAACCGAATCAGCCTGCGGAGAACAAGAAATGCTGACGATCTACTCGGACGATCACCACCTGCACCACGGCCGTTGTGAATTGATAGACGGGCAACTCAAGCCCTGCTTCGAAATGCCCTCGCGCGCCGACCATGTGCTGTCACGGGTGCAAAACCAAAAGCTCGGCCCGGTAGAAGCGCCGAAGGATTTCGGCCTCGACCCGATCGCACGCATCCACAGCCGCGACTACCTCGACTTCTTCAAAGGCGCTTGGGCACGCTGGACCGAGTTCAACACCGACGGCGACTTGCTGCCTTACACCTGGCCAGCCCGTACCTTGCGCCGCATCAAACCCACCAGCCTGCACGGCGAACTGGGTTATTACAGCTTCGACGGCGGCGCCCCGATCACCGCCGGCACCTGGCAGGCCGCGTACAGCGCAGCCCAAGTGGCGCTCACCGCCCAGGCGGAAATCCAGCGTGGCGCGCGCAGTGCCTTCGCGTTGTGCCGTCCACCGGGACACCATGCCGCCAGCGACTTGATGGGCGGTTATTGCTACCTCAACAACGCCGCCATCGCCGCTCAGGCGTTCCTCGATCAGGGCCACAAGAAAGTCGCTATCCTCGACGTCGATTACCACCACGGCAACGGCACCCAATCGATTTTCTATGAGCGCAGCGATGTGCTGTTCACTTCGATCCACGGCCATCCGGAAGCCGAGTTTCCGTTCTTCCTCGGTTATGAAGACGAGCTCGGAGAAGGCGCGGGCGAAGGCTTCAACTTCAACTACCCGTTGCCCGCCGGCAGCGGTTGGGACACTTGGTGCGCAGCGCTGGAACAAGCCTGCAAAGAGATCGAAAAGTACGGCGCCGAGATCGTCGTCGTATCCCTGGGCGTCGACACGTTCAAGGACGATCCGATCTCCCAGTTCAAGCTCGACAGCCCGGACTACCTGGCGATGGGCGAGCGCATCGCCAAGCTGGGCGTGCCGACCCTGTTCGTGATGGAAGGCGGTTACGCGGTCGAAGAAATCGGCATCAATGCCGTGAACGTTCTTGAAGGTTTTGAAAGCGCCCAAGGGAAATAACAACAATGAACACACTCAAGCGTTTCATCGTGCCCGCGCTCTGCGCCACGGTGCTCAGCGGAGCCGCTCACGCCGAAGAGCGCACGTTGCGCGTCTACAACTGGTTCGATTACATCACCCCCAAAGCGCTGGAAGACTTCAAGGCGCAGAACACCCAGACCAAGCTGATCTACGACATTTTCGACACCAACGAAGCGCTGGAAGCCAAGCTGCTGACCGGCAACTCCGGCTACGACGCGGTGGTGCCGTCCAACGTGTTCCTCGCCAAGCAGATCGAGGCCGGTGTTTTCCAGCCGCTGGACCGCAGCAAACTGCCGAACTGGAACCACCTCGATCCGAAGCTGATGAAGCTGATCGAAGCCAACGACCCCGGCAACAAATTCGCTGTGCCGTACATGTACGGGACCATCCTGATCGGCTTCAACCCGGACAAGGTCAAAGCCGCGCTGGGCGCCGACGCGCCGGTTGACAGCTGGGACCTGATCTTCAAGGAAGAGAACATCAGCAAGCTCAAGCAGTGCGGCGTCGCCCTGCTCGATTCGCCGTCGGAAATCCTGCCGCTGGCCCTGCAACACCTCGGCCTGGACCCCAACAGCAAGAAGCCGGCGGACTACGAAAAGGCTGAAGCGCTGTTGATGAAGATCCGGCCGTACGTCACGTACTTCCACTCCTCCAAATACATGGCCGACATCGCCAACGGTGACATCTGCGTCGCGGTCGGTTATTCCGGCAGCTTCTCCCAGGCGGCCAACCGCGCCAAGGAAGCGAAGAACGGGGTGACCGTCGACATGCGCCTGCCGAAAGAAGGTGCGCCGATCTGGTTCGACATGCTCGCGATTCCGAAGGGCGCGAAGAACACCGAGGACGCCTACACCTTCATCAACTACCTGCTGCAACCACAGGTGATCGCGCCGGTCAGCGACTTCGTCGGTTACCCGAACCCGAACAAGGACGCCACGGAACTGGTCGACCCGGCGATCCGCAACAACCCCAACCTGTACCCGACCGAAACGGCCATGGCCACGCTTTACACCCTGCAACCGCTACCGCGTGATGCCGAACGTGCGCGCACGCGGGCCTGGACCAAAATCAAGTCAGGGACCTGAAGCCCCTTCCTGAAAAACGAAGACCCGCCGTGATGCGGGTCTTTTTTTTGCCTGCGATATTTATGTACCGCCAGACACCTGAGCCCGCCCGATACCGTCCCCTGATCCAACGCTGCGCAATCAACAACAGCGCACCCTCAATCAGGAGACGACCATGTCCGATACCCTTTCCCCGAGTGCAGAAAATGTACTGACCCAACTGGTCACCGGCCCCTCGATCAGAGAGGTTGCAGCGACTGCATTGGCGCCTGCACTCAACGCGCTTTACCCGCAGTTGAAGATAGATCCGACGCTCGCCACGGTTGTCACTCCGACCTGGGTCGATACCGGCAGCGAGGTCGTGCCGGGCAATAATCTGTATGAATCGCTCACCGATGTGTTGGTGCGGCTCGGGTTGTCAGGTTCGACGGTGACGTTCATCGATGGCGAGCATTTCCTGACCCTGCAACCGGGCGTTGCCCCGCCGGCTCAACTGCCCGTGAACATCACGGCCATCGGTTCGCTGATCAATACGCACGCACCGCAGCTGTTCATCGCCTACCAGCAACAGCAGCTGGATTACTGGAATCAGCAGACAAGCCCTTCGACCCCACGCTGGCATCAGCTCTCGCAGGCGCTGCAGGACATCTGGAACCTCGACGAGGCCACCGATTGGGATGCCGATCAAAAAGCAATGGCCCTTGCCGTGTTCACTCATCCGGACCGGGCCACACGGCGCTCACAGGACATGTACCTGACCAAGGCCTGCCTGATCGACACCGAACACGTTGAAAGCGCGCAGAGCAAACATCTGCGGGTTCTGGATATCGCGGTGTTTGTGGGCACGTTGGGCACCCGAACACTGGTGCTGACCCACTCGATTACCGAAGGGTTCAGGCGTTACGACTCTGTTGCGGCACTGGGCGAAACATTGTTTGCAAACCCTGGGGCGTCGAGCACCGGGCAGACCCTGCAATGGCGCCTGTATGAACCCGAGGGTAATTTCTTTCATCATCAGGCGTGTGCACTGATCGCACTCGAAGCCGAAGCCATCGGTGCCTTCAATACATTCCAGAGCACTACGCCAACCAGGCTTTCACCGCAAATCAGCGCGGCGGCGAAGAGTTTCACTGAATTTGAAGCCCTGCCTTT
This sequence comes from Pseudomonas sp. PDM02, assembly GCF_014852285.1. Taxonomy (NCBI): domain Bacteria; kingdom Pseudomonadati; phylum Pseudomonadota; class Gammaproteobacteria; order Pseudomonadales; family Pseudomonadaceae; genus Pseudomonas; species Pseudomonas sp. PDM02. The sequence continues at coordinate 193,513 of NZ_JACVBL010000009.1, read as the reverse complement.
GTCGCGCTTCAACCAGGTTCAGGGGTTACTGACCGACTGGCTGAGCAATGCATCGTCAGCGGATCTGACCCGTTACAGCCGACACCTGATGGACCTGGCGCAGTTGCGAGAGCAGGACGCGGGAAAAACCTTCGACGAAGGTATCGCTTCACTGCCGGAATTTACCCTGCAAACCCTGCGAGAGCAGATGATCAAGGATCATCCAACGGCAGCGGACCTGAATCTGAAGGACATTCAAATCAGCATCACCAGCGTCATCGTGCTGGGCGCTATCGTGGTCCCTGGCAAGACGCAGACTGTTACGTTGTCGCTGATCGAATTGGCACTGCAAAACCTGATTGCCGTTCCGCTGGGCAACAAAACGGTACAGTACAAAAACGGCGACCAAGTGCCCGCCTGGATGACACCCGCCTACCTGGAAAAACTCGTGACCCAGGTTGATATCGGCGCGGTTTACCCGGCGTTGATCAAGCGCAAGCTGCTGGATGACTCGCGAGAATCGTTGCGCCGACAAACGCTCTACACGCGTCATCTGCGCACCCAGTTGCCCTTGCAGGCGCTGCAACACAAGATGCGCGGCGAAGCCGGCATTGATGAACAAGGCTACCAATTCGTCAACGCAGCCCTGCAGCAAGGCGCGGCCGACCGCCGAGTGAATGGGCACGAAATTGTCATTCGCCCGCTGGCTTTTATCAGCAGTGAAAGCGTCGACAGCAAGGGCGACGAAGTTGCCAATATGTTCGTCATCGGTCCGCGCTCCACTGAACAGGGACCGTGCCTGCTCTACCGGCCATTGCTCGTGCCCTCGCTGACGCAGTACCCGAACGAAGCCAATCTGCTGTACGCGATCAAGCACGAAAAACCCCTTCGCCAATCGGTCCTGGCGTGGCTGGCCGACGACGTGCGCTTCAACTATTCCCAGTACGTGTTTTCCGGTGAGTTGCCTTCGGTCTGGACCCTGACCCAATTGCTGGTCGATCCCACCTCGGCGCTGGGCAAGATGGGCGCGGTGTCGCTCAGTGCGGCAGCCCTTGATGATGATTCACTGGCGCCGCTGTTCAAAGCGAACGCCAACGCCATGATCACATTGGCTGACCGTCAATCAGTGTCCAATGCACAAGCTCGCTGGGAAACGCTCAAGCACGGTGCATGGATGCTGTTCAACGTCGCCTTGCCCTTCCTCGGGCGCACTGCCGGGGTTGCCGCGTGGATCTGGCAGATCGTGGACGACTTGCAGGAAATCACCGATGCCGCAGAAAGCGAAGACAGCCAACTTGCCTGGTCTGCCCTGACCGATTTGCTGTTGACGCTCGGCATGGTACTGGCTCATCGGGCTGCCGCTCGCCATAAACCGGTCTCGCGGTTGGCCGAGAAACTCGAGCCACCACCGGTCACGCCGCCCACCAAGCCAGCGCACACAATCACGGTCACTCGCCTGCCCGACCTCAATCAACTGCCTCGCGACCATGAGACGTCTTTGCACGCCGTCGCCACGCTGCCGCCTGTAGCGTTGGGCACCTTGCTGGATGAACTGGCCATCGCCGAACCCAAGGGAATGGCCGTTGCCTCCAGCGTGGCCGGCCCTCACCAGCACCTCAGTTCACTAAACGGAAAATGGTATGCGAAGGTCGGCCAGCGATGGTTCGAAGTCACCCTCAACGACAATAACGACGTGCAAATCATTGACTCACGCCAGTCCCCCCCGCGCACCGGGCCGTTGCTGATCAAGAACGCCAGCGGCGAATGGTTTATCGATACGCGGCTGAGGCTGCGGGGCGGGGGCAGGGAGAGGCAGCGGCTGGAACAGCAAAACAAAGTGCGTCTGGCTGAACTGAAACAGCAAATGACAGCGTTCGAAAGCCAGGTCAAAAGCCGGGAAACAGAACTCAAGGACGCTGAAAAAAACGCGAAGGCTCCGAGCGCCACCGACACCCATCGCCGCTTGTACCTTGAAATGCTCGATGCGCAGATGTCATTCATCGGCGCCAACATTGAACAGATGAAAGCGTTCAATGCTCGCGAAGCCATTCCCAATTTCCGAAAAGCGATGATCAGCCGCCTGGATTTCCAGCTATCGCTGCTGGAGAAATGGTTCGACCACCAGCGTCCTGTTTTCGACAATCAAATGCGTCTCTCCCTCGATCTTCTCGACACACAACCAACGGAAAACACGCAGGCCGCCCGACAGACCTTTCAACACATGAGCGATCTGACCGAGGGCTACATCAACAAAATCGAATTCGCGCAATCGCGCTTCGAGCAACTGAACCTGCTCGGCAAAGAAGCCGTGGAAGTGATCCGCGACGTCAAGGCCAACATACCGACGTTCGATTTACAGGACCTCAAACTGTTCCAGATCACGCTGGCCCAGGAGTTGTGCCTCGCACCCTCGGTTGCGCTCACGCATGAAGCACGCCCGGCGCTGGAGAGCGTTGTCGAAAACGCAGCGCTCGCCATCCAGGCGTCACTGGATCTGGCCGCTGACGAAGACGTGTTGCGCTTGCCGGGGCGAATCGAGGGGCTCAGTGATCTGATGGAGCAACTCACGGTCACCGATCAGCGCATCATCGATCTGCCCGGCGAGTTCCCCGGTCAGTTCCTGCAACCCGCGCTCGACCTGATGCGCAAACGCATCGACGCGTTTCAACAGCGCACCGTGAAACACCTGGCGAGCCTGCTGCGCGAGCGCCAGGCGCTCGAACCGCAACCTGGCCCTTCCCGTCTGCCGACCGCGCCCGCCAAACGCATCATCAAGACCCGTTACAACGGCACGGTGGTCGGCCAACTACGCGCCGATGCCGTGGCGGACGGATCAGAACTGGTCGACGTAACCTCGACGCTGACAGGCAAAGTCATCTCGACCTTTCATGAGAAAACCCCGGGTGTCTGGGTTGAACGAGTGGCCGCGAAACCGGTTTCCCCTGCCGTCGTCCAACCCGATTTGGGTACAAGCATTGTTCAAGGTCAGGCAATGCTGGACGGGCTGGAGGGTTTCATTCGTCGAACAGAAGCCCATGCAAAAGGAGCGCGGCGAATTCCCGTGGAAATCGAGGAGATGTTCCATCAACAGGCCCATCGACTGCAGGAGGCCGCCAAGGCAATCGACGAAGCGCTGATTTCCAGCAACGCCACCGATGACGGTCCGGGGTCTGCCGTGACACTGGTCAAGCAGCTGAATGACGGAGCAACCCGCCTCTACAGCCAGGGACGCGCAACGCGAATCAGCATGACAAAACTACAGCCGCCGACGGCAGAGCGGGTCCAGTGGCTGCAAAGCGAAGGTCAGGTCGACATCGTCAGGAACCCCGGCCGACGCTTGCTCAAAAGCCGTAAAAAAGACTACCTCGAGGAATATGAGGTCCGTGACCACACCAGCAAAAATGTTCTGTGGTATGCACACTTTCACTACGCGCAGCCCGCGTCGCCTGTCCAGACGTTCACGGCGGCGCATCTGAAAACCGTGCAGCAACGGCTGCTGGGCGGCGCATCCGAGGCGCGCGGTGCAAATGACGACCTCCACGCGATAGCGATTTATCGCAGCGAAATCAGCCCACAACTGGCGACTGCACTGTTTTTCGCGAAGGTGCTGCCATCGGCCTCAAAATCGTAAGTCTTGCGTCGGGGTGAGCCGTGACTGCTTAACGCCGCCAGACCTTTTCCAGTCGCCCGAGTGCGGTGCTGATGGCCGCCTCGGGCACGGCCGCGAAACCCAGGACTAGCCCGGCACGCTGGTCCACCGGTTTCTGCGTGTCCGGCAACCAATAGCTGCTCAGCGCATTGATCTCGACATCGACGCTGGCGGCTTTTTCTATCAGCTCGTACTCGCGCGCCTGTGAGTCGACCGCCACCGTCAGATGTAACCCTGCCGCGACACTCGGCAGGCTGCCGATGCCGGGGATGTTCTGCGGCCAGCCCGCCAGCAACGTATTGCGTCGACTCAGGGCGGCACGGCGCATGCGGCGGATGTGCCGCTGGAAATGTCCGGCGGCCATGAACTCGGCCATCACCGCCTGGGTGCTGACTTCGGAATGCCGGACGTCCACCGCTCGACGTTGAGAAAACGCCTGCACCAGTGCCGGCGGCAACACCAGATAACCCAGGCGCAACGCCGGGAATGCGACCTTGCCAAAAGTCCCGACGTACAAGACCCGGCCCTGCCGATCGAGCGCCGCCAACGGCGCCAGGGGTGCGCCGCTGTAACGGTACTCGCCATCGTAGTCGTCCTCGACGATCCAGCCTTGGTTACGCTCCGCCCAAGCGAGTAATTCAAGACGCCGCGCCAGGCTCATTACCACGCCGGTCGGGTATTGATGCGAAGGCGTGACATAGGCCAGTCGACAATCGCTGAGCCGGGCCAGTTCGGTGCAGTCGATGCCCTCGCCGTCCACCGCCACCCCATGCAATTTTGCCCCGGCCACGGCGAACGCATGACCCGCCGCCCGATACCCCGGATTTTCAATCGCCACGCCGTCGCCCGGCTCCACCAGCAGCTGTGCACAAAGGCTAATCCCCTGCTGTGCGCCGCTGGTGATCACTATTTGCTCAGCCGTGCACTGCATCCCCCGCGAGCTGCGCAAATAAGCGGCGATCAGGCCGCGCAAGCGCGCATCACCCGCCGGATCGCCATAACACAGCTGCTGCAAATCCGGTTTACGCCAGAAAGCCGCATTCAGCTTGGCCCACACCTCGAAGGGAAACAGGTCAAACGCCGGCACGCCCACCCGAAAAGCCCGAGGCGGACCGCTGGGCGGCGTGGCCAAATGGTTCTTTTCAACGCGCCCCAGCGCTCCGCTGTGGATAACTTTACTGGATGAAACCACAGGTAAATCCAGCCAATTTGTGGATAAGGCTGTGGGTAACCCTGTTGACAACCCTGTGGATACTTTTGTGGATAGTTTTTTCGTGGGCAACGCCGCTTGAGGCAATTGCGCGACGTAAGTCCCGTCCCCGACACGCCCCTCGATGAAGCCCTCTGCATAGAGCTGATCGTAGGCGCGAACCACGCTGTTGCGGGAAATCGCCAACGCCGCCGCCAAGTCCCGGCTGGCCGGCAATCGAGTGCCACTGGCCAAGCGCCCGTCGAGCACCCGCAGGCGCAAGGCCTGATAGAGCTGACGACTAAGCCCCTGACGGCGGTCAAGTTCGATACCGGCCGGGTTGAACGACAGGGAAAGCGGCGCTTCGCTCATGGCAATGGACCTATGAAATTGGTCGTTAATGGCTCTTACAACAGACCAATAGCCTGCCTAGGATGGACGCATTCGCCAAGGAATTTTTCCATGTACAACCCCAGCGGCTTTGCCATCAAAGATTTGCATGAACTGCAGCAGCAGATACTCGACACGCGTCTTGCCGTGGTGATCACCCACGACGAGCAAGGCTTGCAAGCCAGTCACCTGCCGTTGTTGTTCAGCCCTGACCAAGGTCCGAATGGCACCCTGTACGGTCATTTCGCCCGGGCCAACCCGCACTGGAAGGCACTGCAAAACGGTGCCGAAGCGCTGGTCATTTTCGCCGGTGCCGACGCGTACATCAGCCCGGGCTTTTATCCGAGCAAAGCCGAGCACGGCAAAGTCGTACCGACCTGGAACTACGTCGCCGTACACGCTTACGGCACCGCAGAGGTTTTCACCGACGCCGACCGCCTGCTTAACCTGGTCAGTACGTTGACCGATCGCCATGAAGCCGGTCGCGCCCAACCATGGACAGTCGCTGATGCACCCGCCGACTACATCGACGGCATGCTCAAGGCCATCGTCGGGTTTGCCCTGCCGATCCAGCGCCTGGAAGGCAAACGCAAACTCAGCCAGAACCGCAGCACCGCAGACATCGCCGGTGTGCGCGAGGGGCTCGCCGCCAGCCCCGACGTGCACGACCAGGCCCTCGCCCACTTGATGCGCTAAGGATTGAACATGAGTCAGATTGAAATCCGCCAGGTCACCGCCGCTGATCACGCTGCGTGGCTGCCGTTGTGGCAAGCCTACCTGCGCTTCTACAACACCGAACTGCCTGAGGCGGTCACGGACAGCACATGGCAACGCCTGCTCGACTCGAATGAACCGACTCATTCGGCATTGGCGTGGAGCGACGGCAAAGCGGTCGGCATGGTGAACTTCATCTACCATCGGTCGAACTGGAGCATCGAAAACTCCTGCTACCTGCAAGACCTGTTGGTAACACCCGAAACCCGCGGCACTGGCGTCGGCCGCAAACTGATCGAATTTGTCTACGCGACCGCCAAAGCGGACGGTTGCTGCAAGGTCCACTGGTTGACCCACGAAACCAACGCCACCGCGATCCAGCTCTACGAGCGCATCGCCGAGCGCCCTGGTTTCATCCAGTTCCGCAAAGCCCTTTAAGGTTCAAGGAGAACGACATGACGACTTCACTCGCAGACTGGAAAGGCGTCCCGGCGCCAACGGTGCAAACCATCGAAGGGCGCTTCATCCGCCTGGAAAAACTCGACCCGGCACGCCATGGCGACGGTTTGTTCAAAGCCCTGCAAGGCCCCGGTGCCGACCCGAAACTCTGGGATTATTTGCCTTACGGTCCTTTCCCGGAGCGCAGCGTTTTCAACGACTGGCTGAACAATCACGCGGCCAACAGCGACCCGTATTTCTTCAGCGTGATCGACCGTGCCAGCGGCGATGTGCAAGGCATTCTCAGCTTGATGTCGATCGTTCCGTCTCAGGGCCGTATTGAAATCGGCCACGTCACGTTTGGCGCGCCGATGCAGCGTTCGCCGAAAAGTACCGAGGCGGTGTATCTGCTGGCGAAAGAGTCGTTCGCGCTGGGCTATCGGCGTCTGGAGTGGAAATGCAACAACGGCAACGCTCGCTCCAAGTACGCGGCTGAGCGCTTGGGGTTCAGTTTTGAAGGGGTGTTCCGCCAGCACATGGTGGTCAAGGGGCAGAACCGGGATACGGCCTGGTATTCGATTCTGGATTCGGAATGGCCGGTGGTTGGGGCGGGGTTTGAGCGGTGGTTGAGTGATGAGAATCAGACGGGGTCGGGGCAGGTGAAAACTCTGGCTGAGTGTCGCGGGTAAATCAGCGGCGCCTGGACGGACGCCTTCGCGGGCAAGCCTCGCTCCTACGGGATCATACGAACCTGTAGGAGCGAGGCTTGCCCGCGAATGGCATCACACCAATTTCTGGGCCAACACCGCAATATGCTCCGGCCCAATCCCGCAGCACCCACCCAAATGGCTGGCACCGCGCTCTTTCCAGTCCGCCGCCCAATGCAGGTAGCCCGGCGGGTCCAGATCGTCGCGCAACGGGTCCAGGCCGTCATTGGCCGTTGCCTCTTTCGGTTGCGGCGGGAAGGCATTGGCGTACGCGCCGATGTGAATCTTCACCCCCAGACGCTCGAAAGTTTCCCGCGCCGCATCAATCGCCGCACCGATCACTTCCGGCTGGCTGCAGTTGAACAGTAACGTCTCGACGCCCAGCTCCGCAGCCACCGCAGCGGCTTCGGCCACAGGTTCGCCGGAACGCAAACGCGGGACTTCGTCCGTGTCCTCATCCTTCAGGGTAAACGACAGCCAGAACGGCTTGCCGTCCTGCGGCAGACCGGCGTGAATCGCTCGCGCTTCCACGATCGAGCTCTGGGTTTCGGCCAGCCACAGGTCGACATGTGGGGCCAGCCCCTCGACCAGCGGCGCGAGCAGTTCCGTCACCCGAGCTGCATCGAACAAATCCGGACGATAGGAACCGAACAACGGCGGCAATGAACCCGCCACACGTACCGGTTTGCCCGCAGCGTCCACCGCACGCCTGGCCAACTCCCCGGCCAGCGCCGCGAGGGCTCGACCCTCAGCCGCAAAACGTTCTTCGCCAATGTGAAAAGGCACCACCGCATAGCTGTTGCTGGTGATCACGTTCGCGCCGCTTTCGATATAAGCCGCATGCACCGCCTCGACGGCCTGCGGCGCTTCGCTCAAGGCCAGCGCCGACCATTCAGGCTGTCTGAATGGCGCACCCCGACGTTGCAACTCACGACCCATGCCGCCATCCAGAATCACTGTGCTTGCTGCGCTCATATGCTTTTTACTCATATGCTTATGAAAATAACTCACTACCAGAGTAGTTCTTATAACTATTTAATACGCACCATTCGGTTAATAACAACCATTTTTTTATCAGGGGTCGACTGTGAAACTTCAACCACTACTGGCCCTGGGCCTGACGATTCTGGCTGCCTCCACCCAGGCCTTCGGCGGCGCCACGCTGGACCGCATCGAGCAAAAGAAAGAACTGGTCGGCGTGCTGATGGAAAGCTATCCGCCCTTCTCGTTCCTCAATGACCAAAACCAGCTCGACGGTTTCGACGTTGATGTGGCCAAAGCCGTGGCCAATAAACTCGGGGTCAAACTGCGCCTCGAAACACCTTCCTGGGATGTGATCGCTGCCGGCCGCTGGAGCGGGCGCTACGACATTTGCATCTGCTCCATGACCCCGAGCAAGGCCCGCGCCGAAGTCTTTGATTTCCCGGTCGAGTACTACGCCTCACCCGCGGTGATCGTGGTCAACGCCAAGGACGACAGCATCCACAGCGCCAAGGACCTGAGCGGCAAGAAAGTCGGCCTCACCAGCGCTTCCAGCTACGAAAGCTACCTGAACAAAAACCTGGTGATCGAAGGCGCCGAAGACACGCAGTTGCAGTACCCGTTTGAAAACGTGCAGATCGCCCCGTACGACACCGACAACGTGGCGTTCCAGGACCTGGGGCTGGGCGCTGGTGTGCGACTGGATGCGGTCCTCACCAACCTGGTCACCGCGCAGCCACGCCTGACCGAAGACAAACGCTTCAAGCTTGCCGGCGAACCGCTGTACTCGGAACCGAACTCGGTGGCCATCGAAAAAGGCGATGCACAGTGGGACGCCAAGGTGCGTGACGTCTTCGCGCAACTGAAACAGGACGGCACCCTGAGCAAACTCTCGCAAAAATGGATCGGCGCCGACATCAGCAAATGACTTCCTTTCCCAACCCACCTCAGCCGCCACAACCGGTGGCTGAGTCCCGGCTGCAACGGATCTTCGGTTTTCGCACGCGGCTGTACCTGACCTGGGCGGCAATGCTGGGTCTGTTTGCCAGTTTCTTCCTGAGCTTCGACCTGAAGTTCTCGATCATCCTCGACAAACTGCCCAACCTGATCGGCCTGCACCTGGCGCCGAACGGCTTTCTGCAAGGCGCGGCGCTGACCCTGTTTTTGTGCCTGTGCTCAATCGTCGCGTCGTCGCTGCTGGGCTTCATCACCGCCCTCGCACGGCTGTCGAAAAGCGCCGTGGCCTTCGGCATTGCAAGTTTCTACGCTTCGTTCTTTCGCGGCACTCCGCTGCTGATCCAGATCCTGCTGATCTACCTCGGCCTGCCGCAACTCGGCATCGTGCCGGGCGCCGTCGTCGCCGGGATCATCGCCCTGTCGCTGAACTACGGCGCCTACCTCAGCGAAATCTTCCGCGCCGGCATCCTCGGCGTCCCCCACGGCCAGCGCGAAGCCTCGCTGGCACTGGGCATGCGCGAAACCGTGATCTTCTGGCGCGTCACCCTGCCGCAAGCCATGCGCACCATCATCCCGCCGACCACCAACCAATTCATCTCGATGCTCAAAGACTCGTCACTGATCTCGGTGATGGGTGTTTGGGAGGTGATGTTTCTGGCGCAGTCGTATGGGCGCTCGAGCTATCGCTACATCGAGATGCTGACGACGGCCGCGGTGATTTATTGGGTGATGTCGATTGGGTTGGAGCTGATTCAGGCGCGGATGGAGCGGCATTATGGGAAGGCGTATTTGAGTCGTAGTTAGGAAAGGATTGCAGCTTTCGAACCTGCGCAACCCTTGTAGGAGCCGGCTTGCTGGCGATGGCGATCTCAAGGACGCCATCGCCGGCAAGCCAGGCTCCTACAAGTACCTCCAGAGCAATGAATCGAGGGCGTCACAGCCTTTGGCTCAACGTGATGAGCTGTGGGTAGACGAGTTTCCAGGCCGTAACAAACAGACCAGTCCTGAAATGCTGTAGGCAAAAACGCTCGCTCATGAAGGCCACCGCGCGATTAGACTTCAGGGCTAAATTTTAGCTACAACCGAATGTCCAAGACCCTGCAAAAATGCCGGAAACGCCCGGCATTCAAGGCCAGGGCCCGCCTCCTAAAGTTCGACCTCCTGAAAAACGAGGTCGTACTCAATGCCCAAGCCTTACCCTCATCGCCCGCACCGAATCGCGTTGGCGGTCGCCCTCACACTCGGCAGCATCGAGTTGTCCATGGCTCAGCAAGCAGAGCTCGATACCGTTATCGAAGCCCCCGCCAAGAAGGCTCGTGCAACGCCTTGGCCTAGAAGAGATGACCTTCTGGCGATCAAAAACTTCATTGGCCCTATGTCGCATGCCGTCAACGCCGCTGCGCCTGAGCCGATAGAATCGTCCATTCCGGTGGTATCCGCACCACCAGCTCCAGAACCTGTGGATCTTTACGCAGACCTCTACGAGTTTCCCGAAACTCCCAACGATCCACTCTTACCAAACCTGCCCGAAAAAGTCGCAGAGCGCATCACCGCCGAACCGGTCATCAATGACCTGTTAGCGACCGGGGAATTGGTCCCTGCGATGGAACAGCACAATCAGGCCCACGGGACACCTGACACACCTTCCGAACCGGTAAACGACGACGTCCCGCTCACGTTCGAGGACTTTGCAAAAGCCGACACAACCAAGCGCACTACTGCGTCAGGGCGGTACACAAGCATCGACGGCGTCTCACTGGCGCTAGGGGACGGAAATGACCTGTTGATAATCAACAAGGGCGCCAGCTTTTCAGGGGAAATACAGGGCGGCGACGGGGTAAACGGCATACTCCTGGACTCCCCCGAAGGCGGCATACTCGGCCAGACCCGTAACTTCCTTGGATTGCGAGTTGCCCGAGGTGCCTGGTCTTTGACCGGCAAAGGTGACTTTGACGTAGGAGCAGAAGTGTTGAACGGTGCGAAGCTGTTCAACATGGGCAGTATCGCGGGTGATGTCGACGTTCTAGAGGGTGGCACCTACGGTGGGCACGGTGAAGTTCGCGACCTGTTCGTAAGGGGCACGTTAATGGTCACTGAGGCGCTGGGGGCGCCACACGTCAAAGGAGACCTGATCCTTACGCGAAACGCCACGCTGTCTTACGCAGTAACCGCTGCCGGTCAAATGCCAACCCTTGTGGTCGACGGTGTTGCGGACCTTTGGAACGCCTCTCTGAATGTCGCTGCACTGCCGGGCAGCTATTCAACCAGCAACGTATACACCCTGCTCCGAGCCAGCAAAGTGGACGGTGAATTCGATCGTGTCACCAGTAATCTGGCGTACCTGACTCCAAAACTATTCCAGTCCGAAACCGAGGTGATGCTGCAATACGCTCGCAATGAATTGCCACTGGATGACTTCGCCCTCGACGACAACAGCGAGAACTTTGCCCTGAGTGTTGTGGAGCCTGCCGTCTCGGCAAATGCCGCCATTACTGCCCTGCTCGGTTCGACCGTGGATACTGCGGCCAATGCCCTCGATCAACTCTCTGGTTACAGCACCGCCAATCTCGCCAAGACAACGCTGAACAGCGACGCTCCGGTGAGCGCCAGCATGCTTTCGGCCATGCGTCAGTTGGATGACGCCTATAGCAAACCCGGCAGGCGAAGCAGTTCACCTCACCTGGCTGCCGGTAGCGAAAACGAAGGCAGAGTCTGGCTGCAAGCGCTGGGGCACGGTGGAAAAGTGGACCGTGATTATGACGCTCTGCAACATTCCACCAAGGGTCTGGTAATGGGTGCAGATTGGAGAATTGATGAGGAATGGCACCTGGGTGTGATCGGCGGCAAATCCGACACTCGCCTGGATAGCCGCACACTCGATGGTCGCCTCGATAGCTGGCATTTGGGGGCCTATGCACTGCGCCAGAATGGACCGATGTCGCTTCGTTTGGGGCTCTCCCATAGCAGCCACGATGGCAGCACCAAACGTCGAGTAGCCTTCAACGGATTCAGCGACAACCCCAAAGGTCAGTACGACGCCAATACGCAGCACGCCTTTGCGGAAGTGGGTTACAACGTGGGTCGCGACGTCTATACCATCGAACCGTTCGCCAGCCTCGGCTATCAGCGCTATCAACGCGACGACTACAAGGAAAAAGGTGGGGATGCGACCCTGAAAGTCTTGGGACAAACACGGAACAACGTCAACAGCACCTTCGGTCTGCGCGTGGCGAAGCTCAACACGCTGAACAACGGAATCAAGTTGACCCCACATTTGAGCGCTGGCTGGAAACACACCTACGGAGAGGTCTTAAGCCACACCCGGCAAAAACTGGCGACCGGAGGCAGGCGTTTCACCGTGGAAGGTGCGTCGCTGGATCGTAACAGCGTGATGCTCGATGCCGGGCTCGATCTGTCTCTTTCGGCGCGGCATACGCTGGGCGTTGGCGTCACCGGGGAGATCGGCACCGACAGCCGAAATCATGGCGTCACGGGTCAATGGCGAATGACCTTCTAAACCCCATAAATCCCGGGCGAAAAAAAAGGGGAGCACATGCCCCCCCGAGGTTTAAAGCGTTGTATCGAGGCTGTTAACTCAGCCTTCGATCTCGATCAGGATTTCGCCCGGGTTGACCCGGTCGCCCTTGGCCACGTGGATAGCGGTGACTTTGCCGGCGATGGCCGCCTGCACTTCGGTTTCCATCTTCATCGCTTCGGTGATCAGCACGGCCTGGCCGGCTTTCACAACGTCGCCTTCCTTGACCAGCACGTCGACGATGTTGCCCGGCATGGTGGTGCTGACGTGGCCCGGTGCCGTGGCTTGTTTGCGCTTGCTGCTGCCGCCGCTGACGAATTCGTTGAGTGGTTCGAACACCACTTCTTCCGGCATGCCGTCGATGGACAGGTAGAAGTGACGCTTGCCTTCAGCCTTGACGCCGACACCGGTGATGTCGACGCGGTAGGTTTCGCCGTGGACGTCGATGACGAACTCGGTTGGCACGCCTTCGCCGCCGGCAGAGGCAACGCCGCCCGCTTCCGGAATCGGCAACAGCACTTCTGGAGTGAGGGTGCCGGCAGCGCGTTCCTCGAGGAATTTGCGGCCGATGTCCGGGAACATCGCGTAGGTCAGAACGTCTTCTTCAGACTTGGCCACGGCGCCGATTTCGGCACGCAGCTTGGTCATTTCCGGCTTGAGCAGGTCAGCCGGACGAACGTCGATCACTTCTTCGCTGCCGATGGCCTGGCGGCGCAGTTTTTCGTTTACGGTGCCTGGCGCCTTGCCGTAGCCGCCTTGCAGGTAGAGCTTCACTTCGTTGGTGATGGTCTTGTAGCGCTCACCGGCCAGCACGTTGAAGAACGCCTGGGTGCCAACGATCTGCGAGGTCGGGGTTACCAGCGGCGGGAAACCGAGGTCTTCACGAACGCGCGGGATTTCGGCCAGCACTTCGCTCATGCGGTTCAGCGCGCCCTGCTCTTTGAGCTGGTTGGCCAGGTTGGAGATCATGCCGCCCGGTACCTGGTTGACTTGCACGCGGGTGTCGACGGCGGTGAATTCGCTTTCGAACTGGTGGTACTTCTTGCGCACGGCGTAGAAGTACAGACCGATCTCTTGCAGCAATTCCAGGTTCAGGCCGGTGTCGAATTCGCTGCCTTTAAGGGCGGCGACCATCGACTCGGTGCCAGGGTGGCTGGTGCCCCAGGCGAAGCTGGAGATCGCGGTGTCGATGTGGTCGGCACCGTTTTCGATGGCCTTCATCTGGCACATCGCAGCCAGGCCAGCGGTGTCGTGCGAGTGAATGAACACAGGCAGCGACTGCTCGGCTTTCAGTGCCTTGACCAGTTCGCCTGTGGCATATGGGGTCAGCAGGCCGGCCATGTCCTTGATTGCCACCGAATCGCAACCCATGGCTTCCATTTGCTTGGCCTGGTTCACGAATGCCTCGATGGTGTGCACCGGGCTGGTGGTGTAAGCGATGGTGCCCTGGGCGTGTTTGCCCGCCGCTTTCACCGCTTCGATGGCCACGCGCAGGTTACGCACGTCGTTCATGGCGTCGAAGATGCGGAACACGTCGATGCCGTTGACCGCTGCCTTGGCGACGAAGGCTTTGACCACGTCGTCGCTGTAATGGCGGTAGCCCAGCAGGTTCTGGCCACGCAGCAGCATTTGCAAACGGGTGTTAGGCAACGCCGCGCGCAGTTGGCGCAGACGCTCCCACGGGTCTTCTTTGAGGAAGCGTACGCAGGCGTCGAACGTCGCGCCGCCCCAGCATTCCAGCGACCAGTAGCCAACTTTGTCGAGCTTGTCGCAGATCGGCAGCATGTCTTCGGTGCGCATGCGGGTGGCGAGCAGCGATTGGTGGGCGTCGCGCAGGATTGTGTCGGTAACGTGGATTTGCTTGCTCATTGTTCTATTCCTCACAGGCCTGCGTGGGCGGCGATGGCGGCGGCGATGGCCAGGGCCAGCTCTTCGGGTTTGCGCTTGATCGAGTAATTGGTCAGTTCAGGGTGGCTTTCAACGAAGCTGGTATTGAACTGGCCGCTACGGAATTCCGGGTTACGCAGGATTTCCTGGTAGTACGCGGCGGTGGTCTTGACCCCTTGCAGACGCATGTCGTCGAGGGCGCGCAAGCCACGGTCCATCGCCTCTTCCCAGGTCAGCGCCCACACCACCAGTTTCAGACACATGGAGTCGTAGAACGGCGGAATGGTGTAGCCGGTGTAGATCGCCGTATCGGTACGCACGCCAGGACCGCCGGGTGCGTAGTAACGGGTGATCTTGCCGAAGCTCGGCAGGAAGTTGTTTTTCGGGTCTTCGGCGTTGATCCGGAATTGCAGCGCGAAACCGCGGTGCTGGATGTCTTCCTGTTTCACCGAAAGCGGCAGGCCGGACGCGATGCGGATCTGCTCACGCACGATGTCGATGCCGGTGATTTCTTCGGTGATGGTGTGTTCCACCTGCACCCGGGTGTTCATCTCCATGAAGTACACCTCGCCCTCGGCGAGCAGGAACTCCACGGTGCCGGCGTTCTCGTAACCCACTGCCTTGGCTGCGCGCACCGACAGGTCGCCGATGTAGGCGCGCTGTTCCGGGGTCAGTTGCGGGCTCGGGGCGATTTCGATGAGCTTCTGGTTGCGGCGCTGGATCGAGCAGTCACGCTCGAACAGGTGCACCACATTGCCAAAGCTGTCGCCGAGGATCTGCGCTTCGATGTGTTTCGGGTTGACGATGCATTTTTCCAGGAACACTTCCGCCGAACCGAAGGCCTTGGTGGCTTCGGAAATGACTCGGGGGAATGCTTGTTCAAGTTCTTCTCGGCTGTCGCAGCGACGGATACCACGGCCACCACCACCGGAAGTCGCCTTGAGCATCACCGGATATCCGATGCGGTCGCCTTCGACCAAGGCTTCGGCGATGTCCGCGACGTTGCCCTCGGTACCCGGGGTGACGGGTACGCCAGCCTTGATCATGCTGCGACGGGCTTCAGTCTTGTCGCCCATGCGGCGAATCACTTCAGCCGATGGACCGATGAACTTGATGCCGCGTTCTGCGCAGATATCTGCCAGCTCAGCGTTTTCCGAGAGGAAACCGTAGCCGGGATGCAACGCATCACAACCGGTTTCTACTGCCAGATTCACCAGCTTGCGCGCATTCAGGTAACCGGCCAGTGGCTCGGCACCGATGCTGTGGGCTTCATCCGCACGCTTCACATGCAAGGCATGGCGGTCGGCGTCGGAATAGATCGCAACCGAGCGAATGCCCATCTCGGCGCAGGCTCGCACGATTCGTACGGCAATCTCACCACGGTTGGCGATCAGGATCTTTGTTATCACTTGGAGTTTCCCTTGAGCCGGTGGTACCCACGACCTGCTAGACCAGGTCGACGCGTGACCAAATGTTTCAATTCAGTCGCAGGCCCACACTAGCCCCCGCAAGGGATTAACAAAAATGATTAATTATTGGGTCAGGCATAAGTAAAGACTTATAGTTGATGCATCAGCCTGCGGCAGGAGCTTTCAGATAATGCGTAAGTCATTGATGCGTATGACATTGCGTCAATTGCAGATCTTCAATGAGGTCTGTGATTTACGGTCTTACAGCCGTGCGGCGGACGAAATGTCGCTCACACAACCTGCCGTGAGCCTGCAGATTCGTCAACTTGAGGAGCTGATTGGTCAGCCTTTGTTCGATTACGTCGGCAAAAAACTCTACATGACCGAAGCGGCTGAAGCGCTTCAGCGGGCCAGCCGGGATATTTTCGGGCGCCTGGAAAACCTCGACATGCAGCTGTCGGACATGCAGGGATCACTGCAGGGGCAACTGAAACTGGCGGTGGAATCCAGCGCCAAGTATTTCGTGCCGCATCTGTTTGCCGCGTTCAAGCGCCAGCATCCGGAAGTGAACCTGCAACTGACCGTGGTCAACCGTGGGCAAGTGATCCGCCGCCTCTCCGACAACCGCGACGACCTGGTGATCATGTCCATGGTGCCGCAGGACATGGGGCTGGAGTTCCTGCCGTTCCTCAACAATCCGATCGTGGCCGTGGCGCCACCGGATCATCCGTTGTGCCATATGGGGCCGTTGCGCTTGCAGGACCTCGAACCCTACACGCTGCTATTGCGCGAACCCGGCTCGGGGACGCGACTGGCGTGCGAAGAGTATTTCAAAGAGAAGCGCGTGCATTTCAACCAGACCCAAGAGGTCGCATCGGCCGAAGCTCAGCGTGAATGTGTACTGGCGGGTCTGGGCGTCGCGCTGTTGACGCGCCACGCCCTGAACCTGGAGTTGGCGACCGGCGGACTGATCGAGTTACCGGTCGAAGAACTGCCACTGTTTCGCAGCTGGTGCCTGGTGCAGGCCAAGGCCAAACGGCTGTCGCCGGTGGCCCACGCATTCCTTGCGTTTATCCGCAGCGAACGGGTGCAGATCAGCGCCCTGGTTGAGCGTTTCGACGGGAAGTTGCGGGAGCTGCCTGCCAGTAATTGAGTTCCAGCTCGGGAAAATCACCGATCTCGGCCAGCAACTGGCGGCGTTCGCAGCGATCTTCGATAGCGCGACGAAATTCCATGCGGCGCTGGTCTTCTTGCTGACGACGGGTTTTGACGGCGCTGTTGCGTTCTTCGTAGGGCTGGGCCATTTCGAGTCTCCCAAGGCGATTACGGGAGTTACAGGATGGGCGCGAGGGATGACGGTTTGGCGGCTTGTGCGTTACAGGCAGATGAAGGTTGTCATGTTTGAGGACGCCTTCGCGGGCAAGCCTCGCTCCTACAGACAGCGCATACCCGTAGGAGCGAGGCTTGCCCGCGAAGACGCCCTCAAGACGAATCAGTCGTCGAGGGCTTTCACCGATTTGGGCGACAACCGCAAGCTGCGCAGGCTGCGCTTGACGCTCTTGAGGTGGTTGACCAGGCTCGGCCCGCGCGCCATGGCTACGCCCATCGCCAACACATCGATCACCACCAAATGGGCGATGCGCGAGGTCAGCGGTGTATAGATTTCGGTGTCTTCATGCACGTCGATGGCCAGGTTGACGGTCGACAGCTCGGCCAACGGCGTCTGGCTCGGGCACAAGGTGATCAACGAGGCGCCGCTTTCGCGCACCAGGTTGGCCGTGATCAAAAGATCCTTGGAACGCCCGGACTGGGAAATGCAGATCGCCACGTCAGTCGGCTTCAAGGTGACCGCCGACATCGCCTGCATGTGCGGGTCGGAATACGCGGCTGCCGTCAGCAGCAACCGGAAGAATTTATGCTGGGCATCCGCCGCCACCGCACCTGACGCGCCAAAGCCATAAAACTCGACACGCTGGGCCTGGGACATCAGCGATACCGCTCGCTGCAACTCCACCGGGTCGAGCTTCTCGCGAACCTCCATCAGGGTGTGCAGGGTCGTGTCGAAAATCTTCAGGCTGTAGTCGGCGACCGAATCGTCTTCATGGATCGCGAACTGACCGAAGCTCGCACCGGCCGCCAGGCTTTGCGCCAGCTTCAGTTTCAGATCCTGAAACCCGGAACAACCGATGGCGCGGCAGAACCGCACGATGGTCGGCTCGCTGATGCCCACGCTGTGGGCCAGGTCGGCCATGGAGCTGTGCATCACCGCCGCCGGGTCAAGCAGCACGTGGTCGGCGACCTTGAGCTCCGACTTGCGTAACAGGTGGCGTGACTGGGCGATGTGTTGCAGCAGATTCAAGGGGCTGGACTCTTTGTTATTGGCAGGCGCCGGGGATGTAGCAAGCTTGTAGTTATACTACATGAATTGGCTTTTTGCCTGCTCAATGCGCAACCGAATCCCTCGTTTTCAGGCGTGCGCGCTTCATGTAGCACTCATTATCAGAGCTGCAGCGCAACCGAAGCATACCCTTAGGCTAACAACCCTCCCTGATCGACTCACTCAAAGCAGCAGGGTCTTAGTTGCTACAAGAGCAAAAAATAAAACACTCAAACTTACAAATGCAAATAACAACCCTCTTCCAAAAACAACTTCACCTAGTTACCTTGATCGTGCAGGAAGCAATCAAACTTAATTAAAGGAGTTACACACTATGAGCATTAAAACCAAAGACTGGACCGCACAAATTGACCGTATGCCTGGCGCAGCTTCTTTCCGCGCTTTCGGCACCGTAACCGTTGCACACACAGGCATTACCCCCAAGCTGGTAATGACCGATCTTCAGGATAAATCCTTTGATCTGCGACTGGAGTTGATTCTTGAAAACTCCAACGAAATTTCGCTGCAAGTTGAAACAGACAAAGTTGTCGAATATAAAGCACTGGGGGACTCTAATGTTTCCGGCGTGAGCATCTTTTATAAAGGTGAAAAAATTCACCACATCGATAAAGTTCTGATTACAAACTAAGCCTATAAACACCTTCCCGTCATTTTAGTGGCGGGAAGGTGTGATTGTGCGACACACCTTCAGTAGGCGGATTGCGCTCGCAGAAGGTCCGCCAACCCACCCGCTTCTATCGGGCGACTGATCAAATACCCCTGCACTTCATCGCAGCGCTCAGCCTGCAAAAACTCGAGCTGCTCCGACCGCTCCACGCCTTCAGCCACCACCTTCAACGACAACCCGTGGGCCATCGCAATGATCGCCCGGGTGATCGCCGCATCAACGCTCCCCTCCCCCAGGCCGCGAATGAATGCCTGATCAATCTTCACGTAATCCACCGGAATGCGCTTGAGGTAGCTCAGGGACGAATAGCCGGTGCCGAAATCGTCGATGGCCAGCTTCACCCCAAGATCACGCAGCTGCTGGAACGTCGCGATGATGTGCTCAACGCTGTCCAGCAACTGGCTTTCGGTAAGCTCCAGTTCGAGGTAGTGCGGCGCCAGCCCGGTTTCTTCCAATACCTGACGCACCAGACTGACCAGCTTGCCCTGGCGCAATTGATGCACCGACAAATTGACCGACACCCGGATCGGCTCCAGCCCCTGACGCTGCCATTCGCAGGCTTGCCAGCACGCCTGTCGCAACACGAACTCGCCGATCGGGCCGATCAGCCCGGTTTCTTCGGCCAGGCCGATGAAGTCCGACGGCGGCACGCGGCCCATGGTCGGGTGATCCCAGCGCACCAATGCCTCGGCGGCATTCAACCGGCCTGTGGCGAGGCAAAGCTTGGGTTGGTAAAACACTTTCAGTTGTTTTTCTTCGATGGCTTTACGCAGCTGGTTTTCCAGCTGCAAGCGCTCAAGTGTGCTGGCTTGCAGACTGTCGGTGTAGAACTGGAAATTGTTGCCGCCCAAGTGTTTGGCATGTTGCATGGCCATGTTCGACTGACTCACCAGCGCGGAGATTTCCCGTGCGTTGTCCGGCAGCATGCTGATGCCCATGGACGCGCTGACCACCAGCTCATGCCCCTCGACGGTCACCGGCAAACGCAGCTTGGCCGACAGGCGAGTCGCCACCCGCGCCAGGCTCGAAAGGTTGCCGTAAGCGTCGAACAGCACGGCGAACTCATCGCCGGACAATCGGGCGATGGTGTCTGCTTCCGGCAGTGCGTTGACCAGCCGCCGGGCCATTTTCTGCAACAGCTGATCGGCGATTTCATGGCCAAGGCTGTCGTTGAGCAACTTGAAGCGATCAAGATTGATGTGCAACAACGCCAGACTGCGCCCGCCCTGGCGCACGCGCTGATGGGCTTCACGCAACCTTTCGCGGAACAACGAACGGTTGGCCAGGCCAGTCAGTTCATCGTAGTGAGTCAGGTAGCGCATGCGCTCTTCGGATTCGCGCCGCGCCGAGAGATCGGCGAAGAAGCCGACGATATGGCTGACATTTCCCCGCGTATCGCGCACGGCGTTCAATTGCAGCCATTGCGGATACAACTCGCCGTTCTTGCGCGTTTCCACCAGCTCGCCCTGCCAACTGCCGTGTTGCTCCAGCGCCTGATGAATCGCCCCGTAGTGGCGACGGGCATCGCGACTACACGGCAGCTCCACGACGTTGCGCCCGAGCATGTCGTCGATGTCGTAGCCCGTTAAGCGGCTGAACGCCTGGTTTACCGCGATGAGTGCGTAATTCGGATCGAAAATCATGATGCCTTCGCTGGCGGCCTCGAACACCGTCGCCGCCAGTTGCTGCTGGGCTTCCAGCATCTTGCTGGCACTGATGTCGCGGCGGGTGCCGACCATGCGGATCACCCGACCGCCGTCACTGCGCTCCACCGCTCGACCGCGGTCCTCGATCCAGACCCAATGACCATCGCCATGGCGCACGCGGTATTCGATCTGATAGTCCTCGCTGCGGCCCTTCAGGTGCTCGACCAGTGCGCGCCTCAGCGACGGCAAGTCCTCGGGATGCAGGCGCGGCTTGAGGTGACGCAGCATGGCCGTCACGAATTCCGGCTCCAGGCCGAACAACTCTTGAATATGGGTGTGATGGACTTCGTCGGTTTGCAGGTTCCAGTCCCACAGCCCCAGTTCACTGGCCTTCAAGGCCAGCGCCAGGCGCGCCTCGCTTTTGCTCAGGGCCTGGTTGGCAGCATCCAGCTCCAGGCTGCGTTGGGCGACGCGGCTTTCCAGTCCAATCTGAATTTCTCGCAACTCGTCTTCGGCACGACGGCGCTGATCGATTTCTTTGGCAAGATCATGGTTCAACTGGTCGCTACGGCTCTGGGCCTGCTGCAAGTGCTCGATCAATGCCTGATTCTGGAAGCGGCGCAACAACCCGCGATCAATCAGCCGATTGACCTGCCAGGCGACCACGCTCAACGCCCCCAGCAAAATCAGGCCGAACCAGCCCCAGCCCTGCTCCTGCTCGTCACCGCCCCAGAACAGGTAGGCGATGGCCGGTAACAGGCACGGTAAGGTAAAGGACAGGAAGGCTGGCAGGCTGACGGCGTAAGCGACGCTGGCCGAGAGGGCTGCCGCGCCGATCAGGCCGAACACCCAGGCTTGCTGGATGAAATTGTCGGCGGGAACCAGGGCAATGCCGGCGCCGGCCAGGGTCAGGCCGGTCATGGCCGAGCCGAGCAAAAACATGCGACGCCAGACTGGATGGGCCTGGCGGTTGGGAATGGCCGAATCGAAAGCGGCGACCTGAATCACCCGCAGCGCCACCAGCGACAACAGCCACACCAGCCAGACGCTGACCAGGAAGTAGCGCTGCGGACTCCAGAGCAGTCCCGCACACACCAGGCCATTGATCAGCATGAACAGCGTCGGCAGCAGCGAGCCTTGATAAAGCAGGCGCGTGCGCTCGACCGCCATTTCCATGGCGTACTGTTTGCGGATAACCCGGGGCTCCACAGTGGGGCCCGACAGGTCGGAGCTGAGGGTCATAGGCAATGTTCTTGTTCTTATAATGGTGAGCATGAGCCCGAAACGTGGACGGAGCATACACAAGCCAATGCCCTTACCAAACTGCTCCAGATCATAATTTCTGCAAAAGTCCGGAGCCCTTTTACCCCCTGGAAACGCTGGAAGCGAGCCCCGCCAACGCCTGCAGCCAGTGACCGACCGGTCGTCCTCCGCGTATCTTTCATCGGCTAAAGCAAAGCGGGGTTTGCCCGGTGTGGCGCTGCCCCCTAGAATGCCCCGATGCGCGATGATCTCTCCCTTCTGCTGAACTCCCTCAACGATGCCCAACGCCAGGCCGTAGCTGCCTCCGTGGGTCGTCAGTTGGTCCTGGCCGGTGCTGGTTCCGGTAAAACCCGAGTGTTGGTGCACCGTATCGCCTGGTTGATCCAGGTCGAAAACGCCTCGCCCCACTCAATCCTGGCGGTGACCTTCACCAACAAGGCCGCTGCCGAGATGCGTCATCGCATCGAGCAGTTGATGGGTATTAACCCGGCCGGCATGTGGGTCGGCACTTTCCACGGCCTGGCGCACCGCTTGCTGCGGGCGCACTGGCAGGAAGCCGGCCTGAGCCAGACCTTCCAGATTCTCGACAGCGACGACCAGCAACGTCTGGTCAAACGCGTTATTCGCGAATTGGGTCTGGACGAGCAACGCTGGCCGGCCCGTCAGGCCCAGTGGTTCATCAACGGGCAGAAAGACGAAGGTCTGCGTCCGCAACACATTCAAGCCAGCGGCGACCTGTTCCTGGCGACCATGCGCAGCATTTATGAGGCCTACGAGGCCGCGTGCCTGCGCGCTGGCGTGATCGACTTCTCCGAATTGCTGCTGCGCGCCCTCGACCTGTGGCGCGATCACCCGGGTTTGCTGGCGCACTATCAGAAGCGCTTCCGGCACATTCTGGTGGACGAATTCCAGGACACCAACGCCGTGCAGTACGCCTGGCTGCGACTGTTGGCCAAGGGCGGCGACAGCCTGATGGTGGTGGGCGACGACGATCAGTCGATCTACGGCTGGCGCGGCGCGAAAATCGAGAACATCTATCAGTACTCCGACGATTTCCCGGACGCCGAGACCATTCGTCTGGAGCAGAACTACCGCTCCACCGCCGGCATCCTCAAGGCAGCCAACGCCCTGATCGCCAACAACACCGGGCGCATGGGCAAAGAGCTGTGGACCGACGGCGGCGAAGGCGAAGCGATCAATCTGTACGCAGCTTTCAACGAACACGATGAAGCACGCTACGTGGTGGAAACCATCGAAAGCGCGCTGAAAACCGGCTTGGCTCGCAGCGATATCGCGATTTTGTACCGCTCCAACGCCCAATCCCGCGTTTTGGAAGAAGCCTTGCTGCGCGAGCGCATCCCGTACCGCATCTATGGCGGTCAGCGCTTCTTCGAGCGGGCTGAAATCAAGAACGCCATGGCTTACCTGCGCTTGCTGGAAGGCCGGGGCAACGATGCGGCGCTGGAGCGGGTGATCAACGTTCCGGCACGCGGCATCGGCGAGAAAACCGTTGAAGCGATTCGCGACCATGCGCGCCACAGTGATGTGTCGATGTGGGAAGCCATGCGCCTGCTGGTTGCCAATAAAGGCCTGACCGGTCGCGCAGCGGGTGCGCTTGGCGCGTTTATCGAGCTGATCGAGAACCTCGCCGCCAAGTGCATGGAAATGCCGCTGCACCTGATGACCCAGACCGTCATCGAGCAGTCCGGTCTGATTGCCTATCACGAAGCGGAAAAAGGCGAAAAAGGCCAGGCCCGGGTAGAAAACCTTGAGGAACTGGTCAGCGCCGCACGCAACTTCGAAAACGCTGAAGAAGACGAAGACCTGACCCCACTGGCGGCGTTCCTCGGTCATGCGTCGCTGGAGGCGGGTGACACTCAGGCCGATGAGCACGAAGACAGCATTCAGCTGATGACTTTGCACAGCGCCAAAGGCCTGGAATTCCCTTACGTGTTCCTGGTGGGCATGGAAGAAGGCCTGTTCCCGCACAAGATGAGCCTGGAAGAGCCGGGTCGCCTTGAGGAAGAGCGCCGTTTGGCCTACGTCGGCATTACCCGTGCGATGCAGAACCTGGTGATGACCTATGCTGAAACCCGACGCCTGTATGGCAGCGAAACCTACAACAAGGTCTCGCGTTTCGTACGTGAAGTGCCGAAAGGCCTGATCCAGGAAGTGCGCCTGTCCAACAGTGTCAGCCGCCCGTTTGGCGGCGGTCAGCAGCAGAGTTCCAGCAGCCTGTTTGGCGGCAGCGAGATTCCCGACACCGGGTTCAGCCTCGGTCAGACCGTACGGCATTCGGTGTTTGGCGACGGCGTGATCCTGAACTTCGAAGGTGCCGGCGCGCAGGCCCGGGTGCAGGTGAACTTCAGCGAAGGCAGCAAGTGGCTGATGTTGGGTTACGCCAAACTGGAAGCGGTCTAAGGGCTATCGGCTTTTCTGTAGGAGCGAGCCTGCTCGCGAATGAGGGCGCCGCGGTTTATCCGGAAAACCGTGGTGCGGCTTTCGCGAGCAGGCTCGCTCCCACAGGGGTTTGTGGTTAATCCACCTCGGCAGGTTGATCTTATAAAGGCGCGAATCATGGGCTCAGGTTTCTTTTCTTCCTGGACATTCTGGGCCCTGATGTCGGCAGCTTTTGCCGCCATGACCGCGATCTTTGCCAAAATCGGCATCGAAAACGTCAACTCTGACTTCGCCACGTTGCTGCGCACCGTGGTGGTGTTGGTCAGCCTGGCCTTGATTTTGTACGCCACGGGCCAATATCAGTCATTAGGATCGATCTCGGCCAGGAGCTACCTGTTCCTGCTGCTGTCGGGACTGGCCACCGGCGCCTCGTGGATCTGCTACTTCCGCGCATTGAAACTGGGGCCGGCCTCGCTGGTCGCTCCGGTGGACAAACTCAGTGTGGTGCTGGTGGCGGTGCTCGGCGTGATCTTGCTGGGTGAAAAACTCGACCTGCGCCAATGGGGCGGAATCGGCCTGATCACGGCCGGTGTGGTCATGCTTGCGCTACGACGCTAGGCCCCTTCCTACAGAACCTATCCACTCGTCCTACGGACCGAAGTTAACAGGCCTTATTGCCCTGACTGAAGCTGAACACGACCTGTCAGGCAAAAGCCCGAAACACTCTGCCGCTAGCCAGTAACACTTCAGCTGTGCAACATGGCGCGCGTGCCATCCACAAATGGGAATTCCCTTTATGAAACGTTTTCTTAGCATCGCCATGGCGTTGTGCATCGGCCTGACGATGAGCCTCGACGCCAACGCCAAGCGCTTTGGTGGCGGCAAGAGCTCCGGCGCTGCGCCGACTCACCAGACCAGCCAAATGGCTCCTTCTTCTGCTGCAGGTGGCGCTGCTGCCACTGCAGGTGCGGCCGGTGCCGCTGGCGCTGCCACCAAGGCCGGCGGTGCTTCGCGCTGGCTCGGCCCTCTGGCCGGTATCGCGGCCGGTGGCCTGCTGGCTTCCATGTTCATGGGCGGCGGCTTCGAAGGCATGCAGATCTTCGACATCCTGATCATGGCCGTCATTGCCTTCCTGGTCTTCCGTTTCATCGCCGCTCGTCGTCGCAAGCAACAGGAGCACCTGGCTCCGGCTGGCGCCCCGATGCAGCGTGAAGTGTTCGAGCAGAAGCCAAGCGCCATGGGTTCGATCTTCGGTGGTTCGGCCGCTCCGGTTGCCGCCCGTCCGGTCATCAACGCGCCAGCCTGGTTCAATGAAAAGAACTTCATTGAAGCGGCCCGCAACCACTTCCAGTCCCTGCAGCAACACTGGGACGCCAACGAAATGGACAAGATCGCCGAGTTCGTGACCCCGCAGCTGCTTGAGTTCCTCAAGCGCGAACGTGCCGATCTGGGTGAGGGTTTCCAGTCCACCTACATTGATAACCTCAATGTTCAACTGGATGGCGTCGATGATCGCGCCGACAAGACCATCGCCACCCTGACCTTCAGCGGCGTGTCGAAAACCTCGCGTTTCGACCAGGGCGAAGTGTTCAGCGAAAGCTGGAACATGGAACGTCCACAGGGTGAAAACCAGCCTTGGCTGGTTGCCGGTATCCGCCAGAACGGCTGAACCGACCTGCGTTAAATGTGTCGCAACAAAAACCCCGGCCTCGGCCGGGGTTTTCTATTTCACGGTTGCATCTATAGCGAGCTACTGTATAAACCGCCCCAACTAAACCGCGCCATACAAGCAAGAGGATCCCGGACGTGGAAGAAATCATCGAACAACTGCGTGAAGCCAACGAACCGGTACCGGTCCCCTTGGAGCTGCCCGACGAAGATCTGCTGGTCGAAATCGAAGAACAACTGTTCATCGACATCCCATTTGTTTTCAGAGAATTTTTGCTGACCGTCAGCGACGTGGTCTACGGCAGCCTGGAGCCGGTGACCGTCACCGACCCGCAATCCCACACCTACCTGCCGGACGTTGCCGCCAACGCCTGGGACGCCGGTGTCGATCGCAGCCTGATCCCGATCTGCCAGGACGGTGACGACTACTACTGCGTCGAAGAAGACGGCACTGTAGTGCTGTGGCAAGCCGAAGAAGAGCTGATCGCCGAAGAAACCTGGGAATCGGTGTGGCACTGGGCACGAGACGTCTGGCTGGAAAGCTGAGCCGTCTGACGCGCCGCGTGGTCAATGCCCCGAAGATTCCTTGTGATTGTCCAGGGTTTCCAGCAAGGCCACCTGCATCCGCGTGTGCACGCGGATGAACCAGCGCCAGAGCAGCGCCGCCACGGCGGCCGCGACCACGACAATCAGCACCAGCAACTTGTTGGTCGGCAGAATACTGGCCGACAAGGCTGCCAACAGCAGGAAGATCACCAACAGCGAAAGGATCGGGATCACCTCGGCGATCACCCGACGCACTCGCTGCGTGTGACGGCCGGCCATCTCCGGTTTCACGCCCATCTCCGCCAACAACATCGACAGCGCCTTGAGCTTGCGATAGGCGGCGATGAGGAACGGCAGCGACAACAGCAATGCCCCGCCCCAGATCAACGCCTTCTGCCAGCTTGGGTCGCTGATCCAGTCCTGCAAATAGGGAGACATCCGCTCGGCAAAAAAAGCGCCCGAGAAGAAAATCGCAATCACCAGCGCCAGATTGACCCCCACCTGCAACAGAATCCTCCGGATCATCGACGCCAGTAGCGCGCCCTCGCCCTGAGGCTGGATGCTGCGCAGCCATTCGCCATACATCCCCAATACGCGGCCCAACCGCTGCGGCATCACGCCAGCCAGTTTGATCGACAGCGGATCAGCCGCGCGGATCAGATACGGCGTCAGCAGCGTAGTGATCACCGACACCGCCACGGCGACCGGGTAGAGGAAGTTGCTGGTGACCTGCAGGGTCATCCCCAGTGCCGCGATGATGAAAGAAAATTCGCCAATCTGCGAAAGCCCCATTCCCACGCGCAGTGAGGTGCGTCCGTCATTGCCGGCGATAAAGGCACCGAGGCCACAGGACAACATCTTGCCGAGTACCACAGCGACGGTAATGACTGCGATTGGCCAGGCGTATTGCAGCAGGATCATCGGGTCGAGCATCAGCCCGATGGCGACAAAAAAGATTGCACTGAACAGGTCGCGAACCGGCTCGATCAGTCGCTCGATCTTCAGCAATTGCCGCGACTCGGCCATGATCGCGCCAATAAGGAACGCGCCAAGCACCATGCTGTATTCCAGCTTGACCACCAACAGGCAGAAGCCGAAACACAGGCCCAGCACGGTGATCAGCAACATCTCGTTGCTTTCGAATTTGGCCACGTAGGCCAGCAGGCGCGGTACCAGCAGAATCCCGATCACCAGCGCGACGATCATGAACAGCGAGAGCTTGCCGACCGTGGAAAACACTTCGCCGGAACTGACCGTGCCACTGACCGCGATGCTCGACAGCAAGGCAATGATGCCGATGCCGAGGATGTCCTCGACGATCAATACGCCGAAAATCAGCTGCGCGAAACGCTCGTTTTTCATCTTCAGGTCATTGAGTGCCTTGACGATGATGGTGGTCGATGAGATGGCCAGGATCGCGCCGAGGAACAGCGAGTCCATGGTGTTCCAGTCGAACCAGCGGCCGATTTCGTAGCCGATCCAGATCATCAGCACGATTTCCAGGAACGCCGCGATAAACGCCGTGGCGCCGACCTTGAACAGTTTGCGCAGGCTGAACTCCAGGCCCAGGCAGAACATCAGGAAAATCACCCCGAGTTCGGCGAGGGTCTTGATGGTTTCCTCGTCGTGGATCAGGCCGAAGGGTGGCGTGTGCGGGCCGATGATGAACCCGGCGACGATGTAGCCGAGGACGACCGGTTGTTTGAGGCGGTGAAACAGTACGGTCACCACGCCTGCGACCAGCATGATCACTGCCAGATCCTGAATAAAACTGATGGCATGCATGGCGTGGGGCTCCTTAAGGTCGACTTTCGGAGGTTAACACCGCGACTTCCGTCAGAAAGGCGGTGCAATATATGGAAACAGATCGATCCGGCGTGACGGCGATCACCCGCCCGGCGTCCCGATAACTGTGGTTTGAAAAAACCGAACAGGCACCCGCAGAGGTGCACTCCTCCGAAACCTGCCTTGAACCGTGAGAACGTTATGGAACCCGGAAACGCCCAGCTGTCGATGACGGTACTGATGACTCCCGACATGGCCAACTTCTCTGGCAATGTCCACGGCGGCACCTTGCTCAAGTACCTGGACGAAGTGGCCTACGCCTGCGCCAGCCGCTATGCCGGCCGCTACGTGGTGACCCTGTCGGTGGATCAGGTGATTTTTCGCGAGCCGATCCATGTCGGCGAACTGGTGACCTTCCTGGCGTCGGTCAACTACACCGGCAACACCTCCATGGAGGTCGGCATCAAGGTGGTGACCGAAAACATCCGCGAGCGCTCGGTGCGCCACACCAACAGCTGCTTCTTCACCATGGTTGCGGTGGATGACGACCGTAAACCCGCCGCCGTGCCGCCGCTGCAACCACAGAACAGCGAAGACAAACGCCGCTACATGCAGGCCCAGCAGCGTCGGCAGATTCGTCAGGAGCTGGAAAAGCGGTATCAGGAGATCAAGGGCGACGCCTAATACGTTTGACCGTTAAATCGCATTCGCGGGCAAGCCTCGCTCCTACAGTTTGTATGCGATCCCTGTAGGAGCGAGGCTTGCCCGCGAAGCTTTTAAAGGCTGATCGCGGTGGCTTCAAACCGCACTCGCGGATGCGCAATCCGGTCCTGCGCCCGCACCAGCTCCAACTCGTAACTGGCGCACGCCTGGGTCTCCAGCAGCACTTCATGCACCGCCGACGCAGCAAATTCGAACGCCGCCACCAGGCTGTCGCCCAGCAGTACACGCGCCAGAAACAGGCCGGATGTCAGGTCGCCAACGCCCACCGGCTGACGCGGAAACGCCAGCATTGGACGTCGCAGGTGCCAGCTGCCTTCGCTCGTCACCAGCAACATTTCGAACACATCCTCCGGTTTGCCGGGATAGGCCAGATGCTTGACCAGCACCGCCTGCGGACCGCGTGCCAGCAACGCTTTCGCCATGGCCAGGCAATCGAACAGCGACTGCGGCTTGCGGCCCGAGAAGCTGTCCAGCTCCAGCTGGTTCGGGCACATGAAGTCCGCCATGGCTGCCGCTTCTTCCAGCAGAAAATCGCTGACTTCGGCCGGCACGCTGCACCCCTTCTCTGGATGGCCCATCACCGGGTCGCACAGATACAGTGCCTTGGGATTCATCGACTTGATCCGCGCCACGCCCGTCAGGATCGCCCGGCCCTGGGCTGCACTGCCGAGGTAACCGGACAACACCGCATCGCAATTGCCCAACTCGCCAATCGCTGCGATGCCTTCGACCAAATCGGGAATCTGCTGCGGTGCCAGCACGTCGCCCGCCCATTGCCCGTATTGGGTATGGTTGGAGAACTGCACAGTATTGAGCGGCCAGACATTCACCCCGACCCGCTGCATCGGGAAAACCGCGGCGCTGTTGCCAGCGTGGCCGAACACCACGTGGGACTGAATGGCGAGCAGATGGGGCGTACGTTTCATGCGGTGAGTTTTCCGTAAACCGATTGAAATTCAAGCCGCGCAGTATGCGACTAAACGCAGCCTGTACGACAGACCGGCGACGCAGTTAAGCTGACACTATCTAGTTGGAGCACCCTGTTGATGCTGACCCTCGGAAATATCTTCGTGTTGATGCTGCTCGCCACTGGCGGCGCGTGGCTGTGGCACAACCATGGCTTGCGCGAGCGTGCGCTGGAGCGGGTCAAGCTGCACTGCGTCAAGCTCGGCATCGAGTTGCTGGACGGCAACGTGGCGCTGAAAAAAATCGCCTTCATCAAGGATGCCAACGGGCGGCGACGCCTGGCCCGCGTGTATAACTTCGAATTCACGGTGACCGGTGAAACCCGCCACAACGGCACCATCACCCAGTTCGGCGCCCACAGCGCGCAGATCGAACTGGCGCCCTACCCGATGCCGTTCGACGACACGCCTCCGGTGGTCGACGTGGCGAAG
Organism: Pseudomonas sp. PDM02; assembly: GCF_014852285.1. Taxonomy (NCBI): domain Bacteria; kingdom Pseudomonadati; phylum Pseudomonadota; class Gammaproteobacteria; order Pseudomonadales; family Pseudomonadaceae; genus Pseudomonas; species Pseudomonas sp. PDM02. The sequence goes on along the minus strand of NZ_JACVBL010000009.1, from coordinate 163,185 downwards.
CCTCGCGCTGAAGTGATTGAGCTTAGTCAGTGGCGGCAAGAACACACAAAATGGCGTCCTTAATTCAACCGACAGTCGGCCAGTGCGCTCTGCAATGAATCAATCTCCTGCGGCTCGCTGAAGATCAGCTCGATTCGCGAATCCCGGCGCCATTCACTGGGCTGCCACGCCAATGGCGAGTTATCCAGGGCATTCGCTGAAACCCAGCCGTCGCTGCTGTGGATAACCAGCTTCGCCCGCCGCCACGCAAGGCTTTCAAGCCATCGACCAACGCGCGCGGAATCGAATGTCTGGCTCGGATGCCAGCGCCAGCCAATGCTCCAGCCCCCCTCCTGCTCCTGACTCAAGCAAATCGGCACCTCGGGATCGGTCCAGACGGTCGGCATCTGCGCCATTCCTTTGGGTTGGATGAAGTTATCCACACCCGCCACAGCCTTCGCCTCCAGGCCGGGCAACTCGCTCAATGGCAACCGGGCCTGCTGTGTCCAGTACACGCGGCGCGCCGGCAACTGCGCAACGATTCGCTCACGATCACCTGTGTCGAGGTTTTCCGACTTGTTCAGCAGCAACAGCCCGGCGCTGCCCAACGCCTCCTGCTGCGTCACAGGCAGCGGTTTGCCGGCTGCCAGCGCTTGGGCATCCAGCACCAGCACGCTGGGCTGGACGGCCAGCACACCCAACCACGGCGCCTCTTGCAATTGCCTGAGCAATTGCGCCGGATGGCCCAGCCCGGACGGCTCGATAAACAACCGATCCGGCCGCGCCTTGCGCAGCAAGCGTCCGAGGCCAATCTGAAACGGCGCACCATTGACGCAACACAAACAGCCCCCGGCCACTTCGCCCAGTGCGATACCATCGGCGTCCCGGGTCAGCAACGCGGCGTCTAGGCCGATCTGGCCGAACTCGTTGATCAACACCGCCCAGCGCTCGTTCGCCGGCCGCTGCGCCAACAGATGCTTGATCAAACTGGTCTTGCCTGCACCCAATGGACCGGCAATGACGTGCGTGGGAATGTTCTGCAACATGGTCGGTGTTTTCTGAGGAGGTAAAGGATGCGGTTGATTGGCTGGACGTTGCTTCTGGCGCTGGTTTGCGGCGAGGCGCTGGCCCAGGCTTGCGTAGTACATAGCACGGCCGAGCGACTCGACGTGAAAGTCTGCCAGCAGAACCGCAACATCCCGGAAAAGCTCTTCGCCGACGGGTTCTGCCAGCCCAACCTTGCAGGCCAGAAAGTCGATGTGCAATACGTCGACCAATGCCCCAGCGGTGCATTCGGTGTGTGCAGCAATGCCCAAGTCGCCAATATGCCTTACCGGCAGGATATTCACTATTACGGCGTGGCCACCGACGCGGCGTATCTGAAACCGTTTTGCGAAGGCCAGAGCCAGGGCAACTGGCTCAAGCCTTGATCCGCTAACCCAACCAGTCGAGGGTCAGAATCAAACGGCGCTCGCCCGGCGCGGGTTGCGGCGAGCGGTGGATCAGGCCAAAGCCTTCGTTGCCGTGCCATTTCTCGCCCTTGAGTAAAGCCACGTAACCGCTGGCGATGTGCTGGATCAGCGAATCATCCGTGGGTTCGGCTTCGGGCTTGCTCAATTGGCGGCGATCCATTGCCCCTTCCTTCAGCCATTCGCTGCCGATTCCGGCGTACGTGGTGATCAAGCGCACGGGCACATGATCGACGTGAAAACGCGGGCACATTGCTTTGTCCAGAACCCGTAGACGCACGCCGATACGCTTGGCGCCCAACAGACAGGCGAATGCGCTGACCAACCAGGAAACGTCGGCGATAAAGCCCTCATAGCCCTCGAGATCGCTGAAGCCTGAGGCCAGTCCCTGCAGATTGGGCTCGGTGTCGTCACCGGGCATTTCCAAAACCAGCGACTCGGCCAATGGCTCGTTCAGGGACAGCAACAAACGGCCGAAATCGGCGATGTGCACCGGGAGTCGGCGCTGCCAAATGGCGAGGTTCACGCCGTCGTCCAGAATGCGCGCGAGGGCTTGCGGCGTCTCACCCTGAACCTGGCAAATGACCGGTCGTAACTTCAAGGTCGGCGCCAGCATCACGCGGCGTCCTCTTCATGCCAGGGGCCGAACGGATCGGGCAACAATCGCCAGCCCTCGACGCCGGACGCCATTTCTTCATCACTCAGCAGGCAGTCGTCGAGTTCCGCAGTGAGTAAGTTGAAGTCGATGTTCTGGCCAATGAACACCAGTTCCTGCCGGCAATCGCCAGTGGCGGCGGTCCAGTTTTCCATGATCCCGGCGGTGCTTTCTTCGTCCTGCGGCCACTGGGTTTTCGGCACGAAACGCCACCAGCGTCCGGCAAAACCATGGCGCATCAAACCGCCCGCCTGAGACCAACTGCCCGCGTCCATGGGTTTGCTCGCCAGCCAGAAAAAACCTTTCGAGCGCAGCAATTTGCCATTCACCCACGGACGGTCGATGAAGCTGAAAAAGCGCTGTGGATGAAAGGGCCTGCGTGCTCGATACGCCGTGGAAGCGATGCCGTATTCCTCGGTTTCCGGCACGTGCTCACCGCGAAGTTCCTGCAACCAGCCTGGCGCCTGCGCCGCTTTTTCAAAGTCGAAACGACCGGTGTTGAGGATCTTTTTCAGCGGGATTTCGCCCATGACCATCGGGATGATTTCGGCTTGCGAGTTCAATCGTTCGAGGATCGCGATCAGCTCCTGACGCTCGCGGCTGCTGATCAAATCGATCTTGCTGATCAGGATCACGTCGGCGAATTCGATCTGCTCGATCAATAGGTCGGTGATCGAGCGCTCGTCCACTTCGCCAAGGGTTTCGCCACGAGAGGCGAGGCTTTCGGCGGCCTGATAATCGAGCAAAAAGTTCATGCCATCGACCACAGTGACCATGGTGTCGAGACGTGCGATGTCGGCCAGGCTTTGCCCTTCTTCGTCGCGGAAAGTGAAGGTTTCCGCCACGGGAAGGGGTTCGGAAATGCCGGTGGATTCGATCAGCAAGTAATCGAAGCGGCCGTCCCTGGCGAGTTGGCTGACTTCTTCGAGCAGGTCTTCGCGCAAGGTGCAGCAGATGCAGCCGTTGCTCATTTCCACGAGTTTTTCTTCGGCGCGGTTCAGGGTGACATCACGCTGGACTTCGCTGCCATCGATGTTGATTTCGCTCATGTCGTTGACGATCACGGCGACTCGCAGGTTGTCGCGGTTACGCAGCACGTAGTTGAGCAGCGTGCTTTTGCCGGCGCCGAGAAAGCCCGACAAAACGGTCACGGGGAGACGATTGGGCATCAGGTAGTCCTCACAGGAGATGCCCGGTCGCAGTGTCGGGCTTAATTCAATGTTATAGTATAACAATGCAATTAAACTACTCCCCTCTTGCCGGCAGTGACAAAGGGCAGGATGCTGGAGCCCGTTCGCCCCGAGAGAAACCCCATGCGCACTGCCTTGAAATTAACGCTGATTAGCGTTTCGTTGCTGGTCGCCGTAGACGCTTGGGCGCAAATCCCGAGCCTGGCCAGCTGCACCCGCAGCGCCAACCTGCTGGCCTGCGTGGATGCCGACGGCAACGCTTACAGCGTCAACACCGCCGGCAGCACGATCTACTTGCGAGGCTTCGAACGGGCGGGCAAGCGCTATTGGGCGCAAACCAACAGTCGCTACGGGCAACTGACATTCTTCACAGGGATCGCTTCCGACGGCGAAGCCTGGGTGGGCTACAACCGTCGGGTTGGCTGGACCACCATCAACCGGTTTTCCAGCTCAGGTGGCAGCAGTGCCAGGTTCACTTGCAGCCGGATCACCGGTTGCTAGGCCTGCGCTTTTTGCTGTTCTTGTTGCCAGGCGATGTAACTGTTGACCGGCGGATTCTTCTGGAAGTAGCGCTGTAATCCTTCGAACAATCCGTCAGCCACGGCCTGCTGATGCCGCGCCGTGACCAGCCGCTGACTGTCGCGAGCGTTGGAAATGAAGCCGGTTTCCACCAGGATCGACGGCACATCCGGCGATTTCAGCACGGCAAATCCTGCCTGCTCCACGCGCTTCTGATGCAACGTGGTGATGCCCGCCAGACTGCCGAGCACGGTGCTGCCCAACTGCAAACTCGCGGCGAGGGTGGCGTTCATCGACATGTCGAGAATCACCCCGGCCAGCATCGGATCCTTGTCCTTGAGATTGAGCAGGCTTGTGGCGCCCAACAGGTCCGCGCCGTTCTCTCGCTGCGCCATGAAGCGCGCCGTGGCCGACGTCGCTCCGCCCTCAGACAAGCAATACACCGACGCGCCAGAAGCCGTGAGACGCGGCGCCGCATCGGCATGCACCGAGATGAACATATCGGCGTTGTGTTTGCGGGCGATCTCCACGCGCTTGCGCAGCGGGACGAAGAAGTCGTCGTTGCGCACCAGTTTCACGTCGAAGCCCTTCTCCCGTTTCAGCCGTTTGGCCAGCAGCTGAGCGATGGACAACACCACGTCTTTCTCACGCTCGCCTTTGGCGCCGACCGCACCCGGGTCTTTGCCGCCATGGCCGGGGTCGACCACCACGATGATGTCCCGTTTCGGGTGAGCCTTGTCGATGGCTGCAATGGGCGCTGCAGCGATTTGCAAGGGTGCCGCTGTCTTCAGGTCGAGCACCAGCCGATGACCCTGCCCGTCCTGTGGCGGTAGCAAAAAGCTGTTGAGCTGCACCGGGCCGCTGAGGTCGAGGACGATCCGCGTATCGCCCTGACCAAAGTGCCCGGAGCGGATCGAGCGAATCACCGTGTTGCCAAGCACCAGCTGACTGAAGTCGCCACTGAAGTTGGCGCCACTCAGGTCAATGATCAGCCGCTCAGGCGCGCTCAGTGAAAAAGTTTTGTACTGCACCGGCCCGCTCAGATCGAACACCAGGCGCAACTTGTCATCCGAGCGCCAGAGCCGCGCGTTGCGAATTTGCGTGGCGCCAACACCGAAGGGCAATGCGAAGGCCGCGCTGGCCAGGATCAAGTTGAGCAAGTGACGTCTGTGCATGGTGAAAGCCGCTCGTGAAAAAGGCGTAGTCGATTTTAATGTAATAACATAACATGTCTAACCGACTTCCACGATGGACCTGCTCATGAATGCGCTGACTCTGCCGGATATCGCCGCGCAGGCCTCACGCCAAGCCCTGCCACTTGAATGGGTGGGCATGTGCGGCATTGCTCTTCCAGTTTTGTTCGATGGCCAGCGATTGAGCGCGAAGGCCGATACGGGCGTGAGCCTCGATGATGGAGAAGCGCGCGGCATTCATATGTCGCGGCTGTACCTGGCGCTGGAAATGCTCGAACAGGAACGCCTGACACCCGCCCTGTTGCGGCGTGTCTTGCAGCGATTTCTTGATACCCATGAAGGTCTATCCCACAGCGCTTACCTGAACATTCACGCAGATCTACTGCTCAAACGGCCAGCGCTGATCAGTCCATTGTCCGGTTGGAAATCCTATCCAGTCAGCATCAATGCGCGTTTGAAAAACGCGATGTTCCACGTGGAACTAAACATCGACATCCCCTATTCCTCAACTTGCCCCTGTTCAGCTGCACTGGCGCGGCAGTTGATTCAGCAGCAATTCGTCGACGACTTTGCCAACCAGCCACTGCAACACGCCGATGTTTTGGCTTGGCTCGGTACCACAAAAGGCATCGTTGCCACGCCTCACAGCCAACGCAGCAATGCACAGCTGAGGCTGCGTCTCGATGATTATCTCGATGACCTGCCACTGATTGCGCTGATCAACGACGCCGAAGCCGCCCTCGGCACCGCCGTGCAAACCGCGGTAAAGCGTGCCGACGAACAAGCCTTCGCGCTGGCCAATGGTCAAAACCTGATGTTCTGCGAAGACGCCGCTCGCCGTTTGAATCTGGCGTTGAAGCGCTCCCCCGGTATCAATGCCTTCCACTTGAAAGTCGTCCACGCCGAGAGCCTGCATGCCCACGACGCCGTCGCCGAAAGCCGATGGAATTGGGAGGCCGCATGATTCGCTGCGAGGCATTGCGCTGGGGTGCGCCGGGTCAACCGCTCACGCCGCCGGTAGATTTCGAACTGAACCAAGGCAGCCTGACCGCCGTGATCGGCGCCAACGGCTCAGGCAAAAGCAGCCTGCTGAAAGTCATCGCCGGCCTGCAAAAACCACTGACCGGCAAAGTGATCCTGGATGTTCCACGCAAAGGCTCACTCTCGTTCCTTCCCCAGCAACAGCACCTCGACCGGCAATTCCCGATCAGTCTGCAAGAGTTGGTCGCCGCAGGTTTCTGGGGCAGCAAGCTTTCCCCCGAAGTCCGAAGCCAACGCCTTAAAGCCGTGCTGGAAAACTGGTGCCTGACCGGTCTGGAACAGCGCCCATTGATGGCCCTCTCCGGCGGCGAATTGCAGCGCGCCCTGCTCGCCCGATTGAGCCTCGCCGAAGCACCCTTGTTGTTGCTCGATGAACCTCATGCTGCCCTCGACGAACTCGGTCAATCACTGTTGTGGAGAAACATCCACGCCTGGCACGCCGAAGGCCGAACCCTGGTGGTCGTGTGTCATGACCTCGCTGCCGTGCGCCAACACATTCCTCAAACGCTGCTGATCAAAAGCAGCGGCTGCGTCCTCGGCTCAAGCACCGACCTTATCCGCCAACAACCACAGACGCAGGTGGCCTGATGCTCGCCGCTGCCCATCTTTGGCAACCGTTCCACGAGTTCGTGTTCATGCGCCGGGCACTGCTCGGTGGATTGGTGTTGGCCTGCAGCACGGCACCGCTCGGGGTGTTTCTGATCCTGCGACGCATGAGTCTGATCGGTGACGCAGTTGCTCATGGCATCCTGCCCGGCGCCGCGCTCGGCTTCTGGTTTGCTGGGCTGAGCTTGCCGGCATTGACCTTCGGCGGCCTCGGTGCGGGCTTGAGCATGGCCGGGCTCGCGGCATGGATCACTCGCCGAACAGGTCTGAGAGAAGACGCGAGCCTCGCCGCAATCTACCCAATCTCCCTCGCCAGCGGCGTGCTGATCCTCGGCATCGCCGGCAAACGCCTGGACCTGCTGCACCTGCTTTTTGGCTCGGCGTTGGCGGTCGACGGCCCGACGTTGACCGGCATGTTGTGGGTCTCAGGGCTCAGCCTTATCGCCATGGCGCTCATCTACAAACCGTTGTTGCTGGACACCCTCGACCCACTGTTTCTGCAAACCGTCAGCCGTCTGGGTCCGCTGGCACACGGCGTATTCCTGACATTGGTGGTGCTGAATCTGGTGATCGGATTTCAAGCCATTGGTGCGTTGATGGTCGTCGGTCTGATGATGTTGCCCGCCGCCGCGTCGCGTTTCTGGAGTCGACGCTTGCCCGTGTTGATGGCCATCGCCGGGCTGCTCGGCTGCCTCTCGGTGTGGCTCGGCTTGTTGCTGTCGTTCTACTACTCGCTGCCCAGCGGCCCGGCGATCGTGCTGGTGGCTGGCGGCGGGTACCTGCTGTCCGTGGTGTTCGGACCGGTGCACGGCTTGCTGCGCCGCCCGCCCTTGCTCACATCCCAATGAGGTGTTTCCCGATGCGCGCTTTACTCGTGCTGTTCAGTTTGATGCTGTCGATGTCGTTGTCTGCGGCGGAAAAACTGCAGGTGGTCACCAGCTTCAGCATCCTCGCCGACATGACCCATCAGGTCGGTGGCGAGCACATCCAGATCACCAACATGGTCGGCCCCGATGCCGATGCTCACACCTATGAGCCGACTCCGGACGATGCCAAGGCATTGCTCAAGGCCAGACTCATCATCAAAAACGGCTTGGGTTTCGAGCCGTGGCTGGACCGCCTGGTGACCAGCACCGAGACCAAAGCCCCGGTCATCAGCGCGAGCCACGGCGTCATCCCACGCTCGCTGGATGAAGATGGCGAGACCGTCCCCGACCCTCACGCCTGGCACAACCTGGCGAACACCGAGCTGTACATCAGCAACATCACCAAGGCGCTGATCGCCGCCGACCCGGCGAACAAAGCCGACTATGTACGCAACAGCCAGGCCTACCTGAAACAGATCTACGCGCTGCTCGCCGAAGCCAAAGCCAAGCTCGGTTCGCTGCCACCGGGCAACCGCAAGATCGTCACGTCCCACGACGCATTCGGTTATCTCGGTCAGGCCTACGGCATCGACTTCATGGCGCCGCAAGGTCTGTCCACCGAGCGCGAACCTTCCGCCGCCGAAGTCGCTGCGCTGATCACCCAGATTCGCCAGGCCAAGGTCAAAGCGGTGTTCATGGAGAACATCAAGGATGCCCGCCTGCTCAAGCAGATTGCCGATGAAAGCGGTGCACACATTGGCGGCACGCTGTACTCCGATGCGCTCGCCGCCAGCGGTCCGGCGAGCACCTTTACCGGGTTGTTCGAGTACAACCTCAACACCTTGTACGAGGCTTTGAGCAAGCCATGATCCGCAAGAATCCCTCAGGTGATTTGCCACTGATTGCGGAGTCCGCCTACGTCGATAAGACCGCGATCATCTGCGGCAAAGTGGTGATCGGCGAGAACGTTTTCGTCGGCCCCTACGCGGTGATTCGCGCGGACGAAGTTGACGCCTCGGGTGAGATGGAGCCGATCACCATCGGCGCCAACTCGAACATCCAGGACGGCGTGGTGATCCACTCCAAGTCCGGTGCAGCAGTGACGATCGGCGAGTTCAGCTCGATCGCCCACCGCTCCATCGTTCATGGTCCGTGCTCCGTGGGCGACCGGGTGTTCATCGGGTTCAACAGCGTGCTGTTCAACTGCGCCGTCGGTGATGGCTGCGTGGTGCGGCACAACTCGGTGGTCGACGGTCGCGACTTGCCCGCCGACTTCTACGTGCCCTCCACCACCCGCATCGGGCCCAACACCGACCTGTCGCAATTCCCGCCGGTGAGCGTCAGCGCCTCGGAGTTTTCCGAAGACGTGGCGCGCACCAACGTCGATCTGGTGCGTGGCTACAAAGCCCTGCAAAACGAGTTCTGACCATGAACAACGTGCTGATTCGCAATGCCCGGCTGGTGAATGAAGGACGTGAGTTTGACGGTGATCTGTTGGTCGGCCATGGTCGCATCGTCAAGATCGCGAGCAGCATCGAAGGGGAAAATGCTGCCGTCGAAATCGATGCTGACGGCCAGTGGTTGATGCCTGGAATGATCGATGATCAGGTGCACTTCCGCGATCCCGGTTCGCCCGACAAGGGCAGTTTCTACACCGAATCGCGAGCAGCGGTGGCCGGCGGCATCACCAGTTTCATGGACATGCCCAACACGAACCCGGCGACCCTGACGCTGGCAGCATTGGCCGACAAGAAGCGCCGTGCAGCGATCAATTCGGTGGCCAACTACGGTTTTCACTTCGGCGTGAGCAACGACAATCTCGACACCGTCGCCGCGCTCAATCCTTGCGAAGTGGCCGGCGTAAAAGTGTTCATGGGCGCGTCCACGGGCAACATGCTGGTAGACGATCCCAAGGTCCTGGAGCGGCTATTCGCCGAGGTGCCGACGATTCTGTTGGCCCACTGCGAACACACGCCCAGCATCGACGCCAATGCGGTGAACCTGCGAGAGCTGTTCGGCGAGCACATTCCCGCAGCAGCCCATCCGCTGATCCGCAATGCCGAGGCCTGCTTCCGTTCGTCCTCGATGGCCGTGGATCTGGCCAAGCGGCATGGCACCCGGCTACACGTGTTGCACCTGACCACCGCCCGCGAACTGGCGTTGTTCGAAGACAAGCCACTGACACAAAAACGCATTACCGCCGAAGTCTGTCTGCACCACCTGCTCTTCGACGATCGCGACTACGCAACGCTCGGCAACTTGATCAAATGCAACCCGGCGATCAAGACTCAGGCCGACCGAGACACCTTGCGCCGGGCCCTGATGAGTGATCGACTGGACGTCATCGGCAGCGATCACGCGCCTCACACCTGGGACGAAAAGCAACGTCCCTACTGCCAGGCACCGTCCGGCTTGCCATTGGTGCAACACGCCCTGCCCGCCCTGCTGGAGTTGGTGGCGGATGACGTTCTACCGATCACCACCCTTGTGGCCAAGACCAGTCACCGTGTCGCCGATCTGTTTGCGATTCCCGACCGAGGCTATTTGCGCGAAGGGTATTGGGCCGACCTGGTGTTGATCAAACCCGAACCTGGTGGCGTTGCCGTCTCCCAACAGCCGATCCTGTCTCAATGCGGCTGGACGCCCTTCGCGCAACGGCGCTTTCGCCACAGCGTGAGCACCACGTTGGTATCGGGGCAAATGGCGTGGCACGACAAATGTCTTAATGACAGCTGCCAGGGTTTACCGCTACGGTTTACACGCTAGTGCAGCACTCGAGAGCACCGACATGATCCACATCACTCTGAGCGATGGTTCATTGCGTGAATACGACCAACCGTTGTCGGTGTACGAGTTCGCCGCGAGCATTGGTCCCGGGCTTGCCAAAGCAGCCGTCGCCGGCCGGGTGGACGGCGTATTGGTGGACTGTCAGTTCTTGATCGAAGCCGATGCCCGGGTCAGCATCGTCACGCCCCAAGAGCCCGATGGCCTGGAGATACTGCGCCGCTCCTGCGCGTTGATGCTGGCGATGGCCGTGAAACAGCTCTATCCAAAAGCGCAATTGCAGACCGGATCGGCGCTGGGTGACGGGTTCTATTATGAGTTTGCCTTTGAACGACCGTTAAACCTGGTCGACCTTGCGGGCATCGAAACGCGCATGAAGACCCTGGCGGCGACCAATCATTCGATCCGCCGACGCGAGCCGTCACCGCGTTCCAAGTACATGGAAAAACTTGCGACCTACCTGCTCGGGGACTTCGAATGTGTGTCGATGGGCCCGCATGCTCCGGCAACCAGAGTGTTGCAGGCATTCGCGCTCGATCACATCAGCGGCCTTTCGCCACAGCGGATCTATGGCACGTGCTGGTCTTGCCAGGAGGAACTGGACGACTGGCGCGCACCGCCGCACGTGATGGTCGTGAGCATGGATGATCGCCAAACGGATTACGCACAGTGGGTGACCGAGGCCTTGCGCCGAAGCGGCGTACGCGCCCGTGCGGACCTGCGCAACGAGAAGGTCCGCCACAAGATTCGCGAACACAGCCAGCAAGTGCCGTATCTGGTGGTAATCGGGGAGAAAGAAAAAGAAGGCGGGTTTGTCAGCGTGCGCAGTCGCACCGGGGAGGATTTTGGCCGGATGGCCATTGAGGCGGTGTGTGATTGGCTGAGATCAACGGGGATTGCGGGTGTCTGAAATGACGCCTTCGCGGGCCAGCCTCGCTCCTACAGGATTCACACCGTCCCCGTAGGAGCGAGGCTTGCCCGCGAAGCTTTTAAGCTCTTGGTTTAACAGTCCCGCAATCCTGCCCCAACCAGACTGCGCGAGTATCAAGGCTACCCTTCTGCTGAATGCCGGTGGCGTTGAACGTGCCATTCACCTTGGTGGTGAACTCACGATCACTGAGGAATGTGGCCACACCCGCACCCTGCGCTTTCGGGCAGCTGAAGCGGAATTTCCACTGGTTACCGGTGCGCTCGGTGATTTCCTGCTTGCAGCCCGATTGCGGATCCGTCAGCGGAATGTTGTCAGTCTTCACTTGCTCCGGCGTCAGGCAAGCCCGGATCCCCTTGCCGCCCATGGTAATGCCCTGCTTCTCCAGCTGCGCCCGCTGTTCAGGCGTCATCTGGCTCTGTATCTGACCGAGGATCAGTTGCAGATCCGGCAGGTTCTGGTCATCGACTTTCATGTTGCTCGAGGTCAATTCCCACAAACCCGGCTGCAGCATCTGCGCCTGAGCGGCCACCGGAAGTGCTAAACCTAAAGCTACGGCCAAACCCAGCAGACGAACGTTCATTGAGTAACTCCTGATCGATAGTGGCCGTTAGACGTCAGCCACGAGCTTCGGTTCATGGGCCAATTAAATAGCGACATTCTGCACGGAACATGGTCTGTTAAGCACTGAATCTTCAGGAGCAAGGCTGCCCCCATGGATTACTTTGGACCGCATATTTTCGGTTACCTGATCGCCCTGCTGCACTCGTTAGGCATGATCGCCGCCATTCATGCCGTGTTGACCGTTCGGACCGCTCAGGGCTCGATCGCCTGGGCCTTGTCGCTGCTGTTCATTCCCTACTTCACGCTCATTCCCTATCTGGTCTTCGGCCGCAGCACCTTCGATGGCTACATCAAGGCACGGCGGCAGGCCAACGAGGAAATGCGCAAGGCCATCTCTGATTTGAACTGGCGCCCGTGGGTCGAAGAAGCACTGACCGCCCGTGCCTCCAACGCCTACGCATCATTGAGGGCGATGCCAAAACTGGGCCGCATGCCCTGCCTGGCGAACAACGAAGTCAGCCTGCTGATCAACGGCCACGCCACTTTCGAGGCGATCTTCGCGGCCATCAGCCAGGCGAAGGAAGCCGTGCTGATCCAGTTTTTCATCATCCACGACGACCGTCTGGGCCAACGCCTGCAAACCTTGTTGCTGAAAAAAGCCGCCGAAGGCGTCGCCGTTTATTTACTGTACGACCGCATCGGCAGCCACTCCCTGCCCCACAGTTATGTGCAGCCGTTGCGCGATGCCGGTGTCGAGGTCAAAGCCTTCGCGACGCGTAGCGGCTGGCTCAATCGCTTTCAGGTCAACTTCCGCAACCATCGCAAGATCGTCGTGGTGGACGGCGTGTTGGGCTTCGTTGGCGGGCATAACGTAGGCGACGAATACATGGGCGAGAAACCACCCCTCGCCCCTTGGCGCGATACCCACGTGCGGGTGCGCGGGCCGGTGGTGGCGTGCATGCAGGAGTCCTTCGCCGAAGACTGGTTTTGGGCAGCGCGCTCGTTGCCGCCGTTAATACTGCCGGACGCGTATCCGGACAACGGTGTGCTCTGCCAATTGCTTGCCAGTGGGCCGGCAGATTCCTACGAAACCTGTTCGTTATTCTTCGTCGAAGCCATTCACGCGGCGACCGAGCGGGTGTGGATTACCAGCCCCTACTTCATCCCCGATGAAGCGGTGTTTGCCGCCTTGAGGCTGGCGGTTCTGCGCGGCGTGGATGTGCGATTGCTGCTGCCTTCACGACCGGATCACCGCATCGTCTACGCCGCCTCCAGCCTGTATGCCTTCGAAGCCGTGCGCGCCGGTGTGCGGGTATTTCGCTACCAGCCCGGTTTCCTGCATCAGAAAGTGGTGTTGATCGACAGCGAAATCTGCGCCATCGGCAGCGCCAATATGGACAACCGCTCGTTCCGGCTGAATTTTGAAGTGATGTTGCTGACTGTCGACAGAGTGTTTGCCGGCGAGGTGGAACAGATGCTCAACGACGACTTCGACCAGGCGCATGAAGTCGCCAAAGAAGAAAGCCGGGAGACCCACCGCCTGCAACAGGTCGGCATGCGGATCGCCCGGCTAATTTCACCGATACTTTAAGGGTTGTAGATGTCGTCGCGGGTCCAGGGCAGTTCATGGCTGCCATCGGGGTGGGCTTTCACTGCGAGGATCTGGTGCAGGTTGATCCAGCCCCGGGCGAATGCATAAGCACATCCCGCCAGGTACAGCCGCCAGATTCGCAAGGCCTGCTCCGGCACCTGCCGGGCGGCCGCTTCCAGGTTGTCCTCCAGGCGCTCGCTCCAATGGTCCAGGGTGCGCGCGTAGTGCAGGCGCAAACTCTCGACATCGACGATCTCCAGCCCCGCTTCGCTGATCTCGGCAGAGATCATCGACAGGTGCGGCAGCTCGCCGTTGGGGAACACGTACTTCTCGATAAAATCACCCGCGCCGCGTCCCACTGGCCGGCCATCGGTGTGCTTGGCGGTGATGCCGTGGTTCATCACCAGGCCGCCCTCTTTCACCGCGCCGAACAGGGTTTTGCAGTACTCGGCCAGGTTCTCGTGCCCCACATGTTCGAACATGCCGACGCTGACCACTTTATCGAAGCGCCCGTCTTGAGGCAGATCGCGGTAATCAAGCAGTTGCAGCTCGACCAGATCGTCGAGGCCTTCCTCCTTCACCCGCTCACGGGCCAGGGCCAGTTGCGCTTTGCTCAGTGTGATCCCGAATACCTTCGCGCCAAACTCCCGCGCCGCATAGCGCGCCAAACCGCCCCAGCCACAACCTACATCCAGCAGATACTCGCCAGGTTGCAGGCGTAGTTTGCGACACAGGTGGCGGAACTTGGCTTGCTGGGCCTGCTCAAGCGTTTCGCTGCCGGTCTCGAAATAGGCGCAGGAATACGCCATGTCACTGTCGAGCCACAGCTGATAAAACGCGTTGGAAAGGTCGTAGTGATAGGAAATCGCCTTGGCGTCGGTTTCCTTGTCGTGGGCGGTGCGAACAGGCTGACTGTCGATGTCGCCCAGCAAGGCCTGACTCCATTCATCAACGACGCGGATCACCTCGCTGATGGAGCCTTCCAGCTCAAGTTTGCCCTCGACGAATGCCGCTCCGAGCGCATCGAGGCTGGGATGAGTCAACTGGGTAACCATTTGTGGGTCCTTGACCACAATCGTGACGCTGGGCGTCGGCCCCAGATTAAATTCATGGCCGTCCCAGAGTCGCAGGCGTAGCGGTAACTGCAGATTCTGTAAGGCCGGTGGAAGTTGCGCGAGCATGGAATATCCCCCTTGTTTCAGACGTCTGATGTGAGGGTAGACCATCCTTGAAAAATAGCAGGCTATCGAATTAATAGCCGTTTTCTATGATTTGCAGCGCTGGAAAAAAGCGCCGCAAAATCACAGAAGTGATTGCCCTCACACTAGATGACTGCGAATTTCGCGCACAGTTCTGAAATGTTCACATCGCTTAGACGTCATCCTTCATCTTGAGCAACGGCTCTTGGAAACGCAGCAGCCGTCCGGCGTTGCCCAATACCAGCAACGTGCTCAGGTTATGCAGCAGCGCAGCAATCATCGCCCCTGCCGCACCGAGCCAGCCGAAGGCAGCGAAAGCAACAATTGCCAGTGTCCAGCCCAGACCGATGATCACGTTGACCTGCAAGGTCTGCCGGCATTGGCGACTCAAACGTACGCAAGTGCCGAGCCGACGCAGGTCGCTGCCGATCAGCACGATATCGGCTGAAGCCAAGGCAATATCCGCACCGCCCGCGCCCATGGCGACGCCGACCACACCGGCCTTGAGTGCCAGCGAATCATTGATGCCATCGCCGACCACCATCGGCCGGAAGCCGCTGCCGATTTCTTTCAGCACACGGTTGAGTTTGTCCTCGGGCAAGGCCTGGGCTTCGACATCGCTGATCCCGACATCCAGGGCCAACGTATTCGCGACGCTTTGGCGATCGCCGGTGAGCAACAATTGCCGGCCCAACCCGAGTTCTCGCAATTCACTCAAGGCGAATCGCGCTTCAGGCTTCACGCTGTCCGCGAGCAACAGCCAGGCCAGGAATTCACCGTTGAGCGCCAACCCGGCAATCGGACCATCGTGTTCGGGAACAGCAGAAGTGACGATCGCCAATTGCGCAAACAACTCCGGCCGCCCGAGTGCTGCTTCGCCCTGTTCGGTCATCGCTACCACGCCCAGGCCCTGACGTTCGTGAATGTCCGTGAGCAGCAGAAAATGTTCCTGAGTAACCAATCCGGCGAGCGCGCGACTGACCGGGTGACTGCTGGCGGAGCCCAGGCTGGCAGCCAGTTTCAGCACGTGATTGCGATCTTCCAGCGGACTGTCGATCGATTGCAGGCGCAAGGTGCCGAAGGTCAGCGTCCCGGTCTTGTCGACCACCAGCGACGTCAAATCCGCCAGCTCTTCGAGAAACGCCGAACTGCGAATCAGAATCCCGTGTCGTGCGGCAACCGCGACGCCGGCAATCGCCGTGGCCGGTGCCGACAACACCAACGCACACGGACAGGCTGCCACCAACACCGCGAGCATCGCTTGCGCATCGTTGGTGATGAACCAGGTCACTGCGGCCAGCAACAACACCAGCACCATATAGCTACCAGCGTAGCGCTCCAGCAAACGGGTGATTGGCGGCTTGGAACGCTCGGCGCTTTGCATCAGCGCGATGACTTTGCCGAGTGTCGATTCATTGCCGGTACGGGTCACTTCAATGCGCAGCAGGCCATCAAGGTTGATCGCCCCGCCGAACACCGTCATGCCGACGCCCGCCTCCACCGGCACCGACTCGCCCGTGATCGATGCGGTATCGAGACTCGCCTGACCGGAGAGCACACGACCATCGGCCGGCACTCGATCACCGGCGCGGACCTCCACGCGGTCGCCAGCCTTGAGCGTGCCGTTGTCGACTTCGACGATGGAGCCATCCGCCTGAACCTTGCGCGCATGGCTGCGTGTCAGTTTGCCGAGTGCGTGAATCGCCTCCTGAGAACCGATCACGCTGCGCTCTTCCAACACATGACCGAAGATCATGATGATCGGCAACAACGCAGCGGTCAGCAGATCGCCAGTCGCCCAGGCACCCAACATCGCCAACGCAATCAACTGATCGGTGATCCCGTGCAAGCTGGGATAACGCAGGCTGTACCAGGCAGAACGCATCACCGGCACGGCCACCAGCAACGAGGCAAAACCCAGCAGCAATTGACTGACGCCCGTCTGCTCCGGCGACCACCAGCGCCAGATCAAACCGAGCGCCAGCAAGCCGAGCGCGAGCATGGCCAGGGTCAGTTGGCGTGCAGCGCTGCGTTGTTCGGCCGAGGACAACATGCTCGGTGCGGCGGCGGTTTGGGCGGTCATTGTGCAGCTCCCTGAATGATCAGGCGGGAATCGTCTTTCGGATTGACCGTGGTCACCGAACCGGCCTGACCGAGGATTTTCGGCAAGCGCTCGCGGTAAATGCGCAACAGCATTTGCGGGTCGGTGCCTTGTTGTTGAGCCTTGGCCAGGCTCAATACCGTGGCCGTGTCGGCGGAGGCTTTGGCCAGCCGTTCGCTGGCTTGAGCGTGGGCGACTTGCAGCGCACGGTCGGCTTGCTCGTTGGCGGCCTGAGTGAGTTTCTCGGCTTCAGTGCGAGCATTGGCCACGGCTTTATCGGCTTGCTGACTTGCCGTCAGAACGGCGTTGAAAGCATTGACCGCAGGTCCTGGCAGACTCGACTGCACATCCACGCGCGCCACTTCGATCCCTAGTCCCTGCCCCGTTGCAGTCAATTGCGCGAGTCGTTGATTGATGCCTTGTACCAAATCCCCGCGCAGGCGCTCGCGTCTTTCCGCCGCTTGATTATCCGCGCCGATCAACTCCGGGCGCGCCACCAGGATGGTGTCCAGATCTCGTGCGGCGGTGAGTGCCACGGCGCTGCGAGTCACCAGGCGATCCAGTGCCGGCAGCACGTGTTCACCTTGAACAACGAACGCATACGGTTCGGTGACTTTGTAAAACACCCGCACATCCAGTTGCACCACACCCGCGTCACCCGTCAGCAGATAACCGGAACCTGCCAGCGCATCACTGAGCGGCGTGGCGAAAGTGGCTGCTCGGTCGGCCTGCAACGCGGCATCGCTGCGCAGCAGATTATCGACCCGACGCTCGATCACCCGATCCGCCGCCGGCAACAAAACCACCTGCTCAAACGGCCTCGGCCACGCCAACAGCAGACCGGCATTCTGAATGCGATCCAGCGCGCCAAAGTGCAACACCACCGCGCGATTTTGCGGGTCGATTTGCCGCACGTTGGAGAATGCCCACGCCAACGCGGCCAAGACTGTCACCGCATACAGGGCGAGAAAAGCCAATCGCCCGGCCTGAATCCAGGGGCTGCTTAACTCATTTGTTCCACGTGGAACCAAACTCATGGCTGCGATCCGGACTTGTTATCGAGCGTCGGCGGGCCGTCAACCAACACCCGGAACGGCGCGGCATCGGTTCGCAGAATCAGTTTGGTGCCAGGTGTGACGATGGTGCCCAAGGTGTCGAGGGAGCGCAGCAAGTTATACAGCTGCGGCGAACCCGCGTAAGCGCGGCCGTAAATCTGTGCGGCTTCGACCCGGGATTGAGCCTCGATGTCGGCAGCTTTTACTGTCGCATCGGCCTGGACGATTCGCGCATCACGCTCGGCAGCAGAGCGAATTTGCGCCGCTTCACGTTTGCCGATGGCCGTGCGTTCGGTGGCGATTGTTTCACGCTCGGCGCGCATGCGATCGACGGTGGCGGTCAGGGTCACCGACGGCAAGGTCAATCGTTCGATGCCGACTTGCAGCACACGAACGCCATAAGTGGCGAGTAACTGCTGATCGATTTGCTGACGCAACTGCGCTTCAAAATCAGCGATGTGCACCTGGCTGGCATCGGTGTTCACCAGATTGGCCAGGTCAAAACTGCTGGCCGTGGTTTCTAGCGCCGAGCCGACGAAGGTGCGAATCTGCCGCGCCGCTTCGTCCGGCTGATTCTGCACGGCGCGCATGAAGCGCTGCACATTGTCCGGATCGCCTTGTACCTGCCACGCCACGTAAGCCTGAACGATGATACGCAAACCGTCGCGCGTGCCCACATCCTGCAAACCACTGGACGTGGTGCGCAAACGCAAATCGACCGGAATCGCCGCTTCAAAAGGCGCGGGCCAACGCCAGCCCAGCCCCGGCTCCAGCAACACCCGCGACGGATTACCGAAGCGCGTGATCACCGTGGCTTCGCCGGAGCGCACCTGCACCAGACTTGCAGCCGCGATGGCAAACGCCACCAGCAACGCCGCCCACCCCATGCGTCGCCACGGGAATGGACCCGCTTCCTGCGGATCTCCGTGGTGGTGATGGTGATGCCCGTGGTGATGCCCGCCATGACCGTGATCGTGGCCGGCGTGGTCATCATGATCGTGAGTGTGCGACTGGCTCAATTGGCAGCTCCTGGCTGAGCAGTTTTACGCGCCGATGCAGGGTCAACCGGCAGCGTGAAAGTACGGAGGTCGATGGTCGGCGCGTTGCCGCTGCCGCCCAGACGATGATCGAGAACCAGCAACCTGGCGTTGGTCAGGCCTTGGGAGAGCTGGCTGAAATACTGTTCCAGCACGAAAGCCTGGCCCGCGCTGGCGTAGGCCTTTTGCTCGGCGCTGAATTTCAGATCGGCCGCTTGCGCAGCCGCATTGATTTCACGCGCGCTGGCCGTCGCTTGATCCCGTGCGATGCTGGCCTGCAATTGCGCCTGATTGGTGGCCTCTGCGGCTGCGCCGCGCTCACGCGAGATCAAGGCCTGCGCAGCAATTTGCGCCGCTTGCACACCGTGATAAGCGTTGGCCGCGCCGGCCGGTGGGTGAATCGCTTCAACCACAGTCGCGAGAATCTCCACGCCGCTGTCGAGCTTTTCCAGGTCCGCCTGCACCGCGCGGCCAATCTCTTCGGCGAGCCCTACCCTGTCCTCACCGAGTAGTCCGTCGAGGGTACGAGACGCGAAGTCGTGCACCAGAATCCGGCTGGCGGTGCTGCGGATCAGTGTCGGCACGTTGGCGCTGTTGTACGTCGCGGCCAACGCCGCTTGATCTGTGAGGCCGATGCGATAGACAAAACGCACGTCCATGTTGACGATCTGGAAGCTCTGTTTGTCGGCGCGACTGCTGGCAATCACCTGAGACTTGTCGTTCACGTGGCTGGCGTCCCACAAGCGATTGGCCGTCGCCGGCGCCGGACCTTCTGCCGGTTCAGCCACAATCGGCGCCGTCGCTTCACCAACACTGGTGGCCAACTCGTGAACCACGCCGTTCTCGACACTCAACACTCGGCCCAGCGGCCACGGCAGACCTGCGTGCAAACCGGGGCCGAAGACCTCCACCGGTTTGCCGAAACGCTCATAGATGCCCCGCCCTTGCAGGGAAATTTCGTGAATGCCGGTGAGCGACCAACCGACCAGTGCCACCACCGCCAGCACCGGAACGAATGCCCGACGCATGTAAGTGAAGGCCCAGATCTGTCGTAGATCGATGCCGAAGCGGTTATGTAATTCGTGTTGCAGCGCCAGCAACGGTTGGGGCGGCCAGCGCAGCATGTCGGCGACGAAACTTCGCGCCAGCAACGCAGGTTCGAGTTGTTCACGCTGCGGACTGAACAGTGACAACACCGCGCGTAGCAACAGTTCGACCGCAACCAGACCCGGCAGCAGGCCAATCAGTACCGCCAGACGTACCGGCCAAACCGACGCTTCGCTACCCAATAACAGGCACAGCGCGCTCAGCACAAGGCAGATGATTGCAACGCGCGTCAGCTGCGCCAGCGAACCTGCTTCGGGCCACTGGGCCACGTTTTCCTGGGCAAGTTGTCGCTCCAGCACCAGCAAACCGAAGGCCAGCAGTAACGACAATGCCGCCGCGACACTCGCGGAGAAACCGAGCGCAGCGGGAGGCAGGGCCAGGTTCCAGACTTGATTGATGCTGAACACTACCAGCAGCGCCCAAGCGCCAAGCCACAGCGTCGAGACGCCAATCTGCGCCAGCAGCCGCAACCATCGCCGGCTGATCCGCTCCAGCAGCCGTTCATACCAGCCCTCCGGCGGCGATTCAGCGACGACTTCCACAGGGAGCATCGCCGGGTTCATCGCCCTTTCACGCCACTGCGTCACCCACCACGCCGATTGCAGCCCGGCGACCAGCACCAGCAAACCGGCGCTCTGATTGACCAGCACCGCAGGCCAAAGCGACTGCGGTGCAAACAGCCCGACGAAAAACGCCAGCACCCAGCCTGCCCCTGCGAGCGCGCCGAGGCCGATTGCCAATTGCCGCAATCGCCGCCCTTGAAAGACTGCCTGCTGAAAGCGCGGTAGCCCTGCTACCGTTGCGCCCTCAATCTCGAGATCGACTTGCATACCACCCCAGTGATTTTCTTTGCTCACGTCGCAATTCGTTACGATATAACGAAAGCCGTGAAATTTTCGTACTAAATCTCTTTATCTAAAGACGCTCAACCTGTCGCTTGGCTGAAGCCTTGACCGAAAGGCGTGGCTGCGCACATATTACGCTCGTAATTTTATTCAGGAACTACGTTT
Organism: Pseudomonas sp. PDM02; assembly: GCF_014852285.1. Classification (NCBI taxonomy): domain Bacteria; kingdom Pseudomonadati; phylum Pseudomonadota; class Gammaproteobacteria; order Pseudomonadales; family Pseudomonadaceae; genus Pseudomonas; species Pseudomonas sp. PDM02. The sequence goes on along the minus strand of NZ_JACVBL010000009.1, from coordinate 142,291 downwards.
ATCCAGCCCGATTCCCATCCAATTCAGGAGTACCTGCATGAGCAACTATGACGTCGTGATACTGGGCGGAGGCCCCGGCGGCTACAACGCGGCAATTCGCGCCGGCCAATTGGGCCTTAAAGCCGCCTGTGTCGAAGGCCGCGCCACCCTCGGCGGCACCTGCCTGAACGTCGGTTGCATGCCGTCCAAGGCATTGCTGCATGCTTCTGAATTGTATGACGCGGCCATGGGTGCGGAATTTGCCAACCTCGGTATCGAGGTCAAACCCACGCTGAACCTCGCGCAAATGATGAAGCAAAAGGATGACAGTGTTGCCGGGCTGACCAAGGGCATCGAGTTTCTGTTCCGCAAAAACAAGGTCGACTGGATCAAGGGCTGGGGCCATATCGACGGGCCGGGCAAAGTCACGGTGACGGACAGCCAGGGCGGCAAGACTGAGCTGAGCGCCAAGGACATCATCATTGCCACCGGCTCCGAGCCCACTCCCCTGCCCGGCGTGGACATCGACAACACGCGCATCCTCGATTCCACAGGTGCGCTTTCTTTGTCCGAAGTGCCCAAGCATCTGGTGGTGATTGGCGCCGGGGTCATTGGCCTGGAATTGGGCTCGGTGTGGCGGCGTTTGGGCGCACAGGTGACCGTGGTCGAGTTTCTCGACCGGATCTGCCCTGGTGTGGACGGCGAAGCGGGCAAAACCCTGCAACGTTCATTGAGCAAGCAAGGCATCAGCTTCAAGTTGAGTTCCAAAGTCACCCGCGCCACAACCTCGGCGAACGGCGTTCAACTCAGCGTCGAACCGGCCGCCGGCGGTACTGCCGAACTACTCGAAGCCGATTACGTGCTGGTCGCCATCGGGCGCCGGCCTTACACCGAGGGGCTGGGGTTGGAGAACGTTGGCCTCGCCACGGATAAACGCGGCATGCTCGCCAACAAGGGTCATCGCACTGAAGCGGCAGGCGTGTGGGTCATCGGCGATGTCACGTCGGGGCCGATGCTCGCGCACAAGGCCGAAGATGAAGCCATGGCCTGTATCGAGCAGATCGTCGGCAAGGCAGGCGAGGTCAATTACGACCTGATCCCCAACGTCATTTACACCAGGCCGGAGCTGGCCAGCGTCGGCAAGACCGAAGAGCAACTCAAGGCCGAGGGCCGCGCGTACAAGGTCGGTAAATTCCCCTTCACCGCCAACAGCCGGGCGAAGATCAACCACGAGACTGAAGGCTTCGCCAAAGTGCTGGCCGATGAGCGCACCGACGAGATTCTCGGCGTGCACCTGGTAGGCCCGAGCGTCAGTGAAATGATTGGCGAATATTGCGTGGCTATGGAGTTCAGTGCTTCGGCTGAAGATATTGCCCTGACCTGTCATCCACACCCGACCCGCTCCGAGGCGTTGCGCCAGGCGGCGATGAATGTTGAGGGGATGGCGACGCAGATGTAGGGCTGGAGATTTTCGGTGCCGGGCCTACCGCCTTCGCGAGCAAGCCCGCTCCCACATTAGATCTGTGGCGTACACAACACCAATGTGGGAGCGGGCTTGCTCGCGAAGGGGGCAACCCGGTCTAGAGCGGTAAGTGTTCCAACGGCAAAGCCCCAGGCGTTTTCACCGTGTGAATCGCAAAGTTGCTGCGGATGTCGCTCACGCCCGGTAACTTCAGCAACCGCCCGGTGAGAAAGCGGTCATAAGCACGCAAATCCGGCACCACCACCTGCAACAGAAAATCCGATTCCCCTGACACCAGAAACGCCGAAATCACCTCGGGCAACGCCATCACCGCCACGCGGAAGGCTTCGGCCTGTTCGTCGTTGTGGCGTTCGACCTTGACCCCGACAAACACCGTCAGCCCCAACCCGACTTCATCGCGATCCAGATTGGCCTGATAGCCGCGAATCACCCCGGCCTCCTCCAACATCCGCACCCGACGCAAACAGGGGGACGCGGACAGACCAATCTCGTCAGCCAGTTGTACGTTGCTCAAACGACCGTCACGTTGCAGGGCCGCGAGAATTTTTCGGTCGTAAGCGTCCAGTTTCATGTTTGGCAGATCCTGATGGTATAGGCGTCAGAGAATGGCAGGTTATGCCAATTCAAGACTGTTTAGAAGCAAACTACGCAACCACCTGCCCTGTGTTTCAGCCCTAGACTGGCGCTACCGAATCGACAACGAAAGGGGTGCAGCATGGCGGGGCTTTGGCTGTTTTTCATGGCGCTGGCAGTGGTTTACCTGCTCCCAGGCCCGGACATGATTCTGCTGCTGCAAACCGGCGCTCGTCAGGGCAAAGGCGCGGCGCTGGCCACGGCGGTGGGTTTGGGCATTGCCCGGGGTTGTCATGTGGCGTTGGCGGCACTGGGGCTGGCGGCACTGTTCAAGGCCGCGCCCTGGACGTTCGATTTGGTGCGCCTGGCCGGGGCCGCGTACCTGTTGTGGATCGGCATTCAATGCCTGCGGACCACGATGCTCCCGAACCTGAACGGTGCAGATTCAGCCTGTCGAAAACCTCGTTGGCGCGAAGCCATTCAGCGCGGATTGTTGACCAACCTGCTGAACCCCAAGGCGCTGCTGTTCTGCTCGGTGCTGCTGCCGCAGTTTATCGATCCGCATGCAGGGCCGGTGCTCGCACAATTCGCGACCCTGGGCGTGGTGCTGGTCAGTGTCGGTTTGTTGTTCGACAGCGCGTACGCCTTGGCCGGCGCCGCGCTTGGCCGCTGGCTGCAACGCAGTCCTTCGGCCCAGCGCGTACAGCAGTGGTTGTTTGGCAGCCTGTTGATTGGTTTTGCCCTGCGACTGACCTTTGTTCAACAGGCTTGAACCTTACTGCGACTTACGGCGGCGACGATTGATCAGTAACAATGCCGCTGCCGTGACCGCCAACACACCGCCGATCTGCAAAGTTTTTTTGTAAGGCCGCAGCTCGGAGCGCACGGCGTCGGTGACCTGGGTGACGTAGCGCTTGTCGGCGCGCTGAAAATCCGGGTCCTGGCATTGGTGACCGAAATCACCCGCCCAGACGACATACGGGCCTTCCTCGACATAACGACGGTAGAACGCGCTTTGCTCTTGCAGGTTCGTACCCCACGACGAAGCCTTGCACAGCACCGACGCGAAAGCCTGGCTGCTGTGGGGCAAAAGATCAGCCGCTTTACTCGCCAGCGCGGTGGCAACAAACCGGTAATGGAAACGCTCATCAGGTTGCGCCAACGTGGCTTGCTGGCGTTTCACCTCACCCTCGGCCATCAATGGGCCGACCTTGAGCTCGGGAGTCTCGAGACTGTAATTGCCACCGAAAGTGGCGTAATCCGGAGACATCTCGTAGCCCAACAGCTCCATTCCGTCGAAACGAGCCACTGTCGCGGCATGGTAATAAGCGAATGCCCGTTTGGTTGGCCACCATTTCGACTCGGCGTCGTGGCGCAACTCCCCGTACCACTTGGCCTTGGCCTGCAAGTTGGCATTGTCGAAATAGCCTGGCGCCTCATCATAATGGCCCTCACGCAGCAATCGCCGCCCCAGCAGGTTGCGCAACTTCGCCGCCACCGATAACGGCACGTAGTTATCGCGATCCTGCTGAGTCAGCGCAGGCGGCGCCGACACTTGAGTGTCGACGTAGTGCTTGAGCTCATCGACGGTCAGCACACGCTCAGCGACGGTCGCAGCGTCGAACCAATAAATGTCGTTGCTGCGATAGAGCTGATCGAATGCCTGCAAATAATCCCCACGTTGCAACGCCAGGATCGCGCTTTCCCCCTCGACGCGGCACTTGGGCTGAAGCGTTTCGAAATCCCAGTCCGGTGTCCGTCGCTCGCCCCAGGATTCGTTCTGCGGGAAGGCCTGGGCAGCCTTGGCGTACGCGGCGGCGGCAGCCGTTTTATCACCCTCGCGCATCGCCAGTTTCGCCCGCAGCCACCACGCCAGGCCACCGTCGCCGGCGTGTTCAAGGAAGGCCTTGGCGCTGGCGTAATCGCCCTGTTGATAATTCACGGCCGCCAGCCGATCAGCATTGTCGAGGCTGCCGCGCGTGCTGTTTTGCAGCAGCTTGATCAGTTTTTGTTCGTTTGGCGGTTGATCACCAAATGACCAACCCAACCGGCTGATCAACGACGCCGTGACCAGTTGCTGCACCGGTTTGCCTTTAAGCAACGCGGCCAGTTGCTCGTCAGGCATCGCCGCCAGATCAGCCATCAACAGCTTCAATGAGGTGTAACCCACCGCGGAACCGTGGAGGTTTTGCGTGGCGTAGAGTTTTATAGCGTTGTCCCAATCGCCCGCCATGCGAGCGACACGCGCCTCTTCGCCGAGGCTGGCGACGCCAAGCTCCAATGGGTCGCTGAAACCGTCGATGCTCAACTGGCGCGCCTGCTCAAAGGCCTTGCGCGACTGCGTCAGCAGATCGGGTGCGGCGTCCGCTTCGCCGCTCATGGCAAACAGCGCCCGGCCCAGCGAATAAGCGGCCCAGGTGCTGCGCAACGCGCGTTGATCCGCCGGCAATGCGAGCACTTTCTGGAAGTAATCGGCGGCCAATCCATGGTCACCGACGCTGAACGCCACGGCGCCCGCCAGATAGAGCCTGTGCTCGGTCGGCAGGCCTGCGCCCTGCGCCTCGACCTGGTGAGCATCGCTCAGCGTGCGCAGTTCTTTGACCAACGCCTGCTGCGGCACCGTCAAACCAGCCTGTTCGGCGTCGTCCCGCTGCACGGCATAGTCAGGCGCGTCCATGCTGTAGACGACTTCGCTGACGTTCTTCAAACCCGTAATCGCTTGCCCGAGACGACTGATCTCGAACCGGAAGTTGCCTTCCGGCAGCTCCGCCAGCGACTGGCCCCGGTTGTCGAGCAGGCGCATAGGGAAATCCGGCCCGCAGGCCACTGCCGAACCCAGTGGAAAACCGAGGCTCAGGCAAAGCAAATGGCGGGGCCAGTTACGGGTGAACATTCGAACCTCCTTGATCAATGTTTGTGCAGCGTGCCCAACCAATGGCGCGCTGCCCACCGGCCGGGATCCGACCGTCGCGCAGGCGGGTGAAGGTAAGCAGATCCGGGCTTTGTTGCAACGCATAACCGGCCAGCGCATCGGCGCCCTCACAACCTCGTGCGGCGAGCGTCAGGCGTTCGGGCCAGGCGCTGTCGAGGTTGCCTTGATTGCTGATGCTGACGTCATAGAGGCCATCCTGCGCCGAGAGTTTCAGCGTCAGGCGACTATCGAGGGCATCGCCACGGGCCACGGCGCGCAAGGTCGTCAGGCTCCAGGCCCGGCGATCATTGACCAATGGCAGGCGAAACCAGATCAGCCCGGCCAGATGAGCCGGTGGATCGTCGCGCAACTGGGTGGCAAGTGTGCTCAGTTGCTGCGGATCGGCCAGCAATTCCCGGCGCTCGCCGACGCGCTCAATGGGCACTTCGCTTTCCACATCGGGTGCGCCGCTGACCTGCGGCAACAACGCTACGCCATAGGCCGGCAGCGCCAGATAAAAAGGTTTCGACGTGATGCGGCTCCAGGCGCCGGCCCATTTTCTGGCCTGATCCGGGTCAAACAATCCCATGCGCGGGTCGCTCACCGCATGCACCTGCAACACGCTGCTATCGACTGTGGATAACAATGCAGGCAGTTCGGAACTGTCGAGCCACGCCGGCAGCGCAGTAATGCTCAACGGCATGGAAGCCGGCAGCACCGCGCGCAAGTCCGTGAGGAATTTCCGATAAGCCGGTAGCCGAGCGTTCCCGGCATCGTGGTCGATTTCCACGCCGGAGAGCACCAGCCCTTGCGCCAGCCAATCGCTGAGCACTTGCTGGATCTGCGCAGCGACCTCGTCCTGATCCAGCGACTTGAGCTGGCCATCGAGACGAATCACCGCAATCAGCGGCCGGCCATCCCGTTTGAGCAGCACCGGGTCAATTCGCGCCCGGTTCCAGCCCGCCTTGGGGAATGCTTGCAAGGCCAACACCCGCAAGGTCGAAAAATCCGCACGGCTGTCTTTGAGTGCGGCTTCGTGGGCCGGCGTCCATTGTCGTTGCCATACATAAAGTTGCTGATCGAGCGGCGGTGCGTCCTGTTGTTCGCAACCGCTAAGCAAAGCCAGCATCACCAGCAAGCCTGACAGGCGAGCGAGAAAAACCATAAAACTCCTAAGCCTGAATCTCATATTTGTAGGAGCGAGGCTTGCCCGCGAAGCTTTTGGCGGAGTTTAGGACGCCTTCGCGGGCAAGTCGGGTCGCCGCATCGCTCGCTCCTACACGCCGCGTCAGATGCTACAGGTCGAGCACCAAAGGCTGCGAGCCCTGCGCCGGAATCGCACAACAAATCAGGACATGTCCTACTTCCGGCACTTCCGCTGGTGGCTGTGGATAATTCACCTGACCGCTGATCAGGCGAGTCTTACAGGTCCCGCAGGAACCGCCGCGGCAACTGAATTCCGGGCGCAAACCGCGGCTTTCCGCCAACTCCAGCAAACTGCCGCCGTCGGGTTGCCAGCGAGCTTCTTTGGCCGAACGCTCGAACACCACCGGCACTGACGTGGTCGCGGCGGACGGTTGCTCGATGACCACCGCGTCGGGGTCCGGCCGGCGACGCAAGGTCGACGGGCCGAAGGTCTCGGCGTGAATCCTGCTGTCACGGATGTCCAGTTCCCGCAGGCTGTCGTACAGCCCTTGAGTAAAACTGCCCGGCCCGCAGAGTACAAAATCGAGCTGATCGTAGTCCTCCACTTCAAGGATGTTCTTCAGCAACGCGGCGTCTATCCGTCCGGTCAGGTCAAAGTCCTCACCCTCGTGAGCATCGGCCTCCGGCTGACTGAGCAGACGCAGCACCCGCACCGAATCACCGGCGTCATCCAGCAAACGATCCAGCTCGGAGCGAAACGGTTGATCAGCCAGCGTGCGCGAACTCTGGAAAAACCATGTAGGCCGAATGTGCCGGGTGCGCAGGCCTTGATACACCACCTCCCGCACCATCGACAGCAAAGGCGTAATGCCTACGCCGGCGGCCAACAACACCAGCGGCCGACGTTCATGGGTTGCCACGGTGAAGTGCCCTTGCGGCGCGCGGGCTTCCAGCAGATCACCGACACGAACCTGCTCATGCAGATGCGAAGACACCCGCCCTTCTCGCTTCACGCTGATGCGGAAAAAGTCATCGGACGGCGCGCTCGACAGGCTGTAGGTGCGGATATGCACCTCGCCGCCAATGTTGAACCGCAGCGGTAGATGCTGCCCCGCTTGAAACAGCGGCAACCCGGCGCCATCGGCGGGCTCCAGATAGATCGAGCGGATGTTGTGGCTTTCCGCTTCGATGCGAACCACCCGCAGCGGCCGCCAAAGATCACCCAGCGCCCGGGCTTGCAGGCGTGCGTTGGCCTGCTCCCAGTTGCCCGTCAGCAAACTGGTGGGCGATACGCCGTCGAAGCGCCAGCGCAGAGCCAGTGCTGCGGGCCGACGCACCACCTGCTCCACCTCGAATGTCCACAGACGCTCGGCGCCTTGAAAGGCTTCGACTTGGGGGCCTTCAAGAATGATTTCGGTACGACCGCTGAGGTGCAGCAGGTCACCGGAGTTGAAATCGATGAACAGCAAACCCGCCCGTGGATTGATCAACAGGTTGCCCAGGGTATTGAAGAACAGATTGCCGGCGAAGTCCGGGATGGTCAGACGATTACCTTCTACGTGTACGAAACCGGCCTGACCGCCACGGTGGGAAACGTCCACTGAGCGCCGACCGTCGACATCCACATAACTGGCGACGAAGAAGGTATCGGCGTCGGCAATCATGGCTTTGGCAGCGTCATCCAGAGCGCCCAGGTGCTGCGCGATGCGCGTCGAGGGATCCGCCAGCGGCACCGAACGAAACTGCCGCAATTGAATGTATTGCGGGCAGTTGCCGAAGGACTGTTCGACCGTTACGCCGAAGCCATTCGCCGTCACGGCGCCGACGCGACCATTGAGGCGGTTGCGCCGCCGCGTGTGCAGTTCGATCCCCAACAAGCCGATCGCCGCGCCATCAGTCAATTGCGCCGGGTCATCCGCCCCCGGCAAGCTGTTGAATTGCAGCGCACCTGGCTGGGGCGAATGAGCGAAGCCCGGTTGCCCCTCAAGAATGCTCGCCCAAGGATTGCCGTCGATGTCCACTGCGCCGTACAGCATGAACGGCAGTTGCTCATAGAATTTGCGGTGTTGGTCCGGCATCTCAGTGCGAACCACCCTACGACCCAACTCCTCCATTCGCTGGGCAACACCGACGTGTGCCTGCAACTGTTTTTCGCCCGCGTGCCAAGGTGACTGGTCCATTACGGCTTCTCCCGTGCGCGCCAGGCGCAGTGTGAACGGCCCGACAATGCCGGGCCGCAGGTATCAGGCAGTTTTTTGCAGGCCGGCGACGGTGCGCGGCATGCCGACAAACCCTGGCAAGGCTTCGATGCGCGCCAGCCAGGCTCGCACGTTGGCGTAGTCCTCGAGCGACACGTTGCCTTCCGGTGCGTGGGCGATGTAACTGTAGGCGGCCACGTCGGCAATGGTCGGTTCGCTGCCGGTCAGGTAAACCGTATCCGCCAGTTCCTGATCGATCAGTTTGAGCCAGACGTGGGCGTAAGCGATCGTCTCTTCAGCCCTGTAAGGCGCGCCAAACACCGTGATCAGCCGGGCCCGGCCCGGGCCAAAGGCAATCGGTCCAGCCGCCACTGACAACCAGCGTTGAACCTTGGCGGCGCCGAGCGGGTCGTCTGGCAGCCAGCGACCGTTACCGTATTTTTTCGCCAGGTAAACCAGAATTGCGTTGGAATCGGCCAGCACCACGCCTTGATCGTCGATGGCAGGGACCTGTCCGAACGGGTTGATCGCCAGGTAATCCGGCTGTTTGTGCGCACCCTTGGCCATATCGACCAGGATCAGCTCGGTCGGCAGTTGTAGCAGGGATAACATCAGCTCCACACGGTGAGCATGGCCGGAACGTGGGAAGTTGTAGAGTTTGATCGCTTGCATGGTCGACTCCGCTGGGTGGTGGCGCCGTTCTGAAACGATCAGCGCCGATGGGAGCCATCTTCCACCCCCAACCAAAACAACAGAATAACCAGCAAACGCAATCAATTATTTCAGCCAGTGCAATAACCCTCAGCCCTGCAAGGCCGGGTGTTCGCGCAGCGCTTTCACCGTGAAGTCGACAAAACTGCGAATCCGGGCCGGCGCATTGCGGCCGCCCTGATACACCACATGGATGGGCAATGGCGGCAGTTCGAAGTCAGCCAATACGATTTCCAGTTCGCCGGAAGCGACTTTACTGGCGACTTGATAAGACAGGACACGGGTGAATCCCAGCCCGAGACACGCAGCCGTAATGGCTGCCTGATTCGCCGTCACCACCAATCGCGATTCAACCCGCACGCTGAGTGGCTCGCGCGCATCCTGAAAAAGCCAGCTTTTAAGCTGACCAATAGCGGACGTCGAAATAACCGGTGCACGCGCCAGATCCTGAGGATGCACCGGCCTGCCCTGCGTCTCCAGAAATGGCGGAGCAGCGCAAATCACCCGCCGTACTTCGCCGACGCGGATCGCGTGCTGGTTGCTGTCGGGCAATTCACCGATGCGCACAGCCACATCAATCCCCTCCTCGACCATGCTCACTACCCGATCGACCAGCAAGCCGTTGATGCAGACTTCAGGAAACTGCTTCAGATAACTCACCATTACCGGCGTAACGAACAACTCGCCAAATAACACTGGCGCGGTGATCGTCAGTTGCCCACGGGGTTCGGCATGACTGCCCGCAGCTGAATCCTCCGCTTCCTGCACCTCGGCAAGAATCCTCCTGCAGTCTTCGAGATACCGCTGACCCGCCTCGCTCAAATGCACGCTGCGGGTGGTGCGCGTCAGCAACCGTGCACCAATGCGTTTTTCCAGCGCGGCCACGGCACGGGTAACACTGGCCGCCGACAGGCCCAAACGCCGCGCCGCAGCCGAGAAACCTTGGTCCTGGGCGACGGCGGCGAAGACCTGCATTTCCTGGAATCGGTCCACTGGGTATGTCCTCTACTCAGATAATCGCTACCGTCAGGCTGCGAATCCAATACGGCGTTCAAAACAATCTAGTCTGACATAACCGGGAATTTGCGAGGTCTTGATTATGGCAAAGGATAAGAAGCGCCCGCTTAAGCAGAACGCTGCCGACAGCTCGAAGATGACTAACAAGGACTACCTGGAAGAACTGCGCCGACTGCACGTCGAAACCGTCAAGTTGCAGGAGTGGGTACGGCAAAAAGGGATCAAGGTGTGCATTGTTTTCGAGGGCCGCGACGGTGCCGGCAAGGGAGGGACAATCAAGGCCCTGACTGAACGGGTGAGCCCGCGCATCTTTCGGGTGGTGGCGTTGAGCGCGCCGACCGAACGTGAGAAAACCCAGATGTATGTCCAGCGGTACCTGCCGCATCTGCCGGCGGCTGGCGAAGTGGTGATCTTCGATCGCAGTTGGTACAACCGTGCGGGCGTTGAACGCGTGATGGGGTTCTGCACCCAGGAGCAGGTCGACCGTTTCCTGAAGTCGATTCCGTTGGTGGAACGCGCAATCGTCGATTCGGGCGTCATCCTGATCAAATATTGGCTGGAGGTCAGCCAAGAGGAACAGACACGACGTCTTCAGGCACGCATCAAGGATGGACGCAAAATCTGGAAGCTCACCGGCATGGATCTCAAGTCATACAGCCGCTGGTACGACTATTCACGCGCCCGTGACGACATGTTCAAGATGACCGACACCGAACATGCCCCCTGGTTCGTGGCCAACTCCAATGACAAGCGACGGGCTCGCCTGAACATCATCACCGACCTGCTCAGCCGCATTCCTTATAAGGATGTTCCGAGGGAGCCCGTGAAGTTGCCCAAACGCCAGAAACCAGGCAGCTATCGAGAGCCGAATTATCCACTGCGATTGATAGAGGAAAAATTCTGAGCTGAATGTAAAAGGGGCAAGGTCCTGTGAACAACAGGAGCCCTGCCCCTCGATTCAGCTGTGGATAACTTATTCCACGGTGACTGACTTCGCCAGGTTGCGCGGCTGGTCAACGTCTGTGCCTTTCAACACCGCGACGTAGTACGACAGCAACTGCAGCGGGATGGTGTAGAGGATCGGCGACAGGATGTCGTGGATGTGCGGCATGTGCACAACGTGGGTGCCTTCGCCGTTGGTCATGCCGGCCTGTTCGTCTGCAAAGACGATCAGTTGGCCGCCACGGGCGCGCACTTCCTGGAGGTTGGACTTCAACTTCTCCAGCAGTTCGTTGTTGGGCGCCACGGTCACGACCGGCATGTCGTTATCCACAAGCGCCAACGGGCCGTGTTTCAGTTCGCCGGCCGGGTAGGCTTCAGCGTGGATGTAGGAGATTTCCTTAAGTTTCAGGGCTCCTTCCATCGCTACCGGGAATTGCGCGCCACGACCGAGGAACAGGGTGTGGTGTTTCTCGGCGAACAGCTCGGCGATTTTCTCCACCGTGCTGTCCATGGCCAGGGCTTCGCCCAGACGGGTAGGCAGGCGACGCAGTTCTTCGACCAGGGTGGCTTCGACGCCTTTGGCCAGGGTGCCGCGCACTTGACCGAGGGACAGCGTCAGCAACAGCAGGCCAACCAACTGAGTGGTGAAGGCTTTGGTCGAGGCCACGCCGATTTCGCGGCCGGCCTGGGTCAGCAAGGTCAGGTCGGACTCACGCACCAGCGAGCTGATGCCGACGTTGCAGATCGCCAGGCTGGCGAGGAAGCCCAGCTCCTTGGCGTTGCGCAGCGCGGCCAGGGTGTCGGCGGTTTCGCCGGACTGGGAAATGGTCACGAACAGGGTGTCGGGCTGCACCACGACTTTGCGATAGCGGAATTCACTGGCGACTTCGACCTGGCACGGGATGCCGGCCAGCTCTTCCAGCCAGTAACGGGCGACCATGCCGGCGTGGTAGCTGGTGCCGCAGGCGACGATCTGCACGTTGCGCACTTTGGCGAACAGCTCGGCAGCCTGTGGGCCGAAAGCTTGCACCAACACACCGTCCGGGCTCAGACGACCCTCGAGGGTACGCTGCACCACAGCCGGTTGTTCGTGGATTTCCTTGAGCATGAAGTGGCGGAACTCGCCCTTATCAGCCACGTCGGCACCGTCACGGTACTGCACGGTTTGACGCTCGACAACCTTGCCACTAACGTCCCAGATCTGCACGCTATCGCGACGAATTTCGGCGATATCGCCTTCTTCCAGGTACATGAAGCGGTCAGTGACCTGGCGCAGGGCCAATTGGTCGGAAGCGAGGAAGTTTTCACCCAGGCCAAGGCCGATCACCAACGGGCTGCCACTGCGAGCGGCGAGCAGACGATCCGGTTGCCGAGCGCTGATCACGGCCAGGCCGTAAGCACCGTGCAACTCTTTAACGGTGGCCTTGAGGGCCACGGTCAGGTCGTTCAGATCTTTGAGTTTGTGGTTCAGCAGGTGGGCGATGACTTCAGTGTCGGTGTCCGATGTGAACACGTAACCCAATGCCTTGAGTTGTTCGCGCAGGGCTTCGTAGTTCTCGATAATGCCGTTGTGCACCACCGCCAGATCACCAGAGAAATGCGGGTGAGCGTTGCGCTCGCACGGCGCACCGTGAGTGGCCCAGCGAGTGTGGGCGATGCCCAGGCGACCGGCCAGCGGCTCGGCTTCGAGCGCCAGTTCCAGCTCGCTGACTTTACCCGGACGACGCATGCGCTCGAGCTGTTGGTCATTGGTATAGACCGCCACACCGGCGCTGTCATAGCCACGGTATTCCAGGCGCTTGAGGCCTTCGAGGAGGATGGCAGTGATGTTACGTTCTGCGACTGCACCGACAATTCCACACATGCTATTTCTCCTGACTGACAGCCGCGCATATCAGCGTGATACCGCGGGCTTGTATCTGATCGCGTGCCTCCAGCGGCAGGCGATCATCGGTAATTAGGGTATGGACGCTGCTCCATGGCAGCTCCAGGTTGGGAATCTTGCGGCCTATCTTGTCGGACTCCACCATCACGATCACTTCACGGGCAACATCCGCCATGACGCGGCTGAGTCCCAGCAATTCATTGAAGGTGGTGGTACCGCGCACCAGGTCGATGCCGTCGGCACCGATGAACAACTGATCGAAATCGTAGGAGCGCAGCACTTGCTCGGCGACCTGCCCCTGGAAAGACTCGGAATGCGGGTCCCAGGTACCACCGGTCATCAGCAGCACCGGCTCATGCTCGAGTTCACTCAAGGCGTTGGCGACATGAAGCGAGTTGGTCATCACCACCAGGCCCGGCTGTTGACCGAGTTCCGGAATCATCGCTGCCGTGGTGCTGCCGCTGTCGATGATGATCCGGGCATGCTCGCGGATCCGCGCAACGGCAGCGCGGGCGATCGCCTGTTTGTACCTGGAAACCGGTTGCCCGATATCGGCGACCAGTTCCTGAGGCATGGTGATCGCACCGCCATACCGGCGCAACAAAAGACCATTGCTTTCGAGCGCCGCCAAGTCCTTGCGAATCGTAACTTCCGAGGTTTCGAAGCGCTTGGCCAGTTCATCAACACTGACTTCGCCCTGCTCATTGAGCAAGGCGAGGATATTGTGACGGCGTTGAGGTGTATTGCGCTTCGACATGACCTGGTAAGTTTCGATTCGAAAGATAACGGAAGCAATCAAAACCTATTGGCGAAACTTCGTCAAGCGCGAGGCGATAAAAAGGTCTGTGGATAAAAGCTTCGCGGGCAAGTCGGATCGCCGCACCGCTCGCTCCTACGGGATCGTAGTCAATCCACATAATGTGTACGACTTTATCTGTAGGAGCGAGGCTTGCCCGCGAAGGCGATCTAACGAACACCGCAGACGCCTGTGGATAACTCAGCTTTTCTTGATTTTCACTGGCCGTTTCCAGCCATCGATATTCTTCTGGCGTGCACGTCCGACGGCCAGTTGCTCTTTATCCACATTCTGCGTGATGGTCGATCCGGCCGCAGTGGTCGCACCGCTAGAGATATCCACAGGCGCCACCAACGAGTTGTTGGAACCGATGAACACATCCTCACCCAACACGGTTTTCCACTTGTTGGCACCGTCATAGTTGCACGTGATAGTGCCCGCACCGATGTTGGTGCGGGCGCCAATCTCGGCATCGCCCAGATACGCCAAGTGACCAGCCTTCGCGCCTTCACCCATGTGAGCGTTTTTCAGCTCGACAAAGTTACCCACATGCGCGCGAGCCTCCAGCACGGAGCCGGGACGCAGGCGCGCGAATGGACCGGCATCACTGCCTTCACCCATGATCGCGCCTTCGATATGGCTGTTCGCCTTGATCACCACACCTTTGCGCAAAGTGCTGTCCTTGATCACGCAGTTCGGGCCGATCACCACGTCATCTTCGATGACAACCTTGCCTTCGAGAATCACGTTGATGTCGATCAGCACATCGCGACCAACAGTGATGTCACCGCGGACATCGAAACGTGCCGGGTCGCGCAGGGTCACGCCCTGGGCCATCAAACGACGACCCGCGCGCAGTTGATAATGACGCTCGAGCTCGGAAAGCTGCTTGCGATCATTGGCGCCCTGCACTTCCATCGCATCGTGAGGCTGCTCGGTCGCCACCACCAGACCATCGCTGACTGCCATGGCAATCACGTCAGTCAGGTAGTACTCGCCCTGGGCGTTGTTGTTGGAGAGACGGCTCATCCAGCCGCCCAGTTGCGCGAACGGCAGCGCGAGAATACCGGTGTTGCCTTCAGTGATCGCACGCTCGGCTTCGTTGGCGTCTTTCTGCTCGACGATAGCCGTCACCTTGCCGGCAGCATCACGAACGATGCGGCCATAGCCGGTTGGATCATCCAGCTGAACGGTCAGCAAACCCAATTGCTGCGGCGCAACCTGCTTGAGCAAACGCTGAAGGGTCTCGACTTCGATCAACGGCACGTCGCCGTAAAGAATCAGGACGGTGTCGGACTCAATGAACGGCACTGCCTGAGCAACCGCGTGGCCAGTACCCAGCTGTTTGTCCTGCAGGACGAAATTCAGATCATCGGCTGCCAGTCGCTCACGTACGGCGTCGGCACCATGGCCAATCACCACGTGGATGCGCTGTGGATCAAGTTGCCGCGCGCTGTGGATAACATGGCCAAGCATCGAGTTGCCGGCAATCGGATGCAGGACTTTCGGCAGTGCCGAACGCATGCGAGTGCCTTGGCCGGCAGCGAGGATAACAATTTCAAGAGACATGACTGGCTACCAATCCTGGATGGTCAGCGGCTGCGACCAGGTTATGAAAATCGGAAAAGAAAAAAGGGTAGCCGAGGCTACCCTTTTTAATCAATCGCGCAACAAGTGATGGCCTGTTAGTGGCCAAACTTCTTGCGGATCTGCTGGACGGTGCGCAGCTGAGCTGCAGCCTCGGCCAGACGTGCGGCAGCAGAACCGTAATCGAATTCCGCGCCCCGCTCATGCAAGGCCTTCTCGGCAGCCTTAACGGCTTCCTGAGCGGAGGCTTCGTCCAGGTCGGCAGCTCGTTGCACGGTGTCGGCAAGAACCTTGACCATGTTCGGCTGAACCTCGAGGAAACCACCGGAGATGTAATACACCTCCTCTTCCCCGCCCTGCTTGACCAGGCGGATCGGGCCAGGCTTGAGATTAGTGATCAGCGGCGCGTGGCCCAGGGCGATACCAAGATCACCCAGTGCACCGTGCGCAATCACCATCTCGACCAGGCCGGAAAAGATTTCTCCTTCCGCGCTGACGATATCGCAATGGACTGTCATAGCCATCTGATTGCCTCAACCTAAATTAGCGCCCGTTGCCGGGCGCCGGGATTACAGTTTCTTGGCTTTCTCGATCGCTTCTTCGATGCCGCCGACCATGTAGAACGCTTGTTCTGGCAGGTGGTCGTAGTCACCGTTGAGGATGCCTTTGAAGCCAGCAATGGTGTCTTTCAGGGAAACGTATTTACCCGAGGCACCGGTGAAGACTTCAGCCACGAAGAACGGCTGCGACAAGAAGCGCTGGATCTTACGAGCACGGTTTACCAACTGCTTGTCGGCTTCCGACAGCTCGTCCATACCCAGGATCGCAATGATGTCCTTCAGTTCTTTGTAACGCTGCAGAACGTACTGTACACCGCGAGCGGTATCGTAGTGGTCCTGGCCGATTACGTTCGGGTCCAGCTGGCGCGAAGTCGAGTCGAGTGGATCGACCGCTGGGTAGATACCCAGGGAAGCGATGTCACGGGACAGAACGACGGTGGCGTCCAAGTGGGCGAAGGTGGTCGCTGGCGACGGGTCAGTCAAGTCATCCGCAGGTACGTATACCGCTTGGATCGAGGTGATCGAACCGTTTTTGGTCGAAGTGATACGCTCTTGCAGAGTACCCATCTCTTCGGCCAGGGTCGGCTGGTAACCTACTGCGGAAGGCATACGGCCCAGCAGTGCGGATACTTCAGTACCGGCCAGGGTGTAACGATAGATGTTGTCGACGAACAGCAGAACGTCGTTACCTTCGTCACGGAACTTCTCGGCCATGGTCAGGCCGGTCAGTGCTACGCGCAGACGGTTACCCGGCGGCTCGTTCATCTGACCGTAAACCAGTGCCACTTTGTCCAGAACGTTGGAGTCCTTCATCTCGTGGTAGAAGTCGTTACCCTCACGAGTACGCTCACCCACACCGGCGAACACGGAATAACCGCTGTGCTCGATGGCGATGTTACGGATCAGTTCCATCATGTTTACGGTTTTGCCTACACCGGCACCACCGAACAGACCAACTTTACCACCCTTGGCGAACGGGCAAACCAGGTCGATAACCTTGATGCCGGTTTCCAGCAGGTCGTTGCCGCCCGCTTGCTCAGCGAAGGTTGGCGCAGGACGGTGAATGCCCCAGCGCTCTTCGGTGGCGATCGGACCAGCTTCGTCGATCGGGTTGCCCAGTACGTCCATGATCCGGCCCAGAGTCGCTTTACCGACCGGTACGGAGATGGCTGCGCCAGAGTCGGTGACTTCCAGACCGCGCTTCAAGCCCTCGGTGGAACCCATCGCAATGGTACGAACCACGCCGTCGCCCAGCTGCTGCTGAACTTCGAGAGTGGTGCCTGCATCGCTTTTTACACTCAAAGCGTTGTAGATGCTCGGTACGCTGTCGCGTGGGAATTCCACGTCGATAACGGCGCCGATGATTTGAACGATACGTCCGCTACTCATAGCTGGATCCTCTGAATATTTGAACCGTTAAACCGCGGCAGCGCCGCCGACGATTTCCGAGATCTCTTGGGTGATCGCAGCCTGACGCGCCTTGTTGTAGACCAGCTGCAAATCGCTGATCAAATCACCGGCGTTGTCGGTAGCGTTCTTCATCGCGATCATCCGCGCAGCTTGTTCAGCCGCGTTGTTCTCGACCACCGCCTGGTAGACCTGCGACTCCACGTAACGGACCATCAAGCCGTCAAGCAGCTCTTTGGCGTCCGGTTCGTACAGATAATCCCAGTGGTGCTTGAGTCCTTGATCCGGGGTTGCCACCAGTGGAATCAACTGCTCCACGGTAGGCGTTTGCGTCATGGTGTTGATGAACTTGTTGGACACCACGGACAGGCGGTCAATACGGCCGTCCAGGTAGGCATCCAGCATCACCTTGACGCTGCCGATCAGGTCATTGATCGACGGCTCTTCACCCAGGTGGCTGATAGCTGCTACGACGTTACCGCCGAAGTTGCGGAAGAAAGCCGCACCCTTGCTACCAACAACACACAGATCAATCTCGACGCCGTTTTCGCGGTTTACCGCCATGTCCTTGACCAGAGCCTTGAACAGGTTGGTGTTCAAGCCACCACACAGACCACGGTCACTGCTCACCACGACATAACCAACACGCTTTACTTCACGGTCGATCATGAATGGGTGGCGATATTCCGGGTTAGCGTTGGCCAAATGGCCAATAACCTGGCGGATGCGCTCCGCGTAAGGACGGCTAGCAGCCATGCGCATTTGTGCCTTGCGCATTTTACTGACCGCCACTTTTTCCATGGCGCTGGTAATCTTTTGCGTGCTTTTGATGCTCGCAATCTTACTGCGAATCTCTTTTGCGCCTGCCATGTAACACCTATCAGGTTAGCAAGCGGGAGCCTTGCGGCTCCCGCTGCGGCTTACCAGGTTTGGGTGGCCTTGAACTTCTCGATACCGGCTTTCATGCCAGCGTCGATTTCGTCATTGAAGTCACCCTTCACGTTGATCTTCGCCATCAATTCGGCGTGATCGCGGTTGAAGAAAGCAATCAGCGCTTGTTCGAAGCTGCCGATCTTGGCGATTTCAACGTCAGTCAGGAACCCACGCTCAGCGGCATACAGCGACAGCGCCATGTCAGCGATCGACATTGGTGCGTATTGCTTCTGCTTCATCAGCTCGGTAACGCGCTGACCATGCTCAAGTTGCTTACGGGTCGCTTCGTCCAGGTCAGAAGCGAACTGGGCGAATGCCGCCAGTTCACGGTACTGAGCCAGAGCGGTACGGATACCACCGGAGAGCTTCTTGATGATCTTGGTCTGAGCGGCACCACCCACACGGGATACCGAAACACCGGCGTTCACAGCAGGACGGATCCCGGAGTTGAACATGGCCGATTCCAGGAAGATCTGACCGTCGGTGATGGAAATCACGTTGGTCGGAACGAACGCGGAAACGTCGCCAGCCTGGGTTTCAATGATCGGCAGTGCGGTCAGGGAACCGGTTTTGCCGGTCACTGCGCCGTTGGTGAACTTCTCTACGTATTCTTCCGAAACGCGGGATGCGCGCTCCAGCAGACGGGAGTGGAGATAGAACACGTCGCCTGGGTAAGCTTCACGGCCTGGTGGACGGCGCAGCAGCAGGGAAATCTGGCGGTAAGCCACTGCTTGCTTGGACAGATCGTCATAAACGATCAGCGCGTCTTCACCGCGGTCGCGGAAGAATTCACCCATGGTGCAACCGGAGTACGGTGCCAGGAATTGCAGTGCTGCAGATTCCGAAGCGCTCGCTGCCACGACGATGGTGTTAGCCAGTGCGCCGTTTTCTTCCAGCTTGCGAACCACGTTGGCGATGGTCGATTGTTTCTGACCGATCGCTACGTAGACGCAGAAAATGCCGCTGTTTTTCTGGTTGATGATCGCGTCGATCGCCAGAGCGGTTTTACCGATCTGACGGTCACCGATGATCAGCTCACGCTGGCCACGGCCGACAGGGATCATGGCATCGACAGCCTTGTAGCCAGTCTGTACAGGCTGGTCTACCGACTTACGCCAGATCACGCCTGGAGCAACTTTCTCGACCGCGTCGGTCTCGGTGTTGTTCAGCGGACCTTTGCCGTCAACTGGGTTACCCAGTGCGTCGACTACGCGACCCAGCAGTTCCTTACCAACCGGAACTTCGAGGATGCGGCCGGTGCACTTGGCGCTCATGCCTTCAGCCAGAGTCTGGTATGCGCCCAATACAACGGCACCTACAGAGTCTTGCTCCAGGTTGAGGGCCATACCGAAGACGCCGCCCGGAAACTCGATCATCTCGCCGTACATTACGTCGGCCAGACCGTGAATCCGCACGATACCGTCAGATACGCTGACGACAGTGCCTTCGTTACGGGCTTGGGAGGTCACATCGAGCTTGTCGATGCGGCCCTTGATAATTTCACTTATTTCGGAAGGATTGAGTTGCTGCATTGCTCTGCTGCCCCTTCAAACTCAAGATTTCAATGCTTCGGCAAGGCTCGCGAGTTTGCCGCGAACCGAGCCATCGATAACCAGGTCGCCGGCGCGGATGACAATGCCCCCAATAAGGGATTTGTCTTCCTCGACTTGCAGGCGCACTTCCCGGTTGAGTCGTGCACTGAGAACCTTGGCGAGTTTGTCTTGCTGTTCTTGGTTCAATGCAAAAGCACTGGTCACTTCAACGTCTACCGACTTCTCTTGTTCGGCCTTGTACAGGTCGAACAGAGCGGATATCTCCGGCAACAGCGGGAGACGGTCGTTTTCGGCAACGACGTTGATGAAGTTCTGTGCCTTGGCATCAAACTTGTCGCCGCACACGTCAATAAACGTGGCGGCCTTGTCTGCGCTCGTCAGTCGCGGGGCCTTGAGCACGCGCTGCATGGTGTCGTCTTGCGACACTGCTGCAGCCAGGCCGAGCATGGCTGACCAAGAGGCCAGTTGCTGGTGGGCCTGGGCGTGCTCGAAGGCTGCCTTAGCGTAAGGTCGGGCCAACGTGGTCAATTCTGCCATGATCGCCCTCGCTTAAATTTCAGCAGCCAGTTTGTTTACCAGCTCCGCGTGCGCGTTTTGATCGATTGTGGCACCCAGGATCTTCTCGGCGCCGCCAACGGCCAGTGCACCCAGTTGGGCACGCAGCGCGTCTTTGACACTGTTCAGTTCCTGCTCGATCTCGGCCTGAGCCTGAACCTTCACACGGTCAGCGTCGATACGGGCTTTTTCAACAGCCTCTTCAACGATCTGATTACCGCGTTTCTTGGCTTGCTCAATGATTTCAGCTGCCTGAGCCTTAGCTTCGCGCAGTTGTTGACCCGCTTTATCTTGGGCCAACTCCAGGTCGCGAGCTGCTCGGGCGGCAGCGTCCAGTCCATCCGCGATCTTCTTCTGACGTTCGTGCAAAGCCGCGATGACCGGAGGCCACACGAACTTCATGCAAAACAGTACAAAAATGAAGAACGCAACGGACTGGCCAATCAGGGTTGCATTAATGTTCACGCCAACACCTCGCTCGTTCGTTGCACATCAAACCAATCACTCGAAGGTTCGAGTGATTAGCCAGCGAGTTGACCAACGAATGGGTTCGCGAAGGTGAAGAACAGAGCGATACCAACACCGATCATGGTTACGGCGTCGAGCAGACCGGCAACGATGAACATTTTAACTTGCAGCATTGGAACCATTTCTGGCTGACGCGCTGCGCCTTCCAGGAACTTGCCGCCCAACAGGCCGAAACCAATTGCGGTACCCAGTGCGCCCAGGCCGATCAACAGTGCAACAGCGATAGCGGTTAGACCAACTACAGTTTCCATCTTTCCTCCCGACTTTTACGTCGTATGGTTTAGGTTTTTTAGATTTTAAAGCGGTAAAACAAATCGTTTCATAGCCCTGTTCGGGCCCCCACCCGTTTGATCGGGTGGGACATCAGACTAGTCGAGACTGGCCTTAATGGTTCTCTTCGTGCGCCATCGAAAGGTAAACGATGGTCAGCATCATGAAGATAAACGCCTGCAGGGTGATGATCAGGATGTGGAACACAGCCCACGCCCACTGCAGAACTACGCCCAGGCCGCTAAGCCAGAGCAGACCGCTGCCGAACATCACAGCAATCAGAATGAAGACCAGCTCGCCGGCGTACATGTTGCCGAACAGACGCAGTGCCAAGGAGATTGGCTTGGCTACCAGCGTCACGAACTCCAGCAGGAAGTTCACCGGAATCAGCAGGGCCTGAACGAAGATGTTCTTGCTGCCGAACGGGTGCAGGGTCAGCTCGCCGACGAAGCCGCCGATGCCCTTGACCTTGATGCTGTAGAAAATGATCAACGCGAACACCGACAGGGCCATGCCCAAGGTAGCGTTCGGGTCAGTGGTCGATACGGCACGGAACGGAATGTGCGCATCACCAGTGATCAGGATGGCCAGCTGAGGAATCCAGTCGACCGGGATCAGGTCGACGGCGTTCATCAGGAAGACCCAGACGAAGATGGTCAGTGCCAGCGGTGCAATCACCGGGCTACGGCCATGGAAGCTGTCTTTCACGCTGCCATCGACGAATTCGACCAATACTTCAACGAAGTTCTGCAAAGCACCAGGCTGACCGGAAGTCGCTTTCTTTGCCGCCATGCGGAAAAGAAGAACGAAGATCAGACCCAAAGCGACCGACCAGCCGAGGGTATCGACGTGGAAAGCCCAGAAGCCCATTTCTTTGGCTTCTGCTGCGGTGTGGGCAAAACCCCACCCGCCGGTTGGGTGCTGACCGAAGGTCAGGTTCTGCAAGTGGTGCTGGATATAGCCCGAAGCGGTTGTTTCTGCCATGGTTGCCTCAAACGCCCTAAGGTCTCGAAAGTCTTGTTCTCATCAGCAGGGGCGCGAACCAGCTGACCAGTTGGGTCAACACGAAGACGCCGAATACAGCTAGCGGCGCCAATGGCTTCACACCTGCAAACGTCAATGCAAAAAGCACTGCCGTCAAAATCAGTTTGCCCGCCTCGCCGGCATAAAAAGACCGGACGATGGCTTGAGCTGCTCGGGCGCCGGAAAACCGAAATGCCCTGTGAGCGAAATAAACATTGGGTAGCAAGGCTATCAGGCCTCCGCAGAGTCCTGAGTACCCGGCAACGACTCCGTGCCATTGCCACAGCGCCAAAGCGGCGATCAGCAACACGACAAACTGAGCCATCAACACCGGAAAAACTGCCAGGCGATGGAACGGCAAGCGGTTTGGCGTGCGGGTTTCCATCACTAATACTCCCCAATGGTCGGCTGCCAGAATTCAATAACTTGGCATAATTTGTGCCGACAAAATGCGCGCAGAGTATAGGGGCGGTTCTGCCCCTATTCAACTGTCAGGTAGTGATTTCCGACTGCACGCTACATGAGGAAATGTTTCAGCGAATGTGTGCGAGCACACCCTGAAGCTCATCGAGGGAGTTGTAACCAATGACCAACTGCCCTTTCCCCTTCTTTCCGTGTCGGATCTGCACCGCAGAGCCTAGGCGCTCAGCCAGACGCTGCTCGAGTCGGGCGATATCCGGGTCCGGTTTTACCGGTTCGGCAGGCTCCTGTTTGCCACTCAACCACTGGCGAACCAGTGCCTCAGTCTGGCGCACAGTCAGCCCCCGTGCGACAACATGTCGCGCCCCTTCAACCTGTTGATTCTCCGGCAAACCAAGCAAAGCACGGGCATGACCCATTTCCAGGTCACCGTGCGACAGCATGGTCTTGATAACTTCCGGCAACGAGATCAAGCGTAGCAGGTTGGCCACAGTCACGCGGGATTTGCCCACCGCTTCGGCCACTTGTTGCTGAGTCAGCTGGAATTCCTGCTGCAAACGCTGCAATGCCACCGCTTCTTCGATCGGATTGAGGTCTTCGCGCTGGATGTTCTCGATCAGCGCCATGGCGATGGCGGTTTCATCCGGCACATCGCGCACCATCGCCGGGATAGTTTCCTGGCCAGCCTGCTGGCTCGCACGCCAGCGACGTTCGCCGGCGATGATTTCGAAGCGGCCGCTACCGATCGGGCGAACCACGATCGGCTGCATCACGCCCTGGGCCTTGATCGATTGCGCCAGTTCTTCCAGCGCTTGCGGGTCCATGTCCCGACGCGGCTGGTACTTGCCGCGCTGGATCAGGTCCAGGGGCAAATGCTGCAGCTCACGCTGATCGGCTTGTACAGCCTGCTCTTCCAGCGAGCTGACGGTCGGACCGCTCAGCAGTGCATCCAGTCCACGTCCGAGACCTCGTTTCTTGACGGCCATGGGGATTCCTTAAGTTGCCTGAGCAGCGGCAGTGCGTGAATTTTTGCGCTGACGGCGAACCATCTCGCCGGCAAGTGCCAGATAGGCAATGGCGCCCCGCGAAGTCTTGTCGTAAGCCAGCGCCGGCATGCCATAGCTTGGCGCTTCGGCCAGGCGGATGTTACGCGGGATAACCGTGTCGTAGAGCTGCTCGCCGAAGTGTTCTTTCAACTGCGCCGATACGTCGTTCATCAGGCTCAGGCGCGGGTCATACATCGTGCGCAACAGGCCTTCGACTTTCAGGTTCGGGTTCAGCAGTTCTGCGATGCGCTTGATGTTATCCACAAGGTCGCTCAAGCCTTCGAGCGCAAAGTACTCGCACTGCATGGGGATAATTACCCCGTCAGCCGCGACCAAAGCGTTCAGCGTGAGCATCGACAGCGACGGCGGGCAGTCGATCAAAATGTAATCGTAGTTTTCACGGATCGGCGCCAGCGCGCTGCGCAGGCGGCTTTCCTTCATCTGCATTTCCAGCAGAACCACTTCGGCCGCGGTCAGGTCGCGGTTGGCCGGCAACAGCTGGTAACCACCGTGCTCGGAGAAGTGCATGGCCTGGGCCAGATCGCATTCGCCGATCAGCAAGTCGTAGACCGAGTTTTCCAGGCCGTGTTTATCCACACCGCTACCCATGGTGGCGTTGCCCTGTGGATCGAGATCGATCAACAGCACCCGGCGCTTGGTAGCAACCAGGGAAGCTGCGAGGTTGATGCAGGTGGTGGTTTTACCCACACCACCCTTTTGGTTCGCTATCGCGAATACCTTAGCCATTCTTGCTTGTGTTCCCAATCATGCCGTGCGGCGCAGTATCAGCAGATGGCGTTGGCCTTGGCAACCAGGTACGGCCAGGGCGTGTTCGCTATCGAGGTGGAAGTCTGCCGGCAATGCTACCAGCTCATCGGCCGGATGAACGCCCTTCATTGCCAGCCAACGTGTATCGGCGTTGCCAAGGTGGCGCGTCCAGTTGCTGAAGTTCTCCATGCTGCTGAACGCCCGGGAAATGATCCCGTTGAAAGGCTGTGCAGGCTGGAAGGCTTCGACGCGACTGTGGATAACTTGCAGGTTATCCAGTTTGAGTTCGAGTTTGACCTGGGTCAGGAAGCGGGTTTTCTTGCCGTTGCTGTCCAGGCAGGTCACTTGGGACTCTGGAAACAGGATTGCAAGTGGAATGCCCGGCATGCCGCCGCCACTGCCAACGTCCAGCCAGCGACCGTTTTCGATGAACGACATCACGCTCAAACTATCGAGCAGGTGACGCGAGACCATTTCGTCCGGATCGCGCACGGCGGTCAGGTTGTAGGCCTTGTTCCATTTGATCAACAGGGCCAGATAACCCAACAACTGCGCGTGCTGGGTTTCGGTCAATGTGACACCGAGCTGGCGAGCACCTGTGGATAACTCTTCGGCGTGTTGCGAGGTGACCAACGAACTCAAGCGCTTTGCTCCAACTGACGGCCCGCGCCGCGTTTTTTCAAATGAATCATCAACAGCGAAATGGCTGCCGGTGTAACACCCGGAATGCGTGACGCCTGGCCCAGTGTTTCTGGACGGGTCGCACCGAGCTTGCTCTGGATCTCTTTGGAGAGACCGGAAATGTTCGTGTAATCGATATCCACAGGCAGTTTCGTGTCTTCGCTCGCCCGCAGACGCGCGATTTCATCTTGCTGACGATCGATATAACCGGCGTATTTGGTCTTGATTTCGACCTGCTCGGCGACTTGTGGATCTTCTGCGCCCCCGCCAGTCACGGCGATCAGACCAGCGTAGTCGATTTCCGGACGGCTCAAGAGGTTGAGCAGGTTGTATTCGTGAGTCAGCGGCGTGCCGAATTTCTCGGATATCGCATCGCCCTGCTCAGTGCCGGGGCGAACCCAGGTACTTTTCAGGCGCTGCTCTTCCAGCGCGATGCTTTCGCGTTTGGTGCAGAACGCCGCCCAACGCGCGTCATCCACCAGACCCAGCTCGCGACCTTTTTCGGTCAGGCGCAGGTCCGCGTTGTCTTCACGCAAGATCAGACGGTACTCGGCGCGGGATGTGAACATCCGGTATGGCTCTTGAGTTCCAAGGGTAATCAGGTCGTCAACCAACACGCCGATGTACGCCTCGTCGCGACGCGGGCACCAGGCGTCTTTGCCTTGCGCACGCAGTGCAGCGTTGGCCCCGGCCAGCAAACCCTGGGCGCCGGCTTCTTCGTAACCGGTGGTGCCATTGATTTGCCCGGCGAAGAACAGACCGCCGATAACTTTGGTTTCCAGGCTGTACTTCAGGTCACGCGGATCGAAATAGTCGTACTCGATGGCGTAGCCCGGACGCACGATGTGCGCGTTTTCCATGCCGCGAATCGATTGCACGATCTGCAATTGCACGTCGAACGGCAGGGATGTGGATATCCCGTTCGGGTACAGCTCGTGAGTGGTCAAACCTTCCGGTTCGATGAAGACCTGGTGGCTTTCCTTGTCGGCAAAGCGGTTGATCTTGTCTTCGATCGACGGGCAGTAACGCGGGCCGATACCTTCGATCAACCCTGCATCGGAATACATCGGCGAACGGTCGAGGTTCGCTGCGATGATTTCGTGGGTCCGGGCGTTGGTGTGGGTAATCCAGCAGCTGACCTGTTTCGGATGCTGCTCTTTGGAACCCATGAACGACATCACCGGGATCGGCGTATCACCTGCTTGCTCGGTCATCACCGAGAAATCCACAGACCGACCGTCGATACGCGGCGGCGTACCGGTTTTCAATCGGCCAACACGCAGTGGCAATTCGCGCAGACGGCGAGCCAGGGCGATCGACGGCGGATCACCGGCACGACCACCGGAATAATTCTGCATTCCGATGTGGATAAGTCCACCGAGGAAGGTGCCAGTGGTCAACACCACGGAGTCAGCGAAGAAACGCAGGCCCATTTGGGTGACAACACCGCGCACTTGTTCTTGTTCAACGATCAGGTCATCAGCCGCTTGTTGAAATATCCACAGGTTCGGCTGGTTTTCCAGTGCTTCGCGGACAGCGGCCTTGTACAGAACCCGGTCTGCCTGGGCGCGGGTTGCACGCACGGCCGGGCCTTTGCGGCTGTTCAACACGCGAAACTGAATGCCGCCTTTATCGGTAGCCATGGCCATCGCGCCGCCGAGGGCATCGATTTCTTTTACCAGGTGGCTTTTGCCGATCCCGCCGATGGCCGGGTTGCAACTCATGGCACCGAGGGTTTCCACGTTATGCGTCAGCAACAGGGTTTTTGCCCCCATACGTGCTGAGGCCAGTGCTGCCTCGGTACCGGCATGACCGCCGCCGATGACGATCACTTCAAAACGGGAAGGGAAATCCACCACGCACCTCGTGCCTGCTTAAGTAGGTAATTCAGGAATAGTTTGAGCTCAGGTTTTTGGACCTGGTCGACAAGTATAGGGACTTCGCCCTTCCTAAAGAACCCTTTGCACAAAATTTAACCAGCTGTGGAGAAGTCGGGGTTATAGAAATTAAAAAGAAAGAAATTTATTAAATCTTTGTTTTTATGTTTATTTCTACTGAGCACCATTTCTGTGGATAGATTCGTACAGCCCTTTGTTTTCAATATGTACAGAGAATCAAAACCCTGTGGTCATGTGCCAATGAGGCCCTTGGATAACCGGTGTAAGCCTGTGGATGAAAGGGGTGGTTATCCACAGAGGCGGTTATCTTCAGTTTTGAGGCCCTGTTATCAACTGCCCTTAGCGGCAGTTATTCACAGGGCTTAATCCACAGAAAAGCGCCGATTGATCAAATCCCGGGCGCAGAAAATCCGCCCAGGCAGAAAGAATCTGCTCGGCACTGGAGGCAATTCAGGAAAAGGGGTGAGAACAGACAGGCGCGAATGGCCTGTCTGTGGACAACGATAGGGCTATTTGCCGATACAGAAACTGGAAAAGATCCGTCCCAGCAGATCGTCGGAGCTGAATGCACCGGTGATCTCGCCCAAGGCATGTTGAGCCTGGCGCAAATCTTCGGCCAGTAGCTCTCCGGCACCCGCCAGAGTCAGCTGCGCACGGCCGTGCTCGAGGGATGCACTGGCATGACGCAACGCCTCAAGGTGACGCCTGCGAGCACTGAAGCTGCTTTCCGACGTCTGCTCATAGCCCATACAGGCCTTGAGATGATCACGCAGCAGTTCCAGGCCTTCGCCGGCCGACTTGGCACTCAGGCTGATGGTCACATGGCCATCCTCACTGACTTCCAGGGCAATTGCTTCGCCCGTGAGGTCGGCCTTGTTACGGATCAACGTGACTTTCGCCGGATCCGGGCGGGTTTCCAGGAACTCTGGCCACAACGCAAACGGATCAAGCGCTTCCGGTGCAGTGGCATCGACCACCAACAGCACTCGATCAGCTTCACTAATGGCTTTCAACGCCCGTTCAACACCGATTTTTTCCACATGGTCATCGGTATCTCGCAGACCAGCGGTATCCACCACGTGAAGCGGCATGCCATCGATGTGGATATGTTCGCGCAAAATGTCACGGGTGGTGCCGGCAATCTCGGTCACGATCGCTGCTTCACGACCCGCCAGTGCGTTGAGCAAACTGGATTTACCGGCATTTGGCCGACCGGCGATCACCACCGTCATGCCGTCACGCAGCAACGCACCCTGCCCGGCTTCGCGCAGCACGGTGGATAACTCTTCCCTGACTTTGTCGAGCATGCTCAGTACATGGCCATCGGCAAGGAAGTCGATTTCTTCTTCCGGGAAGTCGATGGCCGCTTCTACATAAATCCGCAGGCCGATCAGTTGCTCGGTCAGGTTATGCACACGATCGGAAAATGCCCCCTGCAAGGAGCGCAATGCATTGCGGGCGGCCTGTGCAGAACTGGCCTCGATCAGGTCGGCGATTGCTTCGGCCTGTGCCAGGTCGAGTTTGTCATTGAGGAACGCACGCTCGCTGAATTCACCTGGTCGTGCCAGACGGCACCCCAGTTCAAGGCATCGCTTGAGCAGCATGTCGAGAACAATCGGGCCGCCATGGCCCTGGAGTTCCAGCACGTCTTCGCCGGTGAACGAGTTCGGGCCCGGAAAATACAAGGCAATGCCCTGGTCCAGCACCTCTTCGTTTTGATCGAAAAACGGGCCGTAGTGGGCGAATCGCGGCTTGAGTTCACGACCGCTGAAGGCCTTGGCCGCAACGCTCGCCAGTGGCCCGGAAATACGGACGATGCCTACGCCGCCACGACCTTGAGCGGTGGCGACGGCGGCGATGGTTTCACGAGGAGCGCTCATAAACCGGTATCCAGACAAAAGTGACAGATAGCAAAACGCCCCACTAGGGGGCGTTTTGAGTGGTTATCCACAGTGTAAATCAGGCAGCTGCTTTAGTAGCCGCTTCGATTTTACGAGTGATGTACCACTGTTGGGCGATGGACAGGCAGTTGTTCACTACCCAGTACAGCACCAGACCAGCCGGGAACCACAGGAAGAAGAAGGTGAAGATGATTGGCATCAGCTTCATCACCTTGGCCTGCATCGGATCCGGAGGAGTCGGGTTCAACTGCTGCTGGATGAACATGGTTGCACCCATGATGATCGGCAGAATGAAGAACGGATCCTTGATCGACAGGTCAGTAATCCACAGCATGAACGGCGCTTGGCGCATTTCAACGCTTTCCAGCAGAACCCAGTACAGCGAGAGGAAAACCGGCATCTGCACGAGGATTGGCAAGCAACCACCCAGCGGATTGATCTTCTCTTTCTTGTACAGCTCCATCATGGCTTGCGACATTTTCTGCCGGTCATCGCCATGTTGCTCTTTCAGCGCGGCCAGTTTCGGTGCCACTGCGCGCATGCGGGCCATGGATTTGTAGCTGGCTGCCGACAGCGGGAAGAAAATCCCTTTGATCAGCATGGTCAGGAAGATGATCGACCAGCCCCAGTTACCGACCAGCGCGTGGATGTGTTGCAGCAGCCAGAAGATTGGCTGGGCAATGAACCACAGAATGCCGTAGTCGACGGTCAATTCCAGACCTGGGGACAACTCTTTCAGCACCGCCTGGCTTTTCGGACCGGCGTACAGAACAGCGCTGGTTTCGGCTTTCGCACCTGGCGCAACAGTCATTGCCGGGGCGGTGTAGCCGATGATGTAGTTGCCTTTGCTGTCTTTACGGGTCTGGACGACGTTGTTTTCGCCCTTCGCCGGAATCCATGCGGTCACGAAGTAGTGTTGCAACCAGGCAACCCAACCACCGTTCACGGTTTCTTTCAGCTGAGCCTTGTCCATGTCCTTCATCGACACTTTCTTGTACGGCTCGTTACTTGTCCACAGGGCAGCGCCCAGGTAAGTCGCGGTGCCGGTGGCGGTGCTGGAAGAAGGATCGGAGCTGGCGTCGCGCTTCAGTTGGGCGAACATCGCACCCGACCAAGGTTTGGCGCTTTCGTTGTCGATCACGTAGGAAACGGTTACGTCGTACAGGCCGCGTTTCAGTGTGAAACGCTTGATGTAGTTGACGCCGTCCTTGCTGAACTTCAGGTCTACAACCAATTGGTTCTGACCGTCGGCCAGTTGGTAGATCTTCTTCTCGGAGGAGTAAACCGGACGACCGGCAGGACTTGCGTCCGGACCATCGGTACCGATCAAACCGCTTTGAGCCAGATAAGTCCGCTCGTTGCCGTTATCGAACAACTGGAATGGAATTTCCGGATGGTCCTGGCGACGTGGATACAGCGGCAGCGTCAACTGTGCAACATCGCCACCTTGTGGATCGATAGCCAGGTTGAGCACATCCGTTTTGATCTGGATGAGGTCTTTGCTTGCAGCTACTGGTGTTTCAGCAGGTGCAGTGGCACTGGTATCGCTTGCGGCGCGCGGAATGTCGTCACTGACAGAAGCATTATTGCCAGTCGCCGTATCCGGTAGGCCCGGTGCGGAAGTACTGGAAGCAACATTCTGAGTCGGCAGGGCAGCCTGGCCATAGTCCTGGTTCCATTTAAGAACCATAACGTAGGACACGATTGCCAGGGCGACGATCAGGATCGTGCGTTTGATATCCATGATTACTCGGCCATCGAAGAAGAACGGGAGGTAGGGATAGGTGGAACCGGGTCATAACCACCGGGATTCCACGGATGACAGCGACCTAAACGACGAAAGGTCAGCCAGCCACCGCGCAGAAGGCCATGATTTTCTATGGCTTCTAACGCGTAGCAGGAACAACTGGGGTAGAAACGACAGTGACTGGCCATCAGGGGACTAATGGCATAGCGATAAAACTGGATCGGAACGAGTGCCAGTTTACGCATCGGGACTGTCTACCCCTACAGTTTCGGTTTTGACTGCTGGTACCGGCGTGCTGCGTGCCAGACGCTTCCAGAGTTTGCCGAAATGCTGAATCAATTCGGGGTTTTCTACGTCACCCAAACCTTTGCGCGCGACGATAACGATATCCCAGCCGACCAGTGAATCCTGGTTCAGACGGAACGATTCGCGCATCAGACGTTTGAGGCGATTGCGCTCGACGGAGAGCTTTACGCTCTTTTTCCCGATAACCAGCCCGAGACGGGGGTGATCAAGATCGTTGTTGCGCGCAAGGAGCAGGAGATTTTTCCCCGGAACCTTGCCGGTAGGGGAGTCAAAGACTGCCTTGAAATGCCGGGGAGTAAGCAGACGCTTTTCCCGACTGAAGTCCTGACTCACCTCCAGTGCCGGCTTATCAAACTGCCAGACGCGCACGACCTTTGGCGCGACGACGCGACAGAACGGCACGACCGTTCTTGGTAGCCATACGAGCACGGAAACCGTGGGTACGAGCGCGTTTGATAGTGCTTGGTTGGAAAGTACGTTTCATTGTCGTGTTACCTGGTTCGTCCACAACGGGCCGGAATGGCCCCCGTTTTAAGAGACCGGGGATTCTAGAGAAAGCAAGCCTCTAGGTCAATTTCCAACCAACGTTTCCTTATAAATAGATCTCCAGACGTTTTGCTCGTCTTCACCTCCAGCCAAATATAAAAATAAAGAAGGAAAGTATTTAAAGCTTTTCTGTAAAGCTTATAAAAGCTAGGACACCGATCATCTGTGGATAACTACCTTCAGACCTTATATCACGTGATGTATAGAGAATGACAACTACGGTGGAAAACGGTGGTCAGCCTGTGCTGCGCTGTCGGATAAGCTGTGTGTGAAAGGGGCTGTTATCCACAGGCAGGTTATCCACCGAGTTTCGCCCCCACTTGTGCAACGACCTCAAGGGCGGTTATCCACAGAGCTTATGCACAGACCACTGGTCGTCTTTTTTACCTATAAAACGTTGATTCTTCTTGGTCAGTAACCCACCTACGTGTGGATAAGTCGGCGTCTGGTCGCTACAATGGCCGCTTGTTTTTGCCTCACCGGCTTTCAACTTAGGGGATATCCGTGTCAGTGGAACTTTGGCAGCAGTGCGTAGAGCTTTTGCGCGATGAGCTGCCTGCCCAACAATTCAACACTTGGATCCGTCCACTACAGGTCGAAGCCGAAGGCGACGAGTTGCGTGTCTACGCACCGAATCGTTTTGTTCTCGACTGGGTCAACGAAAAGTACCTGGGCCGCGTCCTTGAACTGCTGGATGAGCATGGCAATGGCATGGCGCCGGCGCTTTCCTTATTAATAGGCAGCAAACGCAGTTCGGCTCCACGGGCTGCCCCGAATGCGCCACTGGCTGCCGCCGCGTCTCAGGCACAGGCGGCTCAAGCGCCTGTCAGTGCTCCGGCACCTGCCCCGACGGCCACACCGAGCAAGCGTTCGACCCAGAAAGTTGCCGAAGTCAGTGAAGAGCCATCGCGCGACAGCTTCGATCCAATGGCCGGCGCCAGTTCTCAACAGGCCCCGGTGCGTTCCGAGCAGCGCACGGTGCAGGTCGAAGGTGCGCTCAAGCACACCAGTTACCTGAACCGTACTTTCACCTTCGAGAACTTCGTCGAAGGTAAGTCCAACCAACTGGCCCGGGCTGCGGCCTGGCAGGTGGCGGACAACCCCAAGCACGGTTACAACCCGCTCTTCCTTTATGGCGGTGTTGGCTTGGGTAAAACTCACTTGATGCACGCTGTGGGTAACCATCTATTAAAGAAGAACCCGAATGCCAAGGTCGTGTACCTGCATTCGGAGCGTTTCGTGGCCGATATGGTCAAAGCTCTGCAACTGAACGCGATCAACGAGTTCAAGCGCTTCTACCGTTCGGTGGACGCATTGCTGATCGATGACATTCAGTTCTTCGCCCGCAAGGAACGTTCGCAGGAAGAGTTTTTCCACACCTTCAACGCCCTGCTCGAAGGTGGCCAGCAGGTCATTCTCACCAGTGACCGCTACCCTAAAGAAATCGAAGGTCTTGAAGAGCGCCTCAAATCCCGCTTCGGCTGGGGCCTGACGGTAGCCGTCGAGCCGCCGGAGCTGGAAACCCGTGTCGCGATCCTGATGAAAAAGGCCGACCAGGCCAAAGTCGATCTGCCCCACGACGCGGCGTTCTTCATCGCCCAGCGTATTCGCTCCAACGTCCGTGAGCTGGAAGGTGCGCTTAAACGCGTAATCGCCCACTCGCACTTCATGGGCCGCGATATCACCATCGAGCTGATTCGCGAATCCCTGAAAGATCTGTTGGCGCTGCAAGATAAACTGGTCTCTGTGGATAACATTCAGCGCACTGTCGCCGAGTACTACAAGATCAAGATTTCCGACCTGCTGTCCAAGCGTCGTTCACGCTCGGTCGCTCGTCCGCGTCAGGTTGCCATGGCGTTGTCCAAAGAGTTGACTAACCACAGCCTGCCGGAAATCGGCGATGTGTTTGGCGGCCGCGACCACACGACTGTTTTGCACGCCTGCCGCAAGATCAACGAACTTAAGGAATCCGACGCGGACATCCGCGAGGACTACAAGAACCTGCTGCGTACTCTGACAACTTGATGAACACCAGCGCAGCTTATTAAGGCAAGGGACTAGACCATGCATTTCACCATTCAACGCGAAGCCCTGTTGAAACCCCTGCAACTGGTCGCAGGCGTCGTCGAGCGCCGACAGACCTTGCCGGTGCTCTCCAACGTGCTGCTGGTTGTCGAAGGCCAGCAACTGTCGCTGACCGGTACCGACCTGGAAGTCGAGCTGGTCGGTCGTGTACAACTCGAAGAGCCTGCTGACCCGGGTTCCATCACTGTGCCTGCGCGCAAGCTGATGGATATCTGCAAAAGCCTGCCGAACGACGCGCTGATCGACATCAAGGTCGACGAGCAGAAGCTGGTGGTGAAGGCTGGCCGTAGCCGCTTCACCCTGTCGACCCTGCCGGCGAACGATTTCCCGACTGTTGAAGAAGGCCCGGGTTCGCTGACTTGCAGCCTTGAGCAAAGCAAACTGCGTCGTCTGATTGAACGCACCAGCTTCGCCATGGCCCAGCAGGACGTGCGTTATTACCTGAACGGCATGCTGCTGGAAGTTTCGGCCGGGATCATCCGGGCCGTGGCCACCGACGGTCACCGTCTGGCCATGTGCTCGATGCAGGCCGACATCGGTCAGCCGGATCGCCACCAGGTCATCGTGCCGCGCAAGGGTATCCTTGAGCTGGCGCGCCTGCTGACCGAGCCGGACGGCAATGTCAGCATCGTCCTGGGTCAGCATCACATCCGCGCCACCACGGGCGAGTTCACCTTCACCTCTAAACTGGTCGACGGTAAATTCCCAGACTACGAGCGTGTTCTGCCGAAGGGCGGCGACAAACTGGTGCTCGGCGATCGTCAGGCGTTGCGTGAAGCTTTCAGCCGTACCGCGATTCTGTCCAACGAGAAGTACCGCGGTATCCGTCTGCAACTGGCCAGCGGTCAGTTGAAGATCCAGGCCAACAACCCGGAGCAGGAAGAAGCGGAAGAAGAAGTGGGCGTTGAGTACAACGGCGGCAATCTGGAAATCGGCTTCAACGTGAGCTACTTGCTAGACGTGCTGGGCGTGATGACCACTGAGCAGGTTCGCCTGATCCTGTCCGACTCCAACAGCAGTGCGCTGGTGCAAGAGTCCGACAACGATGACTCGGCCTACGTTGTCATGCCGATGCGTCTGTAATCATGCTCAGCAGAAGCTAGATGTCATTAAGTCGCGTCTCGGTCACCGCGGTGCGCAATCTGCACCCGGTGACCTTCTCCCCCTCCCCCCGAATCAACATTCTTTACGGCGCCAACGGCAGCGGCAAAACCAGTGTTCTGGAAGCCATTCACCTGCTGGGGCTTGCCCGTTCGTTTCGTAGTACCCGCCTTTTGCCGGTTATTCAGTACGAGCAATTGGCCTGTACCGTATTCGGTCAGGTTGAGTTGGCTGAGGGCGGGCATAGCGCACTGGGGATATCACGGGACCGCCAAGGCGAGTTCCAGATCCGTATTGACGGGCAGAACGCGCGCAGCGCGGCACAGCTGGCGGAGATCCTGCCGCTGCAACTGATCAACCCTGATAGCTTCCGCCTGCTTGAAGGCGCACCGAAGATTCGCCGGCAGTTTCTCGACTGGGGCGTGTTCCACGTGGAACCGCGGTTCATGTCCACCTGGCAGCGCTTGCAGAAGGCCCTGCGCCAGAGAAACTCTTGGCTGCGGCATGGTACACTTGACGCCGTTTCGCAAGCGGTTTGGGACAGGGAACTGTGCCAGGCCAGCGCTGAAATTGATGAATACCGCCGTGCCTATATCAAAGCCTTGAAACCAGTCTTTGAACAGACCTTGAGCGAACTGGTTGAGCTTGAAGGTTTGACGCTCAGCTATTACCGAGGCTGGGACAAAGACCGCGAATTGAGTGCAGTGCTCGCTGGGTCCGTTCAGCGAGACCAGCAGATGGGTCATACCCAGGCCGGACCACAACGCGCTGATTTGCGCCTCAGATTGGGCGCACATAACGCCGCGGACATCTTGTCCCGCGGTCAGCAGAAGTTGGTGGTCTGTGCATTGCGGATTGCCCAAGGGCACCTGGTCAGCCAGGCCCGACGCGGCCAGTGTATTTATCTGGTGGATGACTTGCCGTCCGAACTGGACGAGCAGCACCGCCGCGCGCTTTGCCGCTTGTTGGAAGACTTACGCTGCCAGGTGTTTATCACCTGTGTAGATCACGAATTATTGAGGGAAGGCTGGCAGACGGAAACGCCAGTCGCTCTGTTCCACGTGGAACAGGGCCGTATCACCCAGACCCACGACCATCGGGAGTGAAGGCATTGAGCGAAGAAAATACGTACGACTCAACGAGCATTAAAGTGCTGAAAGGCCTGGATGCCGTACGCAAACGTCCCGGTATGTACATTGGTGACACCGACGATGGCAGCGGTCTGCACCACATGGTGTTCGAGGTGGTCGATAACTCGATCGACGAAGCTTTGGCCGGCCATTGCGACGACATCAGCATCATCATCCACCCGGACGAATCCATCACCGTTCGCGACAACGGTCGTGGCATCCCGGTAGACGTACACAAAGAAGAAGGCGTTTCGGCAGCCGAGGTCATCATGACCGTGCTGCACGCCGGCGGTAAGTTCGACGACAACTCCTACAAAGTATCCGGCGGTCTGCACGGTGTAGGTGTTTCGGTAGTGAACGCACTGTCCAAGGAACTGGTCCTGACCGTTCGCCGCAGCGGCAAGATCTGGGAACAGACTTACGTCCATGGCG
The DNA here is from genome assembly GCF_014852285.1 of Pseudomonas sp. PDM02. NCBI lineage: Bacteria > Pseudomonadati > Pseudomonadota > Gammaproteobacteria > Pseudomonadales > Pseudomonadaceae > Pseudomonas > Pseudomonas sp. PDM02. Next base: position 106,173 of record NZ_JACVBL010000009.1, on the reverse strand, counting down.
TCCCGCAAGAGCCGATGAAAATCGTTGGCGAGAGCGAAACCACGGGCACCCAGATTCACTTCAAGCCATCGGCTGAAACCTTCAAGAACATCCACTTCAGCTGGGACATCCTGGCCAAGCGGATTCGTGAACTGTCCTTCCTCAACTCCGGTGTCGGCATCGTCCTCAAGGATGAACGCAGCGGCAAGGAAGAGCTGTTCAAATACGAAGGCGGCCTGCGTGCGTTCGTTGAATACCTGAACACCAACAAGACTGCGGTCAACCAGGTGTTCCACTTCAACATCCAGCGTGAAGACGGCATCGGCGTGGAAATCGCCCTGCAGTGGAACGACAGCTTCAACGAGAACCTGTTGTGCTTCACCAACAACATCCCGCAGCGTGATGGCGGTACTCACCTGGTGGGTTTCCGTTCCGCACTGACGCGTAACCTGAACACCTACATCGAAGCTGAAGGCCTGGCCAAGAAGCACAAGGTCGCCACCACCGGTGATGACGCCCGTGAAGGCTTGACCGCGATCATCTCGGTGAAGGTGCCGGATCCGAAGTTCAGCTCCCAGACCAAAGACAAGCTGGTTTCTTCCGAAGTGAAGACCGCGGTCGAACAGGAAATGGGCAAGTACTTCTCCGACTTCCTGCTGGAAAACCCGAACGAAGCCAAACTGGTCGTCGGCAAGATGATCGACGCGGCACGTGCGCGTGAAGCAGCACGTAAGGCCCGTGAGATGACCCGCCGCAAAGGTGCGCTGGACATCGCCGGCCTGCCGGGCAAACTGGCTGACTGCCAGGAAAAAGACCCTGCCCTTTCCGAACTGTACCTCGTGGAAGGTGACTCTGCTGGCGGCTCCGCCAAGCAGGGGCGTAACCGTAAAACCCAGGCCATCCTGCCGTTGAAGGGCAAGATCCTCAACGTCGAGAAGGCGCGCTTCGACAAGATGATCTCTTCGCAAGAAGTGGGCACCTTGATCACCGCACTGGGCTGCGGTATCGGTCGCGACGAATACAACATCGACAAGCTGCGCTACCACAACATCATCATCATGACCGATGCTGACGTCGATGGTTCGCACATCCGTACGCTGCTGCTGACGTTCTTCTTCCGTCAGCTGCCGGAGCTGATCGAGCGTGGCTACATCTACATCGCTCAGCCACCGCTGTACAAGGTCAAGAAAGGCAAGCAAGAGCAATACATCAAAGACGACGACGCCATGGAAGAGTACATGACGCAGTCGGCCCTGGAAGATGCGAGCCTGCACCTGAACGAGGAAGCCCCGGGTATCTCCGGCGAAGCCCTTGAGCGCCTGGTGAACGACTTCCGTCTGGTGATGAAGACCCTCAAGCGTCTGTCGCGCCTGTACCCACAGGAACTGACCGAGCACTTCATCTACCTGCCAGCGGTGAGCATGGAGCAACTGTCCGATCACGCAGCGATGCAGGATTGGCTGGCCAAGTATGAAGTCCGTCTGCGCACCGTCGAGAAGTCTGGCCTGGTCTACAAGGCCAGCCTGCGTGAAGACCGTGAGCGTAACGTCTGGCTGCCAGAGGTCGAACTGATCTCCCACGGCCTGTCGAACTACGTCACGTTCAACCGCGACTTCTTCGGCAGCAACGATTACAGGACTGTCGTATCCCTGGGCGCTCAGCTGAGCACCCTGCTGGACGACGGCGCGTACATCCAGCGTGGCGAACGCAGGAAGCCGGTCACCGAGTTCAAGGAAGCCCTTGAATGGCTGATGGCTGAAAGCACCAAGCGTCACACCATCCAGCGATACAAAGGTCTGGGTGAGATGAACCCGGATCAGCTGTGGGAAACCACCATGGACCCAAGCCAGCGCCGGATGCTCAAAGTGACCATCGAAGACGCCATTGGCGCGGACCAGATCTTCAACACCCTGATGGGTGATGCGGTCGAACCTCGTCGTGACTTCATCGAAAGCAATGCCTTGGCGGTTTCCAACCTGGACTTCTGATCCAGCGGTTCTGCCAACAATAAAAAAGGCCAGCGCAATGCGCTGGCCTTTTTTATTGCGCTATCTCGCCCTTCAGCGGCGGTGCCAAATCGTATGGAACGCAGGCGTTTTGCCTCGGATCCTCACAGATAAGTCCTACATACGCTATCCCGAGTGCTCTTTATCCTACAGCCTCTTCGTCAAGTGTATGACTGACGGGAGCTATCATTTTTGGGATATCGAACAGGGAATGCAGTTATGCCAACACCCGCGTATTTAGTTATAAATGGAAATCGGCAAGGGATGATTACTGCCGGGACATTTACTCCGGAGTCGGTTGGTAACGTCTATCAGGAGGGGCACGAAGACCAAATCCTGGTCCAGGCATTCAGTCACCAAATTATCATTCCGAGAGATCCCCAATCGGGTCAGCCAACGGGCCAGCGTGTGCATAAGCCGCTGATGATCTCAAAGGTATTTGATAAATCATCACCGTTGATTTTTAACGCGTTAACGAGCGGAGAAGTGTTGAATAGCTGCCATATCGCTTGGTATCGGACTTCGTCGGCGGGGAAACAGGAACATTACTTCAGCATCGAGCTGGAAGACGCAGTGATCGTAGATGTGCAGACAAGAATGCCAAGCTGCCAGGATCCCAATATGGCCCACTTTACGCATCTCGAAGACGTGTATTTCACCTATCGAAAAATCACCTGGACTCACGAAGCCTGCGGTACTTCCGGTTCTGATGACTGGCGTGCTCCGATTATCAGCTAAGCCTCGCTGCTCAATTCGCAGGCATAAAAAAACCGGCTATATCAGCCGGTTTTTTTACGTCCGAAAAAAACTTATGCACCTTTTCCCATATTTTATGAGCTTAAGAAATATGTATATAAATCATAAGCCTACAAACTAAATACGTTACTTTTCAGCAAAACGGTACACAGGTTATCCACAGAATCTCAGACAGCCATCTGATCATTGGCAGCCGGCGCTTGCGGAGCGGGTGGGAGCGAGCCCATTTCCCGTTGCATCTGCTCGTTCCAGGCCTGAACCCGGTCATTGAGGTTGGCAATCGCGCGAGGGCCACTGCCTTCGGCGTACATCGGCTCGCCGATGATCACAGTGATGACGCCCTGCTTCTTGGCCCAACCGGTTTTCGGCCAGAACTTGCCGGCATTGTGCGCAATCGGCAGCACCGGAAGTTCGGCGTTGACGGCTAACGCCGTACCACCTCGTGAGAATTTTCCGATGGTGCCGTAAGGGACCCGCGTTCCTTCAGGGAATATCAGTACCCAGACGCCGTCCTTCAGCAGTTCATCGCCCTGCTTCGCTACATGTTTGAGCGCGGCCTTCGGGTTGTCGCGGTCGATGGCGATCGGCCGCAGCATGGCCATGGCCCAACCGAAGAACGGTACAAACAGCAATGAGCGTTTCAGTACCTGGCTCAACGGCTCGAAATAGGCCGAGAGGAAGAACGTCTCCCAGGTGCTCTGGTGGTTCGACTGAATCACGCAGGGCTGGTCTGGCACGTTCTCGGCACCTTTCACTTCGTAGCTGATGCCCAGAAAGACTTTGCTCAGCCACAAGGCGCAACGGCACCAGTACACGTTGATAAAACGATAGCGCGCCTTGAACGGCAGAAAAGGCGCGATAAAAAAGCTCAGGCTGCACCAAAGCAAGGAGCTGGTGCCCAGCAGCAGGTAAAAGAGGAAGGTTCTGATGGCCTGCAATATCGACATGGCGACGTTTACCGTGCGGGCTCTGCCCGTCTATATAAAGCGCACTCCCGATCAATCCTTGGTCAGGAATCTCGAAAACGCTCTAATTGTGGATAAGTTCTGCGGCAATCGCCGCGAGATCGTCAAAAATCAAAGTGCCTACCGGTAGGGTTTTGCCCAAAGTCTTTTCGCCTTTCCCGGTCTTTACCAAAACTGGCTGAGAATCGACGGCTTTGGCGGCTTCCAGGTCACCAAGACTGTCGCCGACGAACCATAGATTAGTCAGCGATACGTTGTAATACGTGGCGATGGTTTTCAGCATCCCGGGTTTTGGCTTGCGGCAATCGCAGCCTTCGTCCGGCCCGTGCGGGCAATAGACGATCAGCCCGACTTCACCGCCCTGCTCCGCCACCAACGAGCGCAAGCGCTCGTGCATGGCGTCCAGGGTGGCGACGTCGTAATAGCCGCGAGCGATGCCGGACTGGTTGGTAGCGACTGCTACCGTCCAGCCGGCTTTGCTCAACTGCGCGATGGCTTCGATCGAACCGGGGAGCGGTTTCCACTCCTCCACCGACTTGATGTAAGCGTCGGAGTCGTAATTGATCACCCCGTCCCGATCGAGAATCAGCAGTTTCAAACAGTCTTACCCCAGCAACGAAATATCGGCGACGCCGAGGAACAAGCCACGCAGACGCGCCAGCAGCGCATAGCGGTTGGCACGGACCTTGGCATCCTCAGCGTTGACCATGACGGCTTCGAAGAAAGCATCCACAGGCTCGCGCAAGGCTGCCAGACGTGCCAGCGACTCGCTGTACTGACGCGCAGCTGCCATCGGTTGAACCGCTTGGTCCGCCTGCTGAATCGCCGAGTAAAGGGAGAATTCGTTGGCGTTGTCGAAGTACTTGGCTTCAACGACTGTAGGAACAGAACCTTCGACCTTGCTCAGCAAGTTCGAAACGCGCTTGTTCACTGCAGCGAGGGCCGCCGCTTCAGGCAATTTGCGGAACGCTTCCACCGCTTGTACGCGCTGATCGAAGTCCAGCGCAGAACCTGGCTTCAGGGCACGAACCGACAGGTAAGTCGCCACGTCCACGCCTTCATCTTCGTAACGGGCACGCAGACGGTCGAACACGAATTCCAGTACCGAGTCGGCCAGGCCAGCAGCCTTGACCTTGGCGCCGAACGCATTCACGGCAAAGGCCACGGCGTCGTTCAGGTCGAGGTCGAGCTTCTTGTCGATCAGGATGCGCAATACGCCCAGTGCAGCACGGCGCAGGGCATACGGGTCTTTGCTACCGGTTGGCAGCATGCCGATCCCGAAGATACCGACCAGCGTGTCGAGTTTGTCGGCGATGGCCACGGCCGCACCGGTCAGGGTGGTCGGCAGTTCAGCACCGGCACCGCGCGGCATGTATTGCTCGTTCAGCGCCAGCGCGACTTCTTCCGGCTCGCCATCGTTCAGGGCGTAGTAGTAACCGGCGACGCCTTGCATCTCCGGGAACTCACCGACCATCTCGGTCGCCAGGTCGCACTTGGACAGCAGGCCGGCACGGGAAGCCCATGCCGCGTTGCCGCCAATGCGTTGCGCGATGAACGCAGCAAGCTTGGATACGCGCTCGGCCTTGTCGTAGACGCTGCCGAGTTTTTCCTGGAACACCACGTTTTGCAGGCGCAGGTTGAAGTCTTCGAGTTTCTGCTTCTTATCTTGCTTGAAGAAGAACTCGGCGTCGGTCAGGCGTGGGCGAACCACTTTCTCGTTACCGGCGATGATTTGCTGCGGGTCTTTGCTTTCGATGTTGGCCACGGTAATGAAACGTGGCAGCAACTTGCCGTCGGCATCCAGCAGGCAGAAATACTTCTGGTTGTCCTGCATGGTGGTGATCAGCGCTTCTTGCGGCACGTCGAGGAAACGCTCTTCGAACGAGCACACCAGCGGCACCGGCCATTCAACCAGTGCGGTCACTTCGTCGAGCAGGGCTGGCGGAACGATCGCCGTGCCTTCCTGCATCGTCGCCAGTTCTTCGGTGCGCTTGCTGATAATCGCGCGACGCTCGTTGGCATCGGCCAGAACGTAAGCGGCACGCAAGTCGGTCAGGTAGTTGGCCGGCGAGGTGATGCGTACGCTTTCCGGGTGATGGAAGCGGTGACCACGGGAATCGCGGCCGGCCTTCTGGGCGAGGATCGTGCAATCGATGACCTGGTCACCGAGCAGCATGACCAGCCATTGGGTCGGACGAACGAATTCTTCCTTGCGCGCACCCCAGCGCATGCGCTTCGGGATCGGCAGGTCATTCAGGGAGTCTTCGACGATGGTCGGCAGCAGGCTCGCAGTCGGCTTGCCGGCGATGCTCTGGCTGTAACGCAGTTTCGGACCGCTCTGATCGATTTCGCTCAGCTCTACGCCGCACTTCTTGGCGAAACCCAGTGCCGCTTGAGTCGGGTTGCCTTCGGCATCGAACGCCGCCTGACGTGGCGGGCCGTCGAGGTTGATGCTGCGATCCGGTTGCTGGGTAGCCAGCGCGGTGATCAGCACAGCCAGACGACGCGGCGCGGCGTAGACGGTTTTGGTCTCGTAGTTCAGGCCAGCCGCTTGCAGGCCTTTGTCGATACCGGCCAGGAACGCTTCGGCCAAGGTGTTCAGGGCCTTGGGTGGCAGTTCTTCGGTGCCCAGTTCAACCAGGAAATCTTGAGCACTCATTGTGCAGCCTCCAGCTTGGCCAGTACTTCATCACGCAGGTCCGGGGTCGCCATCGGGAAGCCCAGCTTGGCGCGAGCCAGCAGGTAGGCTTGCGCAACGGAACGCGCCAGGGTGCGCACACGCAGGATGTATTGCTGACGCGCAGTCACCGAGATCGCCCGGCGTGCATCCAGCAGGTTGAAGGTGTGGGACGCCTTCAACACCATTTCGTAGCTCGGCAACGGCAGCGGCTGGTCGAGTTCGATCAGGCGCTTGGCTTCGCTTTCGTAGAAGTCGAACAGTTCGAACAGCTTCTCGACGTTGGCGTGTTCGAAGTTGTAGGTCGATTGCTCCACTTCGTTCTGGTGGAAAACGTCGCCGTAGGTCACTTTGCCGAACGGACCGTCAGCCCAGACCAGGTCATAGACCGAGTCCACGCCTTGCAGGTACATGGCCAGACGCTCGAGGCCGTAAGTGATCTCACCGGTCACCGGGTAGCACTCGATGCCGCCCGCCTGCTGGAAGTAAGTGAACTGCGTCACTTCCATGCCGTTCAGCCAGACTTCCCAGCCCAGACCCCAGGCGCCCAGGGTCGGCGATTCCCAGTTGTCTTCGACGAAGCGAATGTCGTGGACCAGCGGGTCCAGGCCGACATGCTTGAGGGAGCCCAGGTACAGTTCCTGGAAGTTGTCCGGGTTCGGCTTCAGAACCACCTGGAACTGATAGTAGTGCTGCAGACGGTTCGGGTTTTCGCCGTAGCGGCCGTCAGTCGGGCGACGACTGGGCTGCACATAAGCGGCGTTCCAGGTTTCCGGGCCGATGGCGCGCAGAAACGTGGCTGTGTGGAAAGTCCCGGCGCCTACTTCCATATCGTAGGGCTGAAGTACCACGCAACCTTGCTCGGCCCAGTATTGCTGGAGGGCGAGGATCAAGTCTTGGAAGGTACGCACGGCTGGCGTAGGCTGGCTCACGAAATTCACCTGTTTCTTGGGCTGCGATTTAAAGAGCGGGAGTATACCCGATTCATTGCTGCGCACGCCCCCTGGAGCCTTATGCCACGCTGCTTTTGGTGTTCCGAAGATCCGCTGTACATGGCTTATCACGATCAGGAGTGGGGCACGCCGCTACGCGATGCGCAGGGTTTGTTCGAGTTGCTTTTGCTCGAAGGGTTCCAGGCCGGCCTCTCCTGGATCACCGTGTTGCGTAAACGCGAGCGATATCGCGAGGTGCTGTTCGGCTTCGATGTACAGCGCGTGGCGCAGATGAGCGACGCCGAAATCGATGAATTGATGCTCGACCCCGGGATCATCCGCAATCGCCTCAAACTCAACGCCGCCCGGCGCAATGCCCAGGCCTGGCTGGCGCTTGAAGACCCGGTCGAGTTTCTCTGGTCTTTCGTCGGCGGTAAGCCTGTGATCAATCATTTCAAGGATCGCACCGAAGTCCCGGCGGTCACGCCGGTCGCTGTGGAAATGAGCAAAGGCCTGAAAAAGGCCGGCTTCACCTTCGTCGGCCCGACCATTTGCTACGCGCTGATGCAGGCCTCGGGGATGGTCATGGACCACACCAAGGATTGCGATCGCTACGCGACCTTGTCGATCGGCGGTTAGAATAGCCGCCTCGCGCACAGCACAAGATCAGGAGTGACCTGTGGATAAGTTGAAAGGCGCCTTGCTGGTAGGCGCTCTGCGGCTGTTTGCCCTGCTTCCCTGGCGAGCAGTGCAGGTGGTTGGCTCAGCCATAGGCTGGGTAATGTGGAAAACCCCTAACCGTTCCCGTGATGTGGTGCGGATCAATCTGGCCAAGTGTTTTCCGGAGATGGACCCTGCCGAGCGCGAGCGTCTGGTCGGCCAGAGCCTGAAAGACATCGGCAAGTCGCTGACCGAAAGTGCCTGCGCGTGGATCTGGCCGGCGCAGCGTTCCATCGATCTGGTGCGCGAAGTTGAAGGGCTCGACGTCCTGAAAGACGCCCTCGCCTCCGGCAAAGGTGTGGTCGGCATCACCAGCCACCTCGGCAACTGGGAAGTGTTGAACCACTTCTATTGCAGCCAGTGCAAACCGATCATTTTCTATCGTCCGCCAAAGCTCAAGGCTGTGGATGAATTGCTGCGCAAGCAGCGAGTGCAACTGGGTAACAGGGTCGCCGCCTCTACCAAGGAAGGCATCCTCAGCGTCATCAAGGAAGTGCGCAAAGGTGGTGCAGTGGGCATTCCCGCTGACCCGGAACCGGCCGAATCCGCCGGGATCTTCGTGCCGTTCTTCGCTACTCAGGCACTGACCAGCAAGTTTGTGCCGAACATGTTGGCTGGCGGCAAGGCGGTTGGCGTGTTCCTGCACGCCCTGCGGCTGCCGGACGGTTCGGGCTACAAGGTGATCCTCGAAGCGGCGCCAGAGGCCATGTACAGCACGGATACCGAGACGTCCTGCGCTGCCATGAGCAAGGTGGTCGAGCGTTATGTGCGGGCGTATCCGAGCCAGTACATGTGGAGCATGAAACGCTTCAAGAAGCGGCCTCCGGGTGAAGAGCGCTGGTATTGAGTTGATTGGCATGATCTGTGGATAACTTGAACTTGTAGGAGCGAAGCTTGCTCGCGAAGAGGCCATTACATTCAACATTGATGTTGGATGTGATATCGCCTTCGCGAGCAAGCTTCGCTCCTACAGGTTCAGGGTTATCCACAACTGTTCATAAAAAGGGCGCAGAAGATGTCCGAACACCGCAAATCGTTTCGCATCAAGATCAGTCACGAAAGCTTCGGCGAATGCCTTGGCCAGACCCGAAATCTCTCGACCACGGGCGTCTACGTCAAGCATCCGGGCTTGTCGGCGTTGCCCAAGGGGGCGGTGGTCTATGGTCAGGTACAGGATTTACCCACAGGCGCGCCGCGGGTTCGCATGGAAGTGGTGCTGGTAGACGCTGACGGCATTGGCCTGCGCTACCTCTGATCAGTGCGCCTGGCGCTCAAGTTTCTTCAGGAACACCGTCATCTCCTTCTCCGCCTGCTTGTCGCCGTGAGCACGAGCAGCTTCCAGACCCTGCTCCCACGCCTGACGCGCGGCCGGATAGTCCGCCAGCGCCAGATGAGCCTTGCCCAACAGCTTCCAGGCCGCTGAATACTTAGGGTCGAATTCGACGCAACGCTGGAAATGCTCGGCGGCCTTGGCGTTTTCCCCAAGATCCAGATAACCCTTGCCCAGGCCGAAGCGCAGCAATGAGTTATCCACACCCTTGGCGAGCATTTTTTCCAGGGATTCGATCATGGTGCACCTCGGTTTATGGGGGAGCTTCGGAATCGCCTTCGCGGGCAAGCCTCGCTCCTACAGGGATATGCATGTTACCTGTAGGAGCGAGGCTTGCCCGCGAAGAGGCCTTCGGATCAGAAAAAACTCAGGCCGACATGGAACAACTTCTCCACATCCCGAATATGCTTCTTATCCACAAGGAACAGAATCACATGGTCACCCGCCGCGATCACCGTGTCATCGTGGGCAATGATCACCTCTTCATCACGAATGATCGCGCCAATCGTGGTGCCTGGCGGCAGACCGATGTTCTCGATGGCCTTGCCAATCACTTTGCTCGACTTCGCATCACCATGGGCAATGGCCTCGATGGCCTCCGCCGCACCACGGCGCAATGAATGCACGCTGACGATGTCGCCGCGCCGCACGTGGGCCAGCAAGGTGCCGATGGTCGCCAGTTGCGGGCTGATGGCGATGTCGATGTCGCCACCCTGGATCAAGTCGACGTAAGCCGGGTTGTTGATGATCGTCATCACCTTCTTCGCGCCCAGGCGCTTGGCCAGCAGCGACGACATGATGTTGGCTTCGTCATCGTTGGTCAGCGCCAGGAAGATGTCGGCGTCGGCGATGTTCTCTTCCATCAGCAAATCGCGGTCGGAGGCACTGCCTTGCAGGACCACGGTGCTGTCGAGGGTGTCCGAGAGATGGCGGCAGCGGGCCGGGTTCATCTCGATGATCTTCACCTGATAACGACTTTCGATGGCCTCGGCCAGACGTTCACCGATCTGCCCGCCCCCGGCGATGACGATGCGCTTGTAGCTCTCATCGAGGCGGCGCATTTCGCTCATCACTGCGCGAATATTCGCCTTGGCGGCGATGAAAAATACTTCGTCGTCCGCTTCGATCACCGTATCGCCCTGAGGCAAAATCGGCCGGTCACGGCGGAAAATCGCCGCTACGCGGGTTTCGACATTCGGCATGTGTTCACGCAACTGACGCAGTTGCTGACCCACCAGCGGTCCGCCGTAATACGCCTTCACCGCGACCAGCTGCGCTTTGCCTTCGGCGAAGTCGATCACCTGCAACGCACCCGGATGCTGGATCAGGCGCTTGATGTAGTTGGTGACCACTTGTTCCGGGCTGATCAGCACATCCACCGGAATCGCTTCGTTATCGAACAGCTCGGAGCGCGTGAGGTACGCCGCTTCTCGTACCCGGGCGATTTTCGTCGGGGTGTGGAACAGGGTGTGGGCGACCTGGCAGGCGACCATGTTGGTTTCGTCACTGTTGGTCACCGCCACCAGCATGTCGGCATCGTCCGCGCCGGCCTGGCGCAGCACCGTCGGCAGCGAGCCGCGGCCTTGCACGGTGCGGATGTCCAGGCGATCGCCGAGGTCGCGCAGGCGTTCGCCATCGGTGTCGACCACGGTGATGTCGTTGGCCTCGCTGGCCAAGTGTTCCGCCAGCGAACCGCCGACCTGCCCTGCGCCGAGGATGATGATTTTCATCCAGTCACTCCCTTAAAACCGGTTAACCGCGCGCGGCGGCGATCTTGATCAGCTTGGCGTAATAGAACCCGTCGTGGCCGCCTTCCTGTGCAAGCAGCTGGCGACCGTGGGGCTGCTTGATGCCGGCCGTGGTGGCGAGGTCCAGCTCACGGGCGCCCGGCGTACGGGCGAGGAAGGCTTCGATGACTTCGGTGTTCTCGGTCGGCAACGTGGAACAGGTGGCGTAAAGCAGAATCCCGCCGACCTCCAGAGTTATCCACATGGCATCGAGCAATTCGCCTTGCAGCACTGCCAGCGCGGCGATGTCATCCGGTTGGCGAGTCAGCTTGATGTCCGGGTGACGACGGATCACGCCAGTGGCCGAGCATGGCGCATCGAGCAGGATGCGTTGGAACGGCTTGCCATCCCACCAGGTGGCCGTGTCGCGGCCGTCGGCGGCGATCAGTTCGGCGCTCAGGCCCAGGCGTGCGAGGTTTTCTCGCACACGCACCAGACGCTTGGCTTCCAGATCCACGGCGACGACGCCCGCCAGTGCAGGTTCGGCTTCGAGGATGTGGCAGGTCTTGCCGCCCGGTGCGCAGCAGGCGTCGAGCACCCGTTGGCCCGGCGCCAGGTCGAGCAGGTCGGCGGCCAGTTGCGCCGCTTCGTCCTGCACGCTGATCCAGCCTTCGGCGAAGCCCGGCAGGCTGCGTACGTCGGCGGCGGCGTCGAGAATGATGCCGTCCCGGCTGTAAACGCACGCCGTGGCGGCGATGCCCGCTTCGGTCAGCAGACCCAAGTACGCATCGCGAGTGTGATGGCGACGGTTGACCCGCAAAATCATCGGCGGATGCGCGTTGTTTGCCGCACAAATGGCTTCCCACTGCTCAGGCCAAAACGCTTTCAGGGATTTTTGCAGCCAGCGTGGGTGGGCGGTGCGCACCACCGGGTCGTGTTCCAGCTCGGCCAGCAGCGCTTCGCTTTCACGTTGGGCGCGGCGCAACACGGCGTTGAGCAAGGCTTTGGCCCACGGCTTCTTCAGCTTGTCGGCGCAACCAACGGTTTCGCCGATGGCGGCATGGGCCGGGACGCGGGTGTAAAGCAGTTGATAGAGACCGACCAGCAGCAACGCCTCGACATCGGCGTCGGCAGCCTTGAATGGCTTCTGCAGCAACTTGGCCGCGAGCGCCGACAAACGCGGCTGCCAGCGCGCGGTGCCGAACGCCAGGTCCTGGGTGAAGCCGCGATCGCGGTCTTCGACCTTGTCCATTTGTGTCGGCAGCGAACTGTTGAGTGAGGCTTTTCCGTTTAGAACTGCAGCAAGTGCCTTGGCGGCGGCCAGACGTGGATTCATTGAGCGTCCGCCGTTTGACCGAGCACGGTGCCGACGGCGAATTTCTCACGACGGCTGTTGAACAAATCGCTGAAGTTCAGCGCCTTGCCGCCGGGCAATTGCAGACGGGTCAGACACAGAGCCTGCTCACCGCAAGCGACGATCAGGCCGTCTTTGCTGGCGCTGAGGATTTCACCTGGTGCGCCTTTGCCTTCCGCGAGGCTCGCGGCCAGCACTTTCAGCGCTTCGCCATTCAACGTGCTGTGGGTGATCGGCCATGGATTGAAGGCGCGGACCAGACGTTCCAGCTCAATGGCCGGGCGGGTCCAGTCGATGCGCGCTTCGTCCTTGTTCAATTTGTGTGCGTAGGTGGCGAGGCTGTCGTCCTGCACTTCGCCTTCCAGCGTGCCGGCGGCGAGGCCGGCAATGGCTTGAATCACTGCCGGTGGGCCGAGTTCCGCCAAGCGGTCGTGGAGGCTGCCGCCGGTGTCTTTAGCGCTGATCGGCGTAGTGACCTTGAGCAGCATCGGCCCGGTGTCGAGGCCCAGTTCCATGCGCATCACGGTCACGCCGCTTTCGCTGTCGCCGGCTTCGACGGCGCGCTGGATCGGCGCCGCACCGCGCCAGCGTGGCAGCAACGACGCGTGGCTGTTGATGCAACCCAGGCGCGGAATATCCAGCACCACTTGCGGCAGGATCAGGCCGTAGGCGACCACCACCAGCAAGTCCGGCTTCAGCGCGGCCAGTTCGGCTTGAGCGTCTTCGTTGCGCAGGGTTGGCGGTTGCAGCACCGGGATGTTGTTTTCCAGTGCCAACTGCTTGACCGGGCTCGGCATCAGCTTTTGCCCGCGACCTGCCGGACGGTCCGGTTGGGTGTAGACCGCGACGATCTCGTAAGGGCTGTCGAGCAGGGCCTTGAGGTGTTCGGCGGCGAATTCCGGGGTGCCGGCAAAGACGATGCGCAGTGGCTCAGTCATGGGAAGCTCTCATTTACAAAGCAGTCGCAAAAGAAAAAGGCTTGCCGCAGCAAGCCTTTGAAAGGAGGGCATCAAGCGTTCTGGCGATGGAGCTTTTCCAGTTTCTTCTTGATTCGGTCACGTTTGAGATTCGACAGGTAGTCGACGAACAATTTGCCGTTCAGGTGGTCGCATTCATGCTGGATGCACACGGCGAGCAGGCCTTCGGCGATCAGTTCGTAAGGCTGGCCGTCGCGGTCCAGGGCCTTGACCTTGACCTTCTGCGGGCGATCGACGTTTTCGTAGAAACCCGGCACCGAGAGGCAGCCTTCCTGGTATTGCTCCATCTCGTCGGTCAGGGGCTCGAACTCGGGGTTGATGAACACCCGCGGTTCGGTGCGGTCTTCGGAGAGGTCCATCACGACGATACGTTTGTGCACGTTGACCTGGGTCGCGGCGAGGCCGATGCCTGGCGCTTCATACATTGTTTCAAACATATCATCGACCAACTGACGCACTTCGTCGTCCACTACGGCCACAGGTTTGGCGATAGTGCGCAGGCGCGAGTCGGGGAATTCGAGGATGTCTAAAATGGCCATAAGCTTGATTGCTGCACGTGTGAGGTAAAGTCGGGTCGATGGCCTGGCAGGTCCGAAGATGCAGGCTACCGTTGTGAAGCGTAGCTCCTTTTCTTTTAGGTAAAGAGTCGGGAGCGAGCCACGAGGGCTCTGGCGTTTCACGCGAACGCACATAATAAAGGGATTCACCGCATGAGGAAATCACTACTCGCCTTGCTCCTTCTGGCCTCGGCCGGTTTGGCGCATGGGCAAGTGCAACTCAAGGAAGGTTTTCCACAGCAATACACCGTGGCGGCGGGTGACACACTTTGGGACATCTCCGGGAAATTCCTCCGTGAGCCGTGGAAGTGGCCCGAGCTCTGGCAGGCCAATCCGCAGATCCAGAACCCCAATCTGATCTACCCCGGCGATTTGCTGTCGCTGGTCTACGTTGACGGGCAGCCGCGCCTGACCCTCAATCGCGGGGCTTCCCGGGGCACCATCAAGCTTTCGCCACGGGTGCACAGTTCGCCGGTGGCCGACGCCATCCCGAGCATTCCGTTGCAGTCGATCAACAGTTTTCTGCTGAGCAACCGCATCGTCGACAAGGTCGAGGATTTCGACAAGGCGCCTTACATCGTCGCCGGCGATGCCGAACGGGTGCTCAGCGGCACCGGAGATCGCATCTTCGCCCGCGGCCATTTCGATCCGAACCAGCCGGTCTACGGCATCTTCCGCCAAGGCAAGGTTTATACCGACCCCGAGAGCAAGGAGTTCCTGGGGATCAATGCCGACGACATCGGCGGTGGTGAAATCGTCGCTACCGAGGGTGATGTCGCGACGCTTGCACTGCAACGCACCACTCAGGAAGTGCGCCTCAGCGATCGCTTGTTCAGCGGCGAGGAACGATCGATCAACTCGACCTTCATGCCCAGTGCACCAAAAAAACCGATCAACGGCCTGATCATCGACGTACCGCGCGGGGTTACCCAGATCGGCGCGATGGATGTCGTGACGCTGAACCGGGGCCAACGCGACGGTCTCGCCGAAGGCAACGTGTTGGTGGTGATGAAGACCGGCGAAACCGTGCGCGACCGGGTCTCCGGCCAGCCTCTGAAAATTCCCGATGAACGCGCCGGTTTGCTGATGGTGTTCCGCACCTACGACAAACTCAGTTACGGATTGGTGCTCACCGCATCGCGCTCCTTGGCGGTGATGGACAAGGTGCGAAATCCGTAAGCAGGCTCCACAAGTTACCAACAGAGTTATCCACAGCTTATTCCCGTTTGAACGGGGCTCATAACGATCAAGGATGATCCATGTCGCTGCCTGCTGTTACACCGGTTTCCCCTGCGGAACTGGAAGCCCGTTTACGTCTGCATCGTTTGCCGGAGCTCGGTCCTGCGCGTTTCAGGAAGCTGCTCGAAGCCTTCGGCTCGGCGTCCAAAGCCATCAGCGCGCCGGCCAGTGCCTGGCGTTCGCTGGGCTTGCCGTTTGCTTGCGCCGAGGCTCGCCGGGCCGATGATGTCCGGGACGGCGCCAGCCACGCATTGGCCTGGCTAGACCGTCCCGGCCAGCATTTACTGATGTGGGACCAGCCTGACTACCCGGCATTGCTGGCGGAAATCAGCGACGCGCCGCCACTGCTATTCGTCGCGGGCGATCCGGGCATACTGGAAAAACCGCAATTGGCGATGGTCGGCAGTCGTCGCGCTTCCCGTCCGGGGATGGACACGGCCGCCGCGTTTTCGCGCAGTCTGGCTGGCGCCGGTTTTGTCATCACCAGCGGTCTGGCGCTGGGGATTGATGCCGCCGCGCATCAAGCCGCTCTGGACGTGGGCGGGCAAACGGTCGGCGTACTTGGCACGGGACTTGAAAAGTTTTATCCACAGCGCAACCGCAGGCTTGCCGATGCCATGATTGCGTCGGGCAGCGCGGTGCTTTCCGAGTTCCCGCTGGACACCGGGCCTACGGCCAGCAACTTCCCGCGACGCAATCGAATCATCAGTGGTTTGTCCCTCGGCGTGCTGGTGGTCGAGGCCAGTGTCGCCAGCGGTTCCTTGATCACCGCGAGGCTGGCGGCGGAACAAGGTCGTGAGGTGTATGCGATTCCGGGATCGATCCATCATCCCGGCGCCAAGGGGTGTCATCAGCTGATTCGCGACGGTGCGATGCTGGTGGAAACCATCGAACATATCCTCGAAGCATTGCGCGGCTGGCAGCAGTTGCCGTTAGCCATGCAGGCACCGTCGGTGGCACATCCGCTGTTGATGCTGCTGCACGCGGCGCCGCACACCAGTGAAGCGTTGTCCGTCTCCAGCGGCTGGGCGTTGCCCAAAGTGCTGGCGGCGTTGACGGAACTGGAAATGGACGGCCGGGCGGTCTGCGAAAGCGGGCGCTGGTTTGCGCGGGTGAGCTAGGTTTTATAAGGAACATCGGTAAACTGCGCAGAGCCTTATTCCGGAGAGTTTTTCATGGTCAACAGTTGGCGTGTGCAACAAGCCGCGCAAGCCATTCGCGCAGGGGCGGTGATTGCCTATCCAACCGAGGCGGTCTGGGGCCTGGGTTGCGACCCGTGGGACGAAGAAGCGGTCGAACGTCTGCTGATGCTAAAGGGCCGGTCGGTGGACAAGGGCCTGATTCTGGTTGCCGACAACATCCGCCAGTTCGACTTCCTGTTCGAAGACTTCCCTGAGCTGTGGATGGACCGCATGGCCAGCACTTGGCCGGGGCCGAATACCTGGCTGGTGCCGCATCGGAATCAGTTGCCGCAGTGGATTACCGGCGTGCACGAAACGGTGGCGTTGCGGGTCAGCAATCACCCGTTGGTGCGGGATTTGTGCGCATTGGTCGGGCCGTTGGTGTCGACCTCGGCCAACCCGCAGGGCCGGCCGGCGGCGCGGACGCGGATTCGCGTGGAGCAGTATTTCCGCGGGCAGCTTGATTTGATTCTTGGCGGCAACCTCGGTGGGCGCAAGAATCCGAGCGTGATTCGCGATCTGGCGACCGGGAACGTCATTCGCCCGGGTTGAGACCGCGTCATCGTTCTTCGCGGGCAAGCCTCGCTCCTACAGGGATCGCATACAAACTGTAGGAGCGAGCGGGCGGCGATCCGACTTGCCCGCGAAGAGGCCCTCAAGGCAAAAGAACAGTCGAACCTGTTGTCCGCCGTGCCGACAACTCGGTCTGCGCCTTCGCCGCGTCAGCCAGTGAATACTTCTGGCTGATCTCCACCTTCAGCTTCCCGCTGATGATCATCTCAAACAACTCATCCGCCATCCGCTGCAGGTTTTCAGCGTTGTTGGCATAAGTCGCCAGTGTTGGCCGGGTCACGTACAGCGATCCCTTCGCCGACAGAATCCCCAGGTTGACCCCATCCACCGCGCCCGAAGCGTTGCCAAAACTCACCACCAGGCCCCGAGGCGCTGTGCTATCCAGCGAAGTCAGCCAGGTGTCTTTGCCGACACCGTCGTACACCACCGGGACTTTTTTGCCGTCGGTCAATTCCAGTACGCGTTGTGCGACGTTTTCGTGGCTGTAGTCGATGGTCGCCCACGCACCGTTGGCCTTTGCCAACGCGGCTTTCTCCGGCGAGCTGACCGTGCCGATCAACTTCACGCCCAGCGCCTTCGCCCATTGGCAGGCCAGTGAACCGACACCCCCGGCAGCGGCGTGAAACAGAATGGTTTCGCCACCCTTGAGTTCATAGGTCTGACGCAACAGGTACTGCACGGTGAGGCCCTTGAGCATTACCCCGGCGGCCTGTTCAAAGCTGATCGCGTCCGGCAGGTGCACCAGATTGGCTTCCGGCAATACGTGAACTTCGCTGTAGGCGCCCAACGGGCCACTGCCGTACGCCACGCGATCACCGACCTTGAAGCGGGTGACTTCGCTGCCCACCGCCTCGACCACGCCCGCACCTTCCGAACCCACGCCCGACGGCAAGGCGGGCGGCGCATAGAGGCCGCTGCGGAAATAGGTGTCGATGAAGTTCAGGCCGATGGCCTTGTTGGTCACGCGCACTTGCTGCGGGCCGGGCTCGGCCGGTTGGTAATCCACATACTCGAGCACTTCGGGGCCGCCATGGGCGCGGAACTGGATACGCTTTGCCATCAGAACTCTCCTTAGGTCTTCAGCTACTAGAGGTGTAGTGCCAAGCGCCCTATCGAACTCCCAAGCTTGATCCCCGTCAACTGTGGCGAGTCCATCTGCAATGTTATGCTACGCGCCCATTTGCGCCGGCCCCCGCTCCCATGGAGCGCCGCGTAGTTTTGCCCGATTCAAGGTGAAGACATGACGACCCGCACCGAGGCCGTAAAAGCCTACCTGCTCGACCTGCAAGACCGCATTTGCGCTGCCCTGGAAGCCGAAGACGGCGGCACGCAATTCGTCGAAGACGCCTGGACCCGGCCTGCCGGCGGTGGCGGTCGCACCCGCGTGATCGAGAACGGCGCGGTCATCGAAAAGGGCGGCGTCAACTTTTCCCACGTGTTTGGCAGCGGTCTCCCACCGTCCGCCAGCGCCCATCGACCGGAACTGGCCGGCCGTGGCTTTGAAGCCCTGGGCGTGTCGCTGGTGATTCACCCGCACAATCCGCATGTGCCGACTTCCCACGCCAACGTGCGCTTTTTCATCGCCGAAAAAGAAGGCGAAGAACCGGTCTGGTGGTTTGGCGGCGGCTTCGACCTGACCCCTTATTACGGCAACATCGATGACTGCGTGCACTGGCACCGCGTCGCCGAGCAGGCCTGCGCGCCGTTCGGTCCGGACGTCTATTCGCGCTACAAAGCCTGGTGCGACAGCTATTTCCACATCAAGCATCGCCACGAACCGCGCGGCATCGGCGGCCTGTTCTTCGATGATTTGAACGAGTGGGATTTCGACACCAGCTTCGCTTTCATGCGTGCCATCGGTGACGCTTACATCGACGCCTACCTGCCGATCGTGCAGCGCCGCAAAAATGATGCGTTCACTGCAAAACAGCGCGAATTCCAGGAATTCCGCCGTGGCCGTTACGTCGAGTTCAACCTGGTTTACGACCGTGGCACGCTGTTCGGCCTGCAATCGGGTGGGCGTACCGAGTCGATCCTCATGTCGTTGCCGCCGCAAGTTCGCTGGAGCTATGACTGGAAAGCCGAGCCCGGCAGCGAAGAAGCACGCCTGACCGAGTACTTCCTGCAAGACCGCGACTGGCTGGCCCAGGCCTGAGGATTTCTGATGGATCGTTACGTCGTTTTCGGTAACCCGATCGGTCACAGCAAGTCGCCGTTGATCCATCGTCTGTTCGCCGAGCAGACCGCTCAGCAACTGGACTACAGCACTTCGCTGGCACCGCTCGACGATTTTTCCGACTTTGCCCGGGAGTTTTTCCTGGAAGGTCGTGGGGCGAACGTGACGGTGCCGTTCAAGGAAGAGGCGTTCCGTCTGGCCGACAGTGTGACGGCGCGAGCGCAGCGGGCTGGCGCGGTGAACACCCTGAGCAAGCTCGCCGATGGCACGCTGCTGGGCGACAACACCGATGGTGCCGGGCTGGTGCGGGACCTGACGGTCAACGCCGGTTTCAGCCTCAAGGGCAAACGCATCCTGCTGCTCGGCGCCGGCGGCGCAGTGCGCGGTGCGCTGGAGCCACTGCTGGCCGAGCAACCCGCCTCGGTGATCATCGCCAACCGCACGGTGGAAAAAGCCGAGCTGCTGGCAGAATTGTTCGCGGATCTGGGGCCGGTGTCGGCCAGTGGTTTCGACTGGTTGCGGGAATCGGTGGACCTGATCATCAACGCGACATCGGCCAGTTTGTCGGGCGATGTACCGCCGATTGCGGGCAGTCTGATCGAGCCGGGCAAGACGGTTTGCTACGACATGATGTACGGCAAGGAACCGACCTCGTTCTGCCGTTGGGCTACGGCGCATGGCGCTGCCGTGTCGATGGATGGTTTGGGGATGCTCGCCGAACAAGCGGCAGAAGCCTTCTTGCTGTGGCGCGGCGTACGCCCGGACACCGCGCCGGTGCTGGCCGAACTGCGCCGCCAATTGGCCTTGTAGGAGCCGGCTTGCTGGCGATGGGCGCGCCGCGGTGTATCAGGCAAACCGCGTTATCGTTGAATCGCCAGCAAGCCGGCTCCTACAGTCGGTTGGTATGCCGTGATCGCGGTCATTGTCCGGAGATGGGTGTGTTTCAATCTTCGAAATGAATCGGGCATTTCTCCGCACCTTCCAGCTTTCGCAACTCCACCACCACCGGTGGCCGCGCCCCGCGCAAGGTCAGGCTACGGTCCTGCTTGCGTAGTCGCCGCGCTTCCTGGTGCAGCATTTCCACCCCCGAATAGTCGATGAAGTTGATCTGCTGCGCCTCGATCACCACCCGCGCCCCGTGCATGCGTTGCAGGCGCACTTGCAGGTAATGGCTGGCGCCGAAAAAGATCGAACCGCCGACCCGCAGAATGTCTTCATCGCCGTCGCGCCAATGCTGCACCCGTGGTTGCGAGGTGCGCTTGAGGTAGAAAAACAACGACGCGAGCACGCCGGCGTAGATCGCTGTCTGCAATTCCAGCAGCAGCGTGGCGACACAGGTCAGCGCCATCACCATGAACTCGGCGCGGCTGACCCTTAACAACGCGCGAATGCCGCGATGATCGACCAACCCCCAGGCGATCAACAGGATGCTGCCGGCCATGGCCGGAATCGGAATATGCGCAATCAGGTTGGCGCCGAAGATCGCAAACAGCGCCACCCACAACGCGGAAAACACCCCCGCCATTGGCGAACAGGCACCCGCTTCGTAGCTGAGGCCGGAACGGGTGAAGGAACCGGCTGACAGCGAACCGGAAAAAAACGCACCGACCATGTTCGATAAACCCTGCGCGCGGACCTCCTGATTGGCATCGAGCAATTGCTGCGAGCGCGCCGACAAGGAACGGGCAATCGACAGGCTCGTCACCAGCCCGAGCATCCCCACCGCTACTGCGCTGGGCAGCAATCGCAAAATCATGTCCAGATCCAGTGGCAACGGTCTGAAGGGCGGCAACCGCCCGACAAACGCGCTCACCAGGTTCACGTGGCCGAACATCGATGGCCACAGCCAAACCAGCAGCCCGGCGAGTATCAGGGTGATCAGCAGCGTCGGCCAGCGAGGCAGCAACCCTTTCAGGATTATGCCGACGACGACTGTTGCCAGCCCCAGCACGAGCGAGGGTTTATCCACCGCATCGAGGTGCTGCAGCAGCATCAAAAAGCTGTCCAGAGCGGTGGCCTGGCTAGGCAAGTCCAGCCCCAGCAGGTTGGGCATTTGACCGATGGCAATCACCACGGGGGCACCGAGGGTGAAGCCCAATACCACCGAGTGCGAGACAAAATTCACCAGCGCGCCGAACCGCAGCAAACCCAGTAGCCACTGGAAAATGCCGGCGAGCAGCGTCAGAAGCAGGATCAGCGTGATGTAGTCCTTGGACGCAGGGACGGCCAGAGGACTGACACTGGCGAACAGGACAATCGAAATGGCTGCCGTAGGCCCACAGATCAAATGCCACGATGAACCCCAGAGGCAGGCGATCAGCACCGGGATGATGGCGGCGTACAAGCCGTATTCCGGTGGGAGACCGGCGATCAGCGCGTAGGCAATGGATTGCGGCAACGCGAGAATGGCGCCGCTGAGGCCGACGATCAGGTCACGGCCGACGCTGGCGCGGGTCTGCCGGGGCAACCACGTGAGGAAGGGGAAGAGTGAATGGCGGCTGGGGAAGGCCATGGGTCCTCTCGGTTGAAAATTTTGCGCAAGGGTATCAGCACAGACCTTGTAGGAGCCGGCTTGCTGGCGATTCAACGATAACGCGGTGTACCTGAAACACCGCGGCGCCATTATCGCCAGCAAGCCGGCTCCTACAGTTCGCCACCCAAAGGGTTAGAGCTTGGCTTTTACCGCCGGCAACGCATCCTTGCCGTCCGCGGTCTTCACGCCTTCCAGCCATTTGTCCAGCACCGCCGGATTGGCCTTGATCCACGCCTTGGCCGCATCTGCATTGCTGACCTTCTTGTTCACCACATCCGCCATGATGCTGTTTTCCATCTCCTGGGTGAAACTCAGGTTGGTCAGCAACTTGCCCACATTCGGGCAGGCCTCGGCGTAACCCTTGCGGGTCAGGGTATGGACGCTGCCGGTGTCGCCGAAGTATTTCTCGCCGCCCTTCAGATAATGCATTTTCAGCTGCACGTTCATCGGGTGCGGTGTCCAGCCGAGGAAGGTCACGAATTTCTGTTTCTTCACCGCACGAGACACTTCGGCCAGCATCGCCTGTTCGCTGGACTCGACCAGTTTCCACTGGCCCATGTCGAAGTCGTTCTTCTTGATGATTTCTTGCAGCGAGATGTTCGCCGGGGCGCCGGAGCCGATGCCGTAGATCTTCTTGTCGAACTTGTCGGCGAACTTGTTCAGGTCGGCGAAGCTATGCACACCCGCGTCCCACACGTAATCCGGCACCGCCAGGGTGAACTCGGTGCCATCGAGGTTCTTCGCCAGTTGCGTGACGTCGCCGGTGGCGACGAACTTGTCATAGAAACCCTGCTGCGCCGGCATCCAGTTGCCGAGAAACACGTCGACCTGGCCATCCTTCAACCCGCCAAAGGTAATCGGCACCGCGAGGGTGTCGACTTTGGGCTTGTAGCCCATGCCGTCCAGCAGAAACCCGGTGATGGCGTTGGTTGCGGCGATGTCGCTCCAGCCAGGGTCGGCCATTTTCACCGTCTCGCAGCTCTGATCGGCATACGCCGACGCACTGCCCAGAGCCAGCAGTCCGACCGTCAGTACTGTGGATAACTTTTGCATGGACTTCCCCTTAACATTATTGGTTTTGGCAGGGTTGTGGATAACGTGCTTTACGCTCCAGATCGTCGAGGTCGATGTGGTTGCGCATGTACTGCTGACTGGCGTCCACCAGTGGCTGGTGATCCCAGCTCTTCAGCTTGCCGATGGTCAGTGCCTCGGCGACGAAACGCCGACGACGCTGGCTCGCGAGCACCTGTTGGTGTATCGCCGGGATGTTCCATTTGGCCCGTGCTTCGGCGAGAAATTCCTCGAACAGGAGCCGATGTTGCGGTGACTGGCTGAGTTCTTCCTGTTCACGCGGGTCGTTGTGTACGTCGAAGAGCAGGCACGGATCGTCTTCGCTGTAGATGAATTTGTAGGCACCGCGGCGAATCATCATCAGCGGACTGATGGTGCCTTCGGCCATGTATTCGCCGAAGACTTCGTCGTGACCGCCCTGCCCTTGCAGGTGCGGAACCAGCGACCGGCCATCCAGCGGCAAGCCCGGTTCCAGAGCGCCACCGGCCAACTCGACAAACGTCGGCAGCAGGTCGGCGGTGGAAACCGCTGCGCTGACCCGTCCGGCGCCAAACTGGCCGGGTGAACTGATCAACATCGGCACGCGCGCGGCCATTTCATACCAATGCATTTTGTACCAGAGGCCACGCTCACCGAGCATGTCGCCGTGGTCGCCGGAGAACACGATAATCGTGTCGTTGATCAGCCCGGTATCTTCGAGCGTTTGCAGAAGTTTGCCGACGTTACTGTCGATATAGCTGCAAGCACCGAAATAAGCCCGGCGTGCATCGCGGATCTTATCCACAGGCAGCGGCTTGTCCCACAGGTCGTAGACCTTGAGCAAACGCTGGGCGTGCGGATCGAGCTCGGTTTGTGCCGGGGTTTCGGGCAATGGGATGTCGGCGTCGTCGTACAGATCCCAGAAGGCCTTGGGAATGGTGTACGGGTCGTGTGGGTGAGTCATCGACACGGTCAGGCAGAACGGCTGGTCGCCGTCCTCACGAATGTGGTCGAACAGGTATTGCTGGGCCTTGAACACCACCTCTTCATCGAAATCCAGCTGATTGGTACGCACGCATGGCCCGGCCTGCAGTACCGACGACATGTTGTGATACCAGGTCGGACGCACGTCCGGTTCGTCCCAGTTCACTGCCCAACCGTAGTCGGCCGGGTAAATGTCGCTGGTCAGGCGTTCTTCGTAACCGTGCAGTTGGTCCGGGCCGCAGAAGTGCATCTTGCCGGACAGCGCAGTGCGATAGCCGAGGCGCCGCAGGTAGTGGGCGTAGGTGGGCACGTCGGCAGGGAAATCGGCCGCGTTATCGTAGGCGCCGATTTTGCTCGGTAACTGACCGCTGACCAGGGTAAAACGCGACGGCGCGCAGAGTGGGCTGTTGCAATAAGCGGCGTCGAACACCACGCCTTCGGCTGCGAGGCGGCTGAGATTGGGCAATTTGATCGGCGAAGGGCCGTAGAACGGCAACATTGGCGCGGCCATCTGATCGGCCATGATGAAAAGAATATTCTTGCGCTTCATGTGATCGCGGCATTCCATAGTGAATATTTATGCGAGAGTGCTGCAATCGAGCATGGAGTCCATGTGATTTGTGGTAAAGCCCATGCCAGGCAATGACTAGGATAAGCACAGCTTATGTATGACGCCCTCGGTGATTTGTCTCTGGATCTGCTCCGCGCCTTCGAAGCGGCTGCCCGCCATCACAGCTTCACCGCCGCTGCGGTAGAGCTCGGCACCACGCAACCGGCCATCAGCCAGCAGATCAAACGGCTGGAGGATCAACTCGCCACACGGCTGTTCGATCGCATTTATCGCGGGATCGAATTGACCGAGGCCGGGGCGATTCTTTTCGAGCAGGTTCAACTCGGTTTGCAGAATATCGACGCAGGATTAAGTGCGATCAGTGCACAGCAACAGCATGAAGTGTTGCAGGTCGCCACCGATTTTGCTTTTGCCGCTTACTGGCTGATGCCCCGATTGCACCGCTTTCACGCGGCCAATCCTCACGTGGACGTTAGCCTGGTCACCAGTGAACGCAGTCTCAACATGCTGCGCACCGATATCGATGTTGCCGTGCTGTTTGGTGACGGGCGTTTTAAACAGGGTGAAAGCCATTGGCTGTTCAGCGAAGAAGTGTTCCCGGTGTGCAGTCCGCTGCTATTGAAGGACCGTCCCCTGCCCTTGCCGCCCCAGGGGCTACTGGAATTTCCGCTGCTGCACCTGCGTGGCGAAAACAGCAGCAACTGGTTCGACTGGAGTGGTGTGTTTCGCGAATTGGGGATTACTTCGGCGCCGGCGCCCGGGCAGTTGCGATTCGACAATTACACGCTGTTGATTCAAGCGGCGATTGGCGGCCAGGGCGTGGCGATTGGCTGGCGGCACCTTGTGGATAACTTGCTGGCGCAAGGTTTGTTGTGTCGGCCAATTTCTGAAACGGTGATGTCCCGGCAGGGCTATTACGTGGTCCTGCCCCAACGCAAACGGCGTGGGGTGTTGATTCAACAGTTTGTGGATTGGTTGATGGCCGAGCAGGCCAGCAGTGCGCAATCGCTGAATGGCCTGCCTTTGCCTTCGATTGCGGTGTGAAAGCAAAAAGGTCGTCCGGGCGCGGCCCGAGCTTTCACTACTCTGAAGTCGCCACGAAATTCACGTGTTCGCCCACGTGAAGATTGAAGTGCATTTCATCGGCGATCCCTATCGCGACACGTTTCAAGCGATCCAGCGGTTCGGCCAGCCCCGGTTCCAGGCTGCTGCTGGCGTGGCTGAAATGCTCGATCGTCAGCCCCGGGATGCCACGCGGTGCATTCACCAGCGTCCAGTGCAACTTACTGCTTTGCAGGGATTCGCGGATTTCTTCGGCGGCGTGGCGTTGCAGTTGATCCTCAATCTCCGGATCGTCCAACACCTCGAAATCCCCCACCAGAAACAGTCGGGCAATGCCGGCAGCCTGCATGCCGGCTATCAGCGCATCGACGGCGAGCACCTGTTCGACCGGGCCCGGAACAATGGTTTTTTCAACGTGTTCGCTGTTGAACGGCAAGCCTGGTGCGTCTAATAGACAGATGACGGCCGAACAGCCTGCAACGCTTTGTTTGACG
Organism: Pseudomonas sp. PDM02; assembly: GCF_014852285.1. Classification (NCBI taxonomy): domain Bacteria; kingdom Pseudomonadati; phylum Pseudomonadota; class Gammaproteobacteria; order Pseudomonadales; family Pseudomonadaceae; genus Pseudomonas; species Pseudomonas sp. PDM02. The sequence continues at coordinate 80,330 of NZ_JACVBL010000009.1, read as the reverse complement.
CGCTCGGCCTCAAACAGGTCGCCCGTCTTGGTGCGTAAACCCGGACGTGGCGCGAGTGCCGTCAAGTCATCGAGGATGGCGATCACTTCGTGTTGCCGCCGCAGCATCTCAGCCATCAGCGCACTGCCCAGGCTACTCATGGCACCATAAAGCACCACTTTTACCACCGGGGTTTCGGCATTTTTCATGGCTGGGCTCCGTTTCCTGGGTGTATAGCATTTGACCTGTGGGAGACGGTGAGGGTTCGACAGGGATTCAGAGGGTTTCAGATGCAACAGATCAAGGGTTACCACGCCCACGTGTATTTCGACGCCAGCACCATCGACCAGGCGCGAACCTTGTGTGAGCGGGCGGCACAGCTGTTCCCGCTGAAAATGGGTCGGGTGCACGAACGTCCGGTCGGCCCGCACCCGGACTGGAGTTGCCAACTGGCATTCGGGCCGGAACTCATCGGCGACGTGTTGCCGTGGCTGGCGCTCAACCGCAAGGGTTTGGTGGTGTTCCTGCACCCGGACACCGGCGACGATCTGCTCGACCACACCGAACATGCCATCTGGATGGGGGCGATCCGGCCACTGGACCTGTCTATTTTTTGATCAGAGTGTTTCTTCGGCTTCGCCCGGCAGGTGTTCGTCCAGGTGCAGCCAGGGCAGACGGCTGTCGGTCCAGATGTGCCGCTCGGCCGGAGCCTGCTCGGGATGATCGAGGGTGGCGATGGTCAGGTCGATGCTCTCGGGACTGAGGTGTGTCACCAGCGCGAGTTGCGCCCCACAGTTCGGGCAGAAATATCGTACGCAACTGGATGACGAGGCGTACTGCGCCGGTGTGCCTTTCAGCCATTCAAAGGTCGATGCGGGCACGGTGATCCAGGTGGTCACGATCCCGCCGCTGACTCGCCGGCAGATTGAGCAGTGGCAGTGGGCGATGTCTCTCAAAGGTCCGCTGAATTGATAGCGCAGTTGTCCGCAGTGGCAGCCGCCTGTGTGAAGTTCGTTCATCACATTTCCTCCTGTTGCGTATGTTCCGACGCCATCGCGAGCAAGCCCGCTCCCACAGTGGGTACGCATTTCAATGTGGGAGCGGGCTTGCTCGCGAAGGCCTCAACACGGTCTGACTCCCTGCCCCCGTCCGACGACCGGTTGCACTTCCGGTCAATGCTTTCATCAGCGAAAGCTGGGTGAAAGCTTCCCCGATTAGGATCGCCCCCACTACCGGCAACAGACCGGTCGGCCAATGCCAGTGTTTTATCGCTCGCACAGCCCATTTAACAACAACAATGGTGACCCTGATGTCCTTTGATACCCGCCGCTTCGCCGCAACTCCGCCCGTACGCCTCGTGCTTCCCGTTCTGCGCTGACCTACCCGGTTCGCCCATTCCCTAGCCGCGCTACGCCTGGAGTATTCCCATGCTGACTTTCCTTGGCTTCGCCATGGTCATCACGTTCATGTTCCTGATCATGACCAAGCGCCTGTCCGCGCTGATCGCCCTGATCATCATTCCAATCGTCTTCGCCCTGTTCGGCGGTTTTGCGCCGAAGATCGGCCCGATGATGCTCGAAGGCATCACCAAGCTTGCGCCGACCGGCGTGATGCTGATGTTCGCCATCCTCTACTTCGCCCTGATGATCGACTCCGGCCTGTTCGACCCGGCCGTGCGCAAGATCCTCAAACTGGTCAAGGGCGACCCGTTGAAAGTTTCGGTCGGCACCGCCGTACTGGCGCTCGTCGTTTCCCTCGATGGTGACGGCGCGACCACTTACATGATCTGCGTGGCCGCCATGCTGCCGCTCTACAGCCGCATCGGCATGAGCCCGCGGATTATGGCTGGCCTGATCATCCTCGCCGGTGGCGTGATGAACATGACGCCCTGGGGCGGTCCGACTGCCCGTGCAGCCAGTGCGTTGCATGTGGACCCGTCGGCGATCTTCGTACCGATGATTCCGGCGATGGGTGCCGGTGTCCTGGCCATCCTGGCCATCGCTTACTTCTACGGCAAACGTGAACGTGCGCGTCTGGGTGAGCTGCACCTGGTGGGCGATGAAATCGACCACAGCGAAATCAGCGTTTCGCAGTTCCCGGACGCCCGTCGTCCAAAGCTGATCTGGTTCAACGGTGCCCTGACATTCGCACTGATGTGCACCCTGATCGCAGGCCTGCTGCCGTTGCCGGTGCTGTTCATGGTGGCGTTCAGTATTGCCATGATCGTCAACTATCCTTGCCTGCAACAGCAGAAGGATCGCGTTGCAGCCCACGCCGGCAGCGTGCTGGCAGTGGTCGGTTTGATCTTCGCGGCAGGCATCTTCACCGGTATCCTGTCGGGCACCGGCATGGTCGATGCGATGTCGAAGAGCCTGTTGGCGGTCATCCCGGATTTCCTCGGCCCGTACCTGGCCGTGATCACCGCGCTGGTGAGCATGCCGTTCACGTTCTTCATGTCGAACGACGCATTTTATTACGGCGTGTTACCAGTACTTGCCGAAGCGGCCAGTCATTACGGTATAACCGCGGTTGAAATGGCACGTGCCTCGATCGTCGGTCAGCCCGTCCACTTGCTGAGCCCGCTGGTACCATCGACCTATTTGTTGGTGGCCCTGGCCGGTATCGACTTCGGTGACCATCAGCGCTTTACCCTGAAATGGGCAGTGCTGGTGTGCATGTGCATACTGGTTGCAGCATTGCTGATGGGGATTTTTCCGCTGTTCAGCACTCTATAAGCCCAAGACTCACCACTGGGGGTCCAGGCTTCGTTTTTTGAAGCTTGGGCCCTTTGTGGTTTAACACTCGCTCAAAGGAATACACATGGAATGGCTGACCAACCCTGAAATCTGGGTTGCCTTCTTTACCCTGACCGCCCTGGAAATCGTCCTGGGTATCGATAACATCATCATGATTTCGATCCTGGTCAGCCGCATGCCCAAGCACATGCAGGCGCGCACCCGAATCTTCGGCCTGGCGCTGGCCATGGTTACGCGGATTCTGTTGCTGCTGTCGATCACCTGGGTCATGCGCCTCACCGCTGACTTGTTCGAAGTGTTCGGCCAGGGCATTTCCGGGCGAGACCTGATCCTGTTCTTCGGTGGTCTGTTCCTGTTGTGGAAGAGCTCGCAAGAGATGTACCACGCGCTGGAAGGTGAAGACGAAACCAATGAAGAGCCGGGTGGCAAGGGCGGTAACTTCCTCTACACCATCATCCAGATCGCGATCATCGACATCGTGTTCTCGCTGGACTCGGTGATCACCGCCGTCGGCATGGTCTCCCACGTACCGGTCATGGTCGCGGCGATTGTTGTGGCTGTGCTGGTGATGATGCTGGCTTCCGGCACCATCAGCTCGTTCATCGACAAGCACCCGTCGCTGAAGATGCTGGCGCTGGCGTTCCTGCTGATCGTCGGTACCGTGCTGATTGCCGAATCCTTCGATGTGCACGTGCCAAAAGGCTACGTCTACTTCGCCATGGCGTTCTCGCTGGCCGTGGAAGCGATCAACATCAAGATGCGCACCGCGATTGCGAAGAAGAAGAAACAGCAGGATCCGGTGAAACTGCGCAAGGATATTCCTGGGCAGTAAGCCGAATGTAAAACCTGTGGGAGCGAGCCTGCTCGCGATAGCGGCCAGTCAGTCAACATCAATGTTGAATGTGACGGCCTCATCGCGAGCAGGCTCGCTCCCACATTTTTTTGTGCGGTCGCCAGGCCCTGATTTCATGACAGTTTTGTTTCAATCGCCTCTTTAGCTATGCGATGCTGGCGCGCAGACCGTTAGCCAACTACAGCTTAAGTACACAACGTAGAAAGTCGCGCGGCACCGTCAACTTGCTCCTTTGGGGCGCTACCACCACAGGGGGCCCTTATGCTCACCCTGCTCAATTTGTTATCTGCCGTGGCCTTGTTGATCTGGGGCACGCACATCGTCCGAACCGGCATCCTGCGGGTCTACGGTTCCAACCTGCGTCATGTGATCGGCCAGAACATGTCCAAGCGCTGGCTGGCGTTCATCGCCGGCATAGTCGTGACCGCCATGGTCCAGAGCAGCAACGCCACCGCCATGCTCGTCACCTCCTTTGTCGGCCAGGGCCTGATGGCGCTGATGCCTGCGCTGGCGACCATGCTCGGCGCCGACGTGGGTACGGCGTTGATGGCGCGGGTGCTGACGTTCGATTTGTCATGGGTGTCACCGCTGCTGATTTTTCTCGGGGTGATTTTCTTCCTGTCGCGCAAACAGACGCGGCTCGGCCAGATGGGCCGGGTGGCCATCGGTCTGGGCCTGATCATTCTGGCCCTGCAACTGATCGTCGAAGCGGCGGCGCCGATCACCCAGGCGCAAGGGGTCAAGGTCATCTTCGCCTCGCTGACCGGCGACATCCTGCTCGATGCCTTGGTCGGCGCCCTGTTCGCGATGGTTTCCTACTCCAGCCTGGCCGCCGTCCTGCTGACCGCGACCCTGGCCGGCGCCAGCGTGATCAGCTTGCCGGTGGCCATCGGCCTGGTGATCGGCGCCAACATCGGCAGCGGCATTCTGGCGTTCATGAGCACCAGCATGCAGAACGCCGCGGGCCGTCAGGTGGCGCTCGGGAGCCTGCTGTACAAGCTGATCGGCCTGTTGCTGATCATTCCGGTGCTCGACCCGTTGGTGCACTGGATCGACAGCCTCGACTTCAGCCCCCAGGAAATGGTCATCGGCTTCCACCTGCTCTACAACACGGCTCGCTGCCTGATCTTGCTGCCGACGGTCGGGATAATGGCCAGGCTGTGCGCATGGCTCTTGCCGGAACGCCCGGAAATCAACGGCACGGCCAAACCGCGGCACCTTGATCCGACGGCGCTGGTCACCCCCAGCCTGGCGCTGGCCAACGCTGTCCGGGAAACCCTGCGCATCGGCGATCTGATCGACAGCATGCTCGAAGCCATGCTCGACGTGCTGCGCGGCAAGCAAACTGCCGTCACCCAGGAAATGCGTCGCCTGACCGATGATGTGGATGCGCTCTACAACTCGATCAAGCTCTATCTGGCGCAAATGCCCCGTGAAGACCTCAGCGAGCAGGACAGTCGACGTTGGGCGGAAATCATTGAACTGGCGATCAACCTCAAACTCGCCAGCGACCTGATCGAGCGCATGTTGCGCAAGGTGCAGCAACAGAAAACCTCGCAGCGCCGGTCTTTTTCCGAGGTCGGCCTGGACGAATTGGCGGGGCTGCACAGCCAGCTGATTTCCAATTTGCGCCTGGGGTTGTCGGTGTTCCTCAGCGCCGACAAGGAAAGTGCCCGCCAGTTGCTGCGGGAGAAGCGTCGCTTCCGTGCACAGGAACGCCGCCTGGCCCATGCTCACGTCAGCCGGTTGCAACGTAAGATTGTGCAGAGTATCGAGACCAGTTCGCTGCACCTGGAGCTGATCGCCGACATGAAGCGCCTGAATTCTCTGTTTTGCAGCAGTGCTTACGTGGTGCTGGAAACGTCTGACACCGGTGCGCTCGCTGTAGATGATTTGGCTGACATCACACATTCGCCTTGAACGTCTGGCAGTGTGGTCAGTCAGTTATATGTATTCAGCTTGATGGCCATTCGCGAGCAAGCCCGCTCCCACATTTGAAATGCATTCCTCTGTGGGAGCGGCGGTGCGACGGTTCGACTTGCTCGCGAAGAGGCCCTGACTGACGACACGGATCTCCAAACCAGCCGTATGGAAACTCGCTATGCGTTGTTTGTTGTTCGCCTGCCTGTTGCTCGGTTCATTCCCCTCGTTTGCCCTGGACCGCTTCCAGGTCGAGGGCTATACGCTGCCCAACGGCCTGCAATTGCTGCTCAAGCCCGGCACCGAGCGCGGGCATGTGGCGATTCGCCTGGTGGTCGGCGTCGGCATCGATGATTTCAACTGCGCCGACAAGGAGCTGCCGCACCTGCTCGAACACTTGCTGTTCAGTGGCATCGACGCCACCGGTGAAGGTGGTCTGGAAGAGCGCATGCAGGCGCTGGGCGGCGAGTGGAACGCCTACACCAGCAACGCCGACACCACGTTCGTCATCGAAGCCCCGGCGAAAAACCAGCGCAAGGTCCTCGACTTGCTGTTGGCGCTGTTGACCCAGACCCGAATCGACGACAACGCGATCAACGCTGCCAAGAAAGTGGTCGAGCGCGAAGACGGCGGCCATTACTCGCACCTGCAACGGTGGCTGGATCGTCAGGACCTGGGCCACACCGCGAGCAATCAACTGGCCGTGGAACTGGGCCTTAAATGCCCGGAGCGGGCCGAGGTCGATTACCTGACCCGCGAACAACTGGAGACGGTACGCAAGGCCTGGTACGCGCCCAATAACATGACCCTGATCGTGGTCGGCGACCTCGACCGCTTGCTGCCGGGTTATCTGGAGCGGGCCTGGGGCGAGCTTGATGCGGTTGACCCTACCGATCACCCGCCGCTGCCGGAGATCAACGCCAGCGCGGCCCATGAACGCACGTTGAGTCACGGTATTGTCGGCGCGGGTGCCAAGTTGCACTGGCTGGTGCCGGAGCCCGTGCTGGCGGATCAGCACGACGAAACCTTCGACCTGCTCAAGGATTATCTGGACTGGGCGCTCTATCGCCAGATGCGCCTCGCCCATGGTCTGTCCTATGGCCCCTCCGCCGAGCGCGAAGTGTTTGGCGGCGTGGGTTTCATGAGCCTCAACGCCGACCTTGAGCGCGACGATGTGACAGCGGCGGAACAGGTGCTGGATGAGTTGAAGGCTGGGTTGCTCAAGGACGGCCTGGACGCCGCCACCTTCAACCGCCTCAAGCAGGCTGCCATCGCGCGCCAGGCCTGGGCCGTGCAAGGCAACAGCGCGTTGGCCGATTACTACTGGAGCGCGTTGAGCGACTACGAGGACGGCCGCTTCGCCGACCCGGCCAAGGAACTCCAGGGGGTTACGCTGGAAAAAGCCAACAAGGCCATGCGTGAATTGCTCCTGCAGCCAGGTTATCTGCGGATCGAGAAGCCGTTGATGAGTTATGACCAGGTGTTGTGGGCAATTGCCGGGGTGTTCGTTTTGATGGTGCTCGGGCTGTTGGCCTGGCGCCTCCACCGTAAGCAATAACCAACCCCTGTAGGAGCCGGCTTGCTGGCGATGGTCGTCAACGATAACGCGTATTTTCTGAATAAACGCGGTGCCTTTGAGTCCATCGCCAGCAAGCCGGCTCCTACAGTTTTGCGTAGGCCAGCGAACGCTACTTCACCCTCGCCACACCGCCCTCCGGGCGGTAACCTGTCGGGGTTTTTTCCTACGACTACTGTGAACCGCCGAATGCCTACCCTGACCTTGTTCGTACAGCGCATCCTCGAACTGATGAAGCGCTATCCCGGGGTCATTGCGCTCGGCGGTTTCATTTCCGGGGTCGGCAGCTTCATGCTGGTGGATCGTCAGCAAGGCCTGGCGACGTGGATCACCATCATCATGGTGTTGAGCTGGATCTGGCTGATGCTGGAAAACAGCCTCACCAAGCTCTTCACCCGAATCTTCAAACGGGAAATTCCCCAGCCGTTGCTGCGTTATGCGACGCAGATGATCCACCAGGAAAGCCTGTTTTTTGTCCTGCCGTTCTTTTTCATCACCACCACCTGGAACAGCGGCCAGTTGTTCTTCACCGGGCTGCTGGGCATCGCCGCGCTGATTTCCATCACTGATCCGCTCTACTACAAGTGGCTGGCGCCCCGGCGCTGGGCGTTCCTGGCGTTGCATACGCTGACGCTGTTTGCCGCGCTGCTGACCGCCCTGCCCGTCATCCTGCACCTGACCACCTCCCAGAGTTTCAAACTGGCGCTGGGCACCGCCGTCGTGCTGTCGTTCCCGAGCCTGGCGTCGATCTTCCCTATTCGCACCGTGCGAAATGCGCTGGCAATCCTGAGCATCACCGTCGGCATCGGCGGCGTGGGTTGGGTGTTGCGCTCGTGGGTGCCGCCAGCCACGCTGTGGATGACCGATGTGGCAATCAGCACCCAGATGCAGGACCGCACGCCGGGCAAGAGTCTGGAAGAAGTCAGTGCCGAGCAGATCCGTGGCGATGGCCTGTACGCCTACACCGCGATCAACGCCCCGCGCGGTCTCGACGAGCGCATTTACCATGTGTGGCAGTTCAACGGCAAAGAGGTCGACCGCATCGCCCTGGACATCCACGGCGGGCGCAAGGAAGGCTATCGCGCCTGGACCCACAAGCAGAACTTCCCCGGTAACCCGGCGGGCAAGTGGCAGGTTCGGGTGCTGACCGAGGACGGCCAGTTGATCGGCGTGTTGCGCTTCACGATCACGGACAGCACACCGACCAAAGAAAAGTAATGCGGTTCGTGCTATTACGTAGCTCTGCGTAACAGCCGAACAAGCACGGAGCTTATGACCAGCAGCACAATGGCCGGCAATGCCCAACTGGACGCCGCTCACTCCCCCGCTCAGTTGCGGGTGACGGGTGACTGGACGCTTGCCCATTACGCCGAACTCAAGGACCTGAGCGAAAAGCTTCGCGGCCAATACGACGACAAAACCCACATTGACCTCAATGGCCTCGGCGCGCTCGACACCGCCGGCGCATCGCTGTTGGTGGAATTGCTCGGTTCGGACCGTCTAGGAAAATCCGCTGAACATCCTGATTGCACCTTGTCTGTCGCCGATCGTGCGTTGTTGCAGACCGTTTATTGCTCGATGACCGACTTCTGCGTACCGATCAAGGAAGCGGAAATCAGCGTCGGCATTCAGTTGCTGACCCGTATCGGCCGCGCAGTGGATGCCGTCTGGCAAGACACCCTGCAACTGCTGGGCTTCGTCGGTCTGATTCTCGAAACCATCGCCCGTGGGCTGTTCCGCCCGAAGCGCTGGCGCATCACGCCTATGGTCGCGCACATCGAACAGACCGGCCTCGACGCTGCCCCCATCGTTGCCCTGCTGACCTTCCTGGTAGGCGCCGTGGTGGCGTTTCTCGGCGCAACGGTGCTGGCGAGTTTCGGTGCGAGCATCTTCACCGTGGACCTGGTGGCGTTCTCCTTCCTCCGTGAATTCGGCGTGTTGCTGACCGCAATCCTGATGGCCGGGCGCACCGCCAGTGCGTTTACCGCGCAGATCGGCTCGATGAAAGCCAACGAAGAAATCGACGCCATCCGCACCTTGGGTCTCGACCCGATGGAGTTGCTGGTGGTGCCACGCGTGCTGGCGCTGCTGGTGGCGCTGCCGATGCTGACCTTTGTGGCGATGCTCTCTGGGATTGTCGGCGGTGGCGTGGTCTGCGCCGTGGCGCTGGATATCTCGCCGGCGATGTTCTTGTCGCTGCTGCAAACCGACATCGGCGTTCAGCACTTTCTGGTCGGCATCGTCAAAGCGCCGATCTTCGCCTTCCTGATCGCCGCCATTGGTTGCCTTGAAGGCTTCAAGGTCAGCGGCAGCGCCGAGTCCGTCGGGGCGCACACCACGTCGAGCGTGGTGCAGTCGATTTTCGTGGTGATCGTGCTCGACGCCGTGGCCGCGCTGTTTTTCATGGAGATGGGCTGGTGAGTCGTCTACCCCGAGCGCCCTCCGAGGCGGTGATTGAGGTCCGTGGGCTGTGCAATCGCTTCGGTCGCCAGAGCGTGCACGAGAACCTCGACCTGGATTTGTACAAGGGCGAAATCCTCGCGGTGGTCGGCGGTTCCGGCAGTGGCAAGTCGGTGCTGTTGCGCAGCATTGTCGGCCTGCGCCAGCCCAGCGAAGGTGTGGTGAAAGTGTTTGGTAAAAACCTGCCGACCCTGTCCGAGCACGAGCGCTCGATGGTCGAACGGCGCTTCGGTGTGCTGTTTCAGAAAGGCGCGCTGTTCTCTTCGCTGACCGTGACCGAGAACGTCGCCCTGCCCCTGATCGAACACGCCGGGCTGAGCCGCAACGATGCCGAACACCTGGCGGCGGTGAAACTGGCGTTGGCCGGGTTGCCGCTGTCGGCGGCGGACAAGTACCCCGCTTCGCTGTCCGGCGGCATGATCAAGCGCGCGGCACTGGCCCGGGCGCTGGCGCTGGACCCGGACATCCTGTTCCTCGACGAGCCCACCGCCGGCCTCGATCCGATTGGCGCGGCAGCGTTCGATCAATTGATCCTGACCCTGCGCGACGCGTTGGGGCTGAGTGTGTTTCTGGTGACCCACGACCTCGACACGCTCTACACCATCACCGACCGCGTGGCGGTGCTGGCGCAGAAGAAAGTGCTGGTGGCGGACGCCATCGACAAGGTGTCGGAAACCGACGACGCGTGGATTCACGAATACTTCCATGGCCCTCGCGGCCGCGCGGCGCTGTCAGCCGCTCAACAGCTTAACGAGGTCTGACATGGAAACCCGAGCCCATCACATATTGATCGGCCTGTTCACCGTGATTGTAGTGGCAAGCGCCCTGCTCTTCGGTCTGTGGCTGGCCAAGTCCAGCGTCGACACCGAGTTCAAGGATTACGAGATCGTCTTCAACGAGGCGGTCAGCGGCCTGTCCAAGGGCAGCGCCGTGCAGTACAGCGGGATCAAGGTCGGCGATGTGGTGAGCTTGCGCCTGGACCCGAAAGACCCGCGTCGCGTGCTGGCGCGGATTCGCCTCGGCGGCGATACGCCGATCAAGGAAGACACCCAGGCCAAACTGGCGCTGACCGGGATCACCGGGACCTCGATCATCCAGCTCAGTGGCGGCACGCCGCAGAGCCCGACGCTCAAGGGCCACGACGGCAACTTGCCGACGATTGTGGCCTCGCCCTCGCCCATCGCCCGTTTGCTCAACGACAGCAACGACTTGATGGCCGGCGTGAACGTGTTGATGCACAACGCCAATCAGATGTTTTCGTCGGAAAACGTCGAGCGCATCAGCAAGACCCTCGAACACCTGGAACAAACCACCGGCACCATCGCCGATCAGCGCGGTGACATCCGTCAGGCGATGCAGCAACTCTCTGCCATCGGTAAACAAGCGACGGCGACGCTGGAACAGACCGCCGCCCTGATGCGCAACGCCAACGGCCTGCTCACCGATCAGGGCACGCAGATGTTCGGCAGCGCCGAGCAAGCCATGAAGTCGCTGGAACAAAGCAGCGCAACCATCAACAAATTGCTCACCAACAACCAGGATTCGCTCAACAGCGGCATGCAAGGCCTCAATGGCCTGGCCCCGGCTGTACGTGAGTTGCGCGACACCCTGACCTCGTTGCGCGCCATCTCCCAGCGCCTGGAAGCCAACCCGAGCGGTTACTTGCTGGGCAATGACAAGAACAAGGAGTTCACGCCATGAAGCTGACTCACATCGCCCTCCTCGGCGTTTTTACGCTGACCAGCGCCTGCTCGATCCTGCCCAAGTCCGAACCGTCCGACGTCTACCGGTTGCCCTCGGTCCAGGGCAGCGTTTCGGGCAGTTATGGCACGGCGCAACGCTGGTCACTGCGCCTCACCAAACCGCAGGCCAGCGAGGCGTTGAACAGTCCGCAAATCGCCGTGATACCGCAAGGCGACCTGATCAGCAGCTACAAGGCTTCACGCTGGAGCGATCCGGCGCCGGTGCTGCTGCGCAATCGTCTGCTCGATGGTTTCCAGCGCGATGGACGGGTGCCGTTGTTGAGCACCGATGACAGCAATTTCCAGGCGGATCTGGAGTTGGGCGGGAGTTTGCAAGCGTTCCAGACTGAATACCAAGGCACCGCGGCGAGTGTCGTTGTGCGTCTGGATGCGTTGCTGGTGCGTGGTTACGACCAGCGCATTCTCGCCAGCCGGCGCTTCGAAGTGCGTCAGCCGCTGAGCGATGTGAAGGTGCCGGCGGTGGTGGCCGGGTTTGGCCTGGCGAGCGATGAGCTGACGGCGCAGGTGGTGGATTGGGCGGTTGAGCAAGGACAGAAAGTCGCGCCGCCACCGCGACCGTGAAGCCTTGCACGGACCTAATGTGGGAGCGGGCTTGCTCGCGAAAGCGGTATGTCATTCAGTATTGATGTTGACTGACAGGACGCCTTCGCGAGCAAGCCGGTCCCACAGGGTTTGTGGTTAGCCGAAGAACCAGTAGCAGACGCCAATGGCGCCGAGCACCCCGGCCAGCTCTGCCAGCAACGCACACCCCACCGCATGCCGTGCCCGCTGAATCCCCACCGCACCGAAGTACACGGCCAGCACATAGAACGTCGTCTCGGTACTGCCCTGAATCGTCGCCGCTACCAAGGCAGGGAAGCTGTCTACCCCGGACGTCTTCATGGTTTCGATCAGCATCGCCCGCGCGGCGCTGCCGGAGAACGGTTTGACCATTGCTGTCGGCAGCGCGTCGACGAAACGCGTGTCCCAACCTGCCCATTCCACCAGGTGCCGAATCCCGTCGAGGCCGAAATCCAGCGCCCCGGACGCCCGTAGTACACCGACGGCACAGAGCATCGCTACCAGATACGGCAGCAGATTCTTCGCCACGTCGAAGCCTTCTTTCGCACCTTCCACGAAGGCCTCGTAGACCTTCACTTTGCGCAGCGCGCCGATCACCAGGAACAGCATGATTATCCCGAAGAGCGTCAGATTGCCGAGGATCGACGACAAACTGGCTAGCGCGGTGGCCGAGAGCGTTGCCAGCAACGCCATGAAACTACCAAGGATCAGGGCACCGGGAATCATATAGGCCAGCACCACCGGGTCCCACACGCGCAGGCGTTGCATGAACGCGACAGCCAGGAAGCCGACGATGGTCGAGCAACTGGTGGCCAGCAGGATCGGCAGGAACACCAGCGTCGGATCCGGCGCGCCTTGCTGCGCGCGGTACATGAAGATCGTCACCGGCAACAGGGTCAGGGAGGAGGCGTTGAGCACCAGGAACAGGATCTGCGCGTTGCTGGCAATGGTGTCGCTGGGGTTGAGCTCTTGCAGCGCCTTCATGGCTTTAAGGCCGATTGGCGTGGCGGCGTTGTCCAGGCCCAGGCCGTTGGCGGCGAAGTTCAGGGTGATCAGGCCGATGGCGGGGTGACCGGCCGGCACTTCTGGCATCAGGCGCAGGAACAGCGGGCCCAGCGCTCTGGCCAGCCACTCGACGATCCCGGCTTTTTCGGCGATCCGCAGAAAACCGAGCCAGAGGGTGAGGGTGCCGAACAGCAGGACCATGACCTCGACCGACAACTTGGCCATGGCGAAAATGCTTTCCACCATCGCCGCGAAGATCCCGGCATTCCCGCCGATCAGCCACTGCGCCAGCGCCGACACGGCCGCCACAATGAAGAAGCCAAGCCAAAGGCCATTGAGCATCAGTAAATCCCCCGAAGAATGCGGCGAATGATAGCGGGGTAGCCAGAAACGACAAACCCCGGATTTTTCCGGGGTTCATATAAGCGCCACATCTTTGTAGGAGCCGGCTTGCTGGCGATGAACGATAACGCGGTATGTCTGATAAACCGCGGTGTCCAGATCGCCAGCAAGCCGGCTCCTACAGGTTTAGTTGTTGGACACTTCGCCGACCGGCAGCTTTTCCTTGCTGCGCCAGTGCGGCAGGGAGTTCCAGTAGCGCTGGCCCTTGGCGTCGTCGTACATGCCTTCCCAACGGGCGATGACCAATACGGCCAGGGCGTTGCCGATCACGTTCAGCGCGGTACGCGCCATGTCCATGATGCGGTCGACACCGGCGATGAACGCCAGGCCTTCCAGCGGGATACCCACGCTGCCCAAGGTTGCCAGCAGCACCACGAAGGACACGCCCGGAACGCCGGCGATGCCTTTGGAGGTGACCATCAGGGTCAGTACCAGCAGCAACTGCTGGCTGATCGACAGGTCGATGCCGTAGAGCTGGGCAATGAAGATTGCCGCGATGCTTTGATACAAGGTCGAACCGTCGAGGTTGAACGAGTAACCAGTCGGTACCACGAAACTGCAAATGGCTTTCGGTGCGCCGTAGGCTTCCATCTTCTCGATCACGCGCGGCAGCACGGTTTCGGAGGAGGCGGTGGAGTAGGCCAGTACCAGCTCATCCTTGAAGATGCGCATCAGCTTGATCACCGAGAAACCGAACAGGCGAGCGATCAGGCCCAGCACCACGAAGGCGAAGAAGGCGATGGCGACGTAAACCAGGATCACCAGTTTGGCCAGCGGCAGCAGGGACGCGAAGCCGAAGTTGGCCACGGTCACCGCGATCAGTGCGAACACGCCGATCGGGGCGTAGTTCATGATCATGTGGGTGACCTTGAACATGCTTTCCGACACGCCTTGGAACATCGTTACCAGCGGGTCGCGCAACTCGGGCTTCAGGCTCGACAAACCGAGACCGAACAGTACCGAGAAGAAGATGATCGGCAGCATTTCGCCGCGGGCCATGGCCGCGAAGATGTTGGATGGGATCAGGTTGAGGATGGTTTCGATGAACGCGTGTTCATGCTGTACCTCGGCGGCGGTCGCCTGGTACTTGGAAATATCCACGGTACCCAGGGTGCTCATGTCGATGCCGGCACCCGGGTGGAACAGGTTGGCGAGCAGCAGGCCAACGACGATGGCGATGGTGGTGACGACTTCGAAGTAGATGATCGTCTTGAGGCCGATGCTGCCGAGTTTCTTCGCGTCACCGACGCCCGCAATACCGACGATCAACGACGAGATCACGATCGGGATCACGATCATCTTGATCAGACGGATAAAGATATCGCCTGCTGGTTGCAGAACGTTGCTGATCCACCAAGCCTTTTCGGCACTGAAATGGTTGAGCAGCGCACCGATTGCAATCCCCAATACCAGACCGATCAGGATCTGCCAGGCGAGGCTAAGCTTTGCCTTCTTCATATCTTTACCCTTACTTGCGTTTGACTCAGGCAGATGCGGGAACTGGAACGCTTTTGGCGAAAAAGTCTTGTGCATCTGCCCCCGTATAAGGTGCCCCGGAGCGAGTATTTATGGCTCTCTGGCAGGCGAAAAAAGGCGCAACTATTCCGATGCAAGGATGCGACGTCTAATGCCGTAAACGCCTACCCTATGCCGAATCGGCATGAGGTTTTTTCACTGAAAGCGACGTCGCAAACGGTTCGAATGTGACATTTCGGCAGGCATATGTGCCGTGAACCGGCCATCTCCGGGCAGGCTGGGTGTTTTTTGATCAGTGGTGCGGGAGGGGGATTTCAGAAAAATCCGACAATCAGAGGTGAGAAATCGCTGCAAAATAAGGCAGTTTTTTCTCGATGTACGGTCACGAAAGAAACACCGGGAAAAGTATTTTCCGGTGATTAGTCGTGCGAATGAGAGGTTGGAACAGCGAAACCGGATGGATCGCTCTATTTCAAAGCGTTGCGCGCAAGCTCTTCGCAAGCCCGTCGAGCCATGGAGGGAAGACGAGCTTGCGTCGCAGCTTTTTCCTGACCCGGCCCTTTCGCAGGTACTCCCTGTACCCGTAGGTCACTCCGCCCCTGAAACAGGCAGAACGTCCCGACCCCTTGGTCATGCGTCTACCTTCCTCAGGTAGCGCATTGGAGAGAAGCAATGCTGCTTCTTTCGTGTGACAAATTCGGTACCAGCCCGGATCTTTCTTCAGTTGTTTTCTTCACCGCGCCTGGCTGCCATCGCGATGGCACTGCCGCCCGGGAGCAGGGCGGCTGCCAACGTTTTGGGTGAAACGCTCATCTTCAACCTCGACCGCGACGGCCAAAGAAGAACGAAGCAATGAACATCACCAGGAACACGACAAAGAGAATCTTGGCGATACCCGTGGCGGTGCCCGCGATACCACCGAAGCCCAGTACTGCAGCGATGATGGCAATGATCAAGAATGTGATTGCCCAGCTCAACATGGTGATTCTCCTTACGCTTCTATTTAGAGAGGCTACTTGTGGTGCGTTTCCCGGCGCCGCGAGCGCGCCAAGTTCGTGTGTCTAGAACACCCAACGCTCCTGACGTGTCAGCTCGTCCGCAGGCTGAGCCTGGTCGACATCCATCATTCGCGTCGGAGCGCTGTCAGCGAAGCTGCTGCTGACGGCGCTGAAGTGGGTTTGGGTCGGATGCTGAATCGACACGCGTGGCGCTTCTTGCTGCTGGCTCTGCTCCCAACGCTGAAACTGCTGGCCGCCGATCAAGGTGATCAAAAGCGCCAGAACAGCAAACAGGCCTTGCTGGATATGCAGTGGCGAGATTCGCAATTGGGCGGCACGTTGGCGATTCATCCTGAAGCTCCTCCCACTCTGTAGTGATCTTGTTATGGGCCTCGTTTCTGAATGCCCTGGTTAATCAGGTTGTTGCAGCCTGCATGCCAGCTTTTAGCGACGATAAATATCAATAAAATCAGCTAGTTATGATTTTCATGAAAATCATGCCGGACGCATCCTGCACGATGGCTCTTCCACAGTCGTGCGTAATGCACGATGGATTTGTAGGAACTTTCATTTTTTTTGAATTGCGGGGAGGGCGTGGATGTCACAAGGAAAGATGGGGAATCACCTGAAAGCCGGCTATCTGATAAAAAAACAACAAAATCAGGTGATTAGCCGTAGGGTGAGGGGCGAGCTACCCTGCTGTAGCCGGAATCGACCAGAATCAACCATGCAACTTGCCCGATTATTCCGGGACTAAACCAAGATCATTCTTTAAGGAGCGTAGGAAAATGGAATCAGCCACTGAGCATCAAGGCCGCATTCTGCTGGTGGACGACGAATCCGCCATCCTGCGAACGTTCCGATACTGCCTCGAAGATGAAGGCTACAGCGTCGCCACCGCCACCAGCGCGGCGCAGGCCGATGCGCTGCTGCAACGCCAGGTGTTCGACCTGTGCTTCCTCGATTTGCGCCTCGGCGAGGACAATGGCCTCGACGTGTTGGCGCAGATGCGCATTCAGGCGCCGTGGATGCGCGTGGTGATCGTCACCGCACATTCGGCTGTGGACACCGCGGTGGATGCCATCCAGGCCGGCGCCGCTGATTATCTGGTCAAGCCGTGCAGCCCCGATCAATTGCGCCTTGCCACCGCCAAGCAACTGGAAGTGCGGCAACTGTCGGCCCGTCTGGAGGCGCTGGAAGGTGAAGTGCGCAAACCCAAGGACGGTCTGGATTCCCACAGCCCGGCGATGAAAGTGGTGCTTGAAACCGCCCGCCAGGTGGCCAGCACGGATGCCAACATCCTGATCCTCGGCGAGTCCGGTACCGGTAAGGGGGAGCTGTCCCAGGCCATTCATGGCTGGAGCAAGCGCGCGAAAAAATCCTGCGTCACCATCAACTGCCCATCGCTGACCGCCGAACTGATGGAAAGCGAGTTGTTCGGTCACAGCCGTGGCGCGTTCACCGGCGCCAGTGAAAGCACGCTCGGGCGAGTGAACCAGGCTGACGGCGGAACGCTGTTTCTCGACGAGATCGGCGATTTTCCCCTGACGTTGCAGCCAAAGTTGCTGCGATTCATCCAGGACAAGGAATATGAGCGCGTCGGCGACCCGGTCACCCGCCGCGCCGATGTGCGCATCCTCGCGGCCACCAACCTCAATCTTGAAGACATGGTCCGCGACGGTCGCTTCCGTGAAGATTTGCTCTATCGCCTGAACGTCATCACCTTGCACCTGCCACCGCTGCGCGAACGGCGGGAAGATATTCTGAACCTGGCTGAGCGTTTTCTGGCCCGGTTCGTCAAGGAATACGCACGTCCCGCGCGGGTTTTCAGTGAAGAAGCCCGTGAAGCGCTGCTCAGCTATCGCTGGCCCGGGAACATCCGCGAGCTGCGCAACGTGGTCGAGCGGGCGAGCATTATTTGTCCACAGGAACGGGTTGAAATCAGCCACTTGGGCATGGCCGAAACCCCCGTCAACAATGCGCCACGCATCGGCGCTGCGCTGAGCCTGGATGAACTGGAAAAGGCCCACATCGGCGCGGTCCTCGCCACCGCCGACACCCTGGATCAGGCCGCCAAGACGCTCGGCATCGACGCTTCGACGCTCTACCGCAAACGCAAGCAGTACAACTTGTGAGCCCTGCGCGATGAAACTGGCGATGAAGTTGCGTACTCGGCTTTTTCTGAGTATTTCCGCCTTGATCACCGTGGCGCTGCTGGGGCTTTTGCTCGGTCTGGTCAGCGTGATGCAGATGGCGGGAACCCAGGAAGCGCTGATTCGCAACAATTTCGTCACCCTGGACCTGGGCCTGAAGATGCGCCAGACCCTGGGCGATCAACTGATCCTCATGCTGGGCGAAAAATCGGATCCAGCGGCGTTTGAAACGTCCAGACTGCATTATCTTCAGTTGGTGGATGAAGGCATCGCCCATGAGCAGAATCAAGAGAGCGGCCAACACGGTTTCAGGCAGGCCAAGGACGATTACCTGCGGTTTCTTCAGGCGCTGGACCAGGCACACGATCCGTCCCATGTACTGAGTGGCAACGAAGACCTCGCCGAAAAACTCAACGTGTTGCGCAACGGGCTGATTACCGAGCAAAAGCGAGCGCTGGATACCATCAATGAAACGCAACGTCAGGCGCGGGAACGAGCGCTGCTGATTGCCGGCCTGCTCGGTCTGGTCGGGTTGGCGGTGCTGATCATCGGTTTCGTCACCGCTCATGCGATCGCACGTCGTTTCGGTGAACCGATCGAGGCGTTGGCCCAGGCCGCCGATAACATCGGCCAAGGCAATTTCGAGGTAACCCTGCCGATTTCCTCGGCAGTGGAAATGAATCTGCTGACCAAGCGTTTCGGGATCATGGCCGAGGCTTTGCGCCAGCATCAGGCCACTAATATCGACGAACTGCTCGCCGGCCAGCAGCGTTTGCAGGCGGTGCTCGACAGCATTGATGACGGGCTGCTGATGATCGACCGCGACGGCCATCTGGAACACCTCAACCCGGTGGCGCAGCGCCAGTTGGGTTGGGACACCGATCGTCTTGGTCAGGGGCTGGGTGCCGCGCTCGAACGCCCCGAGCTGGATCAACAGCTGCAACTGGTGCTGCGTGGCGGCACGTTGGAGCGGGCGCCGGAGGACCTGAGTATCGAGGTCGATGGCGAGTCGCGGTTGCTCACGTACAGCCTGACGCCGGTCAGTCATACCCAGGCCCAGATTCTGGGCGCGGTAATGGTGTTGCATGACGTCACCGAGCAGCGTGCTTTCGAGCGAGTGCGCAGCGAGTTTGTGTTGCGTGCGTCCCATGAGTTGCGAACGCCGGTCACCGGGATGCACATGGCATTCGGCCTGTTTCGGGAGCGCACGCACTTTGCGCAGGACTCGCGAGAAGCGGACCTTCTGGACACCGTCAATGAAGAGATGCAGCGTTTGATGCAACTGATCAACGACTTGCTGAACTTCTCCCGCTACCAGAACGGTCTGCAGAAACTCTCGCTGGCGCCGTGTTCCATCGAGGAGCTGCTTGAGCGGGCCCGGTCGCGGTTCGCTGATACAGCGCAAGAGAAGGGCATCAACCTGCTGGTGGAGGTGCAAGGTCCGTTACCGTGGTTGCAGGCCGATCAACCGCAACTGGACCGTGTGCTCGACAACCTGATCGACAACGCCTTGCGCCATACCGGCCCTGACGGCCAGATACGCTTGCAGGCGCGGCGTCATGGGGAGCGAGTGATCATCAGCGTCGAGGACAATGGCGAGGGCATCGCCTACGGCCAGCAGGGGCGGATCTTCGAGCCTTTTGTGCAGGTCGGGCGCAAGAAGGGTGGCGCGGGGCTCGGCCTGGCGTTGTGCAAGGAAATCGTGCAGTTGCACGGTGGGCGGATGGGGGTTTATTCGCGGCCGGGGCAGGGCACGCAGTTCTACATGGCGTTGGCGGTTTAACGCGCGTTTACGCTTCGTCATCCAGGCGTCGGCCGGCCAGTCGCCGACCCCGGGTAATCAGCTCGATGAACTGTACGGCGCTCAATGCATGGGCGAACAACCAGCCCTGACCGAACTTCACCCCTTCACTGCTCAAGAATGCGGCCTGGGCTTCATGTTCGATGCCTTCGGCAATCACCTTCAAGTGCAGCGACTGGGCCATGTGAATGATATGCGGCGCCACGCCACTGCTGGCGGCGTCATGCCCCAGCGCATCGATGAACGCCTTGTCGATTTTCAGGCAGTCCACCGGCAGGGTTTGCAGATAGGCGAGGCTGCAATAGCCGGTGCCAAAGTCATCGATCAATACCTGATGCCCGACATCGCGCAAGGCCTGCAGGTTTTCCCGGGCCACCACCACGTCAATCAATCCCCGCTCGGTCACCTCAAAGGCAATCTGCTTGGCCGCGACCCGGTGCAAGGTCAGCAGGCGCGCCATCACCTGACCGATTCGCGGCACCATGACATCGCACGCTGCGAGGTTGACCGAGATGTACAGTTGCGGATTGGCCCGCAACAACTGCCCCAATTGCTCCAGCAGGCGTTGCAGGACGAAGTCGGTCATCTGACGGATCTGCCCGGTGTTCTCCGCCATCGGAATGAACAGGTCGGGGCTGGTCAGGGTGCCATCCGGCCGGCGCCAGCGCAGCAAGGCTTCGGCTCCGACGCAGTTGCGGCTGTCGAGGTCGAAGATCGGTTGATACAACACCTGCAACTCACCACGTCGTATCGCACCGGTCAATTCGGCGTCCAGCGATTGCCGCTGACGCACCAGCAGAAACACCATGAAGCCCACCAGTATTCCCAATGCCAGGCTGGCCGGCACCAGCCACCACCAGGCGGTGGGCACATTCACGGCGGTGCGCGGGGTGATCAGCACCAATTGGTATTCGGGGCTTTTGGTCGGCATGAGGTAAATCAAGCGAGTCGGGGTGACTTGCAAGGCTTCGCTGCTCTTCGGTGGCCAAGGCACGGTCGGTGGCCAGGCTTGCGGGGAGCCCAGCACCGGAATCGCGCGGGTGCCGTTGTCGAGTATCACCAAAAGACTGCTGCCCGGCGACAGGTCGACCATGTCGGTCAAATGTCCGCGAGAGGTTGCGACCCGGAAGTTGCCCCGTCCGAGCATGAGTGCGGCGCGGTTTTCATCAGGTTCGGTGGTGGTGTTCAGCCAATAACTGTAAGTGGGGTCTTGAATGTCCGGTGCTCGTGTCAGCGACAGTCCTTCCTGGCTCGGTCGGTTGGAGCAGATCTTCGAGGCATCCATATACGCGGCCTCGTAAACGAAGCGGTAATTGAAGGTGACCTGCTGCAAAGTGGCGATCATGTCTTTGTCGCAGGTTCGCAGCGGTTGGGCCTCCAGATCATCAAGGCCTTCGCGCAGTTGCCCGAACAACTGCTCCAGGCGCGAAAGGAATCGCTCACCTTGCGCGTTCATTTCCAGACTTTCGTTCTGCTCGATCTGATGAATGGCCACGAACAGGCTGAGCGCCAATAGCAACACGCTGCTCAGGGCGGCCGCCAGCATCGCCAAAAACCACGGGCGATAGAACCAGCTACGAAGCGTCTCTCGAGCAGCAGGCATATGGGAATATCCGAAGAATTACCAATGAGTTATAGCTGCTGATTGAGAAAAAGCCCGCACCGTCGGGCGGGCGTCATTATTTTGTCTGATTCAACACCTGGAGAAGTGCAGCTGTCTGCGCATCCGGCATGCCGTCGAAGCGGGCCGGCCGGAAATGCATTTGAAAGGCGCCGATCACGTGACGCGTTGCCACATCCAACTCACCGGTTTGCGGCGTGGCGTAACCGAGGCGGGCCAGCTGCGCCTGAAACCAGCTGACGCTCGGCAATTTCGAGTCGAACTGCACTTGTTGCCGCGCCACGGCCTGCTCGTCTGGCCAAACACCAAGGCCTTCGGCGGCCAGGCGCTTCCAGGGGAAAAGCGGCCCCGGGTCCAGCTTGCGAAACGGCGCGATGTCGCTATGGCCGATAATGCTGTGGGGGCTGATGGCGTGACGTTTGCTGATGTCTTTTAGCAAGACGATCAAGGACTGGACCTGAGCTTCGCTGTAGGGATACCAGTAACGCTCTCCGGTCGGGAGTTCCTTGAATCCTGGGTTGACGATTTCAATGCCGATGGAGCTGGAGTTCAACCAGGTCCGACCCTGCCACTCACTCTCTCCGGCGTGCCATGCCCGTTGGTTTTCGTCCATCAACTTATAGATAGTGGCGTTTTTGTCGTCGCCGATCAGGTAATGGCTGCTGACTTCGCCGTGGGTCAGCAGTTGCAACGAGCGTTCCAGCGATGCCGAGGTGTAATGCACCACCACGAATTGAACGCGGCTGTCGTGATTGGCCGAAGGATGGCTGGTGTCGAACCGAGGTCCGCTGGCACAGCCGGCCAACAGGATCAGCGACACGAAGAGGGTGAGAAATTTCATGGTAGAGGCAGTACGCGCAAGACAGTAATGCAACAGTGTAACGTACTGCCTTGCGCGAGAATGGTCGGCGCGAGCTTTTAAACAAAATGGAACAATTGGCTGTCAGCCCAGTTCCACTCGGTTACGCCCGGCATGTTTTGCGCGATACAGCGCCTGATCGGCTCTTTTAAGCACCAGATCGCTGTGTTCGCCGGGTTTGAACGCTGTCAGTCCCATGGAAATGGTGATGGTCACCGGCTCGCTTTTGAAATGGAATGGGCAGGCTTCGACCGCCGCTCGCAAGCTTTCCAACAGCTTTGCGCCGACGGCCGGCACTGTGCCGGGCATTAACAGGACAAATTCTTCTCCGCCAAAACGCGCGATGAAATCTGTCCCGCGCAGGCGCTTGCGCAGCACCGTGGCGATGATTTTCAGCACTTTGTCGCCCGCCAGATGACCATAGTTATCGTTGATGCGTTTGAAATGGTCGAGGTCGAGCATGGCCAGCAGAAGGGTGTTGCCGTGCTGCTGCCACTGATGGATTTCGTGGTCGAGCCGCTCGCTCCAGGCCGCCCGGTTCGGCAGCCCTGTCAGCGGGTCGATCAAGGCTTTCTGGCGCTGCTCTTCAAGATGTTCGCGATAACCCTGGGCTTCCTGCTCCATGTGCGCCACCCGTTCGGCCAGGCCTTTCAGGCGGGCGGCCACTTCCTGTTCGCGTTCGTCGCGCTGCTTCTGGTGTTGGTCCATGGTGCCCAACAGGCCTTCGAGGTGGTTCTCCAGCACATGCTTGAGGTCGTCCAGGTCGGCGGCTTCCTGCATGCTGCTCTGCAAGCCATCGACTTGTTCGCGGATCTGCGTGTCCATTTGCCGTGCCGCAGATTGGTTGTCGGCATGGCCATCGCTGGCAGCTTGCAAGTTGCTCTGGAACGACTCGAGGCGTTCGTTGAGTTGCTGCAAATAAACTTCGAACTCGTGCTGTCCGCTGTTGTTGATCGCCAGCATCAAAGTTGCCAGATCGTCGAGGATCGGCAGCAGTTCGTACCAGTTCAAACCATTTTGCAGGCGATCACGCATCGCTTCGGCTTGTGGGCGATGACGTTCGGGGAGCGACAGGTCGTCGAGCAGGCCCAGTAGCGTGTCTTCGATGTGCTTGGCCACTGAGCTGTAGGACGGCTCGGGCGAGTCCGGAAGGGCGTAGAGAATATCGTGTTCAGGTTGTTCCGGATCGATGGCGGCCAGCGCCTGGGCCACGGCCGAGGGCAGGGGCAGGCTGTCGAGAAGCACCACCGGGGTGAGTTCGTCGGGATTGCCAGGCGGTTGAGCCTCGACAACCGGTGTCATCGCGGCGGGTGCGGGTTGCTCCAGTTGTTGAACCTGCGGCTGGGCCGGTGTTTCCACCTCGGGCGCTGGCTGAGGCTCAACAACTGGCGGGACAAACGCCACGACGGCAGGCGGCGGGGTGTCTGTCGGCGTCTCGATCACCGGCGGCTCGGGTGCGGCCACGGGCGTGTCAGGCGCGGTTACTGGTGGCTCAGCGGCGACTGGCGCGGATTCGACGGCGACTCGCGGCGTCTCGGCAGGCAAAGCAGCAATGGCCTCTACAGGCGCTGGAGCGGACGCCTGGGCCTGCGGAGCCGCAGCTTCCGGAGTGGCTTCATCCGCTTCACGACTGCCGAACAGTCGTTGCAGCAAGCCCGGACGACCGGGTTCTGTCGGGGTCTCCAGCTGATTCAAGGCTTTGCCTTGCAGGCCGCTCAGTTCGCTGAGCAGCAACGGGATCTCGCGCGCCTGGCTGACGCGTCCGTCCAGGGTTTTGGCAAAGTTCTTGAGTGGCCGGCTCACTTCCCGGGGCAACGGCAACGTTTGCAGTTGCGTTACCAGCGAGGTCAGCGCGGCACTGGTCTGATTGACCCGGGTTTCGCGACGCTGTTCGGAGTCGAGTACGGCTTTTTCCAGTCGTGGAAGCAGCGCCGCCAGGCCCGCATCCATGTCATTGGTGCGGATGACCTCGCGCATTTCTTTCATGCACTGGTCAACAGCGCGGTCAGTGCCCTCGGCCGCCAGCGTACTGCGCACCAACCCCCGACGCAGCAAGTCGAGCCGGGCGTCCCAGCGACGCTCGAGTTTTTCCTGTTGTTCGATGCTTTTGAGGTATTTCTCTTTCCAGCGCTGTGCTTCGTCGCTCATTCAGGGGTTCCGCGAGGGGCAGGACTCAACGCGGGGAATGCATCGGCCGTGAGCGAACCCGGCAGACGAATTTCTACCGCGACCGGCAGGTGATCGGAAATGGGTTGAGCCAGCACTTCGACCTTTTCCAGCGTCAGGGTCGGGCTCAGCAGAATGTGGTCCAGGCAGCGCTGCGGGCGCCAGCTGGGGAAGGTCGCTTCCAGTTGCGGCGCCAGCAGGCCGAGGTCGCGCAACGGGGAGTTTTGCAGCAGATCACTGGCATGAGTGTTCATGTCACCCATCAGCACCTGGTGTTTATAGCCGCCAATCAACTCGCGGATGTAAGCCAGTTGCATGCTGCGGGTGCGTGCGCCCAGCGCCAGATGCATCATGACCACCACCAGCGATTCCGGACCTTCGCCGAAGCGCACCAGGATCGCCCCGCGACCCTTGGGCCCCGGCAGCGGGTGATCTTCAATCGCCCACGGGCGCAGGCGGCTGAGCACGCCATTGCTGTGCTGGCCGAGGCGACCGAGGTTGCGATTGAGTTGTTGATACCAGTAGGGGAAGGCGCCGAGTTGCGCCAGGTGTTCCACTTGATTGACGTAGCCGGATCGCAGGCTGCCGCCATCGGCTTCCTGCAGTGCAACCAGATCGAAGTCGCCCAGCAGATTGCCGATCTTTTGCAGATTGTCGGCACGCCCGGTGTGCGGCAACAGGTGTTGCCAGCCCCGGGTCAGGTAGTGCCGATACCGCTCGGTACTGATACCGACCTGGATATTGAAGCTGAGCAAGCGCAGACGACTGTCTGCGGGCAGGCCCGTCGATTCCAGGTGATGCTCGTTGACCTGCGGATCATGCAGGCCAACGACGCGTTCAGTACCCCAGCGGCGCATGGCAGGTCCCGCGCTTAGTTGGCTGCAGCCTTGTTAGCCGCTCGCTCTTTGTCGACCAGTTTGTCGGCCAGTTGCAGCGCTTGCTCGGCGCCGCCGGCAGAGCCCACGTCAAAGCGATACTTGCCGTTGACGATCATGGTTGGGACACCGGAGATTTCATATTTCTTGGCCAGTTCTTTGGCCTTGACGATTTGGCCTTTAATGGCGAAGGAGTCGAAGGTCGCCAGGAACTTGTCCTTGTCTACGCCTTGAGTCGCCAGGAAGTCGGCCATGTCGTTTTTATCGGTCAGCTTTTTGTGTTCTTTCTGAATCGCGTTGAACACCGCAGCGTGAACCTTGCTCTCGACGCCCATGGCTTCCAGGGTCAGGAACATCTGGCCGTGTGCGTCCCACGGGCCGCCGAACATTGCAGGAATACGCACGAAATTCACGTCGGACGGCAGCTTCTCGACCCAGGGATTGATCACTGGCTCGAACGCGTAGCAATGCGGGCAGCCGTACCAGAACAGCTCCACCACTTCGATCTTGCCAGGCACTGCAACCGGAACCGGATTGCTCAGTTCGACATAAGGGGCGGCGGGGGCTTCGGCGGCTTGGGCAGTCATGCCGAACAGGCTGGCAGCGACGAGTGCGGCGCTGATGATCAGATTACGCATGCTTTACTCCTGGACAATTTGGGTCGCCTCGCGCGACCTGTTTTCAGACAGGTCATGGCGGGCTTGAGTTCTGTAGTGTAACGGCAGCAGGCACAAAAAAGGGTGGCCTGAGCCACCCTTTTTATACTTGCTGCGACGGATTAATAGAGCGTTAACGTTGCAGGAGATGTACATCCCGCGCGGCGCCCGCTTCGCCGTCTTAGTGCAGGCCTTGAATGTAGCTGGACACCGCTGCGATGTCTTCGTCGCTCAGCTTTTTGGCAATGGTCTGCATGGTTTTGGTGTCGCCGTCGTTGTTGCGACCGCCTTCTTCCTTGCGGAAATCGGTCAGTTGCTTGGCGACGTATTGAGCGTGCTGGCCACCCAGGTGCGGGAAACCGGCGGCGGCATTGCCCGCGCCATTTGGCGAGTGGCAACCGGTGCAGGATGGAAGGCCCTTGGCCAGGTCGCCACCACGGAACAGTGCTTCACCGCGAGCCACGACTTTCGGGTCGGCGGCGCCAACGCTGCCTTTCTGACTGGCGAAGTAGGCGGAAATATCAGCCAGGTCCTGATCGCTCAGGTTGGTCAGCAGGCCGGTCATTTCCAGAACGGTGCGCTTGCCCGACTTGATGTCGTGCAATTGCTTGGTCAGGTAGCGTTCACCTTGCCCCGCCAGTTTTGGAAAGTTTGGCGCCATGCTGTTGCCATCCGGGCCGTGGCAGGCGCCACATACGGCGGCTTTGGCCTGACCGGCTTTTGCATCACCCGGTTGTACTGCCTCACCTGCAGCATGGGCCATGCCGGAGATGCCCACGGTCAACAGCAGACTCACGATCAATTTGTTCATCAGCTAATCCAACTACGGCTAAGGGTTAAAGAGTTATGGACCGGGCTCACTCGCTCATCCACTGGATGATGACTTGGTAATCCTCGGCACTGCAGTCCATGCACAAACCACGCGGCGGCATCGCCTTGAAACCCTGGGTCACGTGTTGCACCAGCGTCTCCATACCTTTCGCCAACCTCGGCGTCCAAGCTTCCTGATCGCCCTTTTTGGGCGCCATGGGTAGTTGGCCGGAATGACAGGCACCACAAACACGGTTGTACACAGCTTCCGGATCCTGTGTAGCCTGAGCGCTGTAAAGCGGTATCAAGACACCGGCAGCTAGCAGCCATTTCGTCATAAAACGACCTTTTCAGGGTTGAGAGCGTTCTGCGTTCTAATGCGCAATCAAGGTCAATCGCTCTCGTGAACTTCATCCTACGCTGGGACAAAGCGCACACAAAATCTGCGGCATTATATACTGGCGTCACTGAAACGGAAACGACACCGCTTGCCGCGTCCATTCCCGGCGCCGCCCACATCGGAAATCCCATGCAACTCAAGAACCCCATCCTCGGCCTGTGCCAACAGTCCACCTTCATGCTCAGCGCTGCCAAAGTCGACCAATGTCCCGACGACGAAGGCTTCGAAGTGGCCTTCGCCGGGCGTTCCAACGCCGGTAAATCCAGCGCTTTGAACACCCTGACGCATGCCAGCCTGGCGCGGACCTCGAAAACCCCGGGTCGCACGCAACTCTTGAACTTCTTCAAGCTAGACGATGATCGGCGTCTGGTCGACCTGCCGGGGTACGGTTACGCGAAAGTACCTATCCCGTTGAAGCTGCACTGGCAGCGTCACCTGGAAGCTTATCTGGGTGGTCGCGAGAGTTTGAAAGGTCTGATTTTGATGATGGACATCCGTCATCCAATGACCGACTTCGACCTGCTGATGCTCGATTGGGCCGTGGCCAGCGGCATGCCGATGCACATTCTGCTGACCAAAGCGGACAAATTGACCTACGGCGCAGCGAAGAACGTCCTGCTCAAGGTGCAGTCGGATATCCGCAAAGGCTGGGGCGATGCGATCACCATTCAGCTGTTCTCGGCGCCAAAACGCCTCGGTCTGGAAGAGGCCTACACAGTACTGGCAGGCTGGATGGAGCTGGCGGACAAGGGCGCTGAGCCCGTCGAGCAATAAATCGCAGGCAAAAAAAACCCCGGACTTCTTATGGGGAGGGGGAAGTTCCGGGGTTCAAGTTCCGGACCGCTAGGGCGGGGTCCAGATTATCTGCCAACACTTAACACAACATAGGAGCATCGAAGGGCTTCACCAGCCATTCAGTAACTCTGAGTGGCGCTTCACAGGTTTAGTTCCGGTGTTTCCAAAACCATTTGAAATAAGCTGGCTCGCTATCAGAAATAAGCCCCTTCATCGCGACACTATGCCGCAGCGAAATACCCTGTAGGAGCGAGCCTGCTCGCGATGGTCGTTAACGATAACGCGTTCATCCTGAATGAACGCGTTGCTTGTCAGCTCATCGCGAGCAGGCTCGCTCCTACAGTGGATCAGTGAGCCTCATCCCAGTTATTTCCCACGCCCACCTCGACCAGAAGCGGCACATCCAGCTTCGCAGCGTCGCTCATGTGCACGCGAATTTCCTCACGAACCTGATCGACCAGGTCTTCACGCACCTCAAGCACCAATTCATCGTGCACCTGCAGGATGACTTTGGCGTCGAGGCCTGACGACGTCAGCCAGTTATCCACAGCCACCATGGCTTTCTTGATGATGTCTGCCGCAGTGCCTTGCATCGGTGCGTTGATCGCGGTGCGTTCGGCGCCTTTGCGCAGGGCCGGGTTTTTCGCGTTGATTTCCGGCAGGTACAGACGACGACCGAAGATGGTCTCGACAAAACCTTGCTCGGCCGCCTGGGCGCGGGTGCGCTCCATGTATTCCAGGACGCCTGGGTAGCGGGCGAAATAGCGGTCGATGTACGCCTGGGACTGTTTGCGGTCCACGCCGATCTGCTTGGCCAGGCCAAACGCGCTCATGCCGTAGATCAAACCGAAGTTGATGGCTTTGGCGCTACGACGCTGATCAGTGGTGACCTCTGCCAACTCGACGCCGAAAACCTCGGCGGCCGTGGCTTTGTGCACGTCCAGGTCATTGCGGAAGGCGTGCAGCAAACCTTCGTCCTTGGCCAGGTGAGCCATGATGCGCAGTTCGATTTGCGAGTAGTCGGCGGCCAGCAGCTTGTAGCCTTTAGGCGCCACAAACGCCTGACGGATCCGCCGCCCTTCAGCGGTGCGGATCGGAATGTTCTGCAGGTTCGGATCGCTGGACGACAAGCGGCCAGTCGCCGCGACAGCCTGATGATAAGACGTGTGAATCCGCCCGGTGCGCGGGTTGATTTGCTCCGGCAGGCGGTCGGTGTAGGTGCTTTTCAGTTTGCTCATCGAGCGGTACTGCATCAGCACTTTGGGCAGCGGGTAATCCTGTTCGGCCAGTTCCGCCAGCACCGCTTCGGCAGTGGACGCCTGACCCTTGGCGGTTTTGCTGAGGATCGGCAAGCCGAGTTTTTCGTACAGGATCACGCCCAATTGCTTCGGCGAACCGAGGTTGAATTCCTCACCGGCGATGGCAAATGCCTCACGCTCCAGCGCGACCATCTTCTCGCCCAGCTCCACGCTCTGGATGCCCAGCAGGTTGGCGTCGACCAGCGCGCCCTGACGCTCGATCCGTGCGAGCACCGGCACCAGCGGCATTTCGATGTCGCTCAGGACTTTGCTCAGGCTCGGAATCGCGTTGAGCTTTTCCTGCAGGGTTTGATGCAGGCGCAGCGTTACGTCGGCGTCTTCGGCGGCGTACGGTCCGGCCAGTTCCAGGGAGATCTGGTCAAAGGTCAGCTGCTTGGCGCCTTTGCCGGCGATGTCCTGGAAGCTGGTGGTGGTGTGATTCAGGTACTTGAGCGCCAGGCTGTCCATGTCGTGGCGGGTCGCGGTCGAGTCCAGGACGTAGGATTCGAGCATGGTGTCGAAGGCGATGCCTTGCACGGTGATGCCGCAGCTCTGATCGCCACCGATGGCGCAATTGGCCAGGATGTTCATGTCGAACTTGGCGTGCTGGCCGACCTTGAGTTTGTTCGGGTCTTCCAGGATCGGTTTCAGTGCGCGCAGCACGGTGTCGCGATCCAGCTGATCCGGTACGCCCATGTAGGAATGGGTCAGTGGAATGTAGGCCGCTTCGTTGGCCTGTACGGCGAACGACAGGCCGACCAGTTGCGCCTGCTGCGCATCGATGCCGGTGGTTTCGGTATCGAAGGCGATCAGCTTGGCGTCGTTGAGCTTCTTCAGCCACAGGTCAAAATCGGCCTGGGTGAGGATCGTGGTGTATTTGAGCTCGCTCTCGACGGCGGCTTCCTCAGCCACCGGTGCGGTGACTTCCTGGCCGGAGCGCTTGGCGTCGCGCTGGTTTTCTTCAAACCAGCTTTTGAACTCGAGCAGGGTGTAGAGCTCGGCGAGCTTGTCGTGATCCGGCTTGCCCATTTGCAGGTCATCAAGGCCGATGTCTAGCGGCACGTCGATCTTGATCGTCGCCAACTGATAGGAGAGGAAGGCCATCTCCTTGTGCTCTTCGAGCTTGGCCGGCAGGGTTTTCGCACCGCGAATCGGCAGGGTCGGGACGATGTCGAGCTGTGCATACAGTTCGGTCAGGCCGCCGTTTACGCCTACGAGCAGGCCGGAAGCCGTCTTCGGACCAATGCCTGGAACGCCCGGAATGTTGTCGGAAGAATCGCCCATCAGTGCCAGATAATCGATGATCTGCTCGGGAGCGACGCCGAATTTCTCCTTCACGCCCTCCACGTCCATGCTGCTACCGGTCATGGTGTTGACCAAGGTAATGTGGCCGTCGACCAGTTGCGCCATGTCCTTGTCGCCGGTGGAGATGATCACCGGGCGGTCGGCCGCTGCGCTGCTGCGGGCCAGGGTGCCGATCACGTCATCGGCCTCGACGCCTTCGACGCACAGCAGCGGGAAGCCCAGCGCGATCACGCTTTGGTGCAGCGGCTCGATCTGTACGCGCATGTCGTCGGGCATGCTCGGGCGATTGGCCTTGTATTCGGCGTACATGTCATCGCGAAACGTCCCACCCTTGGCGTCGAACACCACGGCGAACGGACTGTCCGGGTACTGCTTGCGCAGACTCTTGAGCATGTTCAGCACGCCTTTGACCGCTCCAGTCGGCAGACCCTTGGAAGTGGTCAGCGGCGGCAGGGCGTGAAAGGCGCGGTACAGGTAAGAAGAACCGTCCACCAGGACGAGGGGGGCTTGGCTCATGAGCAGGATCAACCTTTTCGGCGGGTCCGGCGCTAGAATAGCGGGACCGTTGACGACAAAGGGACAAGGTTATCATGCGCACACTAAATCGCCTGTTGCTGGCTGGCTTGTTTGCAATTGCACCATTGGCCGTGATGGCGGCGGATGACGCACCTTCGCCAGACCCGGATGTCACGATCCGCACGGAAGGGGATAAAACCATTCAGGAATATCGGCAAAATGGTTTTCTGTATGCCATCAAGGTCACGCCGAAAGGTGGCAAACCTTATTTCCTGGTGCGCGCGGATGGCTCGGAAGGTAACTTCATTCGCTCGGACTACCCGGATATGCTGATCCCGGCGTGGGAAATATTTAAG
Source organism: Pseudomonas sp. PDM02 (assembly GCF_014852285.1). Lineage (NCBI taxonomy): Bacteria > Pseudomonadati > Pseudomonadota > Gammaproteobacteria > Pseudomonadales > Pseudomonadaceae > Pseudomonas > Pseudomonas sp. PDM02. Next base: position 48,970 of record NZ_JACVBL010000009.1, on the reverse strand, counting down.
TGGTAAGTCGTCCTTAATTTTAATCGGTGCCGCCATTTGCGGCGCCCGTACTGGCAGTTAAAACATGTCTGTGTTCACCCCGCTGGCTCGGCCTGAGCTGGAAACCTTTCTCGCCCCTTACGGGCTCGGCCGCCTGCTTGATTTTCAGGGGATTGCTGCCGGTAGCGAAAACACCAACTTCTTTATCAGCCTGGAGCAGGGCGAATTTGTCCTGACCCTGGTCGAGCGCGGTCCGGTTCAGGAGATGCCGTTCTTCATCGAGCTGCTGGACGTGCTGCATGAAGCCGACCTGCCGGTGCCTTACGCCTTGCGCACTACCGATGGCGTCGCCCTGCGCGAACTGGCCGGCAAGCCTGCGCTGCTGCAACCGCGTCTGGCGGGCAAGCACATCAAGGAAGCCAACGCGCAACATTGCGCTCAGGTGGGCGAGTTGCTCGGCCATCTGCACCTGGCGACCCAGGCCAACATGATCAAGCGCAAAACCGATCGCGGCCTGGACTGGATGCTGGAAGAGGGCACGCAACTGCTGTCGCACCTGAATGCCGAGCAGAGTGATCTGCTGCAACGGGCGCTGGATGAAATCACACAGCAAAAAGAGAAAATTCTGGCGTTGCCACGGGCCAACATCCACGCAGACCTGTTCCGCGATAACGCGATGTTCGAAGGCACGCACCTGACCGGGTTGATCGACTTCTACAACGCGTGCTCGGGGCCGATGCTCTACGACGTAGCGATTGCCTTGAATGACTGGTGTTCGGATGACGACGGTCTGATTGACGGACCGCGGGCGCGGGCGTTGCTGGGGGCGTATGCAGCGTTGCGACCGTTCACTGCTGCCGAGGCGGAGTTGTGGCCGACCATGCTGCGCGTGGCGTGTGTGCGGTTCTGGCTGTCGCGATTGATTGCCGCGGAGTCTTTCGCCGGGCAGGACGTGTTGATTCACGATCCGATGGAGTTTCAGTTGCGGTTGGCGCAGCGGCAGAAGGTCAACACCCCGCTACCTTTCGCCCTCTAAAAGCTTCGCGGGCAAGTCGGATCGCCGCACCGCTCGCTCCTACAAGTTGGCGTCGTACACAAAATTGTAGGAGCGAGCGGTGCGGCGATCCGACTTGCCCGCGAATGGGGCGCCGCAATTCTGGAATTACAACGACTCCAGACACCCCGCCAAATCATTCCCCAACTTCTCCAGCACCTGCTCATACCCCTGAGCAGTCGCCGGCGTGTACCCACCCAAAGCATCCAGCTCCGCCAGTTTCACCGGCAAACCCGCCACCAGTGTTTCCGCCAGTCGCGGCCGCAACGGCGGCTCGCTGAACACACAGGTCTTGCCCACTTCCTGCAACCGCGTGCGCATTGCCGACACGTGCTGGGCGCCCGGCTGGACTTCGGCGGCGACGCTGAATACCCCAGCGTGCTTCAGGCCGTAAGCCTCTTCGAAGTAGTCGAACGCTTCATGGAACACAAAGTACGGTTTGCCCGCGATGCCCGCCAGTCGTGCCTTCAAGCGCAGGTCCAGCGCGTCGAGACGTTCATCGAACGCCTTCAGATTGCTCTGATAGCGCGCTGCGTTGGCCGGATCGGCAGCGCTCAAATCAGCGGCCATTTTCGTCGCGATCACGCGAGCGTTGATCGGCGATAACCACAAATGCGCATCCAGGCTGCCCGGACGGTGATCGTGATCATGCTCGTCGGCTTCTTCAGCGTGGGAGTGACTGTCTTCGGCGAAACGACGCAATTTCAACCCCGGCAGATCCTGCACGGCAACGCTCGGCAGCGTACGACCGTTCAGCACGCGAGGCAGGAAACCTTCCATGTCCGGTCCGATCCAGTAAACCAGGTCCACCGATTGCACCTTCCGTACATCGGACGGGCGCAACGCATAGTTATGCGGCGAAGCCCCCGGTGGCAGCAGCACTTCCGGAATCGCCACACCGTCCTGCACCGCAGCGGCAATCAGCTGCAGCGGCTTGATGCTGGTGAGGACTTTGACTTCGGCCTGAGCAGAACCGATCAACAGAAAACTGGCGACAAATGCGACAAAGATAGAAAAAAGTCGGGACACGATGACCACTCAAAGAGGCGAGAACGGGTAACATAATAACGTCTCTCACAAAACTCGTCGCCGCTCATGCCTAAAACACCGATTGCCAGCCGTCCCCACGACCACTCTCATTGCGTGCATAGCGCACTGTCTGAGGCCGATGCCCTGTGCGCTCGGCAAGGCTTGCGCCTGACTGCCTTGCGCCGGCGGGTGCTGGAACTGGTGTGGCAAAGCCATAAACCGCTGGGTGCCTACGACATTCTTGCGGTACTCAGCGAGCAGGACGGCCGCCGCGCTGCGCCGCCGACCGTGTACCGCGCGCTGGATTTCCTGCTGGAAAACGGCCTGGTGCACCGCATCTCCTCGCTGAACGCCTTCGTCGGCTGCAATCACCCGGAACACGCGCACCAGGGCCAGTTCCTGATCTGCCGCGAATGCCATGCCGCCATCGAGCTTGAACAAAAATCTATCAGCGACGCGATTATCACCAGCGCCAAGGATGTCGGGTTCGTTGTCGAAGGTCAGACGGTCGAAGTGGTCGGCCTCTGCTCGGGTTGCCAGGGGGCTTGATGAGCAACGCGTTGATCCGCCTCGAGCAGGTTGCCGTCACGTTTGCCGGGCAAAGCGTGCTGGATAACATTGAGCTGAGCGTCGAGCCGGGGCAGATCGTCACCCTGATCGGCCCCAATGGCGCCGGCAAGACCACCCTTGTGCGGGCGGTGCTCGGTCTGTTGAAACCGGACAGCGGCAGCGTGTGGCGCAAGCCGAAACTGCGCGTTGGCTACATGCCGCAAAAACTTCACGTCGATCCGACGCTGCCGCTGTCGGTGCTGCGCTTTCTGCGTCTGGTGCCCGGCGTGGACCGTGCTCGTGCCTTGGCGGCCCTCAAGGAGGTCGGCGCCGAACAGGTGATCGACAGCCCGGTGCAAAGTGTTTCCGGCGGTGAAATGCAGCGCGTGCTGCTGGCTCGGGCGCTATTGCGCGAGCCGGAATTGCTGGTGCTCGACGAGCCGGTACAGGGCGTCGACGTGGCGGGGCAGGCCGAGCTGTACAGCCTGATCACCCGACTGCGTGATCGTCACGGCTGCGGCGTGTTGATGGTTTCCCACGATTTGCATCTGGTCATGAGCACCACCGATCAAGTGGTCTGCCTCAACCGTCACGTCTGCTGTTCCGGCCATCCCGAGCAAGTCAGCGGCGATCCCGCTTTCGTCGAGCTGTTCGGAAAGAACGCACAAAGCCTGGCGATTTATCACCACCATCACGACCACGCCCATGATCTGCATGGTTCGGTCGTCAGCGCGGCCCCGTCGGCCCAACCTCACGTTCACGGAGATAGCTGCAAGCATGGCTGATTTTCTGCTCTACGCCCTGCTTGCAGGTCTGGCTCTGGCGCTGGTGGCGGGCCCGTTGGGTTCGTTCGTGGTCTGGCGGCGCATGGCCTATTTCGGCGACACCCTGTCCCACGCCGCCTTGCTCGGCGTGGCGTTGGGCTTCCTGCTGGATGTCAGTCCGACGGTGGCAGTCACCGTCGGCTGTTTGCTGTTGGCCGTGTTGCTGGTGACGTTGCAACAGCGTCAGCCGCTGGCGTCCGACACGCTTTTGGGAATTCTCGCACCGAGCACGCTCTCTTTGGGCCTTGTCGTACTAAGCTTCATGCACGAAGTGCGGATCGACCTGATGGCCTATCTGTTCGGCGATTTGCTGGCGATCAGCCCGACCGATCTGGCCTGGATTCTCGGTGGCAGCGCCGCTGTCATGGCCTTGCTGGTGACATTGTGGCGGCCATTGCTGGCGATCACGGTGCATGAAGAGCTGGCGAGGGTGGAAGGTCTGCCCGTGCCGGCGCTGCGCCTGACCCTGATGTTGCTGATCGCGGTGGTGATCGCGGTGGCGATGAAAATCGTCGGTGTGTTGCTGATTACGTCGCTGTTGATCATCCCTGCGGCTGCGGCACAACGTCACGCCAAGTCGCCGGAACAGATGGCGCTGGGCGCGAGCCTGCTGGGCATGCTCGCCGTGTGTGGCGGGTTGGCGTTGTCCTGGTTCAAGGACACCCCGGCGGGCCCATCGATTGTTGTGACGGCCGCCGCACTGTTTCTGCTGAGTTTTGTCCTGCCCCGTCGAGGGGTGTAGACTTGCTCGTTTTTTGCGCAAATAGAGAGTCGCAGGAATGAAGCCGTTCGCCTCCCGTTATCTGCTCCTTGTCGCATTTTCGCTGCTACTGGGTGCATGCCAAAGCACGCCACCGGCGGCCACCGAGGCCACTGATGCGCGGGCCACGGCCATCGCACAGCTCGAGCAAAACCTCGCCAGCAGCGAACTGGCCACTGCCGAAGATCAATTGGCTGCCTTGCAGGCTGAGTCGCCAAACGACCCGTCCCTTGTGCAATACCAACGGCAACTTGCCGAAGCCTATCTGCAACGCAGCCAGATCGTGCTGCAAAAAGGCGATGTGAATGCTGCGGCGACCGCACTGAGCCGTGCGCGGGCGTTGATGCCCAAGGCGCCGGCGTTGACCGGTGGGGTCAACAACGCCATCGTCAACGCACGCAAGGCAGAGCTCGACAAAGCTGAAGCGGCGCTGTTGGCTGCCGAGGCAAAACCTCAGGCAAAAGTGATTGATCCGACCGCTGAAAGCACCACCGTCGCGTTGAACCTCACCGATATGAGCAAACTTCGCCGGCAACTGGATGCGATCGCGGCTGATGTGGTGAATTACCAATGTGACGTGAGCATTCAGGCGCCACGCACGCAGGACTACCCGTGGCTGGCGACGTTATTGACCAAGCGGGTAAAGAAGCTGGATTCGGGGTTTGACCTGAATCTGGAGAAGCAGATCCTGCGCAATGTTCCGGCGCAGATGGTCTTGAGTCCGCGTAAACCCTAAAAAGCATCGCGAGCAGGCTCGCTCCCACAGAGTTGCTGTCCCTGTGGGAGCGAGACCGGCTTGCCGGCGAAGGCGTCCGCCACGCGTTCGTTATTGCCAAATGAAAGGTTGAATGCGGAATAAATGCTAATAACCTCTATACGGACAGGCTAAAATGCGCGCCCGGCTAACCGCTGATCCTTATTCAACGCGCCCCACAAGGTTCGCTACGTGATCGAGTTTCAAAACGTCCACAAAACCTACCGCGTCGCCGGTAAGGATATTCCCGCCCTGCACCCGACCAGTCTGTCGATTGAGAACGGCCAGGTTTTCGGCCTGATCGGTCATTCCGGTGCGGGAAAAAGTACCCTGCTGCGTCTGATCAATCGCCTGGAGAACTCCAGTGGCGGCAAGATCATCGTCGACGGCGAAGAAGTCACCGCGCTCGACGCCAGCGGCTTGCGGCGCTTCCGTCAGCAGGTCGGGATGATTTTCCAGCACTTCAACTTGCTGGCTTCCAAGACCGTGGCCGACAACGTCGCACTGCCGCTGACCCTCGCCGGTGAACTGTCGCGTGGCGAGATCGACCAGCGTGTCGCCGAGTTGCTGGCGCGGGTAGGTTTGTCCGACCACGCCAAAAAGTACCCGGCGCAGTTGTCGGGCGGCCAGAAGCAGCGTGTCGGCATTGCCCGCGCACTGGCGACCAAACCGAAAATCCTGCTGTGCGATGAAGCCACCAGTGCACTGGACCCGCAGACCACGGCGTCGGTCCTGCAACTGCTGGCCGAGATCAACCGCGAACTGAAACTGACCATTGTCCTGATCACCCACGAGATGGATGTGATCCGTCGCGTGTGCGACCAGGTGGCCGTGATGGACGCTGGCGTGATCGTCGAGCAAGGTTCGGTCGCTGAGGTGTTCCTGCACCCGAAACACCCGACCACTAAACGCTTCGTGCAAGAAGACGAGCAGATTGACGAAAGCGAACAGCGCGACGACTTTGCTCACGTGCCGGGCCGTATCGTGCGTCTGACCTTCCAGGGCGAAGCGACCTACGCGCCGTTGCTGGGAACCGTCGCTCGGGAAACGGGCGTGGACTACAGCATTCTGGCCGGCCGTATCGATCGCATCAAAGACATCCCCTATGGGCAACTGACCCTGGCGGTCACCGGCGGCGACATGGAGGCGGCGTTTGCCCGCTTCACCGCGGCTGACGTTCATATGGAGGTGCTTCGTTAATGGAAGCTCTGACAACGTTTTTCGCCAACATCGATTGGTTCGAAATCTGGCTGGCCACCGGCGACACCCTGCTGATGCTCGGCGGTTCGCTGCTGTTCACCGTTTTGCTGGGCCTGCCGCTGGGCGTGCTGTTGTTTCTCTGCAGCCCGCGTCAGTTGCTGGAAGCCAAAGGCGTATACGCGATGTTGTCGCTGGTGGTGAACATCCTGCGTTCATTGCCCTTCATCATTTTGCTGATTGTGATGATCCCGTTCACCGTGTTGATCACCGGCACTTCTCTGGGTGTCGCCGGTGCGATTCCGCCGCTGGTGGTCGGTGCCACGCCGTTCTTCGCGCGTCTGGTGGAAACCGCCTTGCGTGAAGTGGATCGCGGCATCATCGAAGCGACCCAGGCCATGGGCGCGACGACACGTCAGATCATCACCAATGCCTTGCTGCCGGAAGCCCGCCCGGGCATCTTCGCGGCGATTACGGTGACAGCTATTACACTGGTGTCCTACACGGCGATGGCCGGTGTGGTTGGCGCCGGTGGTCTGGGTGACCTGGCGATCCGTTTCGGATACCAGCGTTTCCAGACTGACGTGATGGTCGTCACGGTGGTGTTGCTGCTGGTGTTGGTTCAAGTGCTGCAAACGGTTGGCGACAAGTTGGTCGTACACTTCTCGCGCAAATAATTTATGAGCAGGCCCTTCGCTGGCGGGCGCCGCAAACAGGCGCCGCAAGCGGATATTCACAAGGAGTTAGCTGAATGAAAAAACTACTCGTCGCGTTCGCTGCCGTTGCAGCCTTTTCTGCCCACGCCGACACCCTGACCGTTGCGGCCACCCCGGTCCCGCACGCAGAAATCCTCGAATTCGTGAAACCGGCCCTGGCCAAAGAAGGCGTGGACCTGAAGGTCAAAGTCTTCACTGATTACATTCAGCCGAACGTGCAAGTGGCGGAAAAGCGTCTGGACGCCAACTTCTTCCAGCACCAGCCATACCTCGATGAGTTCAACAAGGCTAAGGGTACCAACCTGGTTTCCGTAGCCGGTGTGCACCTGGAACCGCTGGGCGCATATTCCAGCAAGTACAAGGCACTGACCGAACTGCCGGGCGGCGCCACCGTGGTGATCCCGAACGACGCCACCAACGGCGGCCGCGCCTTGCTGCTGCTGGCCAAGGCTGGCCTGATCAAGTTGAAGGATTCGAACAACATCCTGTCGACCGTCAAGGACATCACCGAGAACGCCAAGGACCTGAAATTCCGCGAGCTGGAAGCCGCAACCATCCCGCGCGTGCTGACCCAGGTCGACCTGGCGCTGATCAACACCAACTACGCGCTGGAAGCCAAGCTCGATCCGGCCAAGGATGCTCTGGTCATTGAAGGCAGCGACTCGCCGTACGTGAACATCCTCGTTGCCCGCCCGGACGACAAGGACAGCGAAGACATGAAGAAACTGGTTGCCGCGCTGCACAGCCCGGAAGTGAAAGCCTTCATTCTCGAGAAGTACAAAGGCGCTGTGGTGCCGGCGTTCTGATCTGACGCTGTAACGAAAAATGGGGCGCATTGAATGCGCCCCATTTTTTTTGCCCGAAACACACGCCCCCTGTAGGAGCCAGGCTTGCCGGCGAAGGCGTCCGAGAGATCGCCTTCGCCGGCAAGCCTGGCTCCTACAGGGGCGTGGTGTTTACTTGCGGTTAAGCATTACGGGCAATTGCGCCACCAGCTTCGCGTTGTTCAACGGCGCCCGGATAAACCCGCGCTGTGTCCCGTCCGGCCCGATCACCGCCAGGTTGCCGCTGTGATCAACCGTGTAATTCGGTTTGCTGGTGTCCGCCGGAATGAACGGAATGCTCACCGCGTTGGCCAGTTTCTGAATGTCTTCCACCGACGTCGCCGTCAGGCCCTGGAACTGCGGATCAAAGTAGCCCAGGTATTGCTTGAGCTGCTTTGGCGTGTCGCGGTTCGGGTCGACGCTGACCAGCACGATCTGCAATTTATCCACAGCCTCCGGCGGCAGTTCGCTCTTGATCTGGCGCAGTTGGGCGAGGGTGGTGGGGCAGATGTCCGGGCAGAAGGTGTAGCCAAAGAACAGCAGGCTCCACTTGTCTTTCAGCGCGTTGACCGCCACCGGTTTGCCGTCCTGATCGGTCATCGTCACGTCCGGCAGGTTACGGCTTTGCGGCAACAGGATGATCCCGGCGTCGATCAACGCGGTCGGGTCGCCCTGGCCTTTGCCGGACAGCACTTTATTGATGGTCAGGCCCAGAACCAGTGCGATCAGGGCAACAAGGATGAAGACGGTTTTCTGGGTTCGAGTCATAGGTTCAACAGTAGGTAGTGGTCTACGAGCAGCGCGATAAACAGCAGGAACAAGTAGTAAATAGAGTACTTGAACGTGTTGATCGCCGCGTGCGGTCGAGTGCCACGGTACAGCACCACGGCCCATTGCAGAAACCTTGCGCCCAGTCCCAACGCACAAATCAGGTAAAGCATGCCGCTCATGTGGATCACATACGGCATCAGGCTCACGGCCAGCAACGCGAAGGTATAGAGCAGGATGTGAATCTTGGTGTAGTGCTCGCCGTGGGTTACCGGCAGCATCGGAATGTCGGCCTTGGCGTATTCCTCTTTGCGGTGAATGGCCAGCGCCCAAAAGTGCGGCGGGGTCCAGGCGAAGATGATCAGCACCAGCAACAACGGTTCGGCGCTGATGTGGCCGGTGGCGGCGGTCCAGCCGAGCAACGGCGGGGCGGCACCGGCGAGGCCGCCGATGACAATGTTCTGCGGCGTCGCGCGTTTGAGGAAACCGGTGTAGACCACGGCGTAACCGAGCAAGGAGGCGAGGGTCAGCCAAGCGGTCAGCGGGTTGGTGAAGGCCAGCAGCAACGCCTGGCCCAGCACCGCCAGCACCAATGCGAACGTCAGCGCCGCCGTCGGTGAGACCCGGCCTTCGGCCAAGGGGCGTTTGTGGGTTCGGGCCATCACCGCGTCGATGCGTCGGTCCACTACATGATTCACCGCCGCCGCACCGCCGGCACACAAGGCGATCCCCAGATTGCCGAACACCAGCACGGTCCATGGCACCCCGGCGCGGGTCGCGAGGAACATGCCGACCAGCGAGGTGATGAGCATCAGCACCACCACTTTCGGCTTGGTCAGCTCCAGGTAGTCACGCCAGATTGCCTGGTTGTGACGTGCGCCGATCAGAGTCGCCATGGCATCTCTCCTTTTATTGTTATGGGCCCGGCTGAATGTTTACGCGGGCTGAACCGCCAGCGTGTCGGTTGCTTGACCCGAACCAGACTGGTTCGCGCGTGATAATTGACCAGCACCATCGTCAGCAGCAGCGCTGCACCGCCGGCGTTATGCGCGACGGCCACCGGCAGCGGCAGGTGGAACAGCACGTTGCTGATGCCGAGGGTGATTTGTGTGGCGAGGGCAATCAGCACCAGCCCGGCCAGGCGCGTCATGCCGACGACTTTCAGTTGCCATGCGAGGCCGAGCAGCACCACTGTCACCAACAGCGCGCCGATACGGTGAGTCAGGTGAATCGCCGTGCGAGCATCGCTGTCGAGCTGCCCGCCCAGGTAATTGGGGCCGATGTGCTGGGTCAGGTGAAAGCCGTTGGCGAAGTCCGCCGGTGGCAGCCATTGCCCGTGGCAGGTCGGGAAGTCGATGCAGGCCACCGCCGCGTAGTTGGAGCTGACCCACCCGCCGAGGGCGATTTGCAGGATGACCAGCAACAACCCGGCCGTCGCCCAGTACTGCAAGCGCCGGGGTACGGTCAGCGCGGGTAGCACGCCGGACAGGCGCAGGGTCAGCAGAAACAACAGGCTCAACGTCGCGAACCCACCGAGCAAATGCCCCGTCACCACTTGCGGCCAAAGCTTGAGCGTCACCGTCCACATGCCGAACGCCGCTTGGGCAATCACCACCGCCAACAGAAACAACGGCAGCTTCACCGGTTGTCCCGGATGACGACGATGCACCCACGCGCGACCGGCCAGCACCGAGATCAACAGCCCCAACGTGCCGGCGAAGTAACGGTGGACCATCTCGTTCCAGCCCTTGTGCGCTTCGACGGGCGCATCGGGAAAGTGCAGTTCGGCATGCGCCAGCTGGGCTTCGCTTTTCGGCACGCTGATAAAGCCGTAGCAGCCCGGCCAGTCCGGGCAGCCGAGACCGGCGTGGGTCAGGCGAGTGTAGGCGCCGAGCAGCACCACAATCAGTGCCAGCAAGGTGGCAAACAGCGCGAGGCGAAATCCAGGTTTGGCCATGACGATGCCCTTATCCGATGTTCGACAGTTTCAGCAGATGGCGCAGGTCGTTGAGCAAGTCCTTGCCCTTCACCGTCGGGTCGTAGCGCAGCACCAGATTGCCGTGGGGGTCGATGATCCACAGGTGCGGCGTGTCATTGCTCTGAGCGCCTTTGGTGTAGGTCGGCAGGTCCAGGGAATACCGCTGCAACTGCGGGTACTCGCGTTGAAGTTTAGTCTCGTAATCGCTGTTCAGCGGCTGCGCGGTGGCGATGGCATGACTGGCGCGGGACGCATCGCGACCGAGGCCGATCTGGATTTGCCGTGCCAGATACACCAGTTGCTGACAGTCCACCGCACATGCCTTCGGTGCCGTGACCAGTAGTTGCCAGCGCTCTTCCTGCGCCTGCACGCCAAGGTCGGCGCGGGTCTGGCCGTTGCCGATCAGTTCGCCGTGATAGCTGCGGCCTTCCGGCACCCAGAAATTCAGTTTGTACATGCCGGTGGCGAGGATCATCGGGCCGATCACCACGAGCAGGATCAGTAACAGCTGCAAGCGACCCTTGCGCCGGTTCGCCGGCGTTTTCGCTTCAGACATGCTGGGTGGATTCATGGCCGCTCCCATGGTGTTTCTCCTTTGCGTTGTGCCAGCCGAGGTAGATAAAAAGGCCGAGCAGGGCGATCGACATGGCGAACCACTGCACGGCATAAGCGATGTGTTTTTCCGGCCCTGTGGCAACGATCGGCCAGTCGGCCCGGTAGGTTGCGAGGCTGTTTTCTGCGCGTAATTCGTAGGCAAACCCTTCACGGTCCAGAGCCGACCAGAGCCTGGTCGGCTCGACCGCTGTGATCAGCTGCGGCCAGGTTGTGCTGTCCGGGTCAGCGTGCAATTGAAACGTCGCGCCGGGGGAAACGTAGACCCAGGCATCGAGACTCAATGCCTGGGCGGGTGTGGTGAATTGCGGCGGTGTCCGCCGGTCCGGCCACGGCAGCCAGCCGCGATTGACCAGCAACCAGAGCCCGGTCGCCTGATCCTGAAACGGTTGCAGCAGCTCCACGCCAACCTTGCCGTCGCGTTGACGGTTATCCAGCAGCAGACTGTGCGCGGCGTCGAACTGGCCGTGCAGGCGAACCCGGCGAAAGGCCGGATCCTCGGTGTGTGGCAGTTCGGTGCTGGCCATCGGTTCGGCGGCACGGCGTTCGGCGTAGGTGTGCAGCAGCGCGCTTTTCTCTGCGCCACGGCCCAGTTGCCAGAAGCCGAGCGACACCAGCAGCGGCAGCAGGAGGGCGACCACCAGCGTCGGCACGATGCCCGGCCGAAAGCGCTTCATGGCGTCGCCAGAAAGTCATTGGTCGCGATAGCTATACTCAAGTGCATCGCCTGTCCCCCGGAGTCCCACCATGCTCAAAGCAGCCATCGTCCTGATGCTGATTGCCACGGTTGTCAGCCTGTTCAGCGGCCTGTTTTTTCTGGTCAAGGACGACAGCAGCTCGAACCGCCTCGTCATTGCCTTGAGTGTCCGTGTTGCCCTGGCCGCTGTTACCGTCGGCTTGATCGCCTGGGGTTTTTTCAGCGGCCAGTTGGTCTCTACTGCGCCTTGGTAACTTGCTGGCTCCTACAACACGTAGACGAAAATGAACAACCCGATCCACACGACATCCACGAAGTGCCAATACCAGCTCGCTGCCTCGAATCCGAATTGGTGCTCGTTATCGAAGTGTCCGCGCAGGATCCGCATCAACATCACAAACAAAATGATGGTGCCGATGGTTACGTGCGCGCCGTGGAAGCCGGTCAGCATGAAGAACGTCGCGCCGTAGATGCCCGAGCCCAGAGTCAGGCCCAGTTCGTGGTAAGCGTGGATGTACTCTTCGGCCTGGAAGCCGAGGAACGCGCAGCCTAGCAACACGGTGATCGCCAGCCAGATTTTCAACGCGCCGCGATGGCCCTTTCTCAAGGCGTGGTGGGCGATGGTTATCGTGACGCTGGAACTCACCAGCAACACGGTATTGAGCAACGGCAGGCCCCAGGGGCTGATGACTTCCTTCGGGGGTACAAAGAGTTTGGAGTCCGGGTTGTTCAGCAGCGGCCAGGTCCACTGGAAGGCAGGCCACAGCATGTGGGCGAGGCCTTTGGTGCCTTCGCCACCCAAGGCGGGACCGGACACATGGCGCACATAAAACAGCGCGCCGAAAAAGGCGATGAAGAACATCACCTCCGAGAAAATGAACCAGCTCATGCCCCAGCGGAACGAGCGATCCATCTGCGCGCTGTACAAACCGCTGCGACTTTCCTTGATCACCGTGCCGAACCAGCCGAACAGCATGTACGCCAGCAGCAGGCCACCGACGAAAAAGATCAACGGGCCGTGGGATTCCGGCCGCGCCGCTTTCAGATCGTTGAACCAGGTGGCCAGGCCATACACGGTGATGAACATCCCGACCGTGGCGATGATCGGCCATTTGCTTTGGGCCGGTACGTAATAGTGCTCATGAGTTGCCATTTATTGTTCTCCTTATCGGGCACGCTCAGCCGCCAGTATTTACAGCCACCGGTGGATGTCGGGCGGTGATATCGAACAGCGTGTAGGACAGCGTCAGGTGCTTCACTTCCTTGGGCATGTCGCGGTCAACGATGAAACGTACCGGCATCTCGATCCGTTGACCGGGCTGCAGCACTTGCTGGGTAAAGCAGAAACATTCGGTCTTGTGGAAATACGCCGCCGCGTTGCTCGGCGCGATGCTCGGCACCGCTTGCGCGCTCATAGGCCGGTCGGTCGGGTTGTGGGCTATGAAGATCATCTCGTTGACCGCCCCTGGGTTGGCCGTCAACTCATCGCTCTTGGGGTAGAAATCCCAGGACATGTCAGCAGAGTTGGTCGACAGAAACTGCACGCGGACTTGCCGCGAGGTATCGACGGTTTGTTCGCCTTCGTATTGCCCGGCGGTCTTGCCGTTGATGCCGAACGCCTTGCACATCACGTCGTAGATCGGCACCAGGGCAAAGCCGAAGACAAACATCGCCACCACCACCAGCAACAGGCGGGTGACCAGTTTTTTCATCGAAACAGAATCAGCCATGATTCAAACCCTCAACACCGAACCCTGTAGGAGCCGGCTTGCTGGCGATGCAAACACCGCGGTGCATCAGGCACGCCGCGTAATCGTTCATCGCCAGCAAGCCGGCTCCTACAGGACCGAGGTGTTTCATTTCACTTCCGGCGGCGTGGTGAACGTGTGATACGGCGCCGGTGACGGGATGCTCCACTCCAGGCCTTCCGCGCCATCCCACGGTTTGGCCGGTGCTGGCGGGCCGCCACGGATGGTCTTGATCACGATGAACAGGAAGAAGATCTGCGTGGCGCCGAACATGAACGCACCGATCGACGACACCATGTTGAAGTCAGCGAATTGCAGGTTGTAGTCCGGAATCCGCCGCGGCATGCCTGCCAGCCCCACGAAGTGCATCGGGAAGAAGGCCATGTTCATGCCGATGAACGACAGCCAGAAGTGCAGCTTGCCGAGGGTTTCGTCGTACATGTGGCCGGTCCATTTCGGCATCCAGTAGTAGGCCGACGCGAAGATCCCGAAAATCGCCCCCGGCACCAGTACGTAGTGGAAGTGCGCGACCACGAAGTAGGTGTCCTGGTACTGGAAGTCCGCCGGGGCGATGGCCAGCATCAACCCGGAGAAGCCGCCGATGGAGAACAGGATCACGAACGCCACGGCAAACAGCATCGGTGTCTCGAAGGTCAGCGAGCCTTGCCACATGGTGCTGGCCCAGTTGAACACCTTCACCCCGGTCGGCACCGCGATCAGCAGCGTGGCGTACATGAAGAACAGCTCGCCCACCAGCGGAATGCCCACCACGAACATGTGGTGTGCCCAGACGATAAAGGACAGGAACGCAATAGATGCCGTGGCATAGACCATCGAGGTGTAGCCGAACAGCGGCTTGCGCGAAAATGCCGGGATGATCGAGCTGACGGCACCGAAGGCCGGCAGGATCATGATGTACACCTCCGGGTGACCGAAGAACCAGAACACATGCTGGAACAACACCGGATCACCGCCACCGGCAGCACTGAAGAAGCTGGTGCCGAAGTGGATGTCCATCAGCATCATCGTCACGCAACCGGCCAGTACCGGCATCACCGCGATCAGCAGGAACGCGGTGATCAGCCAGGTCCAGACGAACAGCGGCATTTTCATCAACGTCATGCCGGGGGCGCGCAAGTTGAGGATGGTGGCGATCACGTTGATCGCGCCCATGATCGAACTGATCCCCATCAAGTGGATGGCGAAGATGAAGAACGTCACGCTTTCCGGCGCATAGGTCGTGGATAGCGGCGCGTAGAACGTCCAGCCGAAGTTCGGCCCGCCACCGGGGGTGAACAGGGTCGACACCAACAGCAGGAACGCCGCCGGCAGCAGCCAGAAGCTGAAGTTGTTCATCCGCGGCAGCGCCATGTCTGGCGCGCCGATCATCAGCGGGACCATCCAGTTGGCGAGGCCGACGAAGGCCGGCATCACCGCACCGAAGACCATCACCAGACCGTGCATGGTGGTCATCTGGTTGAAGAACTCCGGCTGGACGATCTGCAACCCCGGCTGGAACAGTTCGGCGCGAATCACCATCGCGAACGAACCGCCCAAGAGGAACATGGAGAACGCGAACCACAGGTACAGCGTGCCGATATCCTTGTGGTTGGTGGTCAGCACCCAGCGCATCAGGCCTTTGGCAGGGCCGTGGGCGTGCTCGGTGTGGGTATGAACAGGTTCATCGATTACAGCAGTCATGTCCTGTCTCCTGCAAACAGATGGGCTGGGCGGGCCGGGGCGCGTAGCCCCGACCGGTTGCTGGTGTACGCAATAGACCGGGTCATTTGCTTTCCGCCTGTTTCAGCTCCAGCACTTCTTTAGGCGTGACCATGTCGCCCTTGTTATTGCCCCAGGCGTTACGTTCGTAGGTCACGACCGCTGCGATATCGACTTCCGACAGCTGCTTGCCGAACGCCGCCATGGCGGTGCCAGGCTTGCCGTGGAAGACAATGCCCAAGTGATCCTTGATCGGTCCGGTGGCGATTTTCGAGCCCTTGAGCGCCGGGAACATCGGCGGCAGGCCCTGGCCTTCGGCCTGGTGACAGGCCACGCAAGTGGTGTGATAGACCTTGTCGCCGCGCTCCTTGAGCTCGTCGAGGGTCCATTCCTTGCTGGTCAGTTCTTTGAGTTGCGCAGCTTCTGCCTTGCGCTCGCCCAGCCATTTTTCGTAATCGGCCTTTTCCTTGACCTCGACCACGATCGGCATGAAGCCGTGGTCCTTGCCGCACAACTCGGCGCACTGGCCACGATAGAGACCGGGCTTGTCGACGCGGGTCCAGGCTTCGTTGACGAACCCCGGGATCGCATCGCGCTTGACCGCGAAGGCTGGCACCCACCAGGAGTGGATGACGTCGGCGGAGGTCACCAGGAAGCGCACCTTGGCGCCGATCGGCAGCACCAGCGGCTTGTCGACCTCGAGCAAGTAGTGCTCGCCCTTGGCTTCCTTGTTGTGGATCTGGTCGGCGGGAGTGGCCAGGTTGCTGAAGAACTCGACGTCCTGGCCCAGGTATTTGTAGTGCCACTTCCACTGATAGCCGGTGACCTGGATATCGATATCCGGCTCACTGGCGTCGTACATCTTGATCAGGGTCGCTGTCGCCGGTACCGCCATGGCCACCAAAATGATGAAGGGCACGATGGTCCAGAGGATTTCGACGGTAGTGCTTTCATGAAACTTGGCGGCCACCTGCCCGGTCGAGCGGCGGTGAAGGATCATCGACCAGAACATGGCGCCGAAGACGATGATGCCGATCACTACACAGATCCAGAAAATGGTCATGTGCAGGTCAAATACTGCGTGACTGATTTCAGTCGCTCCCGGCGCCATATTCACAGTCCAGGCCGCTTGTGCCTGACTGAAAATCGACCACAACAGGAGGCCCATCCAGACGTGTGGATGTCGCATCATTGCGGGTTCCCCTTATCGTTCTTGTTATCCCGCCGGCTTTCACCTGCGGCAAGGGAGCGGCATTTTCAGACTACGAACTTGAATCGCCGGGTCTTGCTGCGTGTGCAGTCGGACGTCATCAGCTAACTCCATTCCAACCCGAGTATAGACAGCGACTGCTACCTCGCAATGTGAGGGCGTAAATCATCTGAAACAGCTGGGACTTGCGTTCTAGGTCACGAATGGAGAAGGATGCAGAGGAGTGGTGGCACATCGATATAACTTTGACGTCTCAAGGATGAAATATTTATGACAAATGCGTCTTAGCAGTTTTTGGATGCCAGCTAAGTTATGTCTTCCCTATTTCATTGCCTTTGTTTCCTGGAGTTTTCATGAACACCGCCGCATTGCGCGAGCAGATCCAAAAAGCCCAACAACATGAAGCCGAGACCGGCCTTCTGACACGTCAGCTGGAAAGCAAACTGCCTCATCTACACCCATCGATCCAACTGCCGGAGGCGGATGCCAATGGCGTGCTGACGCGTTTTGTAGCCGCCTATATCGATGAAGTTCCTGATCTGCTGGATGCAGCCAATGAAGTCGCCAGGGAAGCGGGTATCGAGTCACAGATCAAACCGGTGCTGAAAATTGCCGAGCAATACTTCCTTCAGCCGCCAGAAATCATGGCAGGGCACGTCGGACTGGACAGCCTGCTGGACGAGGCCTATCTGGCGCATCGGTTTGTCGAAGAGGTCAACGACCTGTACATCAAGCATTTTGGCCAGCCACTGATCCCCTTGGACATGACTGTCGCCAACCTGATCGCTCACCAACTGATCGGTGAGGAATTTGCCAACCAACTGGATGAAGTGGTGCACCACGCGGTGGATAACATGCTCGACGATGAAAGCTTTGCGCTGGAATCGGTCGAAGCCTACCGCGCGAAGCTCAGCAGCCCGGATACCGGCGCTGCGTGGAAACGCTGGCCATGCATGTCGCGCCGGCTGGGCGTAGGTCTCGAACTGGACCAGCCCGCCGCCTAATCCCAATGCTCCCTGTAGGAGCGAGGCTTGCCCGCGAAGGCGTCTTTGAATACGCCAAAGGCTTCGCGGGCAAGCCTCGCTCCTACAGGGGGGATTTAACCGGTGGAACCGATTCCGGCGGTGGTCCGCAACCGCCCTTCCAGCCTGCGCTTCAACCCCCGCGCCTCAATCATCAGCGTCGAACCCTTGGCCGCATTGGCCCGTCCCCATTCCTCAAGCAATTCCAGGCACGAATGATCGATGTAGCTCAGGTTATTGAGCGGCACATGCACCGTCGCGCCGGCGGGGATGGTCCCCAGCACCTGAGTCAGTGCCGGCACCTTGAGAAAGGTCGCCGCCCCGATCAGTCGTAATTCCATCTCACCGTCCTTGGGCAGATCGATCAGGCTGATTTTCAATCGTGAGGCCTTCCACGCCAGTTTCGCCAGCGTCAGACCGAAACCGATCAGCACGCCCGTCAACAGATCGGTAAAGATGATCGCCAGCGCTGTCGCCGCGTAAGTGAACATCGGCATCCGGCCGTATCGGCCCAGGCTGCGAAAGGCTTTCAGGTCCACCAATTTGAAACCTGTGTAAACCAACACACCCGCCAGGCTCGCCACGGGAATGCTTTGCAGCACGCTCGACAGCAGCAACACGAACGCCAGCAGCCACAGGCCATGGAATATCGTCGACATTCGGGTGGTGGCGCCGGCCTGCACGTTGGCCGAACTGCGCACGATCACGCCGGTCATCGGCAGCGCACCAAGCAGGCCGCAGAGCATGTTGCCGACACCCTGAGCCGACAATTCGCGGTCAAAGTCCGAGCGCTGGCCGCTGTGCATACGGTCTACCGCTGCGGCCGACAGCAGGGTTTCGGCACTGGCGATGAAGGCCACGGCGAAAGCGGCGATCAGCAAGGTCGGGTCGGCCAGGTTGAGCAAGTCTTCGGGTTTCAGCCAGTCGATGGCTTCCGCCAGATTGGCCGGGACTTCCACCCGTTTGACCTGCAAGGCGAGCATCAGGCTGGTGACCGTCGCCAGACCTACGCCGAGTAGTGCTCCCGGAATGAAGCGCAGGGAATGTGGGCGGAGTTTTTCCCACAGCCACATCACCGCTATGGTTGCGAGCCCGAGCAAACCGGCTTGCCATCCAAAAGAAGGCAGGGCTTGAGCCACGGCAGCGGGGAAGGCGGCCAGGTTATCCAGCCCGGAAGGTTTCGGCACCGAGTCGAGCATCACATGCACCTGTGACAACACGATCAACACGCCAATCCCGGCCAGCATGCCGTAGACCACCGCCGGCGCCGTCACTCGAAACCAGCAGCCCAGCTTCAAGCGCCCGGCCACCAGTTGCAGGAAACCCGCCAGTAGCAGGATCGGCCCAAGCATGGCGATGCCGTGCTGGCGCACCAGTTCGAATACCAGAACGGCCAACCCGGCCGCCGGGCCACTGACTTGCAGTGGCGAACCGGCAAGCCAGCCCACCACCAGACCGCCGACGATCCCGGTGATCAGGCCTTTGGCGGGTGGCAGGCCCGAGGCAATGGCGATGCCCATGCACAAGGGCAGGGCGACCAGAAACACGACCACTGAAGCGAGCAGCTCCCGTGGCAGAACAGCTTTGAGTTGCGCTGCACGCATGGTGATTCTCCCGAAGTTTTCTTCAGGCATGGCAAGGCCGGACCGCTGAAACAGCGGCCGGGGTCAAACCACACAGATTTTTAGGAAGATTTAGAAGCGCGCTTTGGGCGTCGCCACTGGAATCGGATGGCTGCCATCGAGCGGCAGGAAACGACCCTGATCGGCGTCATAAGCTTTGATGGCGCTGGTCTCGATGTCGTAGACCCAGCCATGGATGAACAGATGACCGTTCGCCATGCGCGAGGCTACCGAGGGGTGGGTACGCAAGTGTTGCAATTGGGCGATGACATTCTCTTCGGTGAGGATGTGCATGGTCTCGTTTTCATCGGTGCAGTTGCAGTTGTCGTGCACCATGGTTTTCGCGACTTCCGCATGCCGCAGCCAGGCTTTGACTGTGGGCATCTTTTCCAGGCTGTCGGGATTGAGCACCGCACGCATCGCGCCACAATCGGAGTGGCCACAGATGATGATGTGTTGCACGCCCAGCGCCAGCACCGCGTACTCGATGGCCGTGGATACGCCACCGTTCATCTGACCGTAAGGCGGTACGACGTTGCCCACGTTGCGGGTCACGAACAGATCACCCGGCGAGCTGTGGGTAATCAGTTCGGGCACGATGCGTGAGTCGGCGCAGGTAATGAACATCGCCCTTGGCTGTTGAGCCGTGGCGAGTTTTTTGAAGAGCTCTTCCTGCTGCGGAAAGATCTCATGATGAAAATGCAAAAAGCCGTCAACAATATGCTTCAACGCTGCATCGGCGGTTTCTGCCTCGGTTTGGGCTGAAGCCGACGCAGCCAACGGCTGTTTATCCTTGTCACTCATGAATTCATCCTCATTGGCGGAGTCAGGGAATTTTCCCGTTTTGTCCGGTGTGAAGCCAGTGGCTGTATAAAAAACATCCAGGCCGTAAATCTCGACCCGTCAGTCACTCGATGAACAAGGTAGCGGCCGAATCTTAACTGAAACTGAATGAACCGCTCTAGAACGTGTGTTCCAGATCACAAAAAACGTGACCAGCCTAAATGCGTCGCACGTTTTCCATTACTCACCATAGGTCAATTGTCCTTAAATCAGCGACATCTGGCGACCCGGCGGACAGAAGGCCTCGCAATCCAGATTGAAACCTTCCCGCTGATTGAGCCCCAGGCGTTTGATGGTTTTGGCAAAGCGTTGCGCCAGCAGATCGGCAAATGGACCTTCGCCCCGCATCCGGCTGCCAAACCGACTGTCGTAGAGCTCGCCACCGCGGCTCTGGCGGATCAGGCTCAACACATGGGCCGCCCGCTGAGGATAGTGGGCCGCCAGCCATTCTTCGAACAGCGGCGCCACCTCCAATGGCAGGCGCAGCATCATGTAGGCCGCACTTTGCGCGCCGGCCGCCTGTGCCTCGGTCAACAGGCTTTCGAGCTCGCTGTCGTTGATCATCGGAATCATCGGCGAACACAGCACCCCCACCGGAATCCCGGCTTCACGCATCACCCGGATCGCCCGGAGACGGGCCTTGGGCGCTGCGGCACGCGGCTCAAGGATGCGTTTGAGTTCATCGTCCAGCGTGGTGAGGCTGATCATCACCGCCACCAGCCTTTGCTCGGCAAGTTCGGCCAGCAGGTCCAGGTCGCGAAGAATCAGCGAGCCCTTGGTGATGATGGTCACCGGGTGACGGTAACGCAGCAGCACCTCCAGGGTTTTGCGGGTGATTTTGTGTTCGCGTTCGATCGGTTGATAAGGATCCGTGTTGGAGCCCAGGTTGATCGGCGCGCATTGATAGCCGCGTTTGGACAGCTGTTCTTCCAGCACATCGGCGGCGTTGGTCTTGGCTATCAATCGGGTTTCGAAATCCAGCCCCGGCGACATGTCCCAATAGGCGTGGCTGGGCCGTGCGTAGCAATAAATGCAGCCATGCTCGCAACCGCGATAGGGATTGATCGAGCGATCGAAGGGCAGGTCCGGTGAGTTGTTGCGGGTGATGATGGTTTTAGCGGTCTCGATGCGCACCTCGGTGCCTTGGGTCATCGGCGCCTCCTGATACCAGCCATCGTCCTCCGCCACCGAACGGTTTGGCGCGAAGCGGTTGTGCGGGTTGGTGGCGGTGCCGCGACCGCGGGGTGGCAAGGGAGTGCTCATCGGACAATACTCGTAGCTGTATGTGCATACAGTATCGAAGGTTGAGCGAACCGGCCAGTGCCGTTTGGCGCCCTGGCAAAGCAGGATGACCATTTATTGTGTAATTGATTGACAAGTACAACTTGGCGCAACGCCGGGAAACAAATATCGAATAGCCCCGATGCTAACTTGATAAGTAGTATTCGCTTCGCACGAAGTTCCGTGTATTTACTTATTAAATGGAATTAATAAATGTCGTTATTTAATCAACGCGGTATCTTTTTACAATTGCTGGCGCCGAGTATTGCCAACCCGCGGGAAGCGCAGGTATCGATGCAACTGGCTCGCAAGGAGCTGGGGTGGGACGCCGTGAATGAGCTGTCGACCGAGGCCTTGGTGGATTCAGCCTACGTGACGGCGGTCTCCAGTGATGGTGGCCGGTCCTTCACTATCAAAGCAGTCAATAGCGATGTGGACGGTGACGGCGATATCGACAGTGATGACAAGGAGAAACTGTTGGCCTTGGCGAAAGCGTATTCCAGTATCGTCAATCCTTAAGCCTGTTATTTAACTAAGCCTGTGTGAGATTCATACAGGCTTAGTTGCAATGGGGCATGAAACTACCGTCGTCCATGGTTGATCAATCGTATATAAATGGATGATTCACGATTCTTTGACAGACGGCTCACAGGTCTTTGACTGATCAGGGCTCAATCTGGCGTCGTCATCCCGCCTCTTTGCATACGGTCGCCGAGCATGTCCCTACGTCTTATCCCTGCGATATGCCTGTCGCTGGTCGCATTCCTCAACCTGACGCTCGCCCACGCTGACGATGCGGTCGCACCCCGTCCTGCGGAGTGGGCTCAATCGGTCGAGGTGCAGTACAACCTCTTCCAGATGTCTCCAACGCTCTACCGCAGTGCATTGCCTGACCGCGGAGCCGTCCCGTTGCTGGAAAAACTCAAGGTCGCCACCGTGATCAACTTCCTGCCCGAGTCGGATTCAAGCTGGCTGGCCACGCCCGGTATAGACCAGGTGCAGTTGCCCTATCGCACCAACCACGTGGATGACGCGGATGTGCTCAAAGCCCTTCGCACCATTCAGGCCGCCGAAGCCAAGGGCCCGGTGTTGATGCACTGCAAGCACGGATCGGACCGGACCGGCCTGATGGCCGCCATGTACCGGGTGGTGGTGCAAGGCTGGAGCAAGGAAGACGCCCTGAACGAGATGACTCAAGGTGGCTTTGGCGACAGCACCCACTTCAAGGACGGTATTCGTTACATGATGCAGGCGGATGCCGAGAAGCTGCGCACGGCGCTGGCCAATGGGGAATGCAGTACAAGCCCGTTCGCGGCCTGCTCGATGAAGAGCTGGTTCAAGTCGGCCCACGTCGAGTAACAGCACCTCCCACAGCATTGCGCTGCGGGAGGTCATTGCTGCACTCAGTGTTCGTCAGGCTTTTTCTTCAGCTTCGGGTTCGGGAAAAACTGCACGGCCTGAACCTTGGCGTCCGGCACCTTCAGCGCCGATGTGTTGACCCGTGTGCCCAATTCCTTGGGCACGGACAGGCCTTGTTCATTCAACGTGTCGGAATAACCGCAGCCCACGCACTCGCGATGCGGGACATCGTCTTCGCTCCACATCATCAATTTGTCCGGCTCGCTGCAGGCCGGGCAGACCGCCCCGGCGATAAAGCGTTTTTTCGTCTTCACAGGCCCCTCGCTCATGCTGCTGCGTCCTCACTCAGGCCGCTGTGGCGCAAGAGTGCGTCAATCGACGGGGCACGGCCACGGAAGTCGACGAACAGCACCATCGGCTCCTGCGAACCACCGCGCGCGAGGATCGCTTCGCGGAAGGCGCGACCGGTTTCGGCGTTGAGCACGCCGTCCTCTTCGAACTTCGAGAAGGCGTCTGCCGAGAGTACTTCAGCCCATTTGTAGCTGTAGTAACCCGCCGCATAACCGCCAGCGAAGATGTGCGCAAAGCTGTTCGGGAAGCGGTTGTAAGCCGGCGGGCGCATGACCGAGACCTCGTCGCGTATGCCTTCGAGCACTTGCAGCACGCTGCGGCCATCGCCGTGGGTGGCGTGCAGTTCGAAGTCGAACAGCGAGAACTCGAGCTGACGCACCATCATCAGGCCGGACTGGAAGTTCTTCGCGGCGAGCATTTTGCCCAGCAGGTCCTGCGGCAGCGGCTCACCGGTTTCGTAGTGACCGGAAATCAGCGCCAGGCCTTCCGGCTCCCAGCACCAGTTTTCCATGAACTGGCTTGGCAACTCGACCGCGTCCCACGCCACGCCGTTGATGCCGGATACGCCGGCGTGTTCGACGCGGGTCAGCAGGTGATGCAGGCCGTGACCGAATTCGTGGAACAGGGTGGTCACTTCGTCGTGGGTCAGCAGCGCCGGTTTGCCGCTGTCGGCCGGGGTGAAGTTGCACACCAGGTTGGCCACCGGGCTTTGCAGCACGCCCTCAGCCGTGCGACGACGGTCGCGGGCGCCGTCCATCCATGCGCCGCCGCGCTTGTTGGCGCGGGCGTAGAGGTCGAAGAAGAAGCGGCCGACGTGCTGGCCGTTTTCCTTGATCTCGAACAGGCGAACGTCCGGGTGCCAGGTGTCGAAGCCTTTCTGTTCGGCGATCTCGATGCCGTACAGACGTTGAACGATGGCGAACAGACCGCCCAACACTTTATCGATCGGGAAATAAGCGCGCAGGGCTTCCTGGGCAACGCTGTAACGTTGTTCGCGGAGTTTTTCACCGTAGAAACCGCTGTCCCAGCTTTGCAGGTCCGGGCAGCCTTGTTCGGCGGCGTAAGCCTTGAGCTGGTCCAGATCCTGAGCGGCGAACGGCTTGCTGCGCTTGGCCAGATCGCGCAGGAAGCTGAGCACCTGATCGCTGGATTCGGCCATCTTGGTGGCCAGGCTCAGCTCCGAGAAACTGGCGAAACCCAGCAGTTTTGCCAGCTCCTGACGCAGGTCGAGGATTTCTTCCATCACCGGCCCGTTGTCGTTCTGGCCGGCATTCGGGCCTTGGTCCGACGCACGGGTGCAGTAGGCGGCGTAGACTTCTTCGCGCAGGGCTCGGTCCTGGGCGTAGGTCATCACTGCGTAGTAGCTTGGGAATTCCAGGGTGATCAGGAAGCCTTCCAGATCTTTGGCCTGCGCTGCCGCAGCCATTTGTGCCTTGGCCGAATCGGTCAGGCCGGCGAGGGCGGCTTCGTCGGTAACGTGCTTGGTCCAGGCTTGAGTCGCGTCGAGCAGTTGGTTGGAGAAGCGGCTGCCCAGTTCGGAGAGCTTGCTTTGTACTTCGGCGTAACGCTTCTGCTCGGCTTCTGGCAGGTCAATACCCGACAGGCGGAAGTCACGCAGGGAGTGTTCCAGGATAGTTTTCTGCGCGACGTCGAAACCGGCGGCTTCAGGGCTGTTGGCCAAGGCTTCGAAGGCCTCGAACAGTTCGCGGTTCTGGCCCAGCTCGGTGGAGTAGGCGCTGAGCGCTGGCAGGCAGGACTCGTAGGCTTCGCGCAATTCGGGGCTGTTGCACACGGCGTTCAGGTGACTGACCGGGCTCCAGGCAGCGCCGAGGCGATCGTTGAGCTCGTCCATCGCCAGCACCAGGCCGGCCCAGGTCGGTTGTTTGTCCTGGGTTTTGAGGATCTCGATAATCGCGGCGCGGTTGTCAGCCAGGATCTGTTCAATGGCCGGTTGCACGTGTTCGGCCCGGATCGCCGAGAACGGCGGCAGGTCGTAGGACTGCAAAAGAGGGTTGTTCACGCTCACGTTTGGCACCTTGGCTGGAAGAAACATGCGGCCATCTTAATTACAATCGACGCTCACCGCAGCTATCGGCAACAGAGAGAAACCCTATCGTGACCCTTCGCAAGTATCAGAACCACACGCCGCTGCTGGGCAAAGGCGCTTTTGTCGACAGTTCGGCGGTGGTGATCGGTGACGTCGAAATCGGCGATGACAGCTCCGTTTGGCCGCTGACGGTGATCCGCGGCGACATGCACCGCATCCGCATCGGTGCGCGCACCAGCGTGCAGGACGGCTGTGTGTTGCACATCACCCACGCCGGGCCGTTCAACCCCGATGGCTTTCCGTTGCTGATCGGCGACGACGTGACCATCGCGCACAAAGTCATGCTTCATGGATGCAGCGTGGGCAACCGCGTATTGATCGGCATGGGCAGCATCGTCATGGACGGTGCGGTGGTCGCGGATGATGTGATTATCGGCGCCGGTAGCCTGGTGCCACCGGGCAAGCGCCTGGACAGTGGTTTTCTGTATGTGGGGAGTCCGGTGAAACAGGTCCGCCCGCTGACGGACAAGGAAAAAGCCTTTTTCACCTACAGCGCGGCGAATTACGTGAAGCTCAAGGACCTGCATCTGGCCGAAGGCTACGATCAGCTCTGATCCCGGCGCTCTTATTCAGGATTCAAAATGCATTACCAAACCGTTTTGTTCGACCTCGATGGCACCCTGACCGACCCGCGCGAGGGCATCACCCGTTCGATCCAGTTCGCCCTGAGCAAACTCGGCATCGAAGAACCCGACCTGACCAAGCTTGAACACTTCATCGGCCCGCCGTTGTTGCAGGCGTTCATGCAGTTCTACGACTTCGACGAGCCCAAGGCGTGGGAAGCGGTGAATTTCTATCGCGAGCGCTTCAAGGTCACCGGCCTGTACGAAAACCGCGTGTTCGATGGCGTCACGCCGCTGCTCGAAACCCTCGGCGGGCAAGGGCGTCAGCTGTACATCGCGACCTCCAAGCCGTGGATCTTCGCCCGGGAAATCGCCCGGCACTTCGACTTCGCCAAACACTTCAAGGTGATTTACGGCAGCGAGCTGGATGGCACGCGGACCAACAAAGTCGAGTTGATCGCCCACCTGATAGCGGAAGAAGGCCTGGACCCGGCCAACACCCTGATGATCGGTGACCGCAAACACGACCTGATCGGCGCGCGCAGCAATGGGCTGGATGCGGCAGCGGTTGGGTATGGTTTTGGTAGTCGCGAAGAGCTGAGCGCTGAAGCGCCGACCTATCATTTTGAAACGCTGGATGAGATGCATCAGGCGTTTTTGCAGCGCTGATAAGTACGCCTTCGCGGGCAAGCCTCGCTCCTACGGATCTTCATCAGTCCTGTAGGAGCGAGGCTTGCCCGCGAAGGCGTCCGCCGATACACATCCTGATCAACTGTTCTCACTCAAAACCCTTCTTGTCGTTCTAGCCTGAAGAGGCGGGCCACGATCAAGGAGGATCATCATTGCCGGAGTTAAAACACGCTCACCGATTGCGCACAGGACGATATTCGGAGTCCGGGCAGATTTACCTACTGACAGCGGTGCTTTTGAATCGAGAACCGTTGTTCCGCGACTTCTACAATGGGCGTTTGGTGGTTGATGCTTTTCGAACGGCAGAGCGAGAAGAGTTTGCGACGTCGCTAGCCTGGGTCGTCATGCCCGATCATTTTCATTGGTTGATCGAGCTACAAAATACTCAGCTACCCAAGTTGATGGCTCGGACCAAATCACGCATTGCAGTGACGCTTAATCGTTCAGTTGGCCGTCAAGGTCCGGTTTGGCAACACGGCTATCATGATCGCGCCATTCGAAAGGAAGAGGACTTGCAGGCGGTTGCTCGCTACATCGTCGCTAACCCGTTGCGTGCGGGTTTGGTTGAGAAGGTAGGGAATTATCCACTGTGGGATGCAATCTGGTTGTGACCTTTAAGGGCCTCTTCGCGGGCAAGCCTCGCTCCTACAAGGGCTGATGAACAGCCGTAGGAGCGAGGCTTGCCCGCGAAGGGGTCCGTTCAATCACCGGAAATTTTCGATTCCGCCAACGTCTTTAATGCCGCCTTGCGCTCAGTAACCTCCAAAGCGCCAAGCTTCTCCACCGCCGCATAAAACTTCACCCAATCCCCACCCGCTTGCCGGAACAACGCCGCAAACGCCGGCACCCACTGGTCGTACAAACCGAACGGCAACAACCGCGCATTGTTCATCGGCGCATTGATCCATGCGTCATAGCGTTTATCTCCAGCCCACTGGCTGTCGCGTATCTGCCGGTATTCGGCTCGTAGCCGCTCGAACTCAGCGGCTTTGCGTTGTCGCATCTGTTCGGCGGGTAGCGGCTGGGCATACAGCTGTTCAAGTCGCGAGCGCGTATCCAGAACCAGCTGAATGAACTGATCCCGTCGCTGCGCCTGGGCGCCGTTGTCCGGCGCCAACCCGCGATGGGCACGCCACTGCCGAGTGCCTTCCTGTTCAACGAACGTGGCGAAAGACTCGTTGAACTCCGTGTCGTCCTTCACATAAAAGCGCTGATGGGCCAGTTCATGGAAGATCAACGTTGCCAACCGTTCATCGCCCCAACCCATCATCGAACTGATAATCGGATCGTTGAACCAGCCGAGCGTCGAATAGGCCTCGACGCCGCCGATCGACACGTCCATACCTTGCAATCGCAGCAACGCCGCCTCACCACGGGCCGCGCTCTGGTTGTAATAGCCGCGGTAGGCGACGCAACCGGCGACGGGAAAGCAGTGGTTTTGCGGCGTCAGGGAAAATTCCGGCGTGGCGAACACGTTCCAGACTACGAACGGTCGGCCAATGTCGGCGTACAAACGGTAGCTCTGGTTATCCGGCAGATGCAGCTGCAGGCTGGCAAACGACCGGGCCTTTTGCGACTGGGCCAGATGCGCACGCAGCTTTTGATCGCGGGTGGAGTCGGCAATCACGTCGGAAACCGGCTCCCGAGCCCGCAGCAATTGCAGCTGACCACTGGCCAATTGGCCGTAATAGCTGACGCTGGCGCAACCGTTGAGCAACAAAAACAACACACCCGGAAACAAAACACGCAAAACGCGATCAAGTAACCCAAGGCTTGGAAGCGGCCTGATCAAAATAAAATCATCCATGGAGAGTCTTCCCGCAAGACTATCCCGCCTGACTGGAGCTCCGCTATGCGCAAGATGATGCTGACGGGAGGCCTGTTGTTGCTGACAGGCTGTGCAGGATTCGGATTACCCCACCATGATCCGTCTCAAGCGTGGATCGAACTCGATACACCGCAGGAAGACACCGCACTGCAAGCGCTGGAAGTCGATGACAAGGCCTCCACCGACAAGCGCTACTTCGAGGTCCAGCCCGGCAGTCATGAGTTGACGGTGCGTTATCTGTTCCCGGTCGATCCCAGCAACATCGGGCCGGACGCCGAGCCGCTATGGCGCGATTGCCAACTGAATGTGAAATTCAACAATTTCAACGCGGGTGAGAAATATCAGCTGCAAGCAGGGAATATCGGTTTTCGGCCGTGGGCCAAGCTCTATGACCAACAGCGAAAAGTGATAGGCCAAGGTACTCCGGCAGGCTGTCAACGGACCTGATCGGCGTTATGCTGAATGTCCAATCCACGGGACATTCATCATGCGCAGGTTATTGCTATTGCTCGCGGCAAGCGCCTTTGCCGGTTGCCAGAGCCCGTTACCGGCGGTCAATCCTCAGATGGCGTGGGTCGAGTTTTCTACGCCATTCCCCAACGATAAGTTGCTGATGGCCGAAAGACTGGACAAGCAGCGACTGCGCGATGGGCGTTTCTTCCAGGTGACGCCCGGCAGCCATGAGCTGGTCGTTCGATTCGACTTTGAAGTGCCCGGTGGCGGGGGCTTTGGTGTGATGAGCGGTCCCACGGAACGGTTGTGCTACCTGACCATCAACTACGATCATTTCGAAGCAGGCCAGCGTTATGTACTGGAAGGCCGTTCGATAGCGTTCACTCCCGGCGCTCGTTTGTACAACGCCAAGCGGGAAATCGTCGCTGAAGATCGAGAGTCCTATTGCCTCATGTGAGGCGGATCAACTGTCGTTCTTCTGGTAAATGATGGCTTTGGTGCCGTTGTCGCAAGTGCCGACGACCATCGCGGCGTCATGCTGGGCGGCCTCTTCCTTCGACACGATTTCCAGCGTGTAGGAGGGCACGGCATTCGCCTGAATCTTCACTTCGATCTCATTCTTGAGTTCTTCGCAATCCTTGGGCGCAGCGAGTGCCGAAGTGGCCAGTGCAGTGCAGATAATCGCCAGGGCAAAACGTTTCATGGTTGAAGCTCCTTTGAGGCAGCACGCAGGTTGATGCGTTTTCACTGCTGTCATTTATTCGACCACAGGGACGCCAGCCGGGTTTTGTTTCAGCGCAAAAAAATCGCAGCGTGCGGCAGCTCCTACAGGGGGCGAGTCAATCTGTAGGAGCTGCCGAAGGCTGCGATCTTTTCGTTTCAACACAAATTTAGCTGACCAGTGTGGCATCCAGGCTGATTTTCGCATTCAGCACTTTGGACACCGGGCAGCCTTCTTTGGCTTTATTGCTCAGTTCCTCGAACTGCGCCTGGGTCGCCCCAGGGATTTTCGCCTTCAGGATCAACTTCACCGCAGTGATCGCAAACCCTCCGTCGACCTGGTCCAGCGTGACTTCGGCATTCGTATCGATGCTGTCAGCCTTGAGACCGGCGTCGCCGAGAATCATCGAAAAAGCCATGGAGAAACAACCGGCGTGGGCCGCGCCGATCAGCTCTTCCGGATTGGTGCCTTTACCGCCTTCGAAACGTGCCTTGAAGCCGTAGGGCGCTTCTCTGAGAACACCGGTTTCGGTGGAAATCGAGCCGATGCCGGTTTTCAGGTCACCTTCCCAATGCGCCGATGCTTTCTTGGTAATAGCCATGTCTGCCTCCTCAAGATCCGGCGCGAAGCGTCGCGCCTTCGTGGTTTTCGGTTGCCAGGGTTCTGAGGATAGACGGCGGTGCAAAGTTCACCTGAATTCATTAGTCCTACCGTTTTCGTAGGTTTTTTTGTCTCGGCTATTGAAACTCGGGTATATGCCCTCATTGCATGAAGCACGCTTATGGATTCGGCAGGTTTTCGTTTGCAAGAAAAAACCTGCGACCTCAACTGGAGAAGCAGGTTTATGAAACGACTGTCCGATATCAAGTTCTCGACCCTTGATCTGGTGCCCGTGCGCGAGAACGGCAGCGCGGCCCAGTCGCTGCGCAATTCCCTGGACCTGGCGCAGCACGTCGAAAAATTTGGCTACAACCGCTTCTGGGTGGCCGAACACCACAACATGGACGGCATCGCCAGCTCCGCGACCTCGGTGTTGCTGGGCTATCTGGCCGGCGGCACGTCGACCATTCGGGTCGGTTCAGGTGGCGTGATGTTGCCCAACCACGCGCCATTGGTGATTGCCGAGCAGTTCGGCACCCTCGAAAGCCTGTATCCGGGCCGGATCGACCTGGGCCTGGGCCGCGCCCCCGGTTCCGATCAGATGACTGCACGCGCCTTGCGTCGCGAGCGTTCCGGCAGTGCCGATGATTTCCCTGAAGATGTGGCGGAGCTGGTGCGCTACCTCGGTCCACGCACGCCAGACCAGCGAATCATCGCCATGCCGGGCACCGGCACCAACGTTCCGGTCTGGTTGTTGGGGTCGAGCCTGTTCAGTGCACAACTGGCAGGTGAGCGCGGTTTGCCCTACGCGTTCGCTTCCCATTTCGCACCGCGCTTCATGCATGAGGCGATTCGCGTCTATCGCAATCACTTCAAGCCTTCAGCGGTACTGGACAAGCCCTACGTGATGCTTGGCGTTCCGCTGGTAGCGGCTGACACCGACGAGCAGGCCGAGTATCTGGCGACATCGGTTTACCAGCGCATCCTCGCGTTGATGCGTGGTCAAAGCCTGGTCCAGCGTCCACCGGTGAAAACCATGGATGGCCTGTGGCTGCCCCATGAGAAAGACGCGGTGCATGATTTCCTGGGACTGGCGATGGTGGGCAGCCCGCAGAAAATCCGCGCCAAGCTGGACGTATTGATCGAGCAGACCCAGGCAGACGAGCTGATTTTTACCTGCGACCTGTATGAACATGCCGATCGCGTGCATTCCTATGAGCTGCTGGCGCAGGTCATGAAAGGCTGACGCTTAAACAGCGCGCATAAAAAAGCCGACGCCATTGCGTCGGCTTTTTCGTTTAACGATGGAATCGGCCTACCGTTTGTAGACGATTTCCTTGGTGCCTTTCTCACAGGTGCCGACGACTTTTCCGCCAGCAGCGCTGCCCTTATCAACGATTTCCAGTGAGTAGCCAGAAACGCCTTTGGCATCCAGCTTCGCTGCGATTTCGGCTTTCAGCTCTTCGCATGCCTTGCCGTCAGCAAACGCCGCGCCCGCAAGGCTCAACAAACCTACCGCCAACATAAACTTCTTCATCGGTCGCATTCCCTGGTCGGATCAAAGGGAGCATCCAGCCATCAGCCGGATGCACTCATGTAGCGCTTTGCCATTCCCTATGGCACTCGGCCAGCGCGCAAGTTCAGAAGACTAGCTCAATCCTAGCTGCTGGCAATCCGGAACCCGACCTTGAGCGTCACCTGGAAGTGCGCTGCCTTGCCGTCCTTGATGTGCCCGCGGGTTTCGGTCACTTCGAACCATTCCATGTACTTGAGACTTTTACTGGCTTCGGCCAGCGCGTTGTTGATGGCGTCTTCAATGCTGCTGGTGGATGAGCCGACAAGTTCGACTTTCTTGTAAGTGTGATGGTCAGTCATGGGCGTTCTCCTCAGGGTGTGAAATACAGCCTAGCAGTGATTTTTCGTATTACTTCTGCCGGCCTTCAAGAGGCAGAAGTTCAGATTTACTGCACTTTCTTGAACCTCTGAAGTCCCAACCAACACACGCCACTCATCATCAATGCAGGAGAGCCACCATGGCCAATACCTCTTTACGTAAAGCCTCATTGCAAAGCATGGAAGCCGAGATCGAGAGTCTGTTGAAGTCTTTGGAGAACCTGAAGGACGACGCCTCGGACGAGTCGCGTAAAACCCTCAAGGCGCTGAAAGCCAATGCCGAGAGCGCCCTCAAGCATTCGCGACATTTGCTCAGCGATGCGTACGAAGAAGTCAAAGTCAAAACCCGTGAAACCGGGATCGCCACTCGGGACTACGCCCAGGAG
This sequence comes from Pseudomonas sp. PDM02, assembly GCF_014852285.1. NCBI lineage: Bacteria > Pseudomonadati > Pseudomonadota > Gammaproteobacteria > Pseudomonadales > Pseudomonadaceae > Pseudomonas > Pseudomonas sp. PDM02. Next base: position 16,833 of record NZ_JACVBL010000009.1, on the reverse strand, counting down.
CACCCTTGGACTACAGCCGGTGTCGCGGTGGGCGCACTGGGTCTGCTCGCAGCCTATCTGCTGTGTAAACGCGGCGATTAATCCGTCTGGCGCAGTTCGTTTTTGAGCCACTGCGCCAGTTGCCGAGCGCGTCCGTCCGCGGCGCGCTTGGGTAGCCACAACGCCAGTTGCGCCGAGGTTTCGCTGAAACCCCACGGCGCAACCAGGCGACCTGCCTTCAAGTCCTCGGCGACTAAAGGTTCAGGGGCAATCGCGACACCGAGACCGGCCACTGCCGCCTCCAGCAAATAATACAAATGCTCGAAGCCCTGCCCGTACTTCAACGCTTTGGCGTCGAGGCCGCTTTGCTGCGCCCAGCTTGGCCAGGCCTGCGGACGGGAAGTGGTGTGCAGCAACGGCTGCTTCAACAGAGCACTTGCTGGCGCCTGTTGAAGCAGTTCGTAATCGGCGAAGCGTGGGCTCATGACCGGGCCGATGCGTTCGCTGGCCAATTCGTAAACCTGCATGTCCGCAGGCCATGGCGGCTCGGCGAACACCAACAAAGCGTCCAGCCCCGGACGACGGGGATCGAGATCGCCTTCTCCGGCGGACAAGTGCAGGCGCAGGTCCGGTAGATCAGCATTCAACCGCCCCAGTCGCGGAATAAACCAGCGTGCCAGCAGACTGCCCGAGCAGCCGAGCACGAACGGCGCGTCGGCGGTGCTTTGGGTCAGCTCGGCGCAGACCGTGCGCAAGCGCTCAAAGGCTTCAGCGCTGGCGTCGCGCAATCGCACGCCGGCATCTGTGAGTTTAAGGCCGCGACCCTCCTTGATGAACAGACTCACCCCGAGATGCTCTTCGAGCACTTTCAATTGCCGGCTGACGGCACCATGGGTGACGTGCAGCTGTTCGGCGGCCTGGCTGACGCTGTTCAGGCGGGCAGTGGCTTCGAAGGCGCGAAGCGCGTTCAGCGGGGGAAGGTCGTGGCTCATGGGATCTGTGAGTTTTCCTGACAGGTTGTGGCGATCTTATCGGTTTTCAGCCTGAGGCGTCAGGGGTAGAGTTAAGCCCACTCTCTTTTCAAAAGCTTCATCTCACCCATTCAACCGGAGCGACCCATGACCCAGACTAATCTGCGCAACGGCCCCGACGCCAACGGCCTGTTTGGCTCGTTCGGCGGCCGCTACGTCGCCGAAACCCTGATGCCGTTGATCCTCGATCTGGCCCGCGAGTACGAAGCGGCCAAGGAAGATCCGGCATTCAAAGAAGAATTGGCCTACTTCCAGCGCGACTATGTCGGACGTCCAAGCCCACTCTATTTCGCTGAACGCCTGACCGAGTTCTGTGGCGGCGCGAAGATTTATCTCAAGCGTGAAGAGCTGAACCACACCGGCGCGCACAAGATCAACAACTGCATCGGCCAGATCCTGCTGGCGCGGCGCATGGGCAAGAAACGCATCATCGCCGAGACCGGCGCCGGCATGCACGGCGTTGCGACGGCTACCGTGGCGGCGCGTTTTGGCCTCGACTGCGTGATCTACATGGGCACCACCGACATCGAGCGTCAGCAAGCCAACGTGTTCCGCATGAAACTGCTGGGCGCCGAAGTGATCCCGGTCGTGGCCGGCACCGGCACCCTGAAAGACGCGATGAACGAAGCGCTGCGTGACTGGGTGACCAACGTCGACAGCACCTTCTACCTGATCGGCACCGTGGCCGGTCCGCACCCTTACCCTGCGATGGTTCGCGACTTCCAGGCCGTTATCGGCAAGGAAACCCGTGACCAACTGCAAGCCCAGGAAGGTCGTCTGCCAGACAGCCTGGTCGCATGCATCGGCGGTGGCTCCAACGCCATGGGCCTGTTCCACCCGTTCCTTGACGACAAGAGCGTCGAAATCATTGGTGTCGAAGCGGCCGGTTACGGCATCGAGACCGGTAAGCACGCGGCCAGCCTGAATGGCGGCGTACCGGGCGTATTGCATGGCAACCGGACCTTCCTGCTGCAGGATGACGACGGCCAGATCATCGACGCCCACTCGATCTCCGCCGGCCTCGACTACCCAGGCATCGGCCCGGAACACGCCTGGTTGCATGATATCGGTCGCGTTCAATACACCTCGGTAACCGACGACGAAGCCCTCGACGCGTTCCACAAATGCTGCCGCCTGGAAGGGATTATTCCTGCACTGGAAAGCGCCCATGCCCTGGCCGAAGTGTTCAAACGCGCACCGACCCTGCCGAAAGATCACCTGATGGTGGTCAACCTGTCCGGTCGTGGGGACAAAGACATGCAAACCGTGATGCACCACATGGAAAACTCTCAACAAGTGCAGTCCCAGCAGGAGAAACACTGATGAGCCGCCTGCAAACGCGTTTTGCCGAACTCAAGGAACAAAACCGCGCCGCCCTGGTGACCTTTGTCACCGCCGGCGACCCGAGCTATGGCACTTCCCTGGCGATCCTCAAAGGTTTGCCTGGTGCTGGCGCTGACGTGATCGAGCTGGGCATGCCTTTCACCGATCCGATGGCTGACGGCCCGGCGATCCAACTGGCCAACATCCGCGCCTTGGGCGCCAAACAGAACCTGGCGAAAACCCTGCAAATGGTTCGCGAGTTCCGCGAAGGCAACAGCGATACGCCGCTGGTGCTGATGGGTTACTTCAACCCGATCCACATGTACGGCGTACCGCGCTTCATCGCCGATGCCAAAGAGGCCGGCGTGGATGGCCTGATCGTTGTCGACCTGCCGCCCGAGCACAACGGCGAACTGTGCGACCCGGCCCAGGCTGCCGGTCTGGACTTCATTCGTCTGACCACCCCGACGACCGATGATGTGCGTTTGCCGACGGTCTTGAACGGCAGCTCCGGTTTCGTTTACTACGTGTCTGTGGCCGGTGTGACCGGTGCCGGCGCGGCGACGCTGGAGCACGTTGAAGAAGCGGTGGCCCGTCTGCGCCGCCACACCGATCTGCCGATCAGCATCGGTTTCGGTATTCGTACACCGGAGCAAGCAGCGTCCATCGCGCGTCTGGCCGACGGTGTGGTGGTGGGTTCGGCGTTGATCGATCACATCGCCAATGCCTCGACGCCGGATCAAGCGGTCGATGGCGTGTTGAGTCTTTGCGCGGCATTGGCCGATGGCGTGCGTCAGGCCCGCGTCAGCTGAAGGTAAAGTTCCTGATACAGAGGAATTAGAGCCTCGCGGTACAGACTAAACAGCAAGACCGAGGGCTTCAGGACTACGTTCTGAAGCCCTTTTTGCTGTGTGTGCCGTGAGGAAAGACCCGATGAAAATGCCGAAACGTCTGATTGCCAGCCTGGGTGTGCTGATGCTCAGTGCCACCCCGTTGCTGCACGCCAGCGCCGATCAGCGCGACGATCACGACCGCGGCGGTCAGCAACAGGGCCATTACGATAACCGTGGCGATGACCATCGCGGCCCGCAGGACAACCATCGCGGCGGCCCTCCGCCACGGGACTTTGGTCCGGTGCGCCAGACGATTCATGACAATCATGGCTACTTCGTACGGGGTGCGTCGCCACCTCCAGGCATACATCTGGAGCGTGGTCGGCCGTTGCCGCATGGTTATTACGGCGAACGCCTGGACAACCGCGCGCTGAGTCGGCTGCCGTATTACCAGGGTTACGAATGGCGCCGCGCGGGGGGCGACATTGTGCTGATCGCCGTGGGTACCGGGATCGTCTATGAAATTCTGGAAGGGGTGCTCTGACGTGATGAAACTGTAGGAGCGAGCCTGCTCGCGATGGTCGTTAACGATAACGCGTGTTTCCCGACGGAACCCGGCGCTTTCAAGTCCATCGCGAGCAGGCTCGCTCCTACAGTGGGCAGCAATTACTACGGCAACTCCAACCCTCCCGCCGCTTTGTGCAATTTACGCAAATGCTCGCCAACCTGCTTCAGGTTGGCTTCGTTGGCAGCCATCTCCGCCGCACGACTCGGGTCGAGTAGCGCTCTCACTTCCTTGTCCAGGTCGCCGGTCAGCGCCTGGAGCTGCTTTTGCCTCAGGCTGCTTTCCGATTCCAGGCGTTGCCACTCGCTGGGTTGCGGCAAGCCATAACCGCCGGTACCGAGCAGCTCCGCCGGACGACTGAGGAAGCCGCTGTTGGCGAGAATCTGCTTCAACGTCGCATTGGCCTTGTCCATACCGCCGCTCTTCAATTCCCGGGCACCGAGATAGCGTTGCTTCACTTCGTCCTGGGCCAGCACCAGTTGTTGTCGGAAAGCGGCCTGTTCCAGTAGCAGCAAAGCCGCGCTGGTGCGCAGGTCAGCCTGATCAATCCATTTACGACGCTCTTCAGCCTTTAAGGCCAGCCAGTCTTCGACCTTGTCCTGTTTGATCGGCAGGTGCTTTTTCAGCACCTCGAACATCGCTTGATAGCGATCGCGGAAAGAGTCGAAGCGATAGCCCAGACGCAGCGCTTCGCGAGGATCGTCCAGCACGCTGGTATCCGCCAGGCCGCGACCCTTGAGCACTTCCAGCAAGCCGTTGGGCATGATGTTGTCCAGCCCGACCAGCTTTGCGTTGTTGGTGCCGCTGCGCAGCAACTTCAGGCCTTCTACCGCGCAGTTGTTGGACAGGAAGAAGTAATTGCCGTCGTAGCTCCAGTGCATCTCGGCGGCGTGTTCCACCACGTCTTCGATCTCGGTGCGCGACAGGTTCAGCGGCACCGAGGCTAGGCTGCGCAATTCGGTCTTGGTGTACTCATCGATGACCTGGGCCAGCGGCAGGACAAACAGGCGCGACGGGTATTTGCCGACCAATCCATCCCAGCTCGACAGCTGTACATCACCGACGAAGGCGCGGTAGGACAACACCAGGTGCTGATCCAGATCCAGCCGGCAATCCGGCCCTCGTGGCCGGCCGGGAGCACAGATCACCAGGCGCAACATGCTGTGGCCCCAGCGGCTGACCCAGTTCTGGTTGGCTTCGGCCAACAGATAATCCACGGCATACACCCGCTCCGGATCGACCTGGCCCAGAGGTTGTTTGGCGAAGTCGTTACCGGCATTGAGGAAGGCGAACGATTTACCGCAGGTGTCTTTGGCGGCGGGAGCCCAGCCGAAATGTTCTTTGTAGTAGCGGTAGAGCGCAGGGCGGCGACAGACGTAGCTCGGGTCGAGGAGGAAGTACTCCATGTTCACCGCGACGAACTCTTTGGGACTGCTGGTCTCGTAGATGTCCGGGCTGCGGGCGATCTGGCGGTTGTACTGTTCGCGCTCGCCGCGACGGCCCACGTATTGCGGCCAGCCAGCGAGGTCGAGCAGGCGCGGGTCATCGCTGAGGGTAAAGCGTCGATCGGACTGGCCACGGCATTCATCCGGAATGCCGATCAGGCCGGAGCTGTTGGTGCGCCGGGTGCAGCGCTGGATCAGCGTGCGTTCGGCGGCTGGCCAAAAACGCGAGCGGTCATAGATGTGGGTGAGTTCGTGCAGCACCGTGGCCAGCATTTCCCTGCGCACGGTGCCGTGGGGGCGATAAGTCTTCTTGGTTGCGGCGCTGCCGTCGGTGAGGCTGGCGAGCAGGTTGCGGTTCAGGTCGAGCTCGGACACCAGCGACGCCTGGCCGTAGGCATTGCTCGGCATGTCATCGGTCCAGCCAACGTCGATGCGCCGGTCGAGTTGCTCGATGAACCGCGGCGGCAACGCCTGCATGGCTTCATCAAGCAGTGCCTGGCTGGCCTGCTGTTGCGCGGGGCTCAGGCCTTCGGTCTTGAGCTGTAATTGCAGTCCGGCCTGAGCCGTGTTGCCGAGCAGCAACATGGCCCCCATCAGAAGCCAGGCATTTAGCGACCTCACAGTGCGAGGATGGCTTCGGCGATGACCTGATCACTGGCGTCCCGAGCTTCCGGCACGCGGGTGCGCAATAGGTTGAGCGCTGCTTCCAGGTGCGCGCCCCGGATATCGCCATCACTGGCGACGAAACTGGCGGCATCGTCATGGGCTTCTCGAACGATTTTCGCGTCACGGATGGACGTCGTGGTATCGGAAGTGAAATCAAGGGTCCGGCGAGTGGCGTTGATGAGGATGTTGCTGGTGGCAACCAGGGTGTGCGCCTGGGTTACATCGGCCAACAGCAGCAGGCCAAGGGTGGCGACAATCAGCGGGCTACGCATGGAACGACTCCGGAGGAACGAGGATAACTATTGGACGAGAATAGCGTGTGCCAGTTCAAGGTCGCTTGCATGAAGTTTTGGCTGGGTCTGGCGCAGGTAAATCAGGGCCGACTCCAGTTGTGCGCCTCGCAGTTGGCCGTCACTGGCGATAAATGAAGCGGCGTCATCCCTGGCGGCGAGCAGAAGCTTACGGTCGAAGGGTGCGGAGGTCACCATGCTTGTGGCGTAGCCCGTAGCTACGACGCCTTGCGTCGTCAGGTCGAAGGCATGGGCCTGGCTTGCCCAACTGGCCGCCATGAGAACCGGAGTGATCAACAGACAGGTAAGAAAACGCATGAGACTCGACAGTTGAAAGCGAGTCCCAAGGCTAGCGCAACGCCCGGTTTAGAGCCAGCGCCGAAACATCGGGACACGTCGGGCGTGTCCCGGATATGGATGGTGCCTGGTTAGATCGTCAGGATGGCCTGAGCCAGTTGTGCGTCAGTCGCGTTCAGTTGAGGGGCCTGGTGGCGAATGTGGTCGAGTGCGCTTTCCAGTTTCACGCCACGAATGGCACCTTCGCTGGCGACGAAGCTGGCGGCGTCGTCACGGGCCGCGCGTACGATCTTGTCATCGCGAAAGGACGAGGTGACATCGGAAGTGGCATCGGACGTAGCCTTGAGTGCACCGACGACGGCATCGGTGGTCACGATGAAGCTGGTGGCGTGGGAATTGGCAGCCACGGCAAGCAGGGCTGCAGCGCTGAGCAGACGAAGACGGGACATGGTGTAACTCCTTTTGGTAAACCGATTGAGAGGTGGCGCGGTGTCTGTTGAGTCAGACGCCTGTCGCGCAGTCATCGCCACGTTCTGGCTTGATATTAGGCCTGTAGGTGTCGATTCGCACAGTCCCGTCTGTTCAGGCGGACATCAGCGCCAGAACGGCTTATCCAATTCTTTGACACGATCTGAATGACTGATGCCCAGGTCAGACAGCTGCCTGCCGTCGAGTTGCGCCAGTAAACGCCGGGTTCTGGCTCTTTCGAGGCTGCTGGCGAAGCCTCTGAACAATCTTCCAAGCCAGGTAAACCGAGGCTTGGATTGCGAAGTGGTCGCGGGGAGATCCAGTGGATGATCCATGGTGCAGTCCTTTTGCGGGCAGGTCGGGATTTCATGATGATCCCGCCCGGTTCGCCAAGACAGACACACACACTTGAAATTGTACTGGTTCAGTTTTGAATAAAATCAAACTGTACCTGTTGTTGAGTGTGCTTATTGTTTTGAGGATTTCATCACCCCAAAACGACAAAACCCGTCGTGGTTTCCCACGACGAGTCTTGTTTGTTCAATTCGGGTGCTGGCGGTTGACCTTAAAGATCAGAGCCAGCGACGCTAACTTAGCGCCAGAACGGCTTGCTCAGCTCTTCGTAGCGTTGTGCTTCGCTAATCCCGGCGTCAGCCAGCAGACGCGAATCCAGGCGAGCCAGTTGGTGGCGGCTGGAGATGCGGCGCTGCCACAGCATCAGGTTGGCGATAACGCGCAGAGGCATGGAAGCCTGGGTTTTTGCAGCGGTGTCTTCGAAGAACAGATCGGAACTGAGTGTACGTTCCATGGTTTTCATCCTTCCGCTTGTGGCGGGATTAGGTAGTGGTTTAACTGATGCCAATGATCCTCTCGTTTGGCCAGTCTCTCTAGATACAGTTCACCTGTATTGTGAGGGACCAGTTAACTGTTAAAGGGTGGTGTACTGGTCTAAATTGAGGCAACTGTACCTGTCGGCACTGTTATGGTGCGTTTTTGGTGATTCGGGTCGAAAAGGTAGGGCGTTACGGTAGGAAATGACCAGTACAGCAGTACAGTTTTAAACACATTTCTGCCTGGCAATAGTCCGCTGTCGAAACTGTGTTTGCGACAGCGGCTATCTGTATCAATTACACCGTCAGCATTCGACCGGTTTCTTCCAGGTTGATGTGCCAGCTCAGGGCGTCTCGCAAGATATGTGGCGTGTGCCCGCCGATGGCGCAAGCGGCGGTGAAGTAGTCATCCAGCGCCTGGCGATAGTCCGGGTGTACGCAGTTATCGATGATGACGCGAGCCCGCTCCCGCGGTGCCAGCCCGCGCAAGTCCGCCAGGCCGACCTCGGTCACGAGGATGTCGACGTCATGTTCCGTGTGATCGACGTGGCTGACCATCGGCACCACGCTGGAGATCGCGCCGCCCTTGGCAATCGACTTGGTCACGAAGATCGCCAGGTGCGCGTTACGCGCGAAGTCGCCCGAGCCACCGATGCCGTTCATCATTCGTGTGCCGCAGACGTGGGTAGAGTTGACGTTGCCGTACAGGTCGAACTCCAGCGCAGTGTTGATGCCGATGATCCCAAGGCGGCGCACCACTTCCGGGTGGTTGGAGATTTCCTGCGGACGCAGGACCAGTTTGTCCTTGTAACGCTCCAGGTTGCCGAACACATCAGCGTTGCGGCGGCTCGACAAGGTGATCGAACTACCAGACGCAAAACTCAGCTTGCCGGCGTCGATCAGGTCGAAGGTCGAGTCCTGCAACACCTCGGAATACATGGTCAGGTCTTCGAACGGTGAATCGATCAGTCCGCACATCACCGAGTTGGCAATGGTGCCGATGCCGGCCTGCAATGGGCCGAGCTTGTTGGTCATGCGCCCAGCCGCCACTTCCTGCTTGAAGAAGTCGATCAGGTGGTCGGCAATGGCCTGGGTATCAACGTCCGGTGGCAGCACCGTCGACGGCGAGTCGGACTGATTGGTGATGACGATCGCGACGATCTTTTCAGGCGGGATCGGAATGGCGGTGCTGCCAATGCGATCGTCCACCTTCACCAGCGGAATCGGCGTGCGGGTCGGGCGATACGTCGGGATATAGATGTCGTGCAAACCCTCGAGGTTCGGGTTGTGCGCCAGGTTGATCTCGACGATCACCTGTTTGGCGAAAATCGCGAAGCTGGCCGAGTTGCCCACCGAAGTGGTCGGCACGATGTGGCCTTGCTCAGTGATCGCCACGGCCTCGATGACGGCGATGTCCGGCAGTTTCAGCTGCTGGTTGCGCAGCGACTCCACGGTTTCTGAAAGATGCTGGTCAATAAACATCACTTCGCCGGCGTTGATCGCCTTGCGCAATGTGCTGTCGACCTGGAACGGCATGCGTCGCGACAGGACGCCGGCTTCGGTGAGCTGTTTATCAAGGTCGTTGCCCAGGCTGGCGCCGGTCATCAGCGTGATTTTCAGCGGGGTGACTTTGGCACGTTCGGCCAATGCATGAGGCACGGCTTTGGCTTCGCCGGCGCGCGTGAAACCACTCATGCCGACGGTCATGCCGTCCTCAATCAGAGCGGCAGCGTCAGCGGCGCTCATCACCTTATCCAACAACGAAGGCAAGCGAATACGATCACGGTACATGGATTGTTATCTCGGGCAACGGAAGCAAGGTGTGCAGTCTAGTGATTTCAAAAAAAATCCTCCCGCTACCATGGTCGAATGCAGACCCCTGATTTAGAGCCTTTGGTCGGGTTTCACGGGGAATAAAAAAACCCCAGCCTACTAAAGGCTGAGGTTTTGGGTATTGCGCTGGAGCAGTTTTTACTCGACGGCTTTGACCATGTCTTCGATGACTTTCTTGGCGTCGCCGAAGACCATCATGGTTTTGTCGAGGTAGAACAGTTCGTTGTCCAGGCCGGCATAACCGCTGGCCATCGAACGCTTGTTGACGATGATCGTCTTGGCCTTGAACGCTTCGAGAATCGGCATCCCGGCAATCGGCGATTTCGGATCGTTCTTCGCCGCCGGGTTGACCACGTCGTTGGCGCCGAGCACCAGCACCACGTCGGCCTGACCGAACTCGGAGTTGATGTCTTCCATCTCGAACACCTGGTCGTAAGGCACTTCAGCCTCGGCCAGCAGTACGTTCATGTGGCCAGGCATACGGCCCGCCACCGGGTGGATCGCGTATTTCACGGTCACGCCACGATGGCTCAGCTTTTCGGTCAGCTCTTTCAGTGCGTGCTGCGCCCGTGCTACCGCCAGGCCGTAGCCTGGAACGATGATCACGGTATCGGCGTTGGTCAGCAGGAAGGTCGCGTCGTCGGCCGAACCGGATTTCACCGGGCGGGCTTCCTTGGCGCCAGCCGGGCCGGCATCGGCCGTATTGCCGAAACCACCGAGCAGTACATTAAAGAAGGAACGGTTCATCGCCTTGCACATGATGTACGAGAGGATCGCACCGGAGGAACCCACCAGCGAGCCCGCGATGATCAGCATCGAGTTGTTCAGCGAGAAGCCGATACCCGCTGCTGCCCAACCGGAGTAACTGTTAAGCATCGACACCACAACCGGCATGTCTGCGCCGCCAATCGGGATGATGATCAGGACGCCCATCACGAAGGCCAGCACCAGCATCAGCGCGAAGGCACTGAGATTGCCGGTCAGCATGAAGGTGACGCCCAGCGCGAGTGTCGCCAGACCCAGCAGCAGGTTCAGCTTGTGCTGGCCGCCGAACTGTACCGGTGCACCCTGGAACAGGCGGAACTTGTACTTGCCCGAGAGCTTGCCGAACGCGATCACCGAACCAGAGAAGGTGATTGCACCGATGGCGGCACCCAGGAACAGCTCCAGACGGTTGCCCGCAGGAATCGAATCACCCAATTGTTTGACGATGCCCAGCGATTGCGGCTCGACAACAGCGGCGATCGCGATGAACACCGCGGCCATACCGATCATGCTGTGCATGAAGGCGACCAGTTCCGGCATCTTGGTCATTTCAACGCGCTTGGCCATGATCGAGCCGGCGGTGCCGCCGACCAACAGGCCGACGATGACGTAACCGATACCGGCGGTGGCCAGCTCAGCGCCCAGCTTATAGATGAGGCCTACGGTGGTGAGGATCGCCAAGGCCATGCCGAGCATGCCGTACAGATTGCCGCGACGCGACGTGGTCGGGTGCGACAGGCCTTTCAGGGCCTGGATGAAGCAGATGGACGCGATCAAGTAGAGCGTCGTTACGAGGTTCATGCTCATTACTTAGGCGCCTCTTCTTTTACGGCTTTCGGGGCTTTTTTCTTGAACATCTCAAGCATCCTGCGGGTCACCAGGAAGCCACCGAATACGTTCACTGCCGCCAGGGCCACGGCCAGCGTGCCCATGGTTTTGCCCAGTGGTGTAACGGTCAGCGCCGCGGCGAGCATGGCGCCGACGATCACGATCGCCGAAATGGCGTTGGTGACCGCCATCAACGGCGTGTGCAGCGCGGGTGTAACGTTCCAGACCACGTGATAACCGACATAAATCGCCAGCACGAAGATGATCAGGTTGTAGATACCGGGGGAGATAAGCTCTTCCATCGTCTGAATCCCTGCTTAGGCGTTTTTGCGGATGACTTGGCCGTCGCGGCACATCAGGCACGCGGCGACGATGTCGTCTTCTAGGTTCACTTCGAACTGGCCTTCTTTGTTGAAGACCAGCTTCAGGAAGTCCAGCAGGTTGCGTGCGTACAGGGCCGAAGCGTCTGCCGCGACCGCGCCGGCCAGATTGGTAGGACCGCAAATGGTCACGCCATTCTCGACCACAACCTGATCGGCTACGGTCAGCGGGCAGTTGCCGCCCTGGGCTGCGGCGAGGTCGATGACCACCGAGCCTGGCTTCATCTGCGCCACGGTTTCCGCGCTCAACAGCGTCGGTGCCTTGCGGCCCGGAATCAGAGCCGTGGTGATGACAATGTCAGCCTGCTTGGCGCGCTCGTGCACGGCCAGGGCCTGACGCTGCATCCAGCTCGCCGGCATTGGACGTGCGTAACCGCCGACACCGACGGCGCATTCGCGCTCTTCATCGGTCTCATAAGGCACGTCGACGAACTTGGCACCGAGGGATTCGATCTGCTCTTTAACCGCAGGTCGCACATCGGACGCTTCGATCACCGCACCCAGACGTTTCGCCGTAGCGATCGCCTGCAAACCGGCTACCCCGGCGCCAAGAATCAGCACGCGCGCCGCTTTCACGGTGCCCGCAGCGGTCATCAGCATCGGCATGAAGCGAGGGTAATGGTGAGCGGCCAGCAACACGGCTTTATAGCCGGCGATGTTGGCTTGCGAAGACAGCACATCCAGGCTCTGGGCGCGGGAGGTGCGTGGCGCGGCTTCCAGCGCAAACGCGGTGATTCCGCACTCAGCCAGCTTGGCAATGGTTTCATTGCTGAACGGGTTGAGCATGCCCACCACAACGGTGCCGCTCTTGATCAGAGCGAGTTCGCTGTCGCTGGGTGCGACCACCTTGAGAATCAGCTCGGCACCAAACGCATCGTTGGCGCTGCCAATGGTTGCGCCTGCCGCTTCATAAGCACTGTCGACAACGCTGGCGTTAATGCCGGCGCCGCTTTGCACAGTGACCTTATGACCCTGGCCGATCAGCTTCTTGATGGTTTCCGGGGTTGCAGCAACCCGTGTTTCACCCGTCTGGGTTTCGAGAGGAACACCAATGTGCACGTCAAATCTCCTGCGTGATCTTATTGAGTAAACCCAGGCACTTCGGATGGTGCGGCTGGGGCGGCCGATCAGCACGATCCCGCCAAATCAGGGCGGGGCGCGGCATTTTGCAGGCGAACTTTGTGCCCTTCAAGGGATTATGACGGGTGACGGAAAATTAACTACAAGTCACCCCGTGACCGAATGTCGCAACCAACCGCTTCAATCCCTTGCAGGCCGTGCCTTGTAAGGTTTTTCGCCAAAATTCAAGAAATTACACATCGGTACGGTGAATGCAGTGTTATTGCCATCCAATAGCGGCTCAAGGCCACGTTTTTAGGCGCTTGTGGGACGTTTGTACAGCTTCTCGGTACAGTCTGCGAATATGCGACAAATACTTATATCTGTAGGGCTTTCAGTTTATTGACTACGGGGTCAGCTAATGAGGCTAAGCCTTTATCCTTCTAGGCTGTAGCTTTGTGCCTGATTTACCAGCCAGTCGCGAAAGGCCTTCAAAGACGCAGATTCGACCTTTCGATCAGGAATCATCAGGTAATACGCCTTGATGCTGGACAGTGCCTGAACGTTTGCAATCACCAGCCGCTTCTCCGCCAGTTCGCGCTGAATCAGGAACGGCGGGATCAAGGCGATCCCCATGTCATGCATCGCCGCTTGGGCAAGCATGGAGAATAGCTCGTAGCGCGGCCCTGTCATGTCGCGGGGGATATTAAGGTTTTGCGAGTTGAACCATTGGCGCCAGGCATAGGGGCGGGTGGTCTGTTGCAGCAAGGGCAGTTCGGCGATTTCAGCGGGTGTGAGGCTTGTCCTTTTGCCCAGTAGGTTGGGGCTGCATACAGGCATGGGATTTTCGCCCATCAGCCTGTGGGATTCAGTGCCTGACCAGTCTGCATCGCCAAAGTAAATGGCGGCATCGAAGTCTGTGTCGGCAAACAGGAACGGGCGTGTGCGGTTAGTGAGGTTGACTGTCACTTCGGGGTGTTTTTGCTGGAAGTCCTTGAGTCTTGGCAGCAGCCACTGGGTGCCGAAGGTTGGCACGACCGCCAGTTCAATCACGTTGGTACCCTGCTGGCCCATCACTGACAGGGTGTCGCGCTCTACGGCGTCCAGCTGTGTTGCTACCCGACGGCTGTAGGAAAGCCCGGCTTCAGTCAGCTTCACTCCACGCCGCGAGCGTCGGAACAATTCCACACTCAAGAACTCCTCAAGGCTGGCGATCTGTCGACAGATCGCTCCCTGAGTGAGGGAAAGTTCCTGGGCTGCCTTGGTAAAGCTCTCGTGGCGTGCCGCTGCTTCAAAGCTGACCAGGGCGGTTGTGCTGGGGATCTTCCTGCGCATGTACGTCAACCTCACTAATACATCGTACAAAAAACTGCTTCGCGATGTTTCGGAGTGAGAAATTAGCACAACAGTATGCAAAATCCTCGTTTGTGGTAACGCCGAACCCGGCCTAGGATCAGTCCACGTTATTTGACCCGATTCGAGAGGACACACTCATGGGCGGTAAAGCTAGCTTCAACTGGATCGATCCCCTGCTGCTGGATCAACAGCTCACCGAAGAAGAGCGCATGATCCGCGACACTGCCGAGCAATTCGCTCAGCAGAAGCTCGCGCCACGTGTTCTTGAAGCTTTCCGTCATGAAAAGACCGACCCGGCGATCTTTCGTGAAATGGGTGAAGTCGGCCTGCTGGGTGCAACTATCCCTGAGCAATATGGCGGCAGCGGTCTGAACTATGTCAGCTACGGTCTGATTGCTCGTGAAGTTGAGCGCGTCGATTCGGGTTATCGCTCGATGATGAGCGTGCAGTCCTCTTTGGTGATGGTGCCGATCAATGAATTCGGTACTGAGGCCCAGAAGCAGAAGTATCTGCCAAAACTGGCCTCGGGCGAGTGGATTGGCTGTTTCGGTCTGACCGAGCCTAACCACGGTTCCGACCCGGGCGCGATGATTACCCGTGCACGCAAAGTGGAAGGCGGCTACAGCCTGACCGGCAGCAAGATGTGGATCACCAACAGCCCGATTGCCGATGTATTCGTGGTCTGGGGCAAGGACGACGAGGGCGACATCCGTGGCTTCGTTCTGGAGAAAGGCTGGAAAGGCCTGAGCGCGCCGGCCATTCACGGCAAAGTGGGGCTGCGTGCATCCATCACTGGTGAGATCGTCATGGACAACGTGTTTGTCCCTGAAGAGAACATCTTCCCTGACGTCCGTGGTTTGAAAGGCCCGTTTACTTGCCTGAACTCGGCACGTTATGGCATTTCCTGGGGGGCGCTGGGCGCGGCCGAGTTCTGCTGGCACACCGCTCGTCAATACACCCTGGATCGTCAGCAGTTCGGTCGTCCATTGGCTGCTACTCAATTGATCCAGAAGAAACTGGCTGACATGCAGACCGAAATCACCTTGGCTCTGCAAGGCTGCCTGCGCCTGGGTCGTATGAAAGATGAAGGCACCGCTGCGGTCGAAATCACGTCGATGATGAAGCGCAACTCTTGCGGCAAGTCCCTGGACATTGCTCGTATGGCGCGAGACATGTTGGGTGGTAACGGTATCTCCGATGAATTCGGCGTGGCGCGTCACCTGGTCAACCTGGAAGTGGTGAATACCTATGAAGGTACGCATGACGTCCACGCGCTGATCCTTGGTCGTGCGCAGACCGGCCTCCAGGCGTTCTATTAATAGGAGAACGGCCATGGGCGCGCTTTCGCATCTACGGGTACTGGATTTGTCGCGGGTGCTGGCCGGGCCGTGGTCCGGTCAGATACTGGCGGACCTTGGCGCCGAGGTGATCAAGGTCGAGCGTCCGGGCAATGGCGATGACACGCGCGCCTGGGGGCCACCTTTTCTGAAGGACGCCTATGGTGAGAACACCAGCGAGGCCGCCTACTACTTGTCGGCCAATCGCAACAAGCAATCGGTGACCATCGACTTCACTCGCCCGGAGGGGCAGAAGTTGGTGCGTGAGCTGGCAGCGAAGTCAGACATCCTGATCGAGAACTTCAAGGTCGGTGGTCTGGCGGCTTATGGATTGGATTATGAGTCGCTCAAGGAGGCCAATCCGAATCTGATCTACTGCTCGATCACCGGATTTGGTCAGACGGGTCCTTACGCCAAGCGCGCGGGTTATGACTTCATGATCCAGGGTTTGGGCGGCCTGATGAGTCTGACGGGGCGGCCAGAAGGGGATGATGGTGCCGGGCCGGTGAAAGTCGGTGTGGCGCTGACGGACATTTTGACCGGGCTTTACTCGACCGTGGCGATTCTCGCGGCGCTTGCGCATCGGGATCATGACGGTGGCGGCCAGCATATCGATATGGCGTTGCTGGATGTCCAGGTTGCGTGTCTGGCTAACCAGGCGATGAACTACCTGACGACAGGTAATTCGCCGAAGCGGCTGGGTAATGCACATCCGAACATCGTGCCGTATCAGGACTTTCCTACAGCAGATGGCGATTTCATCCTCACAGTGGGTAACGATGGGCAGTTCCGCAAGTTTGCGGAAGTGGCCGGGCAGCCGCAGTGGGCGGATGATCCGCGCTTTGCCACCAACAAGCTGCGGGTGGCGAACCGTGCGGTGCTGATTCCGTTGATTCGCCAGGCTACGGTGTTCAAGAGCACTGCTGAGTGGGTGTCGCAGTTGGAGCGGGCAGGCGTACCGTGTGGTCCGATCAATGATCTGGCTCAGGTGTTTGCCGACCCTCAGGTAAAGGCGCGCGGTTTGGCGATTGAGCTGCCTCACGCCTTGGCAGGGATGGTGCCGCAGGTGGCGAGCCCGATTCGTTTGTCCGAGACACCGGTGGAGTACCGCAATGCGCCTCCTTTATTGGGCGAGCATACGATGGCGGTGCTGCAGCGGGTGTTGGGCCTGGACGCTTGTGCGGTGACTGCATTAAAGGACGCTGGAGTGCTTTGAGGAGTCCTTCTATATAGAGGGCGTGGTTTTGCTCTTCTATATAGAGGGAGGCGCGCTGTTTTCAGGCTTTCTGCAAGTTATTGATAGAAAGGCTAAATTAGGGGTTGACGGCAGATTCTAGAAGTCTATAATTCGCCCCACTTCCGGCGCAGTCGAAACGGAAAACTCCTTGGTAAACAATGAGTTGCGCAGTTTTCGACAGCGGGTTGCTTCAGATCATCGAAGCCCAGAAGGAGTTGAAAGAGCGGTGTTGTGTGGCTCTTTTGACGGTTCGATCTTCTCGGTCGAAAGCGGAGAAAAAGAGGTGTTGACAGCAGCGAGTAACGCTGTAG
>NZ_JACVBL010000008.1:0-336890 GCF_014852285.1 Pseudomonas sp. PDM02 | reverse complement strand
AGCAGTGAAACGATGCATCGCCGATGGTAGTGTGGGGTTTCCCCATGTGAGAGTAGGTCATCGTCAAGATTAAATTCCGAAACCCCAATTGCGAAAGCAGTTGGGGTTTTGTTTTGCCCGCAGGAAAATCTGCCCAGTACGGTTTCTATGCAACGGCTCAAGGCATGGCTATCATGCGGGCCTCATTGTGAGGCGGGACTTGCATGCTGACGTTGTTAAAGCTTCTTAAGGATGGCCGATTCCATTCAGGCCAGGCCCTGGGCACCGCTTTAGGTGTCAGTCGCAGTGCTGTGTGGAAGCAGCTTCAGCTTCTCGAGGCTGAGCTTGGCTTGTCCATCCACAAGGTGCGGGGGCGTGGTTATCAATTGGCCTCGCCGTTGACACTGCTCGACTCTGTCGCAATAGCAGAGCAGGCGCCTTCTTGTGATTGGCCCATTCTGGTTTTCGATTCAATTGACTCCACTAACGCCGAGGCGCTGCGTGCAATAGAGCGTGGTCAGGTAGCGCCATTTCTTGTGCTTGCCGAGCGGCAGACGTCTGGCCGTGGGCGCCGCGGGCGTAAGTGGGCGAGTCCTTTCGCGGAAAATATCTATTACAGTCTGGTGCTGCGTATTGAGGGTGGCATGCGCCAGTTGGAAGGCTTGAGCCTTGTTGTTGGACTTGCTGTCCTGCAAACCTTGCGAGCGCTGGGCGTATCAGATGCAGGTTTGAAATGGCCCAACGATGTTCTTGTTGGTCAAAAAAAGCTCGCGGGGATACTGCTTGAGTTGGTAGGCGATCCTGCTGATGTGTGTCATGTGGTTCTGGGTGTCGGGATCAATGTGAACATGCAGATGACCGACGAGGTTGATCAGCAGTGGACGTCCTTGCGGCTCGAGTCGGGGCGGACATTCGATCGCAATCACTTGGTCGCGCAGTTGGGGCAGATGCTCCAGGTTTATTTGAGTCGACATCAAGTCGGCGGATTTTCCGCTATCCAGGCTGAGTGGGAGCAGAATCATCTGTGGCAGGGTCGGGCGGTGTCGTTGATCGCCGGAGTTAACCATATAGATGGCGAGGTACTGGGTATTGATAGTCAGGGTGCTCTGCGCTTGAAGGTGGGCGGTGTGGAAAAAGTCTTTAGTGGTGGTGAGCTCAGCTTGAGGTTGCGTGATGATTCTTGAGCTCGACTGCGGAAACAGTTTTATCAAGTGGCGAGTGCTTGAAGCTGATGCTCGCCAGACGGTTGGCGAGGGCGTCGTCGACTCTAATCTTGCATTGCTGGAGAGTTTGAGCGCGCTCAAGGGGCTCGCCCTCAAGTTTTGCCGATTGGTCAGTGTCCGAACGGCAGAAGAGACCGGTGCATTGATTACTCTGCTGACCGACACTTTTGGAGTGTCAGTAGTTTGCGCTGCGCCCGCTCGCGAAATGTCGGGGGTTCGTAATGGCTATGAAGAGTTCGAACGCCTGGGGCTCGACCGCTGGCTGGCGATGCTTGGGGGGTTCCAATTAGCGTCGGGTGCATGCCTGGTGCTTGATTTTGGTACTGCTGTCACTGCGGATTTCGTTGCCGGTGATGGAGAGCATCTCGGGGGGTTTATTTGTCCGGGAATGCCATTGATGCGAAATCAATTGCGCACCCATACCCGTAAAATTCGTTATGGGGATCTGGCAGCTGAGCGCGCCATGGAGAGTCTCGTTCCAGGTCGCACAACCGTCGAAGCGGTTGAGCGGGGGTGCTCGTTGATGCTTAGAGGCTTTGTTCTGACCCAGCTGGAGCTTGCGCGTAGCTACTGGGGGGCGGATTTCTCCGTGTTTCTGACCGGTGGGGATGCCGGGTTGGTTTCTGAGATTGTGCCAGAGGCTAGAGTGGTTCCGGACCTGGTATTTGTGGGTTTGGCTATGGCATGTCCTTTGTCCTGAGGTTCTTATGCGTTGGTTGTTTCTGCTGCTGCTTGTTCTGAATGTGTTCTATTACATCTGGCACCAACAAGAGGCTCCTCTGCGCGCGAAGGATGTCACTCCTCTCAGTTTGTATAGGGGAGGGCAGCAGGATATTCGCTTGTTGAGCGAGGCGGCTGATCCGGTCCTTGATAAGGGGAAGGCTGCTCTGCCGGACAATAGTTGTTTGTACTTGGGTGGTTTTGTTCGTCAAGAAGCGGTTCAGGCAGTTGAACGGCGCTTGAATGGCATGGAAATCAAGTATCAGCTCCTGCCAAAGGATCATCTTGAATTCGCGGGTTATTGGGTTCGGATCGCCCCTGAAAGCCGGCGTTGGCTGGGTGAGGTTCAGCTGCAAAACCTTTCTAGAGAATTCAATGAGTTAAAACATAAAATAATGCCGTGCGAGGGGGTTGCACCCGCTGAATAGTTTGAATAGAATGGCGCCCGCTTCGCAGTGAACGCCTTTAACGGCAAACACAACGAAGCGATGTCAACGCAGCTAACCTCAGGTTTTTAATGAGAAAATGCTTGACAGAAGGCTGGCATGATATAGAATGCCGGCTCGCTTAGGAGGGGTTCCCGAGCGGCCAAAGGGATCAGACTGTAAATCTGACGTCTACGACTTCGAAGGTTCGAATCCTTCCCCCTCCACCATTTTTAGCGAGAGCTGCAAGCCTCGCGGGTATAGTTTAGTGGTAGAACCTCAGCCTTCCAAGCTGATGATGCGGGTTCGATTCCCGCTACCCGCTCCAAGTTTGCAGGTCCTGCAAAGTGTTACGCTCTTGTAGCTCAGTTGGTAGAGCACACCCTTGGTAAGGGTGAGGTCAGCGGTTCAAATCCGCTCAAGAGCTCCATATAACAAGGCAGATATGAAAATATCTGCCTTTGTTTTAAGGGTTGCGATCAGGGCTTGTTGTTTTTTGTTGGCTGGTTGCGCGGGTGGCTTTGGCCTTAGGGTTGAGGCTGTCGAGTAAGGTGTTGTAATGTCTTTTTCGGGTCGGCATAATGGTCGGCCTGATTTTGTTTTAGGTCAGTAGCTCAATTGGCAGAGCGACGGTCTCCAAAACCGTAGGTTGGGGGTTCGATTCCCTCCTGACCTGCCAGATTCACCTGGTGTGTCTGGCTTTCTTTTCACAGGATCTTCATAGATGACTCCTAAAGCTGAAGCTCAAGGCTCTCGCTTCGATCTGCTCAAGTGGCTAGTAGTAGTCGCTTTGGTGGTTGTTGGCGTTGTTGGTAATCAGTATTACTCTGCTTCGCCGATCCTGTACCGCGTACTTGCATTGCTTGTCATCGCTGCTGTGGCTGCCTTCGTAGGCCTGCAAACAGTCAAGGGCAAGTCTTTCTTTGTACTGGTTAAGGAAGCTCGCACCGAGATTCGTAAAGTCGTATGGCCAACTCGCCAAGAAACCACGCAGACCACGTTGATCGTTGTCGCTGTTGTGTTGGTTATGGCGTTGCTGTTGTGGGGTCTTGATTCCCTGCTCGGCTGGCTTGTTTCCTTGATTGTCGGCTAAGGGTGTCCCGTGGCTAAGCGTTGGTACGTTGTGCATGCTTACTCCGGTTACGAGAAGCATGTCATGCGCTCGTTAGTAGAGCGCGTAAAGCTGGCTGGCATGGAAGATGGCTTTGGCGAAATTCTGGTTCCCACTGAAGAAGTGGTTGAAATGCGTAATGGCCAGAAGCGCAAAAGCGAGCGTAAGTTCTTCCCAGGTTATGTGCTGGTTCAGATGGACATGAACGAGGGTACTTGGCACTTGGTCAAGGATACTCCTCGGGTGATGGGTTTCATTGGCGGTACCGCTGATAAGCCTGCACCAATCACAGACAAAGAGGCAGAAGCGATTCTGCGTCGTGTCGCTGATGGTAGCGATAAGCCTAAGCCGAAGACGTTGTTCGAGCCTGGTGAGTCGGTGCGTGTCAACGACGGGCCGTTTGCCGACTTTACCGGCACGGTTGAAGAAGTTAACTACGAAAAGAGCCGGATTCAAGTGGCAGTGCTCATTTTCGGTCGCTCTACTCCGGTAGAGCTAGAGTTCAGCCAGGTCGAAAAAGTCTAGCTGAGCAAGCATCCCAACCCCGCAGCCCTAGGCTGTGGGGTTTTGTCGTCACTGGGATAAACGCGCAAGTAACCGGGGAGCCTTTCGAGGCGTTCGAACCCGTAATTGGAGTGCCTCATGGCCAAGAAGATTACCGCTTACATCAAGCTGCAAGTGAAGGCCGCTCAGGCTAACCCAAGCCCACCTGTTGGTCCTGCTCTGGGCCAGCACGGCGTGAACATCATGGAATTCTGCAAGGCTTTCAACGCCCGTACTCAGGGTATTGAGCCAGGTCTGCCGACTCCAGTGATCATCACTGTCTACAGCGACCGTAGCTTCACTTTCGAAACCAAATCCACCCCTGCTTCGGTTCTGCTGAAGAAGGCGGCTGGTCTGACTAGCGGTTCCGCTCGTCCGAACACCGTTAAGGTTGGCACTGTGACTCGTGCTCAGCTGGAAGAAATCGCGAAAGTTAAAAACGCGGATCTGACTGCAGCTGATATGGAAGCAGCCGTGCGTACCATCGCCGGTTCTGCTCGTAGCATGGGCCTTAACGTGGAGGGTGTGTAATGGCTAAGTTGACCAAGCGTCAAAAGGCTATCGCCGGCAAAATCGAAGCAGGCAAGTCCTACAACTTTGTAGACGCTGCTGCTCTGCTGGCTGAACTGTCGACTGTCAAGTTCAGCGAGTCGTTCGACGTTGCTGTGAACCTGGGTGTTGACCCGCGTAAATCCGACCAGGTCGTTCGTAGCGCTACTGTGCTGCCACACGGCACTGGCAAGACTGTTCGCGTTGCTGTGTTCACCCAGGGTCCAGCTGCTGAGGCCGCTCTGGCTGCCGGCGCTGACCGTGTAGGTATGGACGACCTGGCTGCCGAAATGAAAGGCGGCGACCTGAACTATGACGTAGTTATCGCATCCCCGGATGCAATGCGCGTTGTAGGTCAGTTGGGTCAGATCCTCGGTCCACGTGGCCTGATGCCTAACCCTAAAGTCGGCACCGTAACTCCAGACGTAGCTACCGCGGTTAAAAACGCCAAGGCTGGTCAGGTTCGTTATCGCACCGACAAAAACGGCATCATCCACACTTCCGTTGGCAAGATTGGCTTCGACGCCGTCAAGCTGAAGGAAAACGTTGAAGCCCTGATCGCTGATCTGAAGCGTATCAAGCCAGCTTCCTCGAAAGGCATTTACGTCAAGCGCGTTACCCTGAGCACCACCATGGGCCCAGGTCTGGTCATCGACCAAAGCTCGCTCGACGCGTAAGACACAGGTTGGCGCAAGCGATTGCGCCAATTGAAAGATTGGGGTCCCTGCCTGGCGGGGGCTATCCAAGACCGTAGGCGACGCAAGTCTTAAACCTCAAGCCTACGCAGATGGTGCTCCCGGTTCCTTACCGAATCAGACACCAAAACGACATCCGGCTCCGGTTGGATGAAACGGTAACAAGCAGGAGTTAAACCCGTGGCAATTAAACTCGAAGACAAGAAGGCCATCGTCGCTGAAGTCAACGAGGCTGCCAAAGTCGCTCTGTCCGCTGTCGTGGCTGATGCCCGTGGCGTAACAGTAGGCGCAATGACCGGACTCCGTAAAGAGGCTCGTGAAGCTGGCGTTTACGTACGTGTTGTACGTAACACCCTGCTCAAGCGCGCCGTTGCCGACACTGAATACAGTGTTCTCAACGACGTGTTCACCGGCCCTACCTTGATTGCATTCTCCAAAGAACATCCGGGCGCTGCTGCTCGTATCTTCAAAGAGTTCGCAAAAGGTCAGGATAAGTTCGAGATCAAGGCAGCTGCGTTCGAGGGCAAGTTCCTCGCAGCTAATCAGATCGACGTACTGGCAACCCTGCCGACCCGTAACGAAGCTATTTCTCAGCTGATGAGCGTGATTCAAGGCGCTACCAGCAAGTTGGCTCGTACTCTGGCGGCAGTTCGCGACCAAAAAGAAGCTGCCGCAGCCTAAGGCTCGTCTCCTTCTCGCGTTTTTTGTTTATTTCGATGGTCGCGTAGGCCGTCCCCAATATCAGGAATTAGATTCATGTCTATCTCTCAGAACGATATCCTTGAAGCAGTTGGCAACATGTCCGTAATGGAAGTTGTTGAGCTGATCAAAGCTTTCGAAGAAAAATTCGGCGTTACCGCTGCTGCTGCATCGGCTGGTCCAGCTGCTGCTGCCGCTGTTGTTGAAGAGCAAACTGAATTCAACGTCATGCTGACCGAAGCTGGCGAGAAGAAAGTTAACGTGATCAAGGCTGTACGTGAACTGACCGGTCTGGGCCTGAAAGAAGCCAAGGCTGTAGTTGACGGCGCTCCTGCCATGGTTCTGGAAGCTGTTGCCAAAGACGCAGCTGACAAAGCCAAAGCAGTACTGGAAGAAGCAGGCGCTAAAGTCGAGCTGAAGTAAGCATCGACTTTGCTCCTCCAGCCCGAGCGTTAAGCGAAAGGCTGATGGCTGGTGGCTCTTGCCACCGGCCTTTTTCCGTTATTGGCAGCCGACTGGGTCGGTGCTGATAACGAGTTGTAACCACCCGATGCGGTGGCGCAAACCATGGGGTTTGCACGATTTTCTGGCTGCTCCCGTCGGGAGGGGCCAAACAAGCAGGTGACCAAGCTGGGGAACGCTGATGGCTTACTCATATACTGAGAAAAAACGTATCCGCAAGGACTTTAGCAAGTTGCCGGACGTCATGGATGTGCCGTACCTCCTGGCCATCCAGCTGGATTCGTATCGTGAATTCTTGCAAGCGGGAGCGACTAAAGATCAGTTCCGCGACGTGGGCCTGCATGCGGCCTTCAAATCCGTTTTCCCGATCATCAGCTACTCCGGCAATGCTGCGCTGGAGTACGTCGGTTATCGCCTGGGCGAACCGGCATTTGATGTCAAAGAATGCGTATTGCGCGGTGTAACTTATGCCGTACCTTTGCGGGTAAAAGTGCGCCTGATCATTTTCGACAAAGAATCGTCGAACAAAGCGATCAAGGACATCAAAGAGCAAGAAGTCTACATGGGTGAAATCCCCCTGATGACTGAGAACGGTACCTTCGTAATCAACGGTACCGAGCGTGTAATCGTTTCCCAGCTGCACCGTTCCCCGGGCGTGTTCTTCGACCACGACCGTGGCAAGACGCACAGCTCCGGCAAACTGCTGTACTCCGCGCGCATCATTCCTTACCGCGGTTCGTGGTTGGACTTCGAGTTCGATCCGAAAGACTGCGTGTTCGTGCGTATCGACCGTCGTCGCAAGCTGCCTGCATCGGTACTGCTGCGCGCGCTCGGCTATACCACTGAAGAAGTGCTCGACGCGTTCTACACCACCAACGTCTTCCACGTGCAAGGTGAAAACCTCAGCCTGGAACTGGTGCCTCAGCGCCTGCGTGGTGAAATTGCTGTCCTGGATATCCTGGATGACAAAGGCAAGGTTATTGTCGAGCAAGGTCGTCGTATCACCGCTCGCCACATCAACCAGCTGGAAAAAGCCGGGATCAAAGAGCTGCAAGTGCCTCTGGACTACGTCCTGGGTCGCACTACCGCCAAGGTCATCGTGCATCCGGCAACCGGCGAAATCCTGGCAGAGTGCAACACCGAGCTGAACACCGAAATCCTGGCGAAAATCGCCAAGGCTCAGGTTGTCCGCATCGAAACTCTGTACACCAACGATATCGACTGCGGTCCGTTCGTCTCCGACACCCTGAAGATCGACTCCACCAGCAACCAATTGGAAGCGCTGGTCGAGATCTATCGCATGATGCGTCCAGGCGAGCCGCCAACCAAAGACGCTGCCGAGACGCTGTTCAACAACCTGTTCTTCAGCCCTGAGCGCTATGATCTGTCTGCGGTCGGCCGGATGAAGTTCAACCGTCGTATCGGTCGTACCGAGATCGAAGGTTCGGGCGTGTTGTGCAAAGAAGACATCGTCGCGGTTCTGAAGACTCTGGTCGACATCCGTAACGGTAAAGGCATCGTCGATGACATCGACCACCTGGGTAACCGTCGTGTTCGCTGCGTAGGCGAAATGGCCGAGAACCAGTTCCGCGTTGGCCTGGTACGTGTTGAGCGTGCGGTCAAAGAGCGTCTGTCGATGGCTGAAAGCGAAGGCCTGATGCCGCAAGACCTGATCAACGCCAAGCCAGTGGCTGCGGCGGTGAAAGAGTTCTTCGGTTCCAGCCAGCTGTCCCAGTTCATGGACCAGAACAACCCGCTGTCCGAGATCACCCACAAGCGTCGTGTGTCAGCACTCGGCCCTGGCGGTTTGACTCGTGAGCGTGCCGGCTTTGAAGTTCGTGACGTACACCCGACTCACTACGGTCGTGTATGCCCGATCGAAACGCCGGAAGGTCCGAACATCGGTCTGATCAACTCCCTGGCCGCCTATGCGCGCACCAACCAGTACGGCTTCCTCGAGAGCCCGTACCGTGTGGTGAAAGACGCTCTGGTCACCGACGAGATCGTGTTCCTGTCCGCCATCGAAGAAGCTGATCACGTGATCGCTCAGGCTTCGGCCACGATGAACGACAAGAAAGTCCTGATCGACGAGCTGGTAGCTGTTCGTCACTTGAACGAGTTCACCGTCAAGGCGCCGGAAGACGTCACCTTGATGGACGTATCGCCGAAGCAGGTAGTTTCGGTTGCAGCGTCGCTGATCCCGTTCCTCGAGCACGACGACGCCAACCGTGCGTTGATGGGTTCGAACATGCAGCGTCAAGCTGTACCAACCCTGCGCGCTGACAAGCCGCTGGTCGGTACCGGCATGGAGCGTAACGTAGCTCGTGACTCCGGCGTTTGCGTCGTGGCTCGTCGTGGCGGCGTTATCGATTCCGTGGACGCCAGCCGTATCGTGGTTCGTGTTGCTGATGACGAAGTTGAAACCGGCGAAGCTGGTGTCGACATCTACAACCTGACCAAATACACCCGCTCTAACCAGAACACCTGCATCAACCAGCGTCCGCTGGTGCGTAAAGGTGATCGGGTCCAGCGCAGCGACATCATGGCCGACGGTCCGTCCACCGACATGGGTGAGCTGGCTCTGGGTCAGAACATGCGCATCGCGTTCATGGCATGGAACGGCTTCAACTTCGAAGACTCCATCTGCCTGTCCGAGCGTGTTGTTCAGGAAGATCGCTTCACCACGATCCACATTCAGGAACTGACCTGTGTGGCACGTGACACCAAGCTTGGGCCTGAGGAAATCACTGCAGACATCCCTAACGTGGGTGAAGCTGCACTGAACAAGCTGGACGAAGCCGGTATCGTTTACGTAGGTGCTGAAGTTGGCGCAGGCGACATTCTGGTCGGTAAGGTCACTCCGAAAGGCGAGACTCAACTGACTCCGGAAGAGAAGCTGCTGCGTGCCATCTTCGGTGAAAAAGCCAGCGACGTTAAAGACACCTCCCTGCGTGTACCTACCGGTACCAAGGGTACTGTCATCGACGTACAGGTCTTCACCCGCGACGGCGTTGAGCGTGATGCTCGTGCACTGTCGATCGAGAAGACTCAGCTCGACGAGATCCGCAAGGATCTGAACGAAGAGTTCCGTATCGTTGAAGGCGCCACTTTCGAACGTCTGCGTTCCGCTCTGGTCGGCCATAAAGCCGAAGGCGGCGCCGGTCTGAAGAAAGGTCAGGACATCACCGACGAAGTTCTCGACGGTCTTGAGCATGGTCAGTGGTTCAAACTGCGCATGGCTGAAGATGCTCTGAACGAGCAGCTCGAGAAGGCTCAGGCCTACATCGTTGATCGCCGCCGTCTGCTGGACGACAAGTTCGAAGACAAGAAGCGCAAACTGCAGCAGGGCGATGACCTGGCTCCAGGCGTGCTGAAAATCGTCAAGGTTTACCTGGCAATCCGTCGCCGCATCCAGCCGGGCGACAAGATGGCCGGTCGTCACGGTAACAAAGGTGTGGTCTCCGTGATCATGCCGGTTGAAGACATGCCGCACGATGCCAATGGCACCCCGGTCGACGTCGTCCTCAACCCGTTGGGCGTACCTTCGCGTATGAACGTTGGTCAGATCCTTGAAACCCACCTGGGCCTCGCGGCCAAAGGTCTGGGCGAGAAGATCAACCGGATGATCGAAGAGCAGCGCAAAGTCGCCGAGCTTCGCAAGTTCCTGCACGAGATCTACAACGAGATCGGCGGTCGTAACGAAGATCTGGATAGCTTCTCTGATCAGGAAATCCTGGATCTGGCGAAGAACCTGCGTGGCGGCGTTCCAATGGCCACTCCAGTGTTCGACGGCGCCAAGGAAAGCGAAATCAAGGCCATGCTGAAACTGGCAGACCTGCCAGAAAGCGGCCAGATGCAGCTGACCGACGGCCGTACCGGCAACAAGTTCGAGCGCCCGGTTACTGTTGGCTACATGTACATGCTGAAGCTGAACCACTTGGTAGACGACAAGATGCACGCTCGTTCTACCGGTTCGTACAGCCTGGTTACCCAGCAGCCGCTGGGTGGTAAGGCGCAGTTCGGTGGTCAGCGTTTCGGGGAGATGGAGGTCTGGGCACTGGAAGCATACGGTGCCGCTTACACTCTGCAAGAAATGCTCACAGTGAAGTCGGACGATGTGAACGGCCGTACCAAGATGTACAAAAACATCGTGGATGGCGATCACCGTATGGAGCCGGGCATGCCCGAGTCCTTCAACGTGTTGATCAAGGAAATTCGTTCCCTCGGCATCGATATCGATCTGGAAACCGAATAACACGTGACGCGAATCGAGAGCGGGGCAGGATTGCCCGCTCTCTGCTCCGCCAGGAGGAAAGGCCTTGAAAGACCTACTGAATTTGCTGAAAAACCAGGGTCAAGTCGAAGAGTTCGACGCCATCCGTATTGGATTGGCATCGCCTGAGATGATCCGTTCGTGGTCGTTCGGTGAAGTTAAAAAGCCGGAAACCATCAACTACCGTACGTTCAAACCTGAGCGTGACGGCCTGTTCTGCGCCAAGATCTTTGGCCCGGTAAAGGATTACGAGTGCCTGTGCGGTAAGTACAAGCGCTTGAAGCACCGTGGTGTGATCTGCGAGAAGTGCGGCGTTGAAGTCGCGCTGGCTAAAGTTCGTCGTGAGCGCATGGCGCACATCGAACTGGCCTCGCCAGTTGCCCACATCTGGTTCCTGAAATCGCTGCCGTCGCGTATCGGCTTGCTGATGGACATGACCCTGCGTGATATCGAACGCGTTCTCTATTTCGAGAGCTATGTCGTTATCGATCCAGGCATGACCACCCTTGAAAAAGGTCAGCTGCTGAACGATGAGCAGTACTTCGAAGCGCTGGAAGAGTTCGGCGACGATTTCGATGCCCGCATGGGTGCCGAAGCTGTCCGCGAACTGCTGCACGCTATCGACCTGGAACACGAGATTGGCCGTCTGCGTGAAGAAATTCCGCAAACCAACTCCGAAACCAAAATCAAGAAGCTGTCCAAGCGTCTGAAGTTGATGGAAGCCTTCCAGGGTTCCGGCAACCTTCCAGAATGGATGGTGCTGACCGTTCTGCCGGTTCTGCCGCCAGATCTGCGTCCACTGGTCCCGCTGGATGGCGGTCGCTTCGCGACTTCCGACCTCAACGATCTGTATCGTCGAGTGATCAACCGTAACAACCGCTTGAAGCGTCTGCTCGATCTGTCCGCTCCGGACATCATCGTGCGCAACGAAAAGCGTATGTTGCAGGAAGCCGTCGATGCACTGCTCGACAACGGTCGTCGTGGCCGCGCTATCACCGGTTCCAACAAACGTCCTCTGAAATCCCTGGCTGACATGATCAAGGGTAAGCAAGGTCGTTTCCGTCAGAACTTGCTCGGTAAGCGTGTTGACTACTCGGGTCGTTCGGTAATTACCGTAGGTCCGACCCTGCGTCTGCACCAGTGCGGTCTGCCGAAGAAAATGGCTCTCGAGCTGTTCAAACCGTTCATTTTCGGCAAGCTGGAAATGCGTGGTCTCGCTACCACCATCAAAGCTGCGAAGAAGATGGTTGAGCGCGAGCTGCCGGAAGTTTGGGACGTTCTCGCTGAAGTTATCCGCGAACACCCAGTGCTTCTCAACCGTGCACCGACCCTTCACCGTCTGGGTATCCAGGCGTTTGAACCAGTTCTGATCGAAGGTAAGGCTATCCAGCTGCACCCTCTGGTCTGTGCTGCGTACAACGCCGACTTCGACGGCGACCAAATGGCCGTGCACGTACCGCTGACACTGGAAGCCCAGTTGGAAGCGCGTGCGTTGATGATGTCGACCAACAACATTCTGTCGCCAGCCAACGGTGAGCCAATCATCGTTCCGTCGCAGGACGTTGTATTGGGTCTGTACTACATGACTCGTGAAGCGATCAACGCCAAGGGCGAAGGTCGTGTGTTCGCGGATCTGCAAGAAGTTGACCGTGTGTTCCGTGCCGGCGAAGCCGCACTGCACGCAAAAGTCAAAGTGCGGATCAACGAAACCGTCAATGACCGTGATGGCGGCAGCGTGACCAACACTCGTATCGTCGACACCACTGTCGGCCGTGCGCTGTTGTTCCAGGTTGTACCAAAAGGTCTGTCGTACGACGTTGTCAACCTGCCGATGAAGAAAAAGGCGATCTCCAAGCTGATCAACCAGTGCTACCGCGTGGTTGGTTTGAAAGAGACCGTGATCTTCGCTGACCAGTTGATGTACACCGGTTTTGCCTATTCGACTATTTCCGGCGTTTCCATCGGTGTTAACGACTTCGTTATCCCGGATGAAAAAGCCCGCATCATCGGTGCTGCTACCGACGAAGTGAAAGAGATCGAAAGTCAGTACGCCTCCGGCCTGGTAACCCAGGGCGAGAAGTACAACAAAGTAATCGACCTTTGGTCCAAGGCGAACGACGAAGTTTCCAAGGCGATGATGGCCAACCTCTCGAAAGAGAAAGTCATCGACCGTCATGGCGTCGAAGTCGACCAAGAGTCCTTCAACTCGATGTACATGATGGCCGACTCGGGCGCACGGGGTTCTGCTGCGCAGATCCGTCAGCTCGCCGGTATGCGTGGCCTGATGGCCAAGCCGGACGGCTCCATCATTGAAACGCCGATTACTGCGAACTTCCGTGAAGGTTTGAGCGTACTTCAGTACTTCATCTCGACTCACGGTGCTCGTAAAGGTTTGGCGGATACCGCGTTGAAAACTGCGAACTCCGGTTACCTGACTCGTCGTCTGGTAGACGTGGCGCAGGATCTGGTTGTGACCGAGATCGATTGCGGCACCGAACATGGCCTGGTAATGACTCCGCACATTGAAGGCGGTGACGTTGTTGAGCCGTTGGGTGAGCGCGTATTGGGTCGTGTCATTGCCCGTGACGTATTCAAGCCAGGTACCGAGGAAGTTATCGTTCCTGCCGGCACTCTGGTAGACGAGAAGTGGGTCGAGTTCATCGAGCTGAACAGCATCGACGAAGTGATCGTGCGTTCGCCGATCAGCTGCGAAACCCGCTACGGCATTTGCGCCAAGTGCTACGGCCGTGACTTGGCTCGTGGTCACCAGGTGAACATCGGTGAAGCGGTCGGCGTTATCGCTGCCCAGTCCATCGGTGAGCCGGGTACCCAGCTGACCATGCGTACGTTCCACATCGGTGGTGCGGCAAGCCGGACCTCCGCAGCTGACAGCGTTCAGGTGAAGAATGGCGGTACCGTCCGTCTGCACAACCTGAAGCACGTTGAGCGAGTGGATGGTTGCCTGGTTGCTGTGTCCCGTTCCGGTGAGCTGGCAATCGCTGATGACTTCGGTCGTGAGCGCGAGCGTTACAAGCTGCCGTACGGTGCTGTGATTTCGGTTAAAGAAGGTGACAAGGTCGACGCTGGCGCAATCGTGGCCAAGTGGGATCCGCACACTCACCCAATCGTTACCGAAATGAAAGGTACCGTGACCTACGTGGGCATGGAAGAAGGCATCACGATCAAGCGTCAGACTGACGAATTGACCGGTATGACCAACATTGAAGTCCTCGACGCCAAAGACCGTCCAGCTGCCGGTAAAGATATCCGTCCTGCTGTGAAGATGGTTGATGACAACGGCAAGGATCTGTTGCTGCCAGGCACTGACGTTATCGCTCAGTACTTCCTGCCAGCCAACGCCCTGGTCGGTGTTGCGGACGGTGCGAAAATCGCGATCGGTGATGTTATCGCTCGTATTCCGCAAGAGACTTCGAAGACCCGTGACATCACCGGTGGTCTGCCGCGTGTTGCCGACTTGTTCGAAGCCCGTCGTCCGAAAGAAGCCTCGATTCTGGCTGAAGTCAGCGGCACCATCGCGTTCGGTAAAGAGACCAAAGGCAAGCGCCGTCTGGTCATCACTCCGAACGACGGTAGCGATCCGTACGAAGAGCTGATTCCGAAGTGGCGTCACCTGAACGTCTTCGAAGGCGAACAGGTAAACCGCGGCGAAGTTATCTCCGACGGCCCGAGCGATCCACACGACATCCTGCGTCTGCTGGGTGTAAGTGCGCTGGCCAAGTACATCGTGAACGAGATCCAGGACGTTTACCGTCTGCAAGGCGTGAAGATCAACGACAAGCACATCGAGACCATCCTGCGTCAGATGCTGCGTAAAGTTGAAATCGCTGAATCCGGCGATTCCAGTTTCATCAAGGGCGACCAGATGGAATTGACTCACGTATTGGTAGAGAACGAGCGCCTGGCGAACGACGAGAAATTCGTTTCCAAGTTCACTCGCGTGCTGCTGGGTATCACCAAGGCGTCGTTGTCCACCGAATCGTTCATCTCGGCGGCTTCCTTCCAGGAAACCACTCGCGTACTGACCGAAGCGGCGGTAACCGGCAAGCGCGATTACCTGCGCGGCCTGAAAGAAAACGTGGTCGTGGGTCGTCTGATCCCGGCTGGTACCGGTCTGGCTTATCACAGCGAGCGTAAACGCCGTCGTGATGCTGACAAACCGTTGCGCGTAAGCGCCAGTGAAGTGGAAGCTGCACTGACCGAAGCGCTGAACTCGAGCGGTAACTGAGTTCTGCGATAAATGAGCCAAGGCCCTGATCGTTCCGTTCATCGAATCAAGACATTTTGTCGAGGTTGGATAAGCGGGAAGGTCGGGGCCTTGTCTTGACTGGGGACAAGATCCTCTTTAGACTCTTGTACCCCTAAATTTGGCGGGAATTCGTTCCTGCCATTTTGCTTTTCTTGCAAGACAATAGCGTCGCAAGACAACAGTGGAGCTAGTAGATGGCAACTATCAACCAGCTGGTACGTCAGCCGCGTAAGCGTATCGTCGAGAAATCCGACGTGCCTGCGCTGCAGAACTGCCCGCAACGTCGTGGCGTATGCACCCGTGTGTATACCACCACGCCGAAAAAACCTAACTCGGCACTGCGTAAAGTATGCCGTGTGCGTCTGACCAACGGTTTCGAGGTTTCCTCGTACATCGGCGGTGAAGGCCACAACCTGCAAGAGCACAGCGTGGTACTGATCCGCGGCGGTCGTGTAAAAGACTTGCCAGGTGTTCGTTACCACACCGTTCGCGGCTCTTTGGATACTTCCGGCGTTAAAGGTCGTAACCAAGGTCGTTCGAAGTACGGTACCAAGAAGCCTAAGTAGTAGTGGCTTTTTGTAAAAACTGAATCATCTATTTTTCTGAGTCGATAAGAGTAAGGTCGGAGGCGTCCCGAAAGGGCACTGATTCCGAGCGAACCTGAAGACCGTTTGAGGGCTTATCCATGCCAAGAAGACGCGTAGCAGCCAAGCGCGAAGTGCTTGACGATCCAAAATACGGAAGCCAAATCCTGGCCAAGTTCATGAACCACGTGATGGAAAGCGGCAAGAAAGCCGTTGCCGAGCGTATCGTTTATGGCGCGCTGGAGAAGGTTAAAGAACGCAAGAACAGCGACCCCCTGGAAATCTTCGAGAAAGCTCTCGACGCCATCGCTCCGCTGGTCGAAGTAAAGTCGCGCCGTGTAGGCGGTGCTACTTACCAGGTTCCGGTCGAAGTTCGTCCGTCCCGTCGTAACGCTCTGGCAATGCGCTGGTTGGTAGACTTCGCCCGTAAGCGCGGCGAGAAGTCTATGGCTCTGCGTTTGGCTGGCGAACTGTTGGACGCTGCTGAAGGCAAAGGTGCTGCAGTTAAGAAGCGTGAAGACGTGCACCGTATGGCTGAAGCCAACAAGGCTTTCTCGCACTACCGCTTCTAATTTTAGCGTCACTAATTTTGCGAGGGCTTTATGGCTCGTACTACACCGATTAATCGCTACCGTAACATTGGTATCGTTGCTCACGTGGATGCTGGTAAAACCACCACCACCGAGCGCGTCCTTTTTTACACTGGCAAAAGTCACAAAATGGGCGAGGTGCATGACGGCGCCGCGACCACAGACTGGATGGTGCAGGAGCAGGAGCGTGGTATTACCATTACTTCTGCTGCTATTACCGCCTTCTGGCAGGGTTCCGAGAAGCAGCACAAAGATCAGTATCGCTTCAACGTCATCGACACCCCGGGCCACGTTGACTTCACTATTGAAGTTGAGCGTTCCCTGCGTGTTCTCGACGGCGCGGTCGTTGTGTTCTGCGGTACCTCGGGTGTTGAGCCTCAGTCGGAAACCGTATGGCGTCAGGCCAACAAGTACGGCGTTCCACGTCTTGTTTACGTAAACAAGATGGACCGTGCTGGTGCAAACTTCCTGCGCGTGATCGGTCAGATCAAGCAGCGTCTGGGTCACACTCCGGTGCCAATCCAGTTGGCTATCGGTTCCGAAGACAACTTCCAGGGTCAGATCGATCTGATGTCCATGGAAGCTGTTTACTGGAATGACGCTGACAAAGGCATGACTCCACGTCGCGAGCCTATCCCTGCTGAATTGCAGGAATTGGCTGACGAGTGGCGCAGCAACATGATTGAAGCTGCGGCAGAAGCCAGCGAAGAGCTGATGAACAAGTACCTCGAAGGTGAAGAACTCACCAACGCGGAAATCAAGGCCGCTCTGCGTCAGCGTACTATTGCTGGCGAGATCGTTCTGGCTGTTTGCGGTTCTTCCTTCAAGAACAAGGGCGTTCCCCTGGTTCTCGACGCCGTTATCGACTACCTGCCTGCTCCTACCGACATTCCTGCCATCAAGGGTACTGACCCGGATGACGAGACCAAGGAAATGGAGCGTCACGCAGACGACAGCGAGCCGTTCTCGGCTCTGGCGTTCAAGATCGCTACCGACCCATTCGTGGGTACCTTGACCTTTGTTCGAGTTTACTCGGGCGTGTTGGCCTCCGGCGACGGCGTGATCAACTCGGTTAAAGGCAAGAAAGAGCGTGTGGGTCGTATGGTGCAAATGCACGCAAACGCCCGCGAAGAGATCAAGGAAGTTCGCGCTGGTGACATCGCGGCCTTGATCGGCATGAAGGACGTCACCACTGGTGAGACTTTGTGCAACGCTGACAAGCCAATCATCCTGGTTCGCATGGACTTCCCGGAGCCGGTTATTTCGGTTGCCGTAGAGCCTAAGACCAAGGATGACCAGGAAAAAATGGGTATCGCTCTGGGCAAACTTGCTCAGGAAGACCCGTCTTTCCGCGTCAAGACTGATGAAGAGACTGGTCAAACGATCATCTCCGGCATGGGCGAGTTGCACCTGGACATCCTGGTTGACCGGATGCGCCGTGAGTTCAACGTCGAAGCCAACATCGGTAAGCCTCAAGTTTCGTACCGTGAGCGCATCACGAAGAGCTGCGAAATCGAAGGCAAGTTCGTTCGTCAGTCCGGCGGTCGTGGCCAGTTCGGTCATTGCTGGATTCGCTTTGCTCCTGCTGACGAAGGTCAGGAAGGTCTGCAATTCCTGAACGAAGTAGTGGGTGGTGTGGTTCCTAAGGAATACATCCCGGCTATCCAGAAGGGTATCGAAGAGCAGATGAAGAACGGCGTTGTTGCCGGCTATCCGCTGATCGGCCTGAAGGCTACCGTGTTTGATGGTTCCTACCATGACGTCGACTCGAACGAGATGGCGTTTAAGGTG
Source organism: Pseudomonas sp. PDM02 (assembly GCF_014852285.1). NCBI lineage: Bacteria > Pseudomonadati > Pseudomonadota > Gammaproteobacteria > Pseudomonadales > Pseudomonadaceae > Pseudomonas > Pseudomonas sp. PDM02. Next base: position 318,979 of record NZ_JACVBL010000008.1, on the reverse strand, counting down.
GCTGCTTCCATGGCGACCAAGCAACTGGCCCAGAAGGGCGGTGGTGAGTTGCTTGAGCCGATCATGGCTGTAGAGGTTGTTACACCTGAAGACTATATGGGTGACGTGATGGGCGACCTTAACCGTCGTCGCGGCATGATCCTGGGTATGGAAGATACGGTTTCCGGTAAAGTAATTCGTGCCGAGGTTCCGTTGGGCGAGATGTTCGGTTATGCGACCGACGTTCGTTCCATGTCCCAAGGTCGCGCAAGCTACTCTATGGAATTCAAAAAATACAATACAGCTCCGTCGCACATCGTCGAAACTGTAACCAAAAAACAAGGCTGATTCAGTCCTTTAGGCTAGGAGTTAATTGTCGTGGCTAAAGAAAAATTTGATCGTTCCCTTCCGCACGTCAACGTTGGCACCATCGGTCACGTTGACCACGGTAAAACCACTCTGACTGCTGCTCTGACTCGCGTCTGCTCCGAAGTTTTCGGTTCGGCTCGTGTTGACTTCGACAAGATCGACAGCGCACCAGAAGAGAAAGCTCGTGGTATCACCATCAACACCGCGCACGTTGAATACAACTCGCTGATCCGTCACTACGCTCACGTTGACTGCCCAGGTCACGCTGACTATGTGAAGAACATGATCACCGGTGCTGCTCAGATGGACGGCGCTATCCTGGTTTGCTCGGCCGCTGATGGTCCGATGCCGCAAACCCGTGAGCACATCCTGCTGTCCCGTCAGGTAGGCGTTCCGTACATCGTGGTTTTCCTGAACAAGGCTGACCTGGTAGACGACGCAGAGCTGCTGGAACTGGTTGAGATGGAAGTTCGCGACCTGCTCAGCACTTACGACTTCCCAGGTGACGACACTCCGATCATCATCGGTTCTGCTCGTATGGCTCTGGAAGGCAACGACGAAAACGAAATGGGCACCACTGCCGTTCGTAAACTGGTTGAAACTCTGGATAGCTACATCCCAGAGCCAGTTCGTCTGACCGACAAGCCGTTCCTGATGCCAATCGAAGACGTATTCTCGATCTCGGGTCGTGGTACTGTTGTGACTGGCCGTATCGAGCGCGGTATCGTTCGCGTTCAGGATCCACTGGAAATCGTTGGTCTGCGTGACACCACCGTCACCACCTGCACCGGTGTTGAAATGTTCCGCAAACTGCTCGACGAAGGTCGTGCTGGCGAGAACTGCGGCGTTCTGCTGCGTGGTACCAAGCGTGACGACGTTGAGCGTGGCCAGGTTCTGGTTAAGCCAGGTTCGGTTAAGCCGCACACCAAGTTCACCGCAGAAGTTTACGTTCTGAGCAAGGAAGAAGGCGGTCGTCATACTCCGTTCTTCAAAGGCTACCGTCCACAGTTCTACTTCCGTACTACTGACGTGACTGGTAACTGCGAGCTGCCAGAAGGCGTTGAAATGGTAATGCCAGGTGACAACATTCAGATGACTGTTACCCTGATCAAAACCATCGCAATGGAAGACGGTCTGCGTTTCGCTATCCGTGAAGGCGGTCGTACCGTCGGCGCTGGCGTCGTAGCCAAAATCATCGAGTAAGCTCTTTTTGAGTAAGCTTTGATGAGTTGAAAAAGCCCCCGCTTAGCGGGGGCTTTTTTATTGGGTTGACACCTATCTGGGGCGTCTATAGAATTGCGCCTCCTTTTAACGGGCGTATTGCGCCCGGTGGGAATAGCAGCCGGAGTCTGAAATCCAATGCAAAATCAGCAAATCCGTATCAGGTTGAAGGCTTTTGACCATCGCCTGATCGACCAATCCACCCAGGAAATCGTGGAAACCGCGAAACGTACTGGTGCTCAAGTGCGTGGTCCAATTCCACTGCCTACCCGTAAAGAGCGGTTCACCGTTCTGGTCTCCCCGCACGTCAACAAAGACGCGCGTGACCAGTACGAGATCCGTACTCATAAGCGCGTTCTGGACATCGTCCAGCCAACGGATAAAACCGTTGATGCTCTTATGAAGCTTGATCTTGCGGCCGGTGTGGAAGTGCAGATCAGCCTCGGCTAAGACTCGGTCTTAGTCGTGTAACGCTCTGAAATGGGCGGCCATAGCGGGTGAAAGCCCCGTACACTCATGAGGTTTACAACATGACTATTGGTGTAGTCGGTCGTAAATGCGGTATGACCCGTATTTTCACCGAAGAAGGTGTCTCCATTCCGGTCACGGTCATTGAGATCGAGCCGAATCGCGTCACCCAGTTCAAAACTGAAGAGACCGATGGCTATCGTGCAGTGCAAGTCACTGTAGGCGAGCGTCGTGCTTCGCGTGTTACAGCTGCTCAGGCTGGCCACTTCGCTAAAGCGAACGTTGCCGCTGGTCGTACCGTAATGGAATTCCGTCTTGAAGAAGGCGAGTACCAGGCCGGCGATCTGATCAACGCTGAAATCTTCGCCGCTGGTCAACTGGTTGATGTAACCGGTCAGTCCAAAGGTAAAGGCTTCCAGGGTACGATCAAGCGTTGGAACTTCCGCGGGCAAGATAATACCCACGGTAACTCCGTGTCCCACCGCGTTCCAGGCTCTATCGGCCAGTGCCAGACTCCTGGTCGTGTATTCAAGGGCAAAAAAATGTCCGGTCATATGGGCGCTGAGCGCGTGACCGTGCAGTCCCTCGAAGTAGTGCGCGTGGACGCTGAACGCAATCTGTTGTTGGTCAAGGGCGCTGTTCCTGGCGCTACTGGCGGCAACTTGGTTGTACGTCCAGCAGCCAAGGCTCGCGGTTAAGGGGAAGCTGACATGCAATTAAATGTAAATGACGCTCAAGCGATCGAAGTTTCCGAACTGACATTTGGCGGCGAATTCAACGAGACGCTGGTTCACCAAGCAGTCGTGGCCTACATGGCCGGCGGCCGTCAAGGTAGCAAGCAGCAAAAGACCCGTTCCGACGTTCGTGGTGGCGGTAAGCGCCCATGGCGTCAGAAAGGTACTGGCCGTGCTCGTGCCGGTACTATCCGTAGCCCAATCTGGCGTGGCGGCGGTACCACTTTCGCAGCTCGTCCTCAGGATCACTCCCAGAAGCTGAACAAGAAGATGTATCGCGCAGCAATGCGTTCCATCCTTGCTGAGCTGGTGCGTACTGATCGTCTGGTCGTGGTTCAGGATTTCGCCGTTGAAACGCCGAAAACCAAAGACCTGCTGGGCAAACTGAACAACATGAGCCTGACCGACGTTCTGATCGTGTCGGACGCTGTTGATCAGAACCTGTACCTGGCTGCTCGCAACCTGCCGCACGTAGATGTACGTGATGTGCAAGGTTCCGATCCAGTTAGTCTGATCGCATACGACAAGGTGTTGATCACCGTGTCGGCCGTGAAGAAATTCGAGGAGCTGCTGGGATGAACCAGGAACGCGTATTTAAAGTTCTGCTTGGCCCGCACGTTTCCGAGAAGGCTACGGTTCTGGCAGACAAGAAAGGCCAGTTCGTTTTCAAGGTTGCCACTGACGCAACCAAGCTGGAAATCAAGAAGGCCGTCGAAAGCCTGTTCAGCGTGAAAGTAGAGCGTGTTACTACCCTGAATGTTCTGGGTAAGAGCAAGCGCACTGCTCGCGGTCTGGGCAAGCGTAATGACTGGAAGAAGGCAGTTATCTCCCTTCAGCCAGGCCAAGATCTCGATTTCAGCAGCAGTGCTGAGTAAGGAAGGGGTGCATCATGGCAATCGTTAAATGCAAACCGACTTCCCCTGGCCGCCGTCATGTGGTCAAGGTGGTCAACCAGGAGCTGCATAAAGGCGCTCCTCACGCACCGCTGCTCGAGAAGAAATCGAAGTCTGGTGGTCGTAACAACAATGGTCGTATTACCACTCGTCACATCGGTGGTGGCCATAAGCAGCATTATCGTCTGGTCGATTTCCGTCGCAACGACAAAGATGGCATTCCAGCCACTGTCGAGCGTATCGAATACGATCCAAACCGTACTGCTCACATTGCTCTTATGTTGTACGCAGACGGCGAACGCCGTTACATCATCGCCCCTAAAGGCGTGAACGCTGGTGACCAGCTGATTTCGGGTGCTTTGGCTCCGATCAAGCCGGGCAACCAGTTGCAACTGCGCAGCATTCCAGTTGGTAGTACCGTACACGGCATCGAATTGAAGCCAGGTAAAGGCGCGCAAATCGCTCGTTCCGCTGGTGCTTCGGCTCAGCTGATCGCTCGTGAAGGTGTCTATGTGACCCTGCGTCTGCGTTCTGGTGAGATGCGTAAAGTGCTGGCTGAATGCCGCGCGACCTTGGGCGAAGTCTCGAACTCCGAGCACAGCCTGCGTTCGCTGGGTAAAGCTGGTGCCAAACGCTGGCGTGGCGTTCGCCCAACCGTTCGTGGTGTTGCCATGAACCCGGTTGACCACCCACATGGTGGTGGTGAAGGTCGTACCTCTGGTGGTCGTCATCCGGTATCGCCATGGGGCTTCCCGACTAAGGGCGCGAAGACTCGTGGTAATAAGCGTACCGACAAAATGATCGTCCGTCGTCGCAAGTAAATAGAGGGATACGACAGTGCCACGTTCTCTGAAAAAAGGTCCTTTTATCGATCTTCACCTACTGAAGAAGATCGAAGTGGCGGCGGAAAAGAACGATCGCAAACCAGTTAAAACCTGGTCGCGCCGTTCGATGATCCTGCCACAAATGGTCGGTCTGACCATCGCAGTACACAACGGTCGTCAACATGTGCCAGTTCTCGTGAACGAAGACATGGTCGGCCACAAACTGGGCGAGTTCGCCGGTACCCGCACTTATCGTGGGCACGTGGCTGACAAGAAAGCCAAGCGTTAAGGGGTTAGGAAATGGAAGTAGCCGCTAAGTTGTCGGGCGCTCGAATCTCCGCCCAGAAAGCCCGCTTGGTCGCCGACCAGATCCGCGGGAAGAAGGTGGGCGAAGCGCTCAACTTGTTGGCTTTCAGCAGTAAGAAAGCCGCCGAGATCATGAAGAAAGTGCTGGAGTCGGCCGTAGCCAACGCCGAGCATAACGAAGGCGCAGACGTTGATGACCTTAAAGTCAGCACCGTTTTCGTCAACGAAGGGCGTTCGCTGAAGCGAATCATGCCACGTGCCAAAGGCCGTGCTGATCGCATCGTCAAGCGGTCTTGCCATATCACTGTCAAGGTTGCTGACAAGTAACGGAGTCGAAGAGATGGGTCAGAAAGTACATCCCATTGGCATTCGCCTGGGAATCGTCAAGGAGCACACCTCCGTCTGGTACGCAGACGGTCGGACTTATGCGGACTATTTGTTCGCTGATCTGAAGGTGCGTGAGTATCTCCAAGACAAACTAAAAAGCGCGTCCGTAAGCCGTATCGATATCCATCGTCCGGCCCAAACTGCACGTATCACCATCCACACCGCTCGTCCAGGTATCGTTATCGGGAAGAAAGGTGAAGATGTTGAGAAACTGCGTCAGGACCTGACCAAGCAAATGGGTGTGCCTGTGCACATCAATATCGAAGAAATCCGCAAGCCGGAACTCGACGGTATGTTGGTTGCGCAGAGCGTAGCTCAGCAGCTGGAGCGTCGCGTAATGTTCCGTCGCGCTATGAAGCGCGCTGTACAGAACGCCATGCGCATTGGTGCCAAAGGCATCAAAATCCAAGTGAGCGGTCGTCTCGGCGGTGCTGAAATCGCACGTACTGAATGGTATCGCGAAGGTCGTGTGCCACTGCACACCCTGCGTGCCGACATCGACTATGCCAACTACGAAGCTCACACCACTTACGGTGTGATCGGTGTAAAGGTTTGGATCTTCAAAGGCGAAGTAATTGGTGGTCGCCAAGAAGAACTGAAACCACAAGCACCAGCGCCTCGTAAAAAAGCTGCTAAGTAAGGGGTACGCCAAATGTTGCAACCAAAGCGTACGAAGTTCCGCAAGCAGATGACTGGTCACAACCGTGGCCTGGCATTGCGCGGTAGCAAAGTCAGCTTCGGCGAGTTCGCGCTGAAGTCTGTAGCTCGTGGTCGTCTCACCGCTCGTCAGATCGAGTCAGCGCGTCGTGCTCTGACCCGTCACGTTAAACGTGGCGGCAAGATCTGGATCCGTGTATTCCCGGACAAGCCTATTTCCAAGAAGCCACTCGAAGTTCGGATGGGTAAAGGTAAAGGTAGCGTGGAATACTGGGTTGCCCAGATTCAGCCAGGCAAAGTCCTGTATGAAATCGAGGGTGTTTCTGAAGAGCTGGCGCGTGAGGCATTTGCCCTGGCTGCTGCAAAGCTGCCGCTCGCCACTGCCTTCGTTAAACGGACGGTGATGTGATGAAAGCGAACGAACTTCGTGAAAAAGACGCGCCGCAGCTTAACGAGCAACTGCTCGGCCTGCTGCGCGACCAGTTCAATCTGCGCATGCAGAAAGCAACTGGCCAGTTGGGGCAGTCTCACCTGCTCCGGCAAGTTAAGCGTGACATCGCTCGCGTGAAGACTGTGCTCAAACAGCAGGCAGGTAAGTAATCATGGCTGAAGCCGAAAAAACCGTCCGTACGCTGACTGGCCGTGTTGTCAGCGACAAAATGGACAAGACCATCACCGTTCTGATCGAGCGTCGCGTTAAGCACCCGATCTACGGTAAATACGTTAAGCGTTCGACTAAGCTGCACGCGCACGACGAAACCAATCAGTGCCACATCGGCGACAAAGTCACTATTCGTGAAACTCGTCCTTTGGCCAAGACCAAGTCTTGGGCGCTGGTTGATGTTCTCGAACGCGCTGTGGAAGTCTAAGGACTAGGGGTCGGAGAAATTATATGATTCAGACTCAATCCATGCTCGATGTGGCCGATAACAGCGGCGCTCGCCGCGTTATGTGCATCAAGGTGCTGGGTGGCTCCCATCGTCGTTACGCTGGTATCGGTGACATCATCAAAGTTACCGTGAAGGAAGCAATTCCTCGCGGTAAAGTGAAAAAAGGCCAAGTGATGACTGCTGTTGTAGTCCGCACTCGTCACGGCGTTCGTCGTGCTGATGGCTCCATTATCCGCTTTGATGGCAACGCTGCTGTTCTTCTGAACAACAAGCAAGAGCCGATCGGCACCCGTATCTTTGGGCCAGTGACCCGTGAACTTCGTACTGAGAAGTTCATGAAGATCGTCTCGCTCGCCCCAGAAGTGCTGTAAGGAGATCCGACATGCAAAAGATTCGTCGTGACGACGAGATCATCGTGATCGCCGGCAAAGACAAAGGTAAGCGCGGTAAGGTGCTTAAGGTTCTCGCTAATAACCGTCTGGTTATCGGTGGTCTGAACCTGGTCAAGCGTCATACCAAGCCTAACCCGATGTCGGGCGTACAAGGCGGTATCGTCGAGAAAGAAGCTCCACTGGACGCTTCTAACGTAGCCATTTTCAACGGCGAAACCAACAAGGCTGATCGCGTTGGTTTCAAAGTAGAAGACGGCAAGAAAATTCGTGTCTTCAAGTCGACCCAAAAAGCGGTTGATGCTTGAACACTGCTAGGTAGATGAGACCATGGCACGACTAAAAGAGATTTACTGGAAAGAAATCGCACCGAAGCTTAAGGAAGAACTTAAGCTTTCGAACGTGATGGAAGTTCCACGCGTTACCAAAATCACCCTGAACATGGGTCTGGGCGAAGCAGTCGGTGACAAAAAAGTCATCGAGCACGCTGTTGCTGACCTGGAAAAGATCACCGGCCAGAAAGTCGTTGTGACTTACGCTCGGAAATCCATCGCTGGCTTTAAAGTCCGTGAAGGTTGGCCGATCGGCGTCAAAGTGACCCTGCGCCGTGAGCGTATGTACGAGTTCCTGGATCGTCTGCTGTCGATCTCCCTGCCTCGGGTTCGCGACTTCCGCGGCCTGAATGCCAAGTCCTTCGATGGTCGTGGTAACTACAGCATGGGCGTTAAAGAGCAGATCATCTTCCCGGAAATCGACTACGACAAGATCGATGCTCTCCGCGGTCTGGACATTACCCTGACCACCACTGCCAAGAACGATGATGAAGGTCGCGCCCTGTTGCGTGCTTTCAAATTCCCGTTCCGCAACTGATTGGAGTAGGAAAATGGCCAAGATGAGCATGAAAAACCGCGAGCTGAAGCGTCAGCTCACGGTTGCCAAGTACGCCAAAAAGCGTGCAGCACTGAAAGCTATCATCGTTGATCTGAACGCAAGTCCAGAAGCGCGTTGGGAAGCTACAGTAGCTCTGCAAAAGCAGCCACGTGACGCAAGCGCTTCGCGCATGCGTAACCGCTGCCGCCTGACCGGTCGTCCACACGGCGTTTACCGCAAGTTCGGCCTCGGCCGTAACAAACTGCGTGAAGCTGCAATGCGTGGTGACGTACCTGGTCTGGTTAAAGCCAGCTGGTAAGCACTATCAAAGTCTCGGTGTTCGGGATCGCAAGATCCTGACCGCCGGTGACCTTGAACTTGAATCAAGCCCCTTTTGGGGCTTGATTCATTTGTGGGGTGTGTCTAGAATACCCGGCTCGCCTGAGCCCGTGCTTTTTTTGCACGGATGTCCTCGGCGACACGTAGTAGCCGCAAGGCTAATTTTTTGTGTATTAGGAGCGTCTAGCCCATGAGTATGCAGGACCCGTTAGCGGACATGCTAACTCGAATCCGTAATGCCCAGATGGCTGAAAAGTCCGTCGTAAGCATGCCATCTTCTACTTTGAAGGTAGCTGTTGCCAAAGTCCTGAAGGACGAAGGTTACATTGCGGGTTATCAGATCAGCAGCGAAATCAAGCCACTGCTGTCCATCGAGCTGAAGTACTTCGAAGGCCGTCCGGTCATCGAGGAAGTGAAGCGCGTTAGCCGTCCAGGCCTGCGTCAGTACAAGTCCGTCGATGATCTGCCAAAAGTTCGTGGCGGTCTCGGTGTGTCTATCGTCTCCACCAACAAAGGTGTGATGACGGATCGTGCTGCGCGCGCTGCCGGTGTCGGCGGCGAAGTTCTTTGCACTGTGTTCTAAGGGGGGATAAGCATGTCACGCGTCGCTAAGAACCCCGTTAAGCTGCCAGCCGGCGTCGAAGTCAAATTCGCAGGCCAACAGCTTTCGGTGAAGGGTGCCAAGGGCACTCTCGAACTGAACATCCATTCGTCCGTTGAGATCGTTGAAGAAGCTGGTGAGCTGCGTTTCGCTGCTCGCAATGGCGATCAACAAACTCGCGCAATGGCTGGTACCACTCGTGCGTTGGTAAACAACATGGTCCAAGGCGTAAGCCAAGGCTTCGAGCGTAAGCTCCAGCTGGTCGGTGTTGGTTACAAAGCGCAAGCAAAAGGCACAGTGCTGAACCTGGCTCTTGGCTTCTCGCACCCAGTGGATTATGAACTGCCGGAAGGCATCACCGCTGAGACTCCTAGCCAGACCGATATCCTGATCAAGGGCATCGATAAGCAGCTGGTAGGTCAAGTGGCCGCCGAGATCCGCGACTTCCGTCCACCAGAGCCGTACAAAGGCAAAGGTGTGCGCTACGCGGACGAAGTCGTCCGTCGTAAAGAAGCCAAGAAGAAGTAGGGCATAGCAAATGACCGACAAAAAAGTTACTCGACTGCGTCGCGCTCGCAAAGCACGCCTGAAAATGCACGAACTCGAAGTCGTGCGTCTCTGCGTGTTCCGCTCGTCGCAGCACATCTACGCCCAGGTCATTTCGGCCGACGGCAACAAAGTCCTGGCATCTGCCTCGACTTTGGATAAAGAACTGCGTGATGGCGCCACTGGCAACATCGACGCGGCCACTAAGGTTGGCCAGCTGGTCGCTACGCGTGCTAAAGCCGCTGGCGTCTCGCAGGTGGCTTTCGACCGCTCTGGCTTCAAGTACCACGGCCGCGTCAAGGCGCTGGCTGATGCTGCTCGTGAAGCTGGGCTGGAGTTCTAAGTTATGTCAAATAACGACCAAAAGCGCGACGAAGGCTACATCGAGAAGCTGGTTCAAGTTAACCGCGTAGCCAAAACCGTTAAAGGCGGCCGTATCTTCACTTTCACCGCGTTGACCGTGGTTGGTGATGGTAAAGGGCGTGTTGGCTTCGGCCGTGGCAAGTCACGTGAAGTGCCTGCTGCGATCCAGAAGGCAATGGAAGCTGCTCGCCGCAACATGATCCAAGTTGACCTGAACGGCACCACTCTGCAGTACGCAATGAAGTCCGGTCACGGCGCTTCGAAGGTGTACATGCAGCCTGCTTCTGAAGGTACCGGTATCATCGCTGGCGGCGCTATGCGTGCTGTCCTCGAAGTTGCTGGCGTTCAGAACGTTCTGGCCAAGTGCTACGGCTCGACTAACCCGGTAAACGTGGTTCACGCCACTTTCAAAGGTTTGAAGGCTATGCAGTCTCCTGAATCCATTGCCGCCAAGCGTGGCAAAAGCGTCAAGGAGATCTTCTGATCATGGCTACCGTTAAAGTTACGCTGATCAAAAGCATGACCGGCCGCATCCCTAACCACAAACTGTGCGTTAAGGGTCTGGGTCTGCGTCGCATCGGTCACACTGTAGAAGTACTTGATACTCCCGAGAATCGCGGGATGATCAACAAGGCTTACTACATGCTGCGTGTCGAGGGTTAATCGATGAAACTCAATGATCTGAGTCCAGCGCCGGGTTCCCGTCGCGAAAAGCATCGTCCGGGCCGTGGTATCGGTAGTGGTTTGGGTAAGACCGGTGGCCGTGGCCACAAAGGTCAGTCCTCCCGCTCCGGTGGCACCATTGCTCCAGGCTTTGAAGGCGGTCAACAGCCGCTGCATCGTCGCCTGCCGAAGTTCGGTTTCGTTTCCCTGAAAGCCATGGATCGCGCAGAAGTGCGTTTGTCCGAGCTGGCTAAAGTGGAAGGCGACATCGTCACCGTGCAGTCCTTGAAAGATGCCAACGTGATCAACGTCAACGTACAGCGTGTGAAAATCATGCTGTCCGGTGAAGTGACTCGCGCTGTTACCATCGGAAAGGGAATCGGCGCCACCAAAGGTGCGCGTGCGGCTATCGAAGCAGCTGGCGGCAAGTTCGAGGAATAAATGGCTAAGCAAGGTGCTCTCTCTGCGCTCGGCAAAGGCGGTATGTCTGAACTCTGGGCTCGTCTGCGTTTTCTGTTCCTGGCGATTATCGTCTACCGAATAGGCGCACACATCCCGGTTCCAGGTATCAACCCGGACCGACTCGCGGACCTGTTTCGACAGAATGAGGGGACCATTCTTAGCTTGTTCAACATGTTTTCCGGCGGCGCGCTGGAACGGATGAGCATCTTTGCATTGGGGATCATGCCGTACATTTCGGCATCGATCATCATGCAGCTGATGACCGCCGTCAGCCCGCAGCTGGAGCAGTTGAAGAAGGAAGGTGAAGCTGGCCGTCGCAAGATCAGCCAGTACACCCGCTACGGCACTGTCGTTCTCGCTCTTGTTCAGGCAATTGGCATGTCCATTGGTCTGGCAGGGCAGGGCGTTGCGTTCACTGGTGACTTTGGCTTCCATTTCGTCGCGGTATCCACATTTGTGGCTGGTGCGATGTTCATGATGTGGCTGGGTGAGCAGATTACTGAGCGTGGTGTTGGCAACGGTATCTCGATGTTGATTTTTTCGGGTATCGTCGCCGGTCTTCCGAGAGCGATCGGGCAGTCTTTCGAGTCTGCACGTCAGGGTGATATCAACATCTTCGCCCTGGTTGCCATCGGTTTGCTGGCAGTAGCGATTATCGGTTTCGTGGTGTTCATTGAGCGTGGTCAGCGTCGTATTGCTGTTCACTACGCCAAGCGTCAGCAGGGCCGTAAGGTCTTCGCTGCGCAGACTAGCCACTTGCCGCTGAAGGTGAACATGGCCGGTGTTATTCCGGCCATTTTCGCGAGCAGCATTTTGCTGTTCCCGGCTTCGTTGGGTGCCTGGTTCGGCCAGTCTGAAGGTATGGGCTGGTTGCAGGACATCTCGCAGTCGATCGCTCCTGGTCAGCCGTTGAATATTCTGCTGTTTAGTGCAGGGATTATTTTCTTCTGCTTCTTCTATACGGCGTTGATGTTCAATCCGAAAGACGTAGCGGAAAACCTGAAGAAGTCCGGTGCCTTTATTCCGGGCATCCGTCCAGGTGAGCAGTCTGCGCGCTACATTGATGGCGTTCTGACTCGCTTGACCATGTTCGGTGCTCTTTACATGACGGCCGTGTGTCTGCTTCCCCAGTTCCTGGTGGTTGCGGCAAACGTACCGTTCTACCTTGGCGGGACCTCGTTGCTGATCGTCGTCGTGGTTGTGATGGACTTCATGTCCCAAGTACAATCGCACCTCGTTTCGCACCAGTACGAATCCCTGATGAAGAAAGCCAACCTGAAGGGTTACGGCAGCGGCATGTTGCGCTGAGTACCCATAAGGTTCGAGGAGTTGGTGATGAAAGTTCGTGCATCGGTGAAAAAGCTGTGCCGTAACTGCAAGATTATTCGCCGCGAAGGTGTTGTTCGAGTAATTTGCAGCGCGGAACCGCGTCACAAACAGCGCCAAGGCTGAGTGTGATTGTGCTTCAAGCCCGGTAGCTAGTGCGCTACCGGGTTGATTATTTGTTATTACAGCGATATTATCTCGCGCCCTATTTCTTGGCTTCCGGGGCGTAGGTAGCTGTCAATTGGAGTCCCACTGAATGGCCCGTATTGCAGGCGTTAACATTCCAGATAACAAGCATACTGTTATCTCGCTGACCTACATCTATGGTGTTGGTCGCACTACTGCACAGAAGATCTGTGCAGTGACTGGGGTAAACCCAGCCGCAAAGATCAAGGATCTGAGCGACGAGCAGATTGAACAGCTGCGTGGCGAAGTGGCGAAGTTCACCACTGAAGGTGACCTGCGTCGCGAAATCAACATGAAAATCAAGCGTTTGATGGACCTCGGTTGCTATCGCGGTCTGCGTCATCGTCGTGGTCTTCCAGTACGCGGTCAGCGTACCAAGACTAACGCGCGTACCCGTAAAGGTCCGCGTAAGCCGATCCGCAAGTAATCGCCCCAGCGAATCGACAGGAAATTAATCATGGCTAAACCTGCTGCTCGTCCTCGTAAAAAAGTTAAAAAGACAGTGGTTGATGGCATCGCCCACATCCATGCTTCTTTTAACAACACAATCGTGACCATCACCGACCGTCAAGGCAACGCTCTTTCCTGGGCTACCTCCGGTGGTTCGGGTTTCCGCGGTTCCCGCAAGTCCACCCCGTTTGCTGCTCAAGTAGCTGCTGAACGTGCTGGCCAAGCTGCGCTGGAATACGGTCTGAAAAACCTCGACGTTAACGTCAAAGGTCCAGGCCCAGGTCGTGAATCTGCAGTCCGCGCTTTGAACGGCTGTGGCTACAAGATCGCCAGCATCACCGACGTGACGCCAATCCCGCACAACGGGTGCCGTCCGCCGAAGAAGCGCCGCGTGTAATCCAGGAGATTGTAAAGAATGGCTCGTTACATTGGTCCAAAATGCAAACTCGCTCGTCGCGAAGGCACCGATCTCTTTCTGAAGAGCGGCGTGCGCGCGATCGAATCGAAGTGCAACATTGAAGCAGCACCTGGTATCCACGGCCAACGCCGCGGTCGCCAGTCCGATTACGGCACCCAACTGCGTGAAAAGCAGAAGGTCCGTCGTATCTACGGCGTTCTCGAGCGTCAATTCAGCGGCTACTACAAAGAAGCTGCTGGCAAGAAAGGTGCAACCGGTGAAAACCTGCTGCAACTGCTCGAATGCCGTCTGGACAACGTTGTATACCGTATGGGTTTTGGCTCTACTCGTGCCGAATCCCGTCAGCTGGTATCGCACAAATCCGTCAGCGTTAACGGCCAGACCGTAAACGTACCGTCTTACCAGGTTCGTGCTGGTGACGTGGTCGCGATTCGCGAGAAAGCAAAGAACCAACTTCGCATTGTCCAAGCTCTCGATCTGTGTGCCCAACGTGGCCGCGTAGAATGGGTAGAAGTAGACACTGAGAAGAAGTCGGGCGTTTTCAAGAACGTTCCAGCTCGCAGTGATCTGTCCGCCGACATCAACGAAAGCCTGATTGTCGAGCTCTACTCCAAGTAAGGGCTAGAAAATAGGTGCATCCATGCAGATTTCGGTAAATGAGTTCCTGACACCCCGCCATATTGATGTGCAGGTTGTCAGTCCAACCCGCGCCAAGATCACTCTCGAGCCTCTCGAGCGTGGTTTCGGCCACACCCTGGGCAACGCGCTGCGCCGCATCCTGTTGTCCTCAATGCCCGGCTGTGCAGTAGTCGAGGCCGAGATTGACGGTGTACTCCATGAGTACAGCGCAATCGAAGGCGTACAGGAAGACGTAATTGAAATCCTGTTGAACCTTAAAGGTCTGGCTATCAAGCTGCACGGTCGTGACGAAGTTACGCTGACCTTGTCGAAGAAGGGTTCGGGGGTGGTTACCGCTGCCGATATTCAGCTGGATCATGATGTCGAGATCGTTAACCCCGATCACGTAATCGCTAACCTGGCGTCTAACGGCGCCCTGAACATGAAGCTCACCGTAGCTCGTGGTCGTGGTTATGAACCGGCAGACTCGCGTCAGAGCGATGAAGACGAAAGCCGCAGCATCGGTCGCTTGCAGCTTGACTCTTCGTTCAGCCCGGTTCGCCGTATCGCATACGTGGTGGAAAACGCCCGTGTCGAGCAGCGTACTAACCTGGACAAGCTGGTTATTGATCTGGAAACCAACGGTACTCTGGATCCTGAAGAGGCTATCCGTCGCGCTGCAACCATTCTGCAACAGCAGTTGGCTGCGTTCGTCGACCTCAAAGGTGACAGTGAGCCAGTGGTTGTCGAGCAGGAAGACGAGATCGATCCGATCCTGCTTCGCCCGGTTGACGATCTGGAACTGACTGTACGTTCGGCTAACTGCCTTAAGGCGGAAAACATCTACTACATCGGTGACCTGATTCAGCGTACCGAAGTAGAGCTGTTGAAGACTCCGAACCTTGGCAAGAAATCCTTGACTGAAATCAAGGACGTTCTGGCCTCCCGCGGTCTGTCCCTCGGCATGCGCCTCGACAACTGGCCGCCTGCAAGTCTTAAGAAGGACGACAAGGCGACTGCCTGATCGTCGTAATCACCGAACGTCGTGTTTGGTAAGGAATGAACCATGCGTCATCGTAAAAGTGGTCGTCACCTGAGCCGCACTAGCTCGCACCGCAAGGCCATGTTCCAAAACATGGCAGTGTCGCTGTTCGAGCACGAGCTGATCAAAACTACACTGCCGAAAGCTAAAGAACTGCGTCGCGTTGCTGAGCCGCTGATCACTTTGGCCAAGACAGACAGCCTGGCTAACCGCCGTCTGGCTTTCGACCGTACTCGTTCGAAAGCTATCGTTGGTAAGCTCTTCAACGACCTGGGCAAGCGTTACGCTACCCGTGAGGGTGGCTACCTGCGCATCCTCAAGTGCGGCTTCCGCACTGGCGACAACGCGCCTATGGCGTACGTCGAGTTGGTTGATCGTGCTACCGGCGGTGAAGCTGTATCCGCTGAGTAAGACGTCAGTCTGAAACGAAGAACCGGGCCTAGTGCCCGGTTTTTTGTGGGCGTCTGAAAAGTAGGCTCTACGTTAGTAATTTTCTATCGACGCTTACAAGTTAATGAATTTGTAGGTGTAACGTTGGTGATCAATACTCCCTCTCAGCCGATTAGCCGGCAGTTCAAGACTGACAGAGGAAGAGATCGCATGAGCCAAAATAAAATACTTACCACCGCCAGTGGCGCTCCTGTCGCCGACAACCAGAATTCCCGCTCCGCCGGCCCTCGTGGCCCATTGCTGCTCGACGACTTCCACCTGATCGAGAAGCTTGCCCACTTCAACCGTGAAAACATTCCTGAGCGCCGCGTACACGCCAAGGGCTCGGGTGCTTACGGTACGTTCACCGTGACGCGCGATATCACTGAGTACACCAGCGCCAAACTGTTCGAATCCGTCGGCAAGCAGACCCCAACGTTTCTGCGGTTTTCCACCGTGGGCGGTGAGCGCGGCTCGGCCGACACAGAACGCGATCCGCGTGGCTTCGCCCTGAAGTTCTACACCGAAGAAGGCAACTGGGACATCGTTGGCAACAACACTCCAGTGTTCTTCATTCGCGATCCGCTCAAGTTTCCGGACTTTATCCACACCCAAAAACGCCTGCCACAAAGCAACCTGAAAAGTGCGCAGATGATGTGGGACTTCTGGTCGCACTCGCCTGAGGCGCTGCACCAGGTCACCATCCTGTTTTCGGACCGTGGCATCCCTGACGGCTACCGTCACATGCACGGCTTCGGCAGCCACACTTACAGCCTGATCAGTGCCAGCGGCGGGCGTCACTGGGTGAAGTGGCATTACAAGACCCAGCAAGGGATCAAGAACCTGGCGCCGGCAGAAGCTGCTCGCCTTGCGGGCACCGATCCGGATTACGCACAGCGCGACTTGTTCGAAGCGATTGAGCGTGGCGACTTTCCAAAATGGCGTGTATGCATTCAGATCATGACCGAGGCCCAGGCTGCGGCGCATTACGAGAACCCTTTCGATGTGACCAAGACCTGGTCGCAAAAAGAGTTCCCACTGATCGAAGTGGGTGAGCTCGAGCTCAACCGCAATCCGCAGAACTACTTCGCGGAAGTTGAACAAGCGGCGTTCGGTCCGAGCAATATGGTGCCAGGTGTCGGCCTGTCGCCAGACCGCATGCTGCAAGGGCGAGTGTTCGCTTACGCCGATGCGCACCGCTACCGTGTTGGTACCAACCATCAGCAACTGCCGGTGAATGCGCCGCGCAGCCCGGTCAACAGCTACCAGCGTGATGGCTCCATGGCATTTGGCAGCAATGGTGGTGCAGCGCCGAACTACGAGCCGAACAGTTACGTAGAGTCGCCAAAACAGGCGCCTCGTTATGCTGAGCCTGCTTTGGCATTGAGCGGTGCGGCTGATCGTTACGATCATCGCGAAGACACGGACTACTA
This sequence comes from Pseudomonas sp. PDM02, assembly GCF_014852285.1. Lineage (NCBI taxonomy): Bacteria > Pseudomonadati > Pseudomonadota > Gammaproteobacteria > Pseudomonadales > Pseudomonadaceae > Pseudomonas > Pseudomonas sp. PDM02. The sequence goes on along the minus strand of NZ_JACVBL010000008.1, from coordinate 302,116 downwards.
CAGCCACGCAGGTGCGTTGTTCCGTTTGATGAGTGATGAGCAGAAAAAACTGCTGACCAACAATATTGCGGGCGCGATGGCAGGGGTCTCCGCTGATGTAGTGGATCGCCAATTGCAGCATTTCTTCAAGGCCGACCCGGCTTATGGAGACGCAATCGCAAAGGCGCTCAACGTACAGATTAACGAAGTCTAAACGAGAAGCAGAACCGCCCTCATTAGGGCGGTTTTTGCGCTATTTAAACTACTTTTCTCAGAATATCTTCGCTTTTATCGCGCAAACCAAGTGACCAAACAGTCGCTGTGGTTCAAACTACAGACTTTCAAGCAGGGAGATGTAGGGCGATGCAAGGCCACCCAGACGTAATCGATTACCTCAACACGTTGCTGACCGGCGAACTGGCCGCGCGTGATCAATATTTCGTTCACTCGCGGATGTATGAGGACTGGGGATTCACCAAGCTCTACGAACGAATCAACCACGAGATGGAAGAGGAAGCGGGGCACGCCGATGCGCTGATGCGCCGAATTCTGATGCTCGAAGGCACGCCACGCATGCGTCCGGACGATCTTGATGTCGGCACCACGGTTCCTGACATGCTAGCTGCCGACCTGCGACTGGAATACAAAGTCCGCGCCGCGCTCTGCAAGGGCATCGAACTCTGCGAGCAGCACAAAGACTACGTCAGCCGCGAGATGCTGCGCATTCAACTGAACGATACCGAAGAAGACCACACCTACTGGCTCGAGAAGCAGTTGGGTCTGATCAAGTTGATCGGTCTGGAAAATTACCTGCAATCTCACACCTGACATTGAACCGTAGGAGCACAGCTTGCTGGCGAAGGCTTCCTTGATATCGCCATCGCCAGCAAGCTGTGCTCCTACAGTGTCAACGAAAAAGCCCCTGTCACCGACAAAGTGACAGGGGCTTTTTCATGGGCTTGATTCAGTCCCTGTCGCGAGCCAGCAGCGGTTTGAGATAGAAACCGGTATGAGACTGCTTCATCTCGGAGACTTCTTCCGGCGTACCGACGGCAATGATCTGCCCGCCTTTTGAGCCACCTTCCGGCCCCAGATCCACCAACCAGTCAGCAGTCTTGATCACGTCCAGGTTGTGCTCGATCACCACCACGGTGTTGCCGTGGTCGCGCAGTCGATGCAGCACGTCGAGCAGTTGCTGAATATCCGCGAAGTGCAAACCGGTGGTTGGCTCATCGAGGATGTACAGCGTCTTGCCGGTATCGCGCTTGGACAGCTCGCGGGACAATTTCACTCGCTGCGCTTCACCACCAGACAGCGTGGTCGCCGATTGCCCCAGCTTGATGTACGACAGGCCGACATCCATCAACGTCTGAAGCTTGCGTGCCAGTGCCGGCACCGCGTCGAAGAACACCCGGGCTTCCTCGATGGTCATCTCGAGGGTTTCGTGGATGCTCTTGCCCTTGTACTTGATCTCCAGCGTTTCGCGGTTGTAGCGCTTGCTCTTGCAGACGTCGCACGGAACATAGATGTCCGGCAGGAAGTGCATTTCAACCTTGATCAGGCCATCGCCCTGGCAGGCCTCGCAGCGTCCGCCCTTCACGTTGAAGGAGAAACGTCCCGGCCCGTAACCGCGGGAACGGGATTCCGGCACGCCGGCGAACAGTTCGCGAATCGGCGTGAACAGCCCGGTGTACGTCGCCGGGTTGGAGCGTGGCGTACGGCCGATCGGGCTCTGGTCGATGTCGACGACCTTGTCCAGGTGCTCCAGCCCTTTGATGCTGTCGTGAGCCGCAGCCTCAAGCGTTGTTGCACCGTTGAGTGCCGTCGCGCTCAAGGGAAACAGCGTGTTGTTGATCAGCGTCGACTTGCCCGAACCGGAGACGCCGGTAACGCAGGTCAGCAGGCCAATCGGAATCTCCAGATCGACGTTGCGCAAGTTGTTGCCGCGAGCGCCCTTGAGGGACAGCGACAACTTCTTGTTACGCGGTGTGCGTTTGGCTGGAACGGCAATCTTCACCCGACCCGACAAGTACTTGCCGGTCAGCGAGTCAGGGTGAGCCATAACTTCCGCTGGCGTACCTTCAGCGACGATATGCCCCCCGTGCACGCCGGCACCCGGGCCGATATCCACGACATAGTCAGCCAGGCGAATGGCATCTTCATCGTGTTCGACCACGATCACCGTGTTGCCGATGTCGCGCAGGTGCTTGAGCGTGCCGAGCAAACGGTCGTTGTCGCGTTGGTGCAGACCAATCGACGGTTCATCGAGGATGTATAGAACGCCCACCAGACCGGCACCAATCTGACTGGCCAGACGAATCCGCTGCGCCTCGCCACCGGACAACGTGTCGGCACTGCGATCCAGCGACAGATAGTCGAGGCCGACGTTGACCAGGAACTGCAGGCGCTCGCGGATTTCCTTGAGGATCTTGTCGGCAATTTCACCGCGACGCCCGGTCAGCTTCAGCACGCCGAAGTATTCGCATGCATCGCCAATCGGCAGATTGGTTACCGCCGGCAGAGTCTTCTCGCCGACCCAGACATGCCGCGCCTCGCGACGCAGGCGGGTGCCACGGCAATCCGGGCAATGCTGGGTGCTGAGGAACTTGGCCAGCTCTTCACGTACAGAAGCCGATTCGGTTTCGCGGTAGCGACGTTCCAGGTTTGGCACGATGCCTTCGAACGGGTGCGAACGTTTGACGATGTCGCCACGGTCATTCAGGTATTTGAAATCGACGTTCTGGGAACCGCTGCCGTGCAGGATGAATTTCTGCTGCTCGGCCGGCAGTTCGTTGAACGGTACTTCGAGGCTGAACTTGTAGTGCGCCGCCAGCGATCCGAGCATCTGGAAGTAATAGACGTTTCGCCTGTCCCAGCCGCGAATCGCACCTTCGGCCAGGGTCAGTTCGCCATTGACCAGTCGCTTGATGTCGAAGAATTGCTTCACACCCAGACCATCGCACGTCGGGCAGGCGCCGGCCGGGTTGTTGAAGGAGAACAGCTTGGGTTCCAGCTCGCTGATCGCGTGACCGCAGATCGGGCAGGCGAAGCGCGCAGAGAAGATCATCTCTTCGCCGGGTTCGTCGTCCATCGGTGCGACCAGGGCAATGCCGTCCGCCAGTTTCAGCGCAGTCTCGAAGGATTCGGCCAGACGCTGTTGCAGATCGGCGCGGACCTTGAAGCGGTCGACGATGACGTCAATCGAATGCTTCTTTTGCTTGTCCAGCTTCGGCAGTTCGTCCAGTTCGCAGATCCTGCCGTTGACCCGGGCCCGGACAAAGCCCTGGGCGCGCAACTCTTCGAAGACCGAAAGGTGTTCGCCTTTGCGCTCGCGGATCACTGGCGCCAGCAGCATCAGTTTGCTGCCCTCCGGTTGGGCGAGGACCAGGTCGACCATCTGGCTGACGGTCTGCGCTTCCAGCGGAATGTCGTGATCCGGGCAGCGCGGAATACCGACGCGAGCGTAGAGCAGGCGCAGGTAGTCGTAGATTTCGGTGATGGTGCCGACCGTCGAACGCGGGTTGTGCGAGGTCGACTTCTGTTCGATGGAAATGGCTGGCGACAAACCTTCAATGGTGTCGACGTCAGGCTTTTCCATCATCGACAAAAACTGCCGGGCATAGGCCGACAGCGACTCGACATAGCGGCGCTGGCCTTCGGCGTACAGCGTGTCGAACGCCAGGGACGATTTGCCGGATCCGGACAAGCCGGTGATGACGATCAGTTTGTCCCGTGGCAGGGTCAGGTCGATGTTCTTCAGGTTGTGGGTTCGGGCCCCACGAATCAGGATCTTGTCCAAAGTGGCCTCGCTCGGCGGGCGTCGAAAACGTAGGAGTATACGGCCAAATACTGGATGGATGCACACTATCAAACGAGTGGTTTACTGTCGTACATGAAGAGTCTGTCAGCGGAACGCGTCAAAGCGTCGCGATATACCCTGTCAATCGATGGGACTGGTAGAATCGCCGCCGGTTCACATGAGGTTTTTCCATGCACGATCCCCACAGCGAACGCATGAGTGGCAGTGAGACCCGCGCAGCAAGCGGTCTGGCCCTCGTGTTCGCGTTCCGTATGCTTGGCATGTTCATGGTGTTGCCGGTACTGGCGACCTATGGGATGGATCTGGCAGGAGCGACCCCGGCCCTCATCGGGCTGGCGATTGGCGCTTACGGCCTGACCCAGGCGATTTTTCAGATTCCGTTCGGCTTCATTTCCGACCGCATCGGGCGCCGCCCGGTGATTTACCTGGGGCTGATCGTGTTCGCCCTCGGCAGTGTGCTGGCGGCGAACGCCGATTCGATCTGGGGCGTTATCGCCGGACGAATCCTGCAAGGCGCCGGGGCGATTTCCGCAGCTGTGATGGCATTGCTGTCAGACCTGACCCGCGAACAGCATCGGACCAAAGCCATGGCCATGATCGGCATGACGATTGGTCTGTCGTTCGCGGTCGCCATGGTGGTAGGACCATTGCTGACTCGCGCCTTCGGGCTGTCCGGGTTGTTCCTCGCCACCGGTGGCATGGCGCTGGTGGGTATCGTGATCGTGATGTTCATGGTGCCGCGTTCCACCGGGCCGTTGCAGCACCGCGAATCCGGCGTCGCGCGCCAGGCACTGATGCCGACGCTCAAGCACCCGGACCTGCTGCGCCTGGACCTGGGTATTTTTGTGTTGCACGCGATGTTGATGTCGAGCTTCGTTGCATTGCCGCTGGCCCTGGTCGAAAAAGCCGGGCTGCCCAAAGAGCAGCACTGGTGGGTCTACCTGACCGCGCTGCTGATTTCCTTCTTCGCCATGATCCCGTTCATTATCTACGGCGAGAAGAAACGCAAAATGAAACGAGTTTTATTGGGCGCAGTGCTGACGCTGATGCTCACTGAGCTATTCTTCTGGCAGTTCGGCGATAGCTTGCGGGCTCTGGTGATCGGGACGGTGGTGTTCTTTACCGCGTTCAACTTGCTGGAAGCTTCGTTGCCATCGCTGATCAGCAAGGTTTCACCGGCGGGCGGCAAGGGCACGGCGATGGGGGTTTATTCCACCAGTCAGTTCCTCGGATCGGCACTGGGCGGGATCCTCGGCGGCTGGATGTTCCAGCATGGCGGTCTGTCGGTTGTCTTCCTCGGATGCGCCGGCCTGGCTGCCCTCTGGCTGGCCTTTGCTGTTACCATGCGCGAACCACCTTATGTCACGAGCCTGCGCTTGCCGTTGTCGCCCGAGGCGATCCGCGAAGCGGGTCTGGTTGAGCGCCTGAAGGCCGTCGTAGGGGTAACAGATGCGGTAATCGTTGCTGATGAAGCAGCGATTTACATCAAATTGGACACAGAACTATTGGATCGCACTACCCTCGAGCGCCTGGTGAACAACCCGCCCGAGGCAGCGTGCGTAGCCTAGGAGAACGTTATGGCCCGTGGGGTTAACAAAGTCATATTGGTCGGCACTTGCGGCCAGGATCCCGAAGTTCGCTACTTGCCTAACGGTAACGCCGTGACCAACCTGAGTCTGGCGACCAGCGAACAGTGGACCGACAAGCAGACCGGTCAGAAGGTCGAGAAGACCGAATGGCACCGTGTGTCGATGTTCGGCAAAGTGGCGGAAATCGCTGGCGAATACCTGCGTAAAGGTTCGCAGGTCTACATCGAAGGCAAGCTGCAGACCCGCGAGTGGGAAAAAGACGGTATCAAGCGTTACACCACTGAAATCGTGGTCGACATGCAAGGCACCATGCAACTGCTGGGCGGCCGTCCACAGCAGGGCGACCAACAAGGCGGGGGCAACAACTACCAGCAGTCCGCTCCGGCTCCACGCCAACAGCAGGCGCCGCGTCCGCAGCAGTCGGCACCGCAACAGTCGCGTCCGGCTCCACAGCAGGCCGCTCCTCAGCCGGCTCCGGATTTCGACAGCTTTGATGACGATATCCCGTTCTAGGATATGGCTTAGGCCTTTGTAAGGTTTAGCCTCGAAACCCCCGATCGGTCCTCTGGACTGGTCGGGGGTTTTCTTTTGCGCACTATTTGTAGGAGCCGGCTTGCTGGCGATTCAAGCACCGCGGTTAACCAGGTAAACCGCGTAATCGTTCATCGCCAGCAAGCCGGCTCCTACAGGTTTGCGCTCAACGGGATGACGTGGTGACAGCAGCCCGCGCCGTGTGCAGTTTTTTGTAGCTGTCGATCAGGCGCAGGTGCCTGTCGAGCCCCTCCAGTTTCATGCTGGTCGGCGTCAAGCCATGGAAGCGCACGGTCCCGTCCACCGAGCCGATTGCTGCGTCCGTCCGCTCGCTGCCAAACATCCGGCGGAAATTGGCCTCGTAGTCTTCCAGTTCCAGGTCTTCGTCCAGTTTCATCTCCAACACCACATTGACGGCCTGGTAGAACAAGCCGCGCTCAACCGTGTTGTCGTTGTACTGCAGGAACATTTCCACCGCCTCTTTCGCCTCTTCAAATTGTTGCAGGGCGAGATAAATCAGCAGCTTCAACTCCAGGATCGTCAACTGACCCCAAGCGGTATTGTCGTCAAATTCGATGCCGATCAAGCTGGTGATGTCGGTGTAGTCGTCCAGCTCACTTTCCACCAGACGCTCGACCAGCGCTCGCAGTTCGTCTTCGTCCAGGCGATGCAGGTTCAGGATGTCTTCGCGGAAGAACAGCGCTTTGTTGGTGTTATCCCAGATCAGATCGTCTACCGGATAAATTTCCGAATAGTCCGGCACCAGGATGCGGCAGGCCGTCGCGCCGATATGCTCGTAGACCGCCATGTACACTTCCTTGCCCATGCCTTCGAGAATGCCGAACAAGGTCGCGGCTTCCTCGGTATTCGAGTTTTCACCCTGGCCGGAGAAGTCCCACTCCACGAATTCGTAATCCGACTTCGAACTGAAGAAGCGCCACGACACAACGCCGCTCGAGTCGATGAAGTGCTCGACGAAGTTGTTCGGCTCGGTCACCGCGTGACCTTCAAACGTCGGCTGGGGCAGGTCGTTGAGGCCTTCGAAGCTGCGGCCTTGCAGCAATTCGGTGAGGCTGCGTTCCAGTGCCACTTCAAGGCTTGGGTGCGCGCCGAACGAGGCGAACACACCACCGGTACGCGGGTTCATCAACGTAACGCACATCACCGGGAATTCACCGCCCAGGGACGCATCCTTCACCAACACCGGGAAACCCTGTTCTTCCAGCGCCTGAATGCCGGCGAGGATCCCTGGGTACTTCGCCAGCACGTGGGCCGGCACATCCGGCAGTGCAAATTCACCTTCGATGATTTCGCGTTTTACCGCGCGCTCGAAGATCTCCGACAGGCACTGCACCTGCGCTTCGGCCAGCGTGTTGCCGGCACTCATGCCGTTGCTCAGGTACAGGTTTTCAATCAGGTTGGACGGGAAATACACCACCTCACCGTCCGACTGGCGCACGTACGGCAGCGAGCAGATACCGCGCTCTTCATTGCCCGAGTTGGTGTCGATCAGATGGGAGCCGCGCAGCTCGCCGTCGCGGTTGTAAATCTTCAGGCAGTACTCGTCGAGAATCTCGGTCGGCAGCGCGTCTTTGCGGCCAGGCTTGAACCAGCGCTCGTCCGGATAATGCACAAATTCCGCGTTGGCGATGTCTTCGCCCCAGAACTGGTCGTTGTAGAAGAAGTTGCAGTTGAGCCGCTCGATAAACTCGCCCAACGCCGACGCCAGTGCGCCTTCCTTGGTCGCACCCTTGCCGTTGGTGAAGCACATCGGCGAGTGCGCATCGCGGATATGCAGCGACCACACATTGGGCACGATATTGCGCCACGAGGCGATTTCAATCTTCATGCCCAGGTCCGCCAGAATGGCCGACATGTTGGCGATGGTTTGTTCCAGCGGCAGATCCTTGCCGGCAATGTAAGTGCTCGCCTCTGAGCTGGAAGCAGGCATCAACAGCGCCTGGGCATCGGCGTCGAGGTTTTCCACTTCTTCGATCACAAACTCAGGCCCGGCCTGCACCACTTTTTTCACGGTGCAACGGTCGATGGAACGCAGGATGCCCTGGCGGTCCTTGTCGGAGATGTCCGCCGGCAACTCGACCTGGATCTTGAAAATCTGGTTGTAGCGGTTTTCCGGGTCAACAATGTTGTTCTGCGACAGGCGGATGTTATCCGTGGGGATATTGCGTGTGCTGCAGTACAACTTCACGAAATACGCCGCACACAACGCCGACGAAGCCAGGAAGTAGTCGAACGGACCGGGTGCCGAGCCATCGCCCTTGTAGCGGATTGGTTGGTCGGCCACCACCGTGAAGTCGTCGAACTTGGCTTCAAGCCGAAGGTTGTCGAGAAAGTTGACCTTGATTTCCATGGGGGGGTACCAGAATAACGGGCTAGACGATTTGGCCGCCATTATCCGGCTTTTCAGCGGTAAGTCTTGTGGTTGTCGGGTTCCTGATCGGGTTTACACCTGTTTCACCCCGACGCCCGATGCATGGCAACGGGCTTTTCCACTGACGGTAAATGTTCAGTCGAGTATCAGGTGCGGCAAGAATCGGCTGGAATCCTTGGTAATCAGGCTGTTGTCCTCGCGCACGCCGATCCCCGCGGCTTGATCGCCGATCACCCAGGAGCCGATCAACGTGTAGCTATCGCCAAACTTCGGCAGCGGCGCGAACTCCTGAAGGATAAACGGCGCATCCGTGTAGGGCCCATCCTCTTTCACGATCAGACCGTCCGTTGTTTGCAGCTCGATGTTGGCGCCTTCCCGCGAGAAGAATGGCTTGCGCACCCAACCCTTGGGCACCGCTTTGTTCGGGTCGGTATCCAGGTGGGCGGCGAGCAGGTTCGGATGACCTTTGTTGAATTCCCACAGCAGCGGCAGGATGCCTTTGTTGGAGATGATGGATTTCCAGGCCGGTTCGAAGAACTGCGTATCACTCAGGGCAATCGCTGCGCCAAAGGGTTCGTGGAAGATGAACTCCCAGGCGTGCAGTTTGAACAGGTGAGGAATCCAGCGATCTTCAAGATCGACGAAACGTCCGTCACTGGTGAGGCCAATGTCTTCGATGTCGATGTGACGGGATTCGATGCCGACTTTTTCCGCAACCAGCCGCAGGTAATCGGTGGTGCCCTTGTCCTCGACCGAGTCTTTCATCGAGGCGAAATAGAAGGGCTGCGTGATCTGCAGTTGAGCAAAGGCCTGATGCAGCTTGGTGTCGATGCTGTTGAACTGGTCGGCGTTCTTGGGCAACAAACCACGCTCAATGCACTGCTCCAGCCAGCCCCACTGGAACGCCGCCGCTTCGTAGAGGCTGGTCGGCGTGTCGTAGTTGAGCTCCAGCAGCTTGGCCGGGCCGTTGCCGTTGTAGGAAAAGTCCATGCGCCCGTACAGATGCGGATGACCTTCGAGCCATGACGTACGAACCAGGTCGTAGAACGCTGCCGGAATACTCAGGCGTTCCAGCAACTCCTCGCTCTGCACCACGCGAGCCACCAGGTCCATGCACATCTCATGGATCTCGGTGGTCGGGTCTTCGAGATCGTTCTCGATCTGTTTGAGCGTGAACTGGTAGTACGCGCTCTCGTCCCAATAGGGTTCGTCGTCGATGGTGTGGAACAGAAAGCCGAGGCTTTCAGCGGTCTGTTTCCAGTCATGACGCTCTGCGCAGAGGATTTTCTTCATGGCCCTGTTTCCTTAACTGCTCGACCCGCCGCCACCCCAGCCGCTGCGCGCACTGGCTTTGCTGCCGAAGCCGCCACGGGAAGTGGACGAGGCAACGGACACCGGTTTGCTGGCGGAACGAATCGAGTCGGCGTAGTTGCTGCTGCCGTATCGCGCCTGATTGGATTTGGTAAAGGTCGAACCTTTCGAAATCCGCTGGCCGAGTGTCGAAGACGAATAGCTGCCACGGTCATCGCGGTAGCGGTACACCGGCTCCGAATAGTAGCTGTTGCGGTTGTTGCTCAGCATGTTGCCGATCAGCAGGCCGGTCAGCAGGCTGGTGCCGGAGAACCCCGAACCGCCACTGTTCGCTTCCGAGGCAGGCAGTTGCGCTTTGGCGGCGTCCACCTGGGATTGCGTCACCTCGCCATTGGCGGTCAGCTCGAAGCCGCCGAGTTTGGGGATGAACTTGCCGGCGGAGTCCTGCTGGCACCAGTCGGCGACGAAGTCGGCTTCGCAATCGGCCTGGTTGTCGTACACCGGTGCAATGCGTCGATGTTCGGCCATGGCGGTCATGAAGGCGTCCGAGCAGACGTCCACCGGAAGTTTTTCATCGGCGCATTGCTGCACGGACTGGAAGTTGTACTTTTTCTGCATCGAGTAGGTTTTTTCCGTCGGCCCGCAGCCCGAAATCGCCATCGCGACCGAGGCTGCCAGCGACAGCTGAACGTACTTGCTTCGTTTCATCGGGAGCTCCGTGCGCGATCAGTTCGAGGAAGGGGTCATGCAGGCGGCGTTCAACATGCCGACGCTGATGGCCACGGCTGCCACGTAGATACCGGCGGCGATTTCACCTTTCTTGATGCGCTCGGAGGTGCCCTTGAGCACCAGGCTGGTCATCAGGAACGCCAACAATTGCACGAACGCGGCGATGACTGCCCAGACCACGAAGTCGAGGAGGCTGACCGAGTAGGCGATCACGTTGCTGGCCGGAATCGCGAAACCGATGACCGCACCGCCCAGGGCGATTGCAGCCGCGACGTTGCCCGAACGGATCAGCTCGAATTCCTTGTGCGGGGTGATGCGGGTGTAGATGAACTGGAACAGCGCGAACAGCACGGCGGCGCCGAGGATGTACGCAACAAACCCGAGCACGGCGGCTTTGTTCAGGGAGACGGAGAGCGCTTCTAGCATGGGGTTTCTTCCTTTTTAAAAAGTGTTCAGGTCGGTGGTGTACAGCGAAATGCCCAGCGAAGTGCTCAAGCTGATCGTGCCTTCGGCGTCTTCTTCGACAGAAAACAGCAGGAATTCACGGCGGTCGGTCAGGCCGGTTTCGCGGGCGTATAACATCGAACGGTGCTCGACGCTGTAGGACTCATCCGGGTTTTTCAGCTGTTCGCTCAACGCCACCAGTTCAGTCTGGCCATTCTCGGTGCCCCATTCGCGGGTGTATTCGACGCCGTTGTGGGTGTAGGTCGGCAGCCCGATCAGGCTGTTCGGGCCGGCCAGACGGCGCAGCTCCGCTTCGCTGCTGATGGTGATGTAGCTGAGGTAGTTGAACAGGATCACCGACTCGACCTGGCCGGCGATGTCGCCGGTGGTGTGCACTTGCAGCCAGTAGTCTTCGTCGTTCATGTAGTAGCGCGACAGCCAGGTCGACTGCCCGAGGTCAATGGTGCCGTTGCTCCAGATCTGCTGCGAGCCGGGGATGGCCACGGCGGTTTTTTCGTCGAGCAACAATTGCAGCGTGCTGTCGAACATCACGCCTTTGCCCAGCGCCAGACCCAGCGGGCCGGCGGCCGGTTGGGTTTCGCTGGCGGTCCATTTCGATTCTGAATTCGCGTTCGGGGCCTCAAGCCCCAACAACTGTTTAAACCATCCCATTGGAGATTTCCTTGAGGCGAGTGGAGGCGATGTAGAAGAGCTCGCCGCCCTCGACGCGTGTGGCGCCAGGCGGGTTGATCGATGGTTGTCGGGCGCCCTTGGCGCGGTAGCCGATGAGGGTGGCGTTGTGACGTTCTTTCATCTGCGTGTACAGATCGCCGAAGGTCGCGTTAAACGTCTCGGGCAGTTTCATCAGGTATTGGGTCGCGCCCTGGCCCACGCACAGCAATTCGTTGATGACCACGGACGAGCCGGGGTCCTGGGACGCGCGCACAAGCATCTCGATGGCCATGCTTGATGTGCATTCCAGGCTGGGGGCGTAGGCGCTGGCGAGCGAGGCGATTTCACTGTCATTGAAGTGGGCGACCACATGCCCGACAGGCTTCAGTTGATTGACCGCCAGCACGGTGGCCAGGGTCAGGTCGTCTGAATGGGTTCGCACCAGAACGCGTTCGGCACCGGGAACGCCAGCGCGCAGTAGCAGCGCCACCGAGGACAGGCTTTCGCCCTTGATGAAGGACGCCTGGCCGGGCATGGGGTTTTCTTCAAGGGTGCAATCGCAAATGACGATCAGGTTGTCGTTGGAGGTTTCATCCTGAAGCAACAACTCAACGACCCGTTCGCTGGACGCACCTTCCCAGCCGATGAGCACCGTATGCCCGACATTGCCGGTGTAGTCACCTTTGCCCTTCATGCTTTTTCTCCATACATCGATAACGCTGCTGGTGGTTTTGCCGATGGCTGCCGTCAGCAGCGCAATGCCGCCGAGCATGACCCAGGTGGCCACGAAAATGCGCCCCGCCGATGTCTGTGGCGCGAGATCGCCATAGCCTACGGTAAGCGTGGTAGTGAGATAGAAGTAGGTAAACGTGGCGGGGGCGGTGAGGTGCTGTTCGCCCAGCAACACCAGGCCCAGATACGCCGTGGTCAGGTGCACGGCCAAGGCGATGACCAGTCCCACCCAACCGAATCGGTGGAAGAGGGACGAGGCATACATGCGCAATAAAAGGAAAATCGACATTTCGTCCCTGACTCCGTGGGTACTCATTCCTGGCGACGTTATCGCCTCGGCGTCTGAATGCTCAAGTGCGGTTAACCGGCGGCATTAAACCTGCTGCGCGGCGCAGAGAAAAGTACCTTGGCTGCAATAAATCCGGCGAGCGCCCCAAAGAGATGTCCTTCGAAGGACACACCCTGACGCGGAAGGAAGCCAAAGACCAGGCCGCCATAGAGCAGCGCCACGACGCTGGCCGTGATCAGGTTGCCCCAGCTGCGGTGAAACCAGGCGCGGGACAGGAGGTAGGCCCACAGCCCGAATACCCAGCCGCTGGCGCCAATGTGCACGCCGGAAAACCCGAACAGCCAGACCAGTGCGCCGCCCAGCAGAATGATGATCGCGCTGACGGCCAGGAACCGGTTGAGCCCGTCGACAATGACCAGGGTGCCCAGAATCAGGAAGGGAATCAGGTTGGCGCTGAGGTGCGCAAAGGACGCGTGTAAAAAAGGCGAGGTGATGATGCCGACCAGTCCGTGGGCTGTTCTCGGCACCAGGCCGAATGCCACAAGGCTGTAGCCGGTCGCAACGTTGAGCAGTTGCAGCGCCACCATGAAAATGGCGAGGCTGGCGATTGTCTTGAAACCCTTCAGGGCATCCATCCTTGACCTCGATTCAACGAAAAACTGAAACGCATATCCAATGTGGGAGCGAGCCTGCTCGCGAAGAGGGAGTGTCAGTCAACATTAATGTCGTCTGACAAACCGTAATCGCTAGCAGGCTAGCTCCCACAGGTTATGCATCTGCGACTGAGTGGGTTACTCAGCCGATTTCTGCTTCAGGCGCTCCAGGATCGCGTTGGCGCTGCCCGCGTCCGGCGTGATGCCGGCTTCGCGCAGTTTGCGCTCCAGGTCGGTGCCGGTCGATGCATCGGCCAGTTGGTCCTGGGCTTCCAGTTCAGCGGCGCGTTGCTGCTGCTTGGCTTGCAAGCGGTTCAGCGTGCCGACTGCGGTTTCCAGTTTGCCGTTGGCGCCGCCGCTGGCGATGGATGCGCTGACCTGGGCTTTCTGCACGCTTTCACGGGCCTTGGCCATGTCCACTTGCTGGCGCAGGCTCTTGATGCGGCTTTCAGCCTTGGTGATGTCTTTGCGCATGTTGTCCGCATAACCGCCGAATTCGGTGGCCTGCTTCTGCTCGACATCCAGCTCGTTGGTCAGGGTCGAAATGGCTTCGGCCACTTCCAGTGCCAGGTCTTCGCGGTTGGCCTGAATGGCGGCCAGCGCCTTGGATTCCAGGTCCTTGATCTTGGCGTTGTACTCGCTGACGCGATCTGCGGACAGTTTGTGCTTGGCCATGATGGTGACCAGCTCACGCTTGGCGTTGGCCAGCGCGCTGTCGGCATCGCGGATTTCCTGGTCGAGGATGCGCAGGGCCTGTTGGTCGACGATCGATTCGCCGACTTCATTGGCACCGCCACGCAGTGCGGTGAACAATTTGCTCCAGATGGACTGAGTCATTGGATTTTCCCTGATTCCCGAATAATTAATTGAAAAAACGTTCGAAGGCTTCGCTGGCGCGCTGCACGTTGTCGACGAGGGTTTTGACCTCGGTCACGACGTTGGTCAGGCTCGAGTCGGAGCTGAGCGCGCCAAACATGTTGTAAACGACCTGCCCGTTAGGCATGGACTCGATGCCGATCGACGACAGCGGGAACATTTCCCGGCTGCGCAGCACGGCATCATTGAAGGCCGGCACGTCCTTGATCGACTCGACGTCGACCAGCACGGTATCGACGATGATCTGGTCGCCCACTACCGCGATGTAAATCGGCAAGCCACCGAAGTCGTTCATTTCCAGCTTGATGCTGGATTCGGAACCTTGGACGAGGGAGAGGGTGATGTCGTTCGAGACCACTTCGTCCAGGGCTTGAAGGGCGCTGTAGAGGCGATCGATGTTCCAGTTGTTACCTGCGCTCATGTAATTCTCCGACATGAATGAGCCAGCCAGGATCGGTTGGCGTAGCTGTTTCTCCATCTGCTTGAGCAGGCTTCGGTTTTCGGGAAGCACCCAAGTCTCGTGTTTTACATAACCGGCGGCACCCAGGCCCGCGCGCATCTGCTTCATGTAGAAGCTCGACGGTTTTTTCGCGGACGGTTTCGAGCGCTCTCCCTTGCGGCTTGCTGAATCGTTCACAGACCCGGAAGGCGGATCTGATGGAGAGCTGCTGTTCATGGTGCTGACCTCGTTGTGAAAAACTCACGCGTGAGAAACACTACAGGCAATTTTCGCTGGGCTCAATAGCTCACGCGTGAGATTTTTTTATGGGTGGTGGGGTGTATATCCATTATTTGGGTGATGGCGGATATTGGTTTCGCCCTTACGGCGAGTCACTTGGAAAAGCCCCAAGTAACCAAGGGCTCTTGCCCCTTTCGTTCGGTGCCTCGCCTAGGCTCGGCATGCCCTCGCTCCGGTCCTGCTCCGTGGGCCCGCCGCGATCGGCCATCCCTGGCCGTGCGCGGCTAACCCGGCATCCATGCCGGGTTACCCACTACGCAGAACCTGCGCTCGGCCTCTCGAGGGGGCGCTCAGATCAAAAGCGGAAGGCGAGCTAACGCTCGGCCTGATGAGTGGTGGGAATCAAAAGCGTACGCGATTCCCTGTAGGAGCGAGGCTTGCCCGCGAAAAACGACCGGACAACGCGTTCACTCAGACGGCCCGCGTTATCGTTGACGTCCATCGCCAGCAAGCTGGCTCCTACAGGGGAGCGGTGCACATGTCGGGAATGAGTGAACGCATCAAAAAAGGACAACGCGAACAACTGAAGAGCCAGGTCGGCTTTCAGGCCGCCTCGGCGGCTGTGGCGGTAGTCGCCCCCTCGAGAGGCTGAGCGCAGGTTCTGCGCAGTGGGCAACCCGGCATGGATGCCGGGTTAGCCGCCCCCGGCCATGGATGGCCGATGGCGGCGGGCCCACGGAGCAGGACCGGAGCGAGGGCATGCCGAGCCTTAGCGAGGCACCGAACGAAAGGGGCAAAAGCGCTTTGGTTACTTTCGCGCTTTTCGAAAGTGACTCGCCGTAAGGGCGAAACCAATAGCAGCCGTTACCGCAGCAACGGATATGTACTCACCTCACCCAGCCAGAAACTCGCCAGTAGACACCACACGAGCATAGGCAAAACCCAACGCCGACATGAACGCAGCATGAACATGGGCAGCCGGAACCGTAAGTCCGTTGAACTCCAGATCCCGCGAGGCACAGGCGTCATGAATGACAGTGACGGCGTAACCCATGTCGGCGGCCGCACGGGTAATGCCATCGACGCACATGTGACTCATGCTGCCAACCACCACCAACTCCTTGATACCCTGCTCGTCGAGAATTGACTGCAATTCAGTTTCGCGGAACGAGTTGACGAAGTGCTTGAGCACCACCGGCTCGTCGGCGCGGTTCAGGACTTTGGGATGCAGCTTCGCGCCTTCGGAGCCCGGGGTGAAGAAGGGCGCTTCGTCGGAAGTGAACTCGTGGCGAATGTGCACCACCGAATCACCGGCATCACGAAAAGCTTTGAGCAGGCGTACGGCGTTATCCGCAGCCGCGTCCGCGCCTACCAGCGGCCACTTGCCCTGGGGGAAGTAGTCGTTTTGGATATCAACTACGATGAGTGCTTGCTTGGCCATGACTGTTTCCTCGAAGTGTGTGTGGGTGTGGAATGAAGTATTGGCTCTGGCGGACCGTCCGAGGATTGGCCGCACCGACAATAGAAGGGGGAAAACTGACAATGGACGTACAAAGGGCAATCGCCGAGCTGGGCGTGCTGATTTATCCCGGCGCGCAGATGGCGGCGGTGCACGGGCTGACCGACTTGTTCGGCGTGGCGAACCGGATTGCCGCTGACTATCAAGCGGCGCAGTTGCCGTTGTTGCGGGTCAGCCATTGGCAGGTCGATGGCGATCAATCACCCCAGCGCATCTACGACAGCCATCCCGCGCCGGACGGTGCATTGGTGGCGGTGTTGATCCCGCCGTCGATTGGCGGTTTTTCCGAAGGCCAGGCGCCGCAAGGCTTGCTGCGCTGGATTCGTCAGCAGCACGCACAAGGCGCGACCCTCGGCGGCGTCTGCGTGGGCTCGATTCTATTGGCTGAGAGCGGATTGCTCGACGGCCGCAGCGCCACCACCCACTGGACGTCGGCCAAGGCGTTCGCCGAGCGTTATCCGGCGATCAAGCTCAAGGCCGATACGCCGATTGTCGATGACGGCGACTTGATCACCACCGCCGGGTTGATGGCCTGGTCCGAGCTGGGTTTGCGTCTGGTCGACCGATTGCTGGGGCCGAGCATCGCCACCGGCACTGCGCGGTTTCTGGTGGTGGAACACAGCGACAGTGCGAGTGAATGTGGCAGCAACTTTTCACCGATCCTCAGCCACGGCGACGCCTCGATTCTCAAGGTTCAGCATTGGCTGCAAAGCACCGGCGCGACCGACGTGTCGCTGGCGACCATGGCTGAACGGGCAGGGCTGGAAGAACGCACCTTCCTGCGCAGATTTCGTGCTGCAACCGGGCTCAAACCCACCGAGTACTGCCAGCACCTGCGGGTCGGCAAGGCCCGGGAAATGCTTGAATTCACCAACGGCACCATCGACCACATTGCCTGGACCGTCGGTTATCAGGACCCGAGCGCCTTTCGTGCGACGTTCAAGAAAATCACCGGGCTGGCGCCGAGTGATTATCGGACGCGGTTTGGGGTGACGCCGGCTGCCGCATCGGTCCGTCAGTGAACTTCAATTCAATGTAGGAGCGAGCCTGCTCGCGAAGAGGCCGTGACGGTCAGCATCTATGTCGCCTGAAAGGTCGCTTTCGCGAGCAGGCTCGCTCCTACAGTGGGTCTATGCAAGGCTTTGATCGTGCAAAATGCCGGGAGCGAAGTGGCCGTCGTGCAGAATGAGACAGGCTCATTGCTATCACCGAATCGGCAACTGATTGAATTGCCGATTATTTCAAATCAGCTGCCGTTGGCCTGATCTCTGCACCCCTACCACTACATTCATCAAGCGCCGATTGAAGGGGGACGCATGACCCCAACAAACAGCAAGAAACTGGTGGTCGCCCATTCGGTGCGGCCCGACGCGCCACAGCACGAAGTCGAAACCAATCACGCATTGGCCCGTTGGCTGGCGCAGGTTCTCGGGTTCAAATTCGGCGGCAGCTACGACCCCGAACACCACAGCGGTCGCGATCTTTATCTGCTGCCGACACAAACCATTGTCGGCGCTGCGGCCGCGCGGCAATTGGGCGTCAAGGGCCCGGAGGATTTGTGGGGCGGCTACGTCGAGCATGATTTCATCTGCACCAAAGCCATCAGCCACGGCTTGCGCAACAAAAACGCTTTTGCGCCGCACGGCTGGTCGCCGTTGTTTTGCGAACGGGTGCGCAACGTGGTGCTCGAGGGGCTCAGCGTGTTCTCCCTCGACGATGCGCGCCCTGCGGCGGAGTATTTGCTCGATAGCGGACCGATTCGCCTGAAACCGATCCATGCCTGCGCCGGACGCGGTCAGGAGGTGATCCAGAGCCTCGACCAATTCGATGCGATCCTCGACAGACCCGATGCCAAGGCGCTATTCACCGAAGGTGTGGTGTTGGAGCAAGACCTGACCGAGGTGGTGACCCACAGCGTCGGCCAAAGCTTCATTGGCGACACAGTGCTGAGTTACTGCGGTGATCAGTATTTGACCGCAGACGGTCATGGCGAGCAGGTTTATGGTGGTTCCAATCTGCTCGTGGTGCAGGGCGGCTACGACGAGCTGCTCGAACTGCAACTGCCCGACGACGTGCGGCTGGCCATCCGCCAAGCGCAAGTGTTCGACCGTGCGGCGGACGAGGCCTATCCCGGTTTCTATGCCTCGCGGCGCAACTACGACATCGCGCAAGGCCTGGACAGTAACGGCACACAGCGCAGCGGCGTGCTTGAGCAGTCCTGGCGCATGGGCGGTGCCAGCAGCGCCGAAGTGGCGGCGTTGCAGAGCTTCGTCAACGACCCGCAGATGAGCGCGATTCGTGTGTCTTCGGTGGAAACCTACATCGATCAAGCGCTGCCGGCGGACGCCATCGAGGTGTACCGCGGGCCGGCGCACAACAGTGAATTTCTCCTCAAGTACGTAACGGTCAAATCCTATGACGGCTAGAAGCGAAACCATTCAGATCGACATCGACGATGAGCAGATGAGCGGGACTTTTCTCAGCCCCAAATCGAAGGTCCCCGGCGTGCTCTTCGTGCACGGTTGGGGCGGCAGTCAGGAGCGTGATCTTGAACGGGCCAAAGGCATCGCAGGTCTGGGCTGCGTGTGCCTGACGTTCGACTTGCGCGGGCACACCGGCGGCACCGGCATTCCACTGACGCGGGTTTCCCGCGAAGACAACCTGCGAGATCTGCTGGCGGCGTACGACCGATTGCTCGCGCACCCTGCGCTCGACACCTCAGCGATTGCTGTGGTCGGCACCAGTTATGGCGGTTATCTGGCTGCGATTTTGACCTCATTGCGCCCCGTGCGCTGGCTGGCGCTGCGGGTGCCGGCGTTGTATCGCGATGAGCAATGGCACGCGCCCAAGCGCGAACTGGACAAGCTCGATTTGCGTGATTACCGCAGCACGCTGGTGCGGGCCGACAGCAATCGCGCGTTGCATGCCTGTTCGCAATTTACCGGGGATGTGCTGCTGGTGGAGTCCGAGACTGACGACTATGTGCCCCACGCGACCATCATGAGTTACCGGGCGGCGTGTCAGCAGACGCACTCGCTGACCCACCGCATCATCGACGGCGCCGATCACGCATTGAGCGAGCCGGTTTCGCAGCAGGCGTATACGTCGATCCTGGTGGACTGGATTACCGAGATGGTGGTGGGTGAGCGGTTGAGCATTATCCAGTCGACGTAAGAGCGGCGGTGGATTCTTCGCGGGCAAGCCTCGCTCCTACAGGAAGCGCGCGAACCCCGTAGGAGCGAGGCTTGCCCGCGAAGGCGTCCTTACAACCACCCAATCACTCGGGTTTTTTCGCAATCCGCAACGACTTCGCCTTGGCCTCCACAATCAAATACATCACCAACGTAATCAACAGCGGCAAGATGAAATAAATCGCCCGATACGCCAGCAACCCCGCCACCAGGCTCCCCCGCGAAGCCTCATGCTGCAGCAACGCCACAAACACCGCCTCCAACACCCCGAGCCCCGCCGGAATGTGCGTGATCACCCCGGCAATTGCGCTGATCAACAACACGCCAAGCACCAGCGGATAATCCAGCTTGCTCGGCAGAAGGGTGAAGATCACCGCCGCCATCAGCGACCAGTTCAGCGCCCCGAGCGCCAGTTGCAACACCGCCATGCGCAGGGACGGCAGGTTGATTTCGACGCCGCGAATCGCCCACTCCCGCCGCTTGGAATACTGACAGGCCGCCAGGTATCCCGCGCTCACCAACAGCAACAGCACCCCCACGCCCTGCAACGCACCACTGCTGAGTTTCCAGCCCGGTGGCATGCGCACCAGCCCGCTGCTGAACATCGCGCCGGCAATCACCATGTAGCCGAACCAGTTGGTCGCCAGGCTCAGGCCGAGGATTTTCGCGATGTTGCTTTTGCTCACGCCGAGCCGCGAGTAAAGCCGGTAGCGCATGGCAATGCCGCCGACCCAGGCACTCAGGTTGAGGTTAAAGGCGTAGCTGATGATCCCCACTGGCAGGATCTGTTTCCAGGTCAGGTCCTGACGAATATAGGTGCGGCCAATCAGGTCGAAACAGGCGTACACCAGAAAACTCACCAGCGTCAGCCCGGAGGCGATGACCAGCGTGCGCACCTTGAAATCGGCGAGGGTGTCGAACACCTCGTTCCATTCGATGCGTTGGGCCAGCATCGTGAACAGGACGATCAGCGCCAGGAAAAACAGCATCGTCAGCGGTTTTTTCCAGCGACTCCAATGCGACTTGTGCGGGCTCTCGGCGTGAGGCGCCGAATGGGATTCAGCGCGGCTCATGGTGATCGCCCCCGGCGAGGTGGGTGAAGGGCTTCAGGCGTGGCTTGTGTGCCGGCAGCCAGCCGGCCCACGCCGGGAAGTGCCGCAGGAAGTGGAACACCAGAAAACCGACGGTCATGTGCCAGACCCGTCCGCGTGGGGATGTGTCCGCACACATGGCTTTGCAGTGGTTGTCGCTCAGCCTCTCGAGGCGTTCGAACAAATCGCGGTTGAAGGCGCGATCGCGGATCAGCACATTGGCTTCCAGGTTCATCGCCAGGCTCAGCGGGTCGAGGTTGCTCGAGCCGACGGTGCTCCAGTCTTCGTCCACCAGCGCGACTTTGCCGTGCAGCGGGCGCTCGCAATATTCGTGAATCTGCACCCCGGATTTGAGCAGATAGTCATAGGTCATGCGTGCCGCCAGTTTGGCCACCCTCATGTCTGGCTGGCCTTGCAGGATCAGTCGCACTTCGACGCCTCGCCGCGCGGCGTTGCGTATCTCGCGCAGCAAGCGATAACCGGGAAAGAAATAGGCGTTGGCAATCACCACGCGACGCTGGGCGCTGCGCAGGACATGTCGATAAACCTCTTCGATATCGGTTTGATGATCACCGTTGTCGCGGTACACCAAACGGACCTGGCCATCGTGATCGTTGAGCGCCAGTTCCGAGCGCCGCTGCCGCCGGCGTTGCCACCAGTATTTGGCGCGGGCCGGGCGACCGCTTTGCAGCAGGGCGAAATGATGAATGTCGGTCACCGCCGGGCCTTGCACTTCAACCGAGTAATCCTGTTTGGCCTCGGGGCCGAAGTCAGCCAGATGGTCGGCGGAAAAGTTGATCCCGCCGATGAACGCAATCGTGCCGTCGACCACCACGATTTTGCGGTGCAGGCGTCGGAACCAGTTGGTGCGAATACCCAGCCGCTTCGGTGCCGGGTCAAATATTTGCAGGTGCACGCCGGCCTCGCTCAACGCGGTGAGGTAATCGGTGCTCAACTCGCCACAACCAAACCCGTCGAGACTGGCCGTGACGCGTACGTCGCGTTGAGCCGCGTCGATCAGCACGTGCTGCAGCTCTTCGCCGACCTTGTCCTCGAAAACGATGAAGGTTTCCAGGAGGATTTCAGTCTTGGCCTGGCGCATGGCTTCGAATACCCGCGGGAAATATTCTTCGCCGTTTTCCAGCAGCTCCACCCGGTTGTTGCCCTGCCAACCGTATTCAACGTCGACCACGCCGGGCTCACGCACGGGCGGGTTGGTGGGCACGTGATCCACGGTGGTTTTTTCCATCGGTGCGCTGCTCATAGCTCGATCTCCACCGATAGCGGTGCATGGTCGGAGAGGTGGGACCAGGGCCGCGCCGCCAGGACTTGCGGACGGCTGGCCTTGAGGTTGCGCACGTAGATGCGGTCCAGGCGCAAGGCCGGCAAGCGCGCCGGAAAACTGCGCGCCGGTTTGCCGTGGAGTTCGGCGAAGACCTCGCGCAAACCACAGGGTTTGAGCATTGCATCGGCGCGCTGACGCCAGTCGTTGAAGTCACCGGCGACAATCACCGGCGCGTCGCTCGGCAATTCTGCGAGGCGTTGGGTCAGCAGCTTCAGCTGTTCATTGCGATGGGTTTCGCGCAGCCCCAAATGGACGCAAATCGCGTGCACCTCCGGGCCATCGACGGGCAAGCGCAATACGCAATGCAGGATGCCGCGGTTTTCGTGCCCGCTGATGGACACGTCGAGGTTGTCGTGGCGAATGATCTGGAATTTCGACAACAGCGCATTGCCGTGATCGCCTGCCGGGTACACCGCGTTGCGTCCGTAGGCGAACTGCGGCCACAGCGTGTCGGCGAGGAATTCGTACTGCGGCATCGTCGGCCAGTTGCTGTAACGCTGGGGATGGTGCTCGTGGGTGCCGTGGACTTCCTGCAAAAACACCACGTCGGCGGACACGCTGCGCACTGCTTCGCGCAACTCCGGCAGGATGAAACGCCGGTTGAGCGCGGTGAAACCCTTGTGCGTGTTGACCGTCAGCACGGTGAAGCGGCGTACGGCGTTCACGGTTCCTGACGAGTCATCGTCGGGGTTGAACTGCTCGGCGCGGTTCATGGCGACACGCCTTGTGCTGCAGGCTCGCCGGAGGCAAAGAAGCGCCAAGCTGAAATACCGCTGTGATTCCCCGCCATGTCGCCTCCCGTCTGATGGTCCCCGGTTGCCCCTGTCTTTTGATGACTGCGGGGCAAGCGAGAAAGTTTCGACGGGACTACAGACGGTACAAACCTTGAATGGACACACGGACCTGTAGGAGCCGGCTTGCTGGCGATAGCGGTGTGTCAGTCACATCCATGTTGAATGTGCCACCGCGATCGCCAGCAAGCCGGCTCCTACAAGGGTAATCAGTGACCGGCGACTATGCGGGTTGAACCCGCGGCGTACACCGGGCCGAGGCGATCGAGGCGACCGCTCCATGCGGTCAGCGCCAGCGCCACCAACACCACCAGACCACCGATCCACGCGGTATGGATCAGGCCCATGTGGGCGACGATCAAACCACCGCCCCACGCGCCACCGGCAATGCCGAGGTTGAACGCCGCGATGTTCAGGCCGGAAGCCACGTCCACCGCATTCGGCGTGTGATGTTCGGCCTGGCGCACCACATACACCTGCAAGCCAGGCACGTTGCCGAAAGCGACCGCGCCCCAGACCAGCACGGTGGCCAGCGCCAGCCACGGGTTGCCGGCGGTGAAGGTCAGCACGAACAACACAGCAGCGAGCAGGGCGAAGATGATTTTCAGGGCTTTGATCGGGCCGCGTTTGTCGGCCAGTTTGCCGCCCCAGATATTACCGACGGCCACCGAGATGCCGTACACCAGCAACACCAGGCTGACGGTGCCGGCGCTGAAACCAGAGATGTCTTGAAGAATCGGTGCAAGGAACGTGAAGGCGATGAACGAACCGCCGTAACCGACTGCCGTCATGGCATACACCAGCAACAGGCGTGGTTGTTTAAGGACCCGCAACTGCTCCAGCAGCGAAGCCGGTTTGCTGTGGGTGATGTTTTTCGGCACGTAGAGCAGGCTGCCGATGAACGCAATCACACCCAAAGCAGAGACAGCGAGGAAGGTTTCACGCCAGCCGAAATGCTGACCGATGAACGTCCCCAACGGTACGCCGGTGACCAGCGCCACCGTCAGACCAGTGAACATGATCGCAATCGCGCTGGCGGCTTTTTCCTTCGGCACCAGGCTGGTAGCGATGGTCGAGCCAATCGAGAAAAACACCCCGTGGGCCAGGCCGGTGACGATTCGCGCAATGATCAGCGATTCGTAGCTCGGCGCTTTCCACGCCAGCAGGTTGCCAAGGGTGAACAGCACCATCAGCGACAACAGCAGCATTTTGCGCGGGACTTTGCCGGTGAGGGCGGTCAGCACCGGGGCACCGATGGCAACGCCCAGGGCATAGAGGCTGACCAGCAGGCCGGCGGACGGCAGGCTGACGCCGAGGTCGGCGCCGATAGTGGGTAACAGGCCAACGATGACGAACTCGGTCGTCCCGATGGCGAAGGCGCTGAGGGTCAGCGCGAGCAAGGCAATGGGCATGGCTGCAACTCCGGTGGGTTGATTGATGGAGCGCAGTGTCGGGGATTGGGTTGTGCGGAAAAATAGAGGTATTGGCATTTGATATTTGCCCTGAGCGCAAATATCACTCCCACAGAAACACACGGTCCCTTGTAGGAGCCGGCTTGCTGGCGAAGGCGGCCTCATATACGCCGCCGTTCTCGAGGGCCTCATCGCCAGCAAGCCGGCTCCTACAAGGGTTGTGTGTAATCCAGGGTTTTTATGTGGCACCGGACCTGTAGGAGCTGGCTTGCCAGCGAAGAGGCCGGCCCGGACAGCATCAATGCCGGATCAGCTTGTTGCGTATTTCACTCGTCGATTCCATCCAGAAAACCTGCTGGCCAGCGATCTCGGCAGCCACCGGCAAACCATCGCGGTACACCAACCGATTACTCGTCAGTGCCGGTACTTTCACTCCGGGTAAAAGCGTGCCGGCGAGGTTCAGCGGATCAACCCCGCACACGGCAATCAGACTCCCGTCATGCGCCCGCCGCCGCACTTCGCGCAGTAACGGAATCGCCTCGGGCAAGGCGAACTGTTCACCGGCCAAACCACTGACAAACCGCCCGCCGCGAATCTCGCCGCGAGCCTCCAGCCGATGGAACGTGCGCAGCAATTCGCGCCAGTTCGGCAACCAGTCTGCTTCGCGTTCCAGCAGGCGCCAGAACACCACGCCGTAGCGGCGCAGCAAGGTCATGGCGATGTGTTCCAGGGTGTCGCTCGGCGTTGTATGTTTGTTATCCACCACCGGCGCTGGCGCCCCGCGTCGAAGCAAGGCCCAGCGTCCGGCGTCATCCATGCCTCCGATAAACGCCCCGCGTCCGCGTCGGCTGCTGCGATTCTGCCGTTTACTGGCCGGCGTGATCAGCGCCCGCAAACCGGCAAAACTGTCGGCGTTCACCAGCCCGGCGCCGACCAGTTCCTGCAAGGCGATTTCCAGCTCCGAGCGCAGCAGATGCGCCTCGTGAATCAACTCATCGAAAAACAGCGCGCCATGTTGGCTGAGGGCTTGGTAAACCTTTTGGGTTTTGGGTGACAGGTCGCTGACCGGTGTCTGTTCGGTCAGACCGCTCCACAACCCGACCTGGCTGCGCGGCAGCAACACAATCGGCGTGCTGCGCAGCGCCGTGCTGACGCTTTTGTTGTGTGCGGTCAGGCGGGTCCAGACCAGTTTGCCGCTACGGCACAGGTCATCCAGCCAACTCGCCGAATAGCCTTTGATCCGTGCCGCAAGAATGTCGCTGTCCCAGGCTGAAGCGGCGGCGGGATAGCCTTCGAACTGAGCGACGATGGCGGGCAGCACCGCATTGCCCTGGCCTTGAGTCGAGGCAGAAAGATGCTGCCAGTCGAACAGGAATCGCATGAAATCCTGCAGCGCCACCGGCTCGATTTCTCGCCGCAGACGCTTGACCGTGTAGCGATGAATTCGCGCCAGCAGATGCCGCTCGCACCATTCTTCCTGATCGGCGCCGGGGGTAAAGTGGCCGCGCAGCACATACCCTTCGCGCTCCAGTTGCGCGAGTGCCTGGTTGACGTGAGTCGCAGGTAATCCCAGAGGTTTGGCAATCGCGCTCAGCGGCAACGGACCAAAAGCACTGAGCCGTGCGCGGATGACTTCCAGCACCGCTTCGTCCGACTCCCAGGCTTCATCAAAACCGGGTAGCGCCTCCAGCGGTGGCGAAAAATTTGCCTGTGGATAAATGGCGCGCAGGCACGTCAGCCGTTCCACCGCCAGCCACAGCAATTGCCCGGCATCGATCTGCAAACGACTGGCGCGACCGCTCTCGGCAAGGGCATTCAACCAATCAATCCACTGCGCATTGGCCTGCGCCTCGGCATCGGCGATGCACGCGAGGCTCATCAACGTCTCGTGCATTTCATCGGCATTGGTCGGCGTCGGCCAGGCCTCATCGCGCACCGCTTGAATGGCCTCGGCATCCAGCGCGCCGAGGTCGTCGGTGGACTGCGGATCGGTCCAGCGCCGGTTGAGCACGGCTTGGGTGCGGCGCTCTTCCAGCGGCGCGTCGTCAAGAAAGGTGTAAGGCCGGGCGCTGAGTATTTCGGCGGCCAGTGGCGAAGGCGCTGGCAGGTCGCGGCTGATCAGACGAACGTCGCCGCGTTCCATGCGCCGCAACAACGTCAGCCAGCCTTCGCAGTCCATGGCTTCGTGGAGGCAATCGTCGAGGGTCTGTTCCACCAGTGGATGATCGGGAATCTCCCGTTCGCCGGCGAGGTGTTCCACGCAGGCGATCTGGTCGGGAAACACGCTGGCGATCAGGTCTTCGCTTTTCATCCGCTGAATCTGCGGGGGGACTTTGCGCCCGCCGCTGTAACGCGGCAACGCCAATGCGACGCCGGCATTCCAGCGCCAGCGCACGCCGAACAGCGGCGCATCGAGCACCGCTTGAATCAGCAGGTGTTCGGCGCTGTTGCTGTGCAGGTAGCGCCAGACCTCATCGAGCTCAAAGCTGTGGCTGGTGGACAGCGACAACACGATCGCATCTTCGCTGGCGGCAGCCTGCAATTCGAAGTTGAAGGTGCGGCAGAAACGCTTGCGCAGGGCCAGGCCCCAGGCGCGGTTGATGCGGCTGCCGAAGGGCGTGTGGATGATCAGTTGCGTGCCGCCGGACTCATCGAAAAAGCGCTCCATCAACAGCGTGTCCTGCGAGGGCAGGGCGCCCAATGTCAGGCGTGCGCGGGCGAGGTAATCCACCAGTTGTCCGGCGCTGTCGAGGTTCAGGCCGAGGGTTTCGGTCAGCCAGTCGAGGGCTGGTTGCAAGTTGCCGGGCGTGGTGCCGAGCAGGTCGTCGAGTTGCGCTTGCAGGCGCGCCACGGCGAAGGACAACTCCGCGCTGCGCCCCGGCGCTTCGCCGAGCCAGAACGGAATGGTCGGCGGCTGGCCGTGCGCATCTTCGACCCGGACCTTGCCGGTTTCGACCCGCAGGATTCGGTACGAGGTGTTGCCCAACTGAAAGACATCACCGGCGATGCTTTCCACGGCGAAGTCTTCGTTGACGCTGCCGATGTTCAGCCCTTGCGGTTCCAGCAGCACGCTGTAGTCGGCGTTGTCCGGGATGGTGCCGCCGCTGGTCACGGCGGTCAGTTTGCTGCCGCGCCGACCGCGCAACGTACGCGTCACGGCGTCGCGGTGCAGGTACGCGCTGCGGATACCCTGGCGACCGTTGTAGCCTTCGGCGAGCATCTGCAGCAGCGCCTGATAATGTTTTTCGTCGAGGTCAGCATAGGGCGAAGCATTGCGGAACATCTCCAGCAGCGCGTGCTCCGGCCATTCCTGGCAACTGACCTCGGCGATGATCTGCTGGGCCAGTACGTCCAGCGGCGCTTGAGGAATCTGCAAGGTGTCGAGTTCACCCCGGCGCACGCAGTCGAGCAGGGCGGTGCATTCGATCAAATCGTCGCGGGTGGTGGCGAACAATCGGCCCTTGGGCGTGCCGCCGACCTGGTGGCCGGAGCGGCCGACCCGTTGCAGGAATCCGGCAATCGAACGCGGCGATGAGATCTGACAGACCAGATCGACATCGCCGATGTCGATCCCCAGTTCCAGCGACGCCGTGGCGATCAGCACTTGCAGGTCGCCGCACTTGAGGCGCTGTTCGGCATCGAGGCGAAACTCCTTGGCCAGGCTGCCGTGGTGGGCGGCGACTGCTTCCTTGCCGAGACGTTCGCTCAAATGCCGGCTCAGGCGTTCGGCCAGCCGCCGGGTGTTGACGAAAATCAGTGTGGTGCGGTGTTCGCGGGCGAGGACGGCGAGGCGGTCGTAGACCAATTCCCACACATCGTTGGCCATCACCGCCGACAGCGGCACCGGCGGTACTTCGATGCCTAGATCCCTTGGACGGGCGTGGCCGATGTCGATGATTTCGCATGCGCGATCACGACCGACCAGAAAGCGTGAAACTGCTTCGATGGGTTTTTGCGTGGCGGACAGGCCGATGCGCATCAACGGTGCTGCGCATAACGCCTGCAAACGCTCCAGACTCAGGGCCAGATGGCTGCCGCGTTTGCTGGCAGCGATGGCGTGGATCTCATCGACGATCACCGTGCGCGTGGTGCCGAGCATTTGCCGGCCGGAGTCAGAGCCGAGCAGCACGTAAAGGGACTCCGGGGTGGTCACCAGAATGTGCGGCGCGGTCTTGCGCATCGCTGAGCGTTCTTTTTGCGGCGTGTCGCCGGTGCGCACGGCGGTGTTGATCTGCAACTCGGGCAGGCCCAGCGCACGTAACTGTTCAGTGATGCCGGCCAGCGGGTTTTGCAGGTTGATCTGGATGTCGTTGGACAAGGCTTTGAGCGGCGAGACGTAGACCACCAGTGTTTCGTTGGGCAGCCCGTCTGCGGTTTCCAGGCCACGGTGAACCAGATCGTCGATGACGGCGAGAAACGCGGTGAGGGTTTTGCCGGAGCCGGTGGGCGCGGCGATCAGGGTCGAACGGCGCTGACGGATCAGCGGCCACGCCCGGGCCTGGGCGGCGGTGACCGTCGGGAAGGTGCTGCTGAACCAGGCGCTGACGGCGGGGTGGAAGCCTGCCATGGCCGCGTCCGTGGGGATGGGCAGATTCATGGAGTAATTTATGCGGGTGGGGTGAGGAAGATGCAAGTACCGCTCAAGACCTTTGCTGGCCTTCAGGGCCTCTTCGCGGGCAAGTCGGATCGCCGCCCGCTCGCTCCTACAGGTTTCACGCGTGGCCTTGTAGGAGCGAGGCTTGCCCGCGAAGAGGCCATCAGCAGCACCACAAATCCCGGAGATCTACACTTTACGGATGACGGTTGCGCACTAAACCCGCAAAATGCAACGATTCCGGCAACTATCGACGGCACTGCCCGCGAGCGGTGCCGATAAAGCCATTGATCCAATCAGACTGGGCCTGCTGACTCTATGCGAATGCGCCTTATGTTACTGGGCGGCGGAAATGCCCTTGGGCAGGCGCTGATTCGCCTCGGTGCGGAGGAAGACATCGGTTTCCTCGCCCCCCGCCCACCGCAAGACGGCTGGGATGCCGCGAGCCTGACGCAACTGCTCGACGACACGCGCCCGGACGCGTTGATCAACCTCGCCTACTACTTCGACTGGTTCCAGGCGGAGACGGTCAGCGAATCGCGTCTGGCCGGGCAAGAGCGTGCAATCGAGCGTCTGGCCGAACTGTGCCAGCATCACAACATCGTTCTGCTGCAACCCTCGAGCTATCGGGTGTTCGACGGCTCGCGGGCGACCGCCTACAGCGAAAAAGACGAGCCGGTGCCGCTGGGCCTGCGTGGTCAGGCCTTGTGGCGCATCGAGCAAAGCGTGCGCGCGACCTGCCCGCAGCATGTGCTGCTGCGGTTCGGCTGGCTGCTCGATGACAGCCCCGACGGCACCCTCGGGCGTTTCCTGTCCCGTGCCGAAAAACCGGAAGAACTGTTGATGGCCGATGACCGTCGCGGCAACCCGACGCCGGTCGACGACGCGGCCCGGGTGATCATTTCGGTGCTCAAGCAACTCGATTGCGCGGCGCCACTGTGGGGCACCTACCACTACGCCGGGCACGAGGCGACCACGCCGCTGGCGCTGGGGCAGGCGATTCTCACCGAAGCCCGCGCATTGCATCCGCTGGCCATCGAAGCACCGACCGCCCAGGCTCACGCCGCACGTCCGGACGCTGCCGAAGAGCCGCAACACGCGGTGCTGGCCTGCAAGAAAATCCTTCACACCTTCGGGATCAAGCCCCGCGCCTGGCGTGCGGCACTCCCTGGCTTACTGGACAGGTTCTATCGCCATGGCTGACGGCCCTGTTTTAATCACCGGCGGCGCGGGCTTCATCGGCTCGCACCTGACCGACGCCTTGCTCGCCAAGGGCCATTCGGTACGGATTCTCGACGACCTGTCCACCGGCAAACGCAGCAACCTGGCGCTGGATAATCCTCGCGTCGAGCTGATAGTCGGCGACGTCGCCGATGCCGCCCTGGTTGCTCGCGCAATGGTCGGTTGCAGTGCGGTCGCGCATCTGGCGGCCGTGGCGTCGGTGCAGGCTTCGGTGGATGATCCGGTGAAGACTCACCAGAGCAATTTCATCGGTTCGCTGAATGTCTGCGAAGCCATGCGCCAGAGCGGCGTCAAACGTGTGCTGTTTGCCTCCAGCGCAGCGGTCTACGGCAACAATGGCGAAGGCCAGTCGATCGACGAAGACACGCCCAAGGAACCGCTGACGCCGTATGCGTCAGACAAGTTGGCCAGTGAACATTACTTTGATTTCTACCGTCGCCAGCATGCGCTGGAACCGGTGATTTTCCGCTTCTTCAACATCTTCGGCCCGCGCCAGGATCCGTCCTCGCCGTACTCCGGGGTGATCAGCATTTTCAGCGAGCGCGCGCAAAACGGCCTGCCGATCACCGTGTTTGGCGATGGTGAGCAGACGCGGGATTTTGTTTACGTCGAAGATCTGGTCGACGTGCTGGTGCAAGCCATCGAAAAACCGCAGGTTGAAGTCGGCGCGGTCAATGTCGGCTGGAACCAGGCAACCACGCTCAAGCAAATGCTGGAAGCGTTGAAAGTGGCGGTCGGTGAACTGCCGCCAGTGAGCTACGGCCCGGCGCGTTCGGGTGATATCCGCCATTCGCGGGCGAACAATCAGCGACTGCTGGAGCGGTTTTCCTGCCCGGCTCAGACGCCGATGAGTGTCGGCCTGGCGCGGTTGCTCGGTCGTTAGAACACTGTGATCAGCTAAGACTTTCGAACACCGCAAACTACTGTGGGAGCGAGCCTGCTCGCGATAACGGCAGATCAGTCAACATCTATGTCGACTGATAGACCGTAATCGCGAGCAGGCTCGCTCCCACAGGTTTTTTCACCTTCATTGCCAGCGTTCAAACACCACCACATGTTTGCTCGTTAGAACTTGTAACCCAGGCCCACCATGTAGATGAACGGGTCCACGTCGACATCGACCTTGGCACGGGTGCCTTGTGCCACGGCGTTGTTTTCCACGGTGGCGGTGGTATCGATGTCGATGTAACGCACTTGGGCGTTGAGCATGATGTTGTCGGTGATCATGTAGTCGGCACCGACCTGAAACGCCATGCCCCAGGAGTTGTCTGCCTTGAAGTTGCTGAAGCCATTGGCGCTGGCCTCGCTGCCGACGTGCTCGTCGTAGATCCAGGTGTAGTTGATACCGGCGCCAACGTACGGTTGGAATGCAGACTTGCCGTCCAGTGGGTAGTAGACAACGCTCAAGGTCGGCGGCAGGTGTTTCAGGCTGCCGAGTTTGCCGTTGGCCGCGCCCAGCACGGTGCCTTTGAGCTTCACGTCATGTTCGAATGGCGTGGCCGCGAGCAGCTCGATGCCCCAGTGGCTGTTGAGCATGTAAGCGAAGTTCAGACCCAGTTGGGTGTCGCTGCTCATGGTGGCCTTGCCACCCAGATTGGTACCTGCCAGCGGGCCTTGATCGACTTTGACGTCGGAGCTGTCGGCTTTCGGGTTGACGGTGATTGCACCGGCACGAAGGAGGATGTCGCCGGCTTCGTGGGCGTGGGCGAGCGGGGCTGCGAGCGCGAGGGCAAACAGCGAGGCGCTGAGCAAGGACTTGTGCATGGAGGCTCCAGAGGACGTTAAAAATGTTCGATGTCCAATGGTACGGAGCGGTCTGGTCCGGTCTTTTGACTCAGCTCAATGAAACGGTGATGGCACGTTTTTTTGCGGAACCTTTGAGGATGCCTTCGCGGGCAAGCCTCGCTCCTACAGGTGTGGCGCTAACCTGTAGGAGCGAGGCTTGCCCGCGAAGGCGTCTACTGAAACAACACATGACTACCGGGATTCACTCCGGCAATTCATAGATATAAATCTTGTCCGCCTCCATCTGATACCCCGCATCCGCCAACTCACTGGTCGATGCTTTAACCTGCAACGCCCCCTCAATCCAATAAGGCTGATACAGCTCGTCCAGCTTCACGCCGACTTCGCTTTTGACATGCACGATCTGGTTCGACGGCGGTGGCGGCACATGGATGCAGGCGCCGAAATACGGCACCAGCAGAAACTCTGTAGTGCGGCCTTCTTCACTCACTTCCAGCGGCACGATGTAGCCCGGCAGGCGGATGCTCTGGCCGTCGAGGCTCTTCACCACCGGTGCATTGGGCATGTCCTGTTTCGCGGCTGGCGCCGACTCGGCGGACAGCGCGCTGCCCATCTGCGAGAGGTCGTGCAGGGGTGTCATGTTCGGCACTTCCGGCGCGGCGTCCGGCGGGATCATTTCCGACCAGGTCAGCTCTTTCGGCTCGGCGGCCCACAGCGGCAAGGCAACCAGCATCAACAGCGCAAGCAAAGCGCGGGGCATCATTAACGTCCTCATAGTCGGATCGACAGGCCATCGGCCAGGGATTGGCGATACGCGCGCCACGCCGGCACGCTGCCCATCAGCAGCGCGGCGATCAGGATGCCACCGAGCAGCGTCCATTCATATTCGCTGGGCCACGCCAGCGGCAGAAACAGACCGTAATTGGCCTGCACGTAACCTTGCGCAGCGGCGATGCCCACATAAAGCAGGGCCACGCCGGCGATCACGCCCGACAGCGCCAGGGCGAACGCCTCCAGCACCAGCAACGTCGCGATGTGCCATGGCCGCGCGCCCACCGAACGCAGAATCGCCATCTCGCGCCGACGTTCATTGAGGCTGGTGAGGATCGCCGTGAGCATGCCGATCAACCCGGTCAGCACCACAAACAGCGAGACCACGAACAAGGCTTTTTCTGCGGTGCTCATCAAACTCCACAACTCTTGCAGCGCCACGCCCGGCAGGATCGCCAGCATCGGTTCGCCACGGAATTCGTTGATTTCGCGCTGCAGGGCAAAGGTCGAAATCTTGCTGTTGAGGCCGAGCATGAACGCGGTGATCGCTTGCGGCGTCAGGTCCATGTTGCGTGCCTGATCAGCACTGATCCGACCGTTGCCGCGCGCCGGCACGCCGTTGTGCCAGTCGATGTGAATCGCTTCCATGCCACCGAGGCTGATGTGCAATGTACGGTCCACCGGCGTGCCGGTGCGTTTGAGAATGCCGACCACGGTGAACGGTTTGTCGTCGTGCTTGACCAGGCTGATCACCGCCACGCCGTGGGCCAGCACCAGTTTATCGCCGAGTTTGTAGTGCAGTGCATCGGCCACTTCGGCGCCGAGCACCACTTCGAACGGATCGGTGGCGAAGGCGCGACCGTCAGCCAGTTCCAGGTGCTGTTGATGACCGTACTGGTAATGCTCGAAATACGCCTCGGTGGTGCCCATCACCCGATACCCGCGATGGGAATCGCCCAGCGACATCGGGATCGCCCACTTCACTTTCGGGTTGTTGGCGAAGTGCTCGAAGCTGTCCCAGCGGATGTTGTTGGTGGCATTGCCGATGCGGAACACCGAGTACAGCAGCAGGTTCACTGAACCGGAGCGGGCGCCGACGATCAGGTCGGTGCCGCTGATGGTGCTGGCAAAACTGGCCTTGGCTTCGGTGCGCACGCGTTCCACGGCCAACAGCAGGCAGACCGACAGGGCGATGGCGAACGCGGTGAGGATCGCGGTGAAGCGGCGGTTAGCCAGGCTGGCCATGGCTAGACGAAACAAATACATCTCAAACCTCTGCAGGCGTGGCGGCGCGATTGAGTTCGGCCAGCGACAGGTTGCGATCGAACAGCGGCGCGAGGCTTTGGTCGTGACTGACGAACAACAGGCTCGACCCGGCTTCGCGGCATTCGGCGAACAACAGGCGAATGAAGTTTTCGCGGGCGTCGTAATCCAGCGCGGAAGTCGGTTCGTCGGCGATCACCAGCTCCGGCTGACCGATCAACGCACGGGCGGCGGCGACGCGTTGCTGTTGGCCGATGGACAGCGAGTCGGCGCGGCGACCGAGGATGCTTTCATCCTTCAAACCCAAATGAGCGAGCAAGGTTGCCGCCGCCTGATCGACGCTGCCATGACGCTGGATCGCCCGTTCGGCGCGCAGCCTGGAGAAGTGGCAGGGCAGCTCGACGTTCTCGCGCACCGAGAGAAACGGCAGCAGGTTGAACTGCTGGAAGATGTAGCCGGTGTGATCGACGCGAAAGCGATCACGCGCCCCGGCACCGAGTTCGGTCAGTTCCTGGCCGAGCAGGCGAATGCTGCCGCGATCGGGCTTTTGCACGCCACCGAGCAGGCCGAGCAGGGTGGTCTTGCCGCTGCCGCTGGGGCCTTTGAGGAACAGGGTTTCACCCGGTTCCAGGCGAAAGGCCGGGATGTCCAGCAGCGGCGGGTGACCGGGCCAACTGAAGCCCAGGTCGGACAGTTCGATGAGTGCTTGGGTCATAACACCGGTTTCATTGGGTTGTCTCAATTTCACATGCAACACCAATCCCTTGTAGGAGCGAGGCTTGCCCGCGAAGGCATACTGCCAGTCGACATCAATGTTGAATGTGACGACCTCTTCGCGGGCAAGCCTCGCTCCTACAGGGGGCGGTGGTGGGTTCAGAATTTCAGGGCGGCCGCCTTGGCCGTCACTTCTACCCCTTGCTGCCCGCTCGGGCTGATCAGTTGTACCTGAATTTTCTGGGTCGCCGGGAACGTGTTGAAGAGGTTTGTCAGATCCAGGGTTTTCAGT
This sequence comes from Pseudomonas sp. PDM02, assembly GCF_014852285.1. NCBI lineage: Bacteria > Pseudomonadati > Pseudomonadota > Gammaproteobacteria > Pseudomonadales > Pseudomonadaceae > Pseudomonas > Pseudomonas sp. PDM02. Next base: position 267,449 of record NZ_JACVBL010000008.1, on the reverse strand, counting down.
GCGCCCGGCGTCGCGCAGGTGAACTGGTAGTGAGCGTGGATTTCGCTGTGGTCGTGGTGATGCTCGTCTTTGGCATCGTCGTCATGATCATCATCGGCATCCGGCTTGTCACCGAACAGCGGGCTTTCCAGTTCCTGAGTCGCGACCACGCAACCCGCCGCTTTCGGCAGGTTGAACAGGGCCAGCGGTTTTTCAAGTTGTGCACGGGCGGTGGCGACTTTGGCTTTGTCGGCGTCGCTGGCGGCCGCGTGTTCGAAACCCACCAGGTTCATCGCCGGGCTTTCCAGCTCCAGCTCCAGGGTCTGACCGTCCAGCGCTGCGTTCAGGCGACCGACACCATGCTCGTGGGCACCGAGGCTGCCGTGTTCATGGTCGTGATCATGCTCATCGGCGGCATGGGCGATGGCCAGCGGCAACAGGGCAAACGGCAAAGCGAGCAGCAGACGGCGCATGGCGGGTCTCCGAAAAGTAAAATGAAGAATTTGTTATGTAATCTTATAACGTAAGTGCGAGGAGTTTGACCGGCTACTTGGCGTTGCACAAGTCCCATGGGAGCATGCAGGTCAGAAATGTGCGGGAGCGAAACCATGTTGCGTATACGCGGAAGCATCGGCGACTGGCCGGTGGATTTGACCCTGGAGATGGATGACGCTGACTGGGCGCGGCTCGGAGCGCAGGTGCAGGTGGTCAAGCCAGAGGTCAGTGCGACGCCGGCCAAACCGGTGAACCAGGATGATGCGCAGTGGCAGGTCGCAAAGGATCTGCTGCGCAAGGCCGGGCAACTGAGCGGGCCGGATTTGCTGGAGCAACTGGAAGGTTTGACTGGCAGCGCAGCGTCGGGCAAGCGACTGCTGGTGCGGTTGCGGCATAGCGCGGAGGTGAAGGTGGAGAGTGGCGGTGATACGCCGCTGTATCGCTGGCTGTAGAAATGCGTTGTTTTTGCGGCCGCCATCGCCGGCAAGCCGGCTCCTACAGGTTCGTGCAAATCCTGTAGGAGCCGGCTTGCCGGCGATGAACGAAAACGCGGTCTGTCAGTACAGCGCAGCAAACAACTTGCGGCGATACGTGGTCACCAACGGGTGATCATTGCCCAGCAATTCGAACACTTGCAGCAACGTCTTGTGCGGCAAGCCTTCGCTGTAGCTGCGGTTGCGCACGAACAGCTTGAGCAACGCATCCAGCGCCGCGTCGTACTGCTGACGGGCCAGTTGCTGGATCGCCAGTTGATACACCGCTTCATCGTCCTGCGGATTCTTCGCCAGGCGCGCCTTCAAGTCGGCGGCATCCGGCAAGTCCTTGGCCTGGCCGAGAAACTGGATCTGCGCTTTTGCACCGGCCAATGCGGCCTTGTGTTCATCGCTTTTCACCGCGTCGAGCACGGTTTGCGCTTCACCCAGCTCACCCCGTTCAGTCAGGCAACGGGCATACAGAATCAGCGCTTTGGCGTTGGTGTTGTCTTCGCCCAGCAGCACTTTGAGAATGGCTTCTGCGTCAGCGAAACGGCTCTCGTCAAACAGCGCCTGAGCCTGTTCAAACGGATCAGCCGCCGCCGGTGGCGGCATTTGTACGTGAGGTTCGAGCATGGCGCGGACGGCGGATTCCGGCTGCGCACCGGCAAAACCGTCCACCGGCTGGCCATCCTTGAACAACACCACGGTCGGCAAGCTGCGGATACCGAAGCGAGCGACGATGTCTTGTTCCAGATCGCAGTTGACCTTGGCCAGCAGCAACTCGCCCTGATAGCTCTCGGCGATGGTCTGCAGCATCGGCATCAGCACTTTGCAGGGCGCACACCATTCGGCCCAGAAATCCACCAGCACCGGTTTGTGGAAAGAGTTCTCGATCACCGACTGGTCGAAATCGGCAGTCGTGGCGTCGAAGATGTACGGCGTTTGCTGACTCATGGGGGATCTCGTAAAAGCGTGAATGGGGCAACTATACGGCTTGGCGGGGGGTGGCTGAAAGTGTGCGCAGTCTGACAGATGGCCTTCGCGGGCAAGCCTCGCTCCTACAGGTCCGCGTCGTTATTAAGAGCGGCACTAAACCTGTAGGAGCGAGGCTTGCCCGCGAAGCTTTTAAGCGCGCCGCGCGTGATACAGGCTCACATACCGAAACTCTTCAGGCTCGGCCAGATCCGGCAAGGTCATCGCTTCGAGCATTTCGATGCGTTGATACAACGGATGACGAAAATCCCTCACCCGCGAATCCGCCACCAGTGCCTCACGGCCGCGACTCAAAAACGCATCGAGCAGCGGCAGATTCTCCCGGTCGTACAGCACGTCGGCCACCAGGATCAGATCAAAGCGATCCGCCTCGGCGAAAAAGTCCGTCGAGTAATTCAGTTCCACTTCATTGAGTTCGGCATTCGCCCGACAGGCGGCAATCGCCAGCGGGTCCAGGTCGCACGCCACCACTTCCAGCGCCCCGGCCTTTACCGCGGCAATCCCCGCGACGCCGGAACCGGCACCAAAATCCAGCACGCGTTTGCCTTTGACCCACTCGGGGAATTCAGCGAGGTAGCGGGCCATCGACAACCCGCTGGCCCAGCAGAAACTCCAGTACGGCGGTTCATGCAGGATCCGCCGGGTTTCTTCCGGGCTGAAGGCGCGGTCCATGTTGTCGCCGTCGATCAGCCAGAGTTTCAGGGCGGTATCGGGCAAGGCGACCGGGACAAGTTGTGCATCGCCCAGTAACTCCCCCAACGCCTGTTGCAGGTCGAGCGGTGCAATCATGGCGCTTTGACGAATTGCAGTTGACCCAGGGCCTGGGTCGTCGGCTGGGTGATGACTTGCGACGGCAGGTGCAGAATCAGCTGGCCGGACTGGCTGGCGCGGCCTCGCAGTTCCACGCGGGCACCGGCCGGAAACGAATCCGGGTTGAAGCGCAGGTGAAACGGCAATACCTGATTGGTGCCGATCAGGCTGGAGCTGGCGAGCAATTGTTGCGGGCGATCCTTTTCATCGATCACCAGCAGCGCCAATTCGACTTCGGCACCGGCCGGCACGCCTTGCAAGGTGCCGCTCAATTCACGCTGATAAGCGGGCAGCGGACCGAGGTTGGCGGACTCGCGGGCTTTTTTCTGCGCCGCCTGTGGAGCGGGGCCGGGCGTAGGCGGCTGGGGCTTGGGTGCATCGCTGCTGCAGGCCACCAACAGGCTGAAAAGGCTGAGCAATACGAGCGGTCTGAGTGACATTTGCGGCTCCAGCAAGGTGAAATCCATGGATCATTCTCTATAGCCAGTCTGTATACCGCAAACCCTATGGCTTGTCTTGCCACCGGGATGCGCTACCATGGCCCTCCCTTTTTTTGTTGCCTGCCACCATGCACTGTCCCTTCTGCGGTGCCAACGACACCAAGGTCATCGACTCGCGTCTGGTCGCCGAGGGCGAACAGGTGCGCCGCCGGCGCGAATGCCTGGCCTGCGGCGAGCGTTTCACGACGTTCGAAACCGCTGAACTGGTGTTGCCGCGCCTGATCAAAACCGACGGCAGCCGCCAGCCGTTCGACGAAGAAAAACTCCGCGCCGGCATGCAGCGTGCGCTGGAGAAGCGCCCGGTGAGTGTCGAGCGCCTCGAATCGTCGCTGGTGCACATCAAACACAAGCTGCGCGCCACCGGCGAGCGCGAGGTCAAGTCCCTCGTGGTCGGTGAACTGGTGATGGCCGAGCTGCAAAAGCTCGATGAAGTCGCCTACATTCGTTTCGCCTCCGTGTATCGGCGCTTCCAGGACCTCAACGAGTTCCGCGAAGAGATCGATCGCCTGGCCCGTGAGCCGGTGAAAGAATGACCACCTCCACAGAGCTTGCCATCCTCGACGCCCATTACATGGCGCGCGCCCTGGAACTGGCGCGCAAAGGCCATTACACGACGCATCCCAACCCGCGTGTTGGCTGCGTGATCGTGAAGGACGGGCAGATTGTCGGCGAAGGCTGGCACGAGCGCACCGGCGAACCCCACGCCGAAGTCCACGCGCTGCGCGCTGCGGGCGACAAGGCCCGTGGGGCCACCGCTTACGTGACTCTCGAACCGTGCAGCCACCACGGCCGCACGCCGCCTTGCGCCGATGCGCTGGTGAATGCCGGCCTCGCACGCGTCGTCGCGGCGATGCAGGACCCGAACCCGTCGGTGGCCGGCCGTGGCATGCAGCGTCTGGCTCAGGCCGGCATTGCCATCGAAAGCGGTGTGCTGGAAGGTGAGGCACGCAAGCTCAATCAAGGCTTTCTTAAGCGCATGGAACACGGCTTGCCGTTCGTGCGGGTCAAGTTGGCCATGAGCCTCGACGGTCGCACGGCGATGGAAAGCGGCGAGAGCCAATGGATCACCGGCCCGGCCGCACGTTCGGCGGTACAACGCCTGCGCGCCCAGGCCAGCGTGGTGCTGACCGGCGCCGACACCGTGCTGGCGGATAACGCCCGTTTGACCGTGCGCGCTGACGAGTTGGGGCTGGACGCCGAGCAAACCGCATTGGCAATGAGCCGTCCGCCGCTGCGCGTTTTAATAGATGGCCGCCTGCGCGTGCCGCTGGATGCGCCATTCTTCAAGGCCGGCCCGGCGCTGGTCGCCACCTGCATGGCGATTGAAGAACAATACGCCAACGGCCCGGAATGCCTGATTGTGGCCGGCGACGATGGCTTGGTTGACCTGCGCAAGTTGCTGGTCGAACTGGCCAATCGCGGCGTCAACGAAGTGCTGGTCGAGGCCGGTCCGCGTCTGGCCGGGGCCTTTGCCCAGCAAGGTCTGGTGGACGAATTCCAGATCTTCATCGCCGGCAAGTTCCTGGGCTCGTCAGCGCGCCCGTTGCTGGACTGGCCACTGGCGCAGATGAAAGACGCGCCCGAGCTCAAAATCACTGAAATCCGCGCGGTTGGCGATGACTGGCGAGTCATTGCCATTCCTGCGCCGACGGCGAGCGTATAATTCCGGGCCTGCGCCACGCGACGGCCCTGTTCTCGAGGAGGACTTCATGTTTACCGGCATCATCGAATCCATCGGCAGTATTCGTGCATTGACCCCAAAAGGCGGAGATGTGCGGGTCCATGTAGAAACCGGCAAGCTCGATCTGAGCGACGTCAAACTGGGCGACAGCATTGCGGTCAACGGCGTGTGCCTGACGGCCGTTGAGCTGCCAGGCAACGGTTTTGCCGCGGACGTCAGTCGCGAAACCCTCGACTGCACCGCCATGAACGACCTGAAAAGCGGCAGCCCGGTCAATCTGGAAAAAGCCCTGACCCCGACCACTCGCCTCGGCGGGCACCTGGTCAGCGGTCACGTCGATGGCGTGGGCGAAGTGGTTGCCCGCACCGAGAACGCACGCGCCGTGGAATTCCGCATCCGTGCACCGAAAGAACTGGCCAAGTACATCGCCCACAAAGGCTCGATCACCGTCGACGGCACCAGCCTGACCGTGAACGCGGTCGATGGCGCCGAGTTCTTGCTGACGATCATTCCGCACACCCTGAGCGAAACCATCATGGCGTCGTACCAGCCGGGTCGCCGGGTGAATCTGGAAGTGGACTTGCTGGCCCGTTACCTGGAGCGCCTGTTGCTGGGTGACAAGGCCGCCGAGCCGACTTCCAGTAACATTACCGAAAGCTTTCTGGCCGCCAACGGCTACCTCAAATCCTGACCCAAGGGGGTGCCTTGTGGCGCTCAATAGCATCGAAGAACTGGTTGAAGACATCCGCCAAGGCAAGATGGTCATCCTCATGGATGACGAAGACCGCGAGAACGAAGGCGACCTGATCATGGCCGCCGAGTGCTGCCAGGCCGAACACATCAATTTCATGGCCAAGCACGCCCGTGGCCTGATCTGCATGCCGATGAGCCGCGAGCGCTGCGAAACGCTGAAGCTGCCGTTGATGGCGCCACGCAACGGTTCCGGTTTCGGCACCAAGTTCACCGTGTCCATCGAAGCCGCCACCGGCGTGACCACCGGCATCTCCGCCGCTGACCGTGCGCGCACCGTGCAGGCCGCTGCCGCGAAAGACGCCAAGGCTGAAGACATCGTCAGCCCCGGCCACATCTTCCCGCTGATGGCCCAGGCCGGTGGCACCCTGGCTCGCGCCGGTCACACTGAAGCTGCCTGCGACCTCGCGCGCATGGCCGGTTTCGAGCCGAGCGGCGTGATCTGCGAAGTGATGAACGACGACGGCACCATGTCCCGTCGCGCCGAACTGGAAGCTTTCGCCGCCGAGCACAACATCAAGATCGGCACCATCGCCGACCTGATTCACTACCGGATGATCCACGAACGTACCGTTCAGCGGATTGCCGAGCAGCCGCTGGACAGCGAACTGGGCCAATTCAACCTGGTGACCTATCGTGATTCCGTGGAAGGCGACGTGCACATGGCACTGACCCTGGGCACCGTGTGCGCCGAAGAACCGACCCTGGTTCGCGTGCACAACATGGACCCGTTGCGCGACCTGTTGATGGTCAAGCAACCTGGCCGCTGGAGCCTGCGTGCCGCCATGGCCGCGGTTGCCGAGGCTGGCAGCGGCGTGGTGCTGTTGCTCGGTCACCCGCTCGATGGCGACGTGTTGCTGGCGCACATCCGCGAAACCGCCGATCACGCAGCGGTGAAAAAACCGACCACCTACAGCATCGTCGGTGCCGGTTCGCAGATCCTTCGGGACCTGGGCGTGCGCAAAATGCGCCTGATGTCTGCGCCAATGAAATTTAATGCGATATCCGGTTTCGATCTGGAAGTTGTAGAATACGTGCCCTCCGAATAATGACCGGTTGTTCCCGGCCCTGTATTCGCGGTTCAAATATCACTGAGGGACGCGTAGAAGACGCGTCCCGGCTCTTTAAGAGAACTAACGAATGACCCTGAAGACCATCGAAGGTACCTTCATCGCCCCTAAAGGCCGCTACGCTTTGGTAGTGGGCCGTTTCAACAGCTTCGTTGTTGAAAGCCTGGTCAGCGGTGCAGTTGATGCCCTGGTTCGCCATGGCGTGAGCGAAAGCGACATCACCATCATCCGCGCACCTGGCGCCTTCGAAATCCCGCTGGTTGCGCAGAAAGTCGCTCAGAAGGGCGAGTTCGCAGCCATCATCGCTCTGGGCGCGGTCATTCGTGGCGGTACTCCGCACTTCGAATACGTGGCGGGCGAATGCACCAAGGGCCTGGCCCAGGTGTCCATGGAGTTCGGCGTTCCGGTTGCCTTCGGCGTCCTGACCGTTGATTCCATCGAGCAAGCCATCGAACGTTCCGGCACCAAGGCCGGTAACAAAGGTGCCGAAGCTGCCCTGTCCGCTCTGGAAATGGTCAGCCTGCTGGCGCAGTTGGAGGCCAAGTGATTAGCGACGAAAGCGATCGTTTCAACCCGCGCGATCCAAAGCCTGCGGATGCCGGCAAGCCATCGAAAAGCGTCAAGCGTCGCGAAGCCCGTCAGCTCGCGACTCAGGCGCTGTACCAATGGCACATGGCCAGGCAATCGCTGAACGAGATCGAAGCGCAGTTCCGGGTCGATAACGATTTCAGCGATGTCGACGGCGCCTACTTCCGTGAAATCCTGCATGGGGTTCCCGCGCAGAAAGACCGTATCGACGCCGCACTGACACCTTGCCTGGACCTGACCATTGAAGAGCTGGACCCGGTTGAACTGGCGGTATTGCGCCTGTCCACCTGGGAACTGCTCGAGCGCGTCGATGTGCCTTACCGCGTTGTGATCAACGAAGGTATTGAACTGGCGAAGGTCTTCGGTTCCACCGACGGCCACAAGTTCGTCAACGGTGTACTCGACAAGCTGGCCCCGCGTCTGCGTGAAGCTGAAGTGAAGGCGTTCAAGCGCTGATTGGCGCTTGAACTCTTTGTCTCAGCCATGGGCGAGTTTGAGCTGATCCGCAATTTCTTCGCCGCCGCGCCTTGTGCGCAGGGCGGCGAAGGCGTTGCCCTGGGGATCGGCGATGACTGCGCCTTGCTCGCTGTTCCTCCCGGGGAGCAGCTGGCGATTTCCACCGACACGCTCGTGGCCGGTGTGCATTTCGCAGACCCCTGCGACCCGTTTCTGCTCGGTCAGCGTTCGCTGGCCGTGGCCGTCAGCGATCTGGCGGCCATGGGCGCCACCCCCGTTGCCTTTACCCTTGCCCTGACCTTGCCGACGGTAACCGCCGATTGGCTGGACGCCTATGCCCGTGGTTTGAACCGCATGGCGCAGAACTGCGGCGTCGCGCTGGTGGGGGGCGACACTACCCGTGGGCCGCTGAGCCTGACCATGACCGTGTTCGGGCGTGTGCCTAGTGGTTTGGCGTTGACCCGCAGCGGTGCGCAACCAGGCGACCTGCTGTGTGTCGGCGGCGAGCTGGGCAACGCCGCCGGTGCCTTGCCGCTGGTGCTCGGTCAGCGCACGGCTGAAGCCGCCGTCGCCGATCCGCTGCTGGCGCATTACTGGTCGCCACAGCCGCAACTCGCGCTGGGCCAGGCGTTGCGCGGTAAAGCCACCTCGGCGCTGGACATCTCCGATGGCTTGCTCGCCGACTGCGGGCACATCGCGCTCGCGTCGAGGGTCGGCATTCAGGTTGAGCGGGACCGCTTGCCGCTGTCGAAGGCCCTAGTGGCTTTCCTCGGTCAATCGGGCGCCGAAAACGCCGCCCTGAGCGGTGGTGACGATTACGTACTGGCCTTCACCTTACCGTCCGTCGAGTTGCCGGGGTTGCTGGCAGATGGCTGGCCAATCCATGTGATCGGGCGCGTGGTCACGGGGCAGGGCGTTGTGCTGCTGGATGCCGCCGGACAAGACATCACCCCGCAAGCACGGGGCTATCAACATTTTCGGGAGACACCGTGACAGATCATCCCAAACAGGTTCCGGCGGAATTCGTACCGCCGTCGGTCTGGCGCAATCCCTGGCATTTCCTGGCGTTCGGCTTCGGCTCGGGCACCTTGCCAAAGGCACCGGGCACCTGGGGTTCGTTAGTTGCGCTACCCTTTATTCCGTTGTGGCAGATGCTGCCCGACTGGGGTTACTGGCTGATGCTGGGCATCACCATGCTGTTTGGCTTCTGGCTGTGCGGCAAAGTGGCCGACGATCTGCGGGTGCACGACCACGAAGGCATCGTCTGGGACGAAATGGTCGGGATGTGGATCACCCTGTGGCTGGTGCCGGAAGGCTGGTACTGGTTGCTCGCGGGCTTTCTGGTGTTCCGCTTCTTCGACATCCTCAAGCCGTGGCCGATTCACTGGATTGACCGGCATGTGCACGGCGGTGTCGGGATCATGCTCGACGACGTATTGGCCGGAGTGTTCGCGTGGCTGGCGATGCAGGGGCTGGTATGGATTTTCGCCTGAGTGGCGGAACAGGGAACTAGGATGGCTCGACGCTGGTTGGCTGTGATGGGTTTCGCACTGTTTGCTTCGCTCGCCCAGGCGGGGGAGGCAGTGACAACGCCATCGGTGATTCATCTGGCCAGCGAAGACTGGGAAGACTACACCGCCGCCGATGGCCATGGCCTGGGTTGGGACGTGTTGCGCGAAGTCTTCGAACCGGTCGGCGTCAAACTGGACATCAGGACCGAACCCTACATTCGCGCCATCGGCCTGGCGCAGCGTGGCGAAGTGGACGCCTGTGTCGGTGGTTATCGGGATGACGTCAGCGACTTGCTGTATCCGCGCTGGAATTACGACACCGATCACATTTACGCCCTGGGGCTGGCCAGCAATCCGGTGCCGACGCCGCAAACGCTGGGCAACTACCGGCTGGCCTGGGTCCGGGGTTACAGCTTCCAGAACTACCTGCCCAACGTACGTCGCTATAACGAGGTGATGCGGCGCACCGGCATTCTGTCGATGCTGACCCACAACCGTGCCGACTACTACATCGACGCGCTGACCGAGGTGGATTACGTGCTCCGCTGGACCAAGGATCCGTCCCAGTTCCGGCGCACGCACATCGCGGAATTGCCGCTGTACCTGTGCTTTGCCAATACGCCCAAGGCGCGAAAACTGATGGCGCTGTTCGACCAGCGAATGGACGTGCTGGTCAAAAACGGCCAGTTGAAACCGATTTTCGAACGCTGGAAACAGCCGTATCCGTTCGACCCGAATTGAACACAAATTCCGCGGCACACCGCGAACATTGTAGGAGCCGGCTTGCTGGCGATGGCGTCCATTCAGGCGATAAATATGCAGGCTGAACCTCCGCTATCGCCAGCAAGCCGGCTCCTACAGGTGTTGTTGCGCACTCGGTGATCAAACTTTTAGATCGTTATGCTCCATAATTCAGCCTAAGCGTCTGTAGGAACCTGCTGTTACAATGCCGCGTCTGCGAATCTCCAGTACTTATTGATCAGGAGCACACCGGTGCCTGTCGTTTTTGTCGCCGCTTCCAAGCTGCCAACGCCTTTTGCGCAATTCACCATGCATGGCTTTCTCGATGAAGAGAACGGACGCGAGCACGTTGTCCTGAGCCTCGGTGAGTTCGACGACGGTGCCCCGGTACTCGGCCGCTTGCACTCTGAATGCCTGACCGGCGATGCCTTGTTCAGCCAGCGCTGCGACTGCGGCTCGCAACTCGAGGCAGCCTTGCAGGCCATCGCCCGCGAAGGCCGTGGCGTATTGCTGTATTTGCGTCAGGAAGGCCGTGGCATTGGCCTGCTGAACAAAATCCGCGCCTATGAATTGCAGGACGGCGGCGCCGACACCGTTGAAGCCAACGAGCGTCTGGGCTTCGCCGCCGACCAGCGCGACTACGCCATGTGCCTGCCGATGCTCGAGCACCTGGGGGTGAAATCCCTGCGCCTGATGACCAACAACCCGCGCAAGGTCAAAGCCTTGACCGACATGGGCATCGTCGTCGCCGAGCGCGTGCCGCTGCACACTGGCCACAATCCGCACAACAAACTCTACCTGGCCACCAAGGCCAGCAAGCTCGACCACATGATGGGCAACGAGCATCAGGGTGAGGTAGACCGGGCGTGACCCGGGGTCAAGTGCGGCGCCGACTGTCCGTCAGCTGGTGGCAATACCTGGCGCTGGCCCTGCTGCCGCTGTTCGTGATCAACGGCGTGTTTGGCCAGGGCGAGGCGATCCTGCCGGTGCTGGCGATGCCGCTGTTCATCGCCGGTGTGGCCTCGATGTTTGTCAGCCTGAAGTTTTTCGGTGGCTACAAACACGCACTGATCGCCACCCAGAAAGCCCTCGATACCCCTGAAGAGCCCGCCGCGTGGATTGTCCTGGCTGCCAAGCGCCGCACTGCGTTTCTGGCTGCCGGTTTACCGGCCTGGATCGGTGCGTTGGCCGTATTTGTCGGTCTTGAAACGGTGCCGTTGGTGCTGTTGGCGCTGTCGACCACGGTGCTGTTCTACCTCTACCGTATCCCGCGTCAACTCGGCTGATGCGCCGCATCGGGCTGGCGGTTTTGCTGCTGGTCGTCAGTAGCCTGACCTTTGCGGTCGAGCGCGTCGTCAGCCTCGCGCCGTCTCTCTCTGAAATCGTCGTTGAGCTGGGTTCTGCTGATCTTCTGGTCGGCGTACTGGATGCCGGCGATCGTCCTGCTGAACTCAAAGACCTGCCTTCCGTTGGCCGCTATGGCCAGTTGGGCATGGAGCGGTTGCTCAGCCTCAAACCCGATTTGCTGCTGCTCTGGCCCGGCAGTGTCGGCTCGGCCCAGCGTGAACAACTCAAGCGCCTGAACATCCCTACGTACGTCGCCGACCCCCACACTTTTGATCAACTGACCGCGCAAATCGAGGCGATTGCCACGCAGCTTGGCCGGGCCGAGCGAGGCGCGACATTGGCCAGCGAACTGCGTCAGCGCCTCGATGCACTGCGCCAGCGCTATCGGCGGGATGAACCGCTGCGGGTGTTTTATCAGGTCTGGGATCGTCCGCTGTACACCGTCGGTGGCGGGCAGATCATCAGCGATGCACTGGACGTGTGCGGCGCGCGCAATGTGTTTGCCGACCTGACATTGCCAGCGCCGCAGGTCAGCGTGGAGGCGGTGTTGCAGCGTAATCCCGAGGTGATTCTGGCCGGTGATCAGGCGCAGCTGGAGGCGTGGAAGGCGTGGCCGCAAGTGACGGCGGTGGCGCAGGGGCGATTGCGGTTGGTGACGGATAAAGGGCTGGAGCGGCCGAGTGGGCAGATGATCGAGGCGACGGCCAAGCTCTGCCAATTGATAGCGCCCGATCGTTAAACCGCGGCGCGGCCTTCGCGGGCAAGCCTCGCTCCTACAAAGCACCGTGATCCTCTGTAGGAGCGAGGCTTGCCCGCGAAGAGGCCCGCCCGAACACCGCAAATGTCAGATCAGATCTCCGGCGTCCAGGTCACCCCAAACATCCACGCCCGACCTTCTTCGCGATACCCATACTGACTACCCTCATGGCTGTACAACGCCCGGCTGTAACCCTTGTCCAGCAGGTTATCGACCTTCAGCTCAAGCTTGATCTCACGATTCAGCTCCCAACTGCTGCGCAATCCCAGCAGCGCATACCCGCCTAACGGCTGCCGATTGTCCTCATCGTCAAAGCTGCTGCTCACCGCTTGCCAACTGGCGCCGAGACCCAGTCGATCAAACTGTCGATCCAGATCCAGGCTCAAGGTCCGCCGTGCACGACGCGCCAGGGTGTGCCCACTGTCGCGATCCCGCGGGTCGATGAACGCCACGCCAAGGTTACTCTGCCAACCGAACAGCTCCTGCTTCAACGCCGCTTCAAACCCGTTGATCCGCGCCGAGGCGACGTTTTGCGGGCGGTCGTTGCTGCCGAAGATAATCGCGTCCTTGAGGTCGGTGCGATACAGCGAGGCTTCGAGGCGGCTGTTTTCGGTTAGCTGACTGCGCCATTGCAGCTCGTAGCTTTTCGAGGTTTCAGGCTTCAGGTCCGGATTGCTGAAATCCGGGTAATACAAGTCATTGAACGTCGGTGCGCGAAAGCCTTCGCTGTAGGTCAGCAGCACATCGTTGTCCGGGTTCAACGGCAGGGTGAAGGTGCCGCTCCAGCTGTTCTGGCTGCCGAACTGCTGGTTCTGGTCGCGGCGCAAGCCCAGCTCCGTGGAAAAGCTGTCGGCCTGATAGCGATGCTGGATAAATGCCGCGCGGTTCCAGCGGCTGTCCTCGTCAAATGCGGTGCTGCTGTTGATGCGGTCTTCGTACCAATCACCGCCGAGGATCAGGCTGTTGCGCGCGTCGAGCGTCAGGTCGTTCTGCCAGTTCACCGAGTCTCGGTAGGTGTTGAACACGCTGCGTTCATCGCTGAGCTTGTCGAAGGTCTGCTCGCGGTTTTCGCTGTGGCCGAACTCAACGCGGGTTTTCCACCGGTCGTTGATGCGCGCATCGAGGTAACTGCTGAGGCTGCTCACCGTGAATTCGTTGTAAGGCTGCTGCTGGACCGATTCGAAGGTGGTGGCATCGAAGCGGCCGAACGGGTTGTCGAACGCGCTTTTGCCACGGTTATCCAGCAGGTTGGCGCCGATTTCGAGGTCATCGGTGAGGGCGTGACTCAGGCTCAGGCTCACCGACTTGTTGCGATACTCATCGTGATCACCATCGCTGGGGTACGACGCGTGGGTGCGATTGATCCCGGCGGTCTCATCGAGACTGGCGCCCAGGTTGAAGCGGGTTTGCTCATCGCCACCGGACACGCCAAGGCTGCGCTCCCACGTCTGGTTGCTGCCAAAACCCATGTGCAGGCGCGGTTGCAGGCCTTGTTCGGCGCCACGACGGGTGAAAATCTGGATCACCCCACCAATCGCATCGCTGCCATAAATCACCGAGCGGGAGCCGCGCAGCACTTCCACGCGCTCGACTTGCTCGATGTTGATGTGTTGCAGGTTGCTGTCGCCGGAAGTCGAGTTGCCGATGCGTTGACCGTCCACCAGCACCAGGCTCTGAGCGGATTTGGTGCCGCGAATGTAAACCCCCGGCAAGCTGCCGCGCCCACCGGTTTGCCCGACTTGCACGCCCGGCACGCGACGCAGCAGGTCGGTGACGCTGCCCGGTTGCAGGCGGTCGATGTCGTCGCGGGTGAACACGGTGTTGGCGGCGCTGCTGTCGTTGCGCGCTTCGACCTGGCGGTTGGCGCTGATCAGCACGTCGGGCAGTTTCAGGGCTTGATCGCGTTCGAAGGTGTCGGCCAGGAGCGGGCCGGACGGCAGAAGGGTCAGCGTCAGGGCGAGGCGGGAGAGTTTCATGGGGAATCCGGGCGAACACACATTTTGAAAGACACAGAAAACCAATGTGGGAGCGAGCCTGCTCGCGATGACGGTGTGTCAGTCAATGAATAAGTTGACTGTCAGTCCGCTATCGCGAGCAGGCTCGCTCCCACAGGGTGTTGCATGCATCCAGAGATTTAGCTGTTGAGCAGTTGCAGGCGTTCGCGGATCGAGGCTTCGATCCCGGCCTCGTCCAGCCCGCACTCGGCCAGCATTTGCGCGGGCTTGGCGTGTTCGACGTAAAGGTCCGGCAAGCCCAGGTGCAGCACCGACTTGAGGATGTTCTCGCGGGCGAGGAATTCGCTGACCGCGCCACCGGCACCGCCCATGATTGCGTTCTCTTCGATGGTCACCAGCAACTCGTGGCTGCCGGCGATTTCGCGAACCAGCTCTTCATCCAGCGGTTTGACGAAACGCATGTCGACCACGGTGGCATCCAGCGTCTGGGCGACTTTCAGCGCCTCGGCCAGTTGCACGCCGAACACCAGCAGGGCGACTTTGCTGCCCTGACGGCGAACCACGCCCTTGCCGATTTCGATTGGTTGCAGGTCTTTCTCGATCGTTGCGTTCGGGCCGTTGCCGCGCGGGTAACGCACCGCCGCCGGGCCGTTGTACAGATGGCCCGTGGTGAGCATTTTGCGCAGTTCGTTTTCGTCGCTCGGGGTCATCACCAGCATGCCGGGGATGCAACGCAGGAACGACAGGTCGAAACTGCCGGCGTGCGTCGGGCCGTCTTCGCCAACCAGACCTGCGCGGTCGATGGCGAACAGGACGTCGAGGTTTTGCACCGCCACATCGTGAACAAGCTGATCGTAGCCGCGTTGCAGGAACGTCGAGTAGATCGCCACCACCGGTTTCGCGCCTTCACAGGCCATACCCGCCGCGAAGGTGACGGCGTGCTGTTCGGCAATCGCCACATCGAAATAGCGCAGCGGGAAACGCTCGCTGAAGGCCACCAGGTCGGAGCCTTCTTTCATCGCCGGGGTGATGCCCACCAAACGTGGGTCGGCCGCGGCCATGTCGCACAGCCATTCGCCGAACACGCCGGAATACTTCGGACCGCTGGCTTTTTTCGGCGCAGCGGCCGGAGCGTCCAGCGGTTCGAGTTTGGTGATGGCGTGGTAACCGATCGGGTCGACTTCCGCCGGGGCGAAGCCTTTGCCTTTCTTGGTGACGATGTGCAGGAACTGCGGGCCTTTGAGATCGCGCATGTTACGCAGAGTGGCGATCAGGGTCGGCAGGTCGTGGCCATCGATCGGGCCGATGTAGTTCCAGCCCAGCTCTTCGAACAGCGTGCCGGGAACCAGCATGCCTTTGGCGTATTCTTCGGTGCGACGGGCGATTTCCCAGGCGCCGGGCAGGCGCGACAGGACCTTTTTGCTGCCTTCACGCATGCTCGCGTAGGTGCGGCTGGAAAGGATTTTCGCCAGGTAATTCGACAAGCCGCCGACGTTGCGCGAGATCGACATGTCGTTGTCGTTGAGGATCACCAGCATGTTGGCGTCCACTTCCGGCGCGTGGTTCAGCGCTTCGAACGCCATGCCGGCGGTCAACGCGCCGTCGCCGATCACTGCAATGGCCTTGCGATCACTGTTCTGCAGGCGGGCGGCAATGGCCATGCCCAGCGCTGCGCTGATCGAGGTGCTGGAGTGGCCGACGCCAAAGGTGTCGTACTCGCTCTCGGAGCGGCGCGGGAAGGCGGCGACGCCGTCCTTCTGGCGCAGGGTGCCCATGCGCTCGCGACGGCCGGTGAGGATCTTGTGCGGATAGGCCTGATGACCCACGTCCCACACCAGCCGGTCGTCCGGGGTGTCGAAGACGTAATGCAACGCGATGGTCAGCTCGATGACGCCCAGGCCGGCACCGAAATGCCCGCCGGTCTGACCGACCGTGTAGAGCAATTCCAGGCGCAACTCATCGGCCAGGGTTTCCAGCTCGGCTTCGCCTAACCGGCGCAGGCCGTCCGGCGTGTTGGCACGGTCGAGCAGGGGCGTGGTCGGGCGCTTGCGGGGAATCTCATGAAACGTCGTGGGCATCAGGCGAATCGTTATAGGTATAGAAGAGGCGGCAGTTTACCTGATGCATCGGCCCCTGCCCACGCGTTGCTCTTTTTTGGCGGATACGCTGTCAGCTGCGCCGTTCGACGATATACCGGGCCAAATCGCGCAATGGCTCGGCGGCCGCGTCAAACGGTCGCAGCGCATGCAGGGCCTGATCGCGCAGTTCCAGCGCGTAGGCTTTGGCCGCATCAAGGCCGAGCAGGGCCGGGTAGGTCGGTTTGTCGCGCGCGATGTCGGCGCCCTGGCGTTTGCCGAGGGTTTCGGTATCGCTTTCGACGTCGAGAATGTCGTCCTGCACCTGGAAGGCCAGGCCGATGGCCTGTGCATAGGTCTGCAAGGACTTCAGTTCGTCTTTCTCGGCCCGGCCGCTGGCGAGGGCGCCGAGTTTGACGCTGGCCTCAATCAGCGCGCCGGTCTTGTGCCGGTGCATGTATTCGAGGGCTTTCTGATCGAGCTTCAAGCCGACCGAACCGAGGTCGATGGCTTGACCGCCGACCATGCCGGCCGGCCCTGCTGCCAATGCCAATGCGCTGACCATTTGCAGGCGGATCTCAGCATCGGACGTGCTCAGGCGCGGGTCGAGCAGGGCGCTGAAGGCCAGGCTCTGCAAGCCGTCACCGGCGAGAATCGCGCAGGCTTCATCGAATTTTTTGTGGGTGGTCGGCTGGCCGCGACGCAGATCGTCGTCGTCCATCGCCGGCAAATCGTCGTGCACCAGCGAATAAGCGTGGATCAGTTCCACCGCGCAGGCAGCGCCGTTGGCTTGCTCGGGCTTGCCGCCCAGCGCTTCGCACGCTGCGTAGGCCAGCAGAGGGCGCACGCGCTTGCCGCCGTTCATCACGCTGTAGCGCATGGCTTCGTAGAGCCGCGCGAGTTCCGGGCTTGGTGCGTTGAACAGGGTTTCCAGTGCCGCGTTGACGCGGGCCTGGCTCGTCGCCGAATACGCTGCAATCATTCTGGTTGATCCGCGTCGAAGGGTTCCTCGGCGAGCTCGCCATCACGTTCGAGCAGCACTTGAACCTTCTGCTCGGCCTGGGCCAGCGCTGCCTGGCAATCACGGGTCAGACCGATGCCTTGCTCGAAAGCCGTCAGCGAGTCTTCCAGCGACAGTTCGCCGTTCTCCAGTCGCTCTACCAGCGTTTGCAGGTCGGCGAGGGATTGTTCGAAATCCAGTGCAGCTTTTTTGCGGGCCATGGCGGCGATTTCCGGTTGACGTTAAACCGGCGCGACACTAGCAGACATGGGGGTTATGGGCAAATGAGGGCATTGTCTGGTGCGCGGTTGGTTGGTTGGGGGTATATCCGTTTTTGCGGTAACGGCTTCTATTGGTTCCGCCCTTACGGCGGGTCACTTGGAAGAGCCCCAAGTAACCAAGGGCTTTTGCCCCTTTCGTTCGGTGCCTCGCTGTGGCTCGGCATGCCCTCGCTCCGGTCCTGCTCCGTGGGCCCGCCGCGATCGGCCATCCCTGGCCGTGCGCGGCTAACCCGGCATCCATGCCGGGTTGCCCACTGCGCAGAACCTGCGCTCGGCCTCTCGAGGGGGCGTGCACCGCCAGATCAAAAGCTGAAGGCGAGCTAACGCTCGGCCTGATGAGTGGTGAGAGTCAAAAGCACACGCCGACCCCTGTAGGAGCCGGCTTGCTGGCGATGGCGGTGGGTCAGTCAACGTGTGTATTGACTGGACGGACGCTATCGCCAGCAAGCCGGCTCCTACAGGGGGGGGCGTACGAACAAAGAGCCAGGTCGGCTGGCAGGCCGCCTCGTTTTTGCCTTGGCTTTTGATCTTGATCTGCCCCGTCGGAAGGCCGGAGCGAGGGTATGCCGAGCATTAGCGAGGCACCGTACGTCAGGGGCGCGGGCGCTTGGTTACTTGGCGCTTTTCCAAGTAACCCGCCGTAAGGGCGGAACCAATAGCCGCCGCTACCCCAGTAATGGATATGTACACCATCAAAAAACTCGTCACCAGACACACAGCCTTCGCGAGCAAGCCCGCTCCCACAAAGGTGCCGGATACATCCGCAGGACTGCTTTCTCAGGTAACAGCCCTACTGCAGTGACGAGGATCATTCGGCTCACACCCAACAATCATCGTGATCCCCCCCGCAATTCAAGATGTATCCGATTGTTAAAAACCCGCCAAATGGCTAACCTTCGCGCCTTCTACGACCCAATAGTCACGGGTCTTTCTGACGAAACGCAGTATTTGGATCTGTAACGCGCCGAGGATCAGGCGCAAGGTTTCGTTATGCATGGCAGGAGGCATCACATGCGTTCATTTCTTCTATTGCTGATGGGGTGGGTCTGCGCGACCGCAGCCTGTGCCGAACCGACAGCCGAGCTGTCGGAACCGGTGGGCGGCTGGCGCTACAACGGCCTGCTCGATCGCAGCGAAAACCCGCAAGTCGCCTACCCAACGCCGCCCATCGACCGGGGCGTACAGCGCAATCGCACGATGATCGAAGGCCAGCTCAAGGCCATCGGCACTCAACGCGGGCCGCACACGCTGGCGGTCAACGGCAATCCTCTGAACCTGTACACCGACGACCAGGGGCGTTTCGCCCGGCCGTATGCGTTTGGCGCGGGCTCCAACAGTGTCGAAGTGCGCAGCGTCGAAGGCCAGTCCCTAAAGCGCGTCCAATTCTATGAATCCAACAACCTGCGTACCCCGGCGCGGATTCGCGTGGTGCTGGGTTGGGACGATCCGAAAGCCGAGCTCGACCTGCACATCATTACCCCCGACGGCCAACATGCGTTCTGGGCTCGCCCGGCGATGAGCAACGGCGGCGGCCTCGACCCGGACGGCGTCGACGGCCCCGGCCCGGAAATGTTCACCATGACCGCGCCGCTGCATGGCACCTATCTGGTTTACGTGAACTATTGGGGCAACTTCGGCAGCGGCGGCTATAACTTCGATGAGACCAGCAACCAGAACGAGGTGATCACCTCGCAGATCAACCTGGTGCTGAACGAAAACACCGTCGACGAAAAACGCGAGACCTTCATCGTGCCCCTGCGCGCGATCGGTGACCTGCTGCTGGTCAAGACTTTCAACTATTAAGCATCCCGCACCACGGATGAACTGGGCGTTGTGAACATGAGCGATAACACTGTTACCCCGGCTGCTGACGCACCTGCTGCCAAACCTTCCCGGCGCTGGCCGTTGCTGTTGGGCGGGCTGATCCTGGTGGCTGGCGTGGCGGCCGGACTTGGCTGGTTCATGCACAAACCCAAGGCGCCGGCGGCGCAATTGGCCAGCGACAAACTGGGCATGAGCCGCCCGGACGGTCTGCTTGAAACCCGCTCCTTGAGCCAATTGCCCAAGGACTTGCTGGCGGTGCCGTTCCTCAAGGAAACCCTGACCGAAGATTTCGTCTTCTATTACGAAGCCCATGCCGATCGCCTCGGCTTGATCGGCAGTCTGCGGCGGATCATCTACGAACATGACCTGAAGTTGCAGGACAGCCTGATCGAGCAGCTTTTCGATCAGCCGGCGGATGTCGCGTTGTGGCGCGGGGCGGATGGTCGCCTGAAGGACTTTTTGTTGGTGATGGATCGCGGTGGTCTGGCCAAGGTGCTGGAGCCGCTGGCCAAAGTGGCGCTGGATGATTCGCAGCTGACGCAACTTGGTGACATCAAAGTCGCCGGCGATACGGTGCCGCTGTTTCAGCTCACCTACAACAACAGCAAGGCGCTGCTGTTTGCCTCTCATGGCGACAAGCTGGTGGTGCTGTCCAATCCTTCGAAACTGTACGACAACAGCAATGGCCCGATCGATGAGCCTGGGATGGTTTCGATTCAATCGCTGGAAGCATTGCTAGGCGGTCAGAAACTCTTCCCCGAAGCCTTCGGCCTGCCACTGCGCGCGCCGGAAGTGAAACAGCGCCTGTCGGTCAATTCCAGCGTGCTGGCCATGGGTTACCAGCGGTTCATCCCGAACTTCGCCGGCCTGCGTTTCGACATGGACGATAAGGGCTGGCACAGCTTCCTCGCCATGGACGAACTGGAAAACCAGCCGGACTTCGATTTCAAACCGATCTGGCAAGCCATGCCGATGGGCGCCAGCGCTTGCGTGGCCTTGCCGCTCGCCGCCGAACAACAGAAGCCGTTGCTGGTGAAACTCGGCGCCGAAGAAACCGTGGCCCAGGCGCTGACCGAACACATGGCCGGTGCCGCCGGCCTGTGCTGGTACGCCGATTCGCGGCTGTACACGCCGCTGCTGGTGGCCAGTCTGAATGACGACGACAGCGCCAAACTCGACGGCGACCTGGGTAACTTGTTCAGCTCGATGGTCGGCGCCTACGAAGGCAACGTCGAAGAACACGCGTTCCCGGTGGTCGAGAAACAGGAGGGTGAAAACCGCCAGTGGCAGCGTCAGGTCAGTTCCAATTTCGGCCCTTACAAAGCCAAGGACGCCGAGGACCCGAACGCGATCACCGGCAAGGCGTTCATGCGCGTGAGCCTGGCGCGCCACGGTTCGACGCTGCTGTTCTCCCTCGACGACAAGCTCGTGGACAAAGCCCTCGGCACCCTCGACAAACGCTTCCCGCCGATGGCCGACGTGGTGCCGAAAGACCTGTTGATGCCGGTCTACTTCGGCCCGGATTCCATGGCGCAGCTGATGCAACAGGAAACCCTCGACAGCCTGCCGCAGGACATGGAGCCGGTGTTCTACAACGCCGCGCAAACTTACCTGATCCCGAAACTGCGCAAGCTCGGCGGCTACGGCAAATACGCGCTGACGTTGCCGGAAGGCAGCGAGCCCGACGGCCATTGGCAATGGCTGCCGCTGGAATGGAAAGCGCTGTGACCGCACTTATCCGAGGCCTCGGCCTGCTGGCGATGTTGCTGGGCAGTCGGGTGTTTGCCAGTGACGCCGCGCCGCTCGACGTGCAGCAATCCCAGGTATTCCGCGCCTGGTTCGTGCGCATCGCCCAGGAGCAACTGACCCAGGGCCCGAGCCCGCGCTGGTATCAGCAGGACTGCGCCGGGCTGGTGCGCTTCGCCGCCAACGAAGCGCTGAAAGTCCATGACGACAAATGGCTGCGCAGCAATGGCCTGTCTAACCGCTACCTGCCGCCGGAACTGCAATTGAGCGAGGCGCAACGCGGCCTCGCCCAGCAATGGCAGCAGGGCGGCGGCAAGGTCGGGCCATACGTCAACGCGATCAAACTGATTCAGTTCAACAGCCATCTGGTTGGCCGCGACCTGGCGCAAGCCCGGCCCGGCGACCTGATGTTTTTCGATCAGGGTGACGACCAGCACCTGATGATCTGGATGGGCCGCTACATCGCCTATCACACCGGCACCACCACCCCCACTGACAACGGCATGCGTTCCGCGAGCCTGCAGCAACTCATGACATGGAAGGACACCCGATGGATACCCGACGCAGCCAACCCCAACTTCATCGGCGTCTATCGACTGAACTTTCTCTCCCAATGACCGGTGCCCGCATGCTGCGTTTTCTGTCTCTACTGTTGGTATTGGTCCTGCCTTTTTCGGCAGTGAATGCCGAAGACACCGTCGAACCGAGCGGCTACACGCCGGTGGCCGGTGAAAGCTTTTTCCTGCTGGCGGACAGCAGTTTCGCCAGCGACGAACAGGCGATGGTGCGCCTCGAAGCGCCGGGCCGCGACTATCGTCGTTTCCGCATGGAGCCTTACGGCGGCGCGGACATTCGTGTGTACCGCATCGACAAACCGCTGGATTTCCTCAAGCGCCAGAAGAACCTGCACCGCGTGGTCAGCGACGGTCAGTTCAAGGGTGAAGGCCTGTCGAACACCCTCGCGTACCTGTGGGACAACTGGTACCGCAAATCCCGTCGCGTGATGCAGCGGGCGTTTTCCTACGAGTCGCGTAAACAAGTCACCGAGGAAGTGCCTGAGCTGAAGATGGGCACTGCGATTGCCGCGCCAACGCCTTACGACGCGCAGCCGCAATTCGCACTGATCCCGGGTCTGCCGGTGGTCAGTCAGTTCCGTTATCCACTGTGGCAAGCCAAACCGATCCAGCCGCCTGAGGGCGTGAACCTCGCCGGTTCGTCCAGCGAGTTCGTCACTGTCGCACCGGGCAACGTGTACATCCCGTTGGGCAACCTGAAGCCGGGCCTGTACCTGGTGGAAGCGCTGATCGGCAAGTACCGCGCGACCACCATGGTTTTCGTTTCCAACACCGTGGCCGTGAGCAAGATTGCCGGTGATGAACTGCTGGTCTGGGCGGCGCGTAAACACGAAGGCAGTTCGGTGCCGAAGGTTAATGTGTTGTGGACCGATGGCCTCGGCGTGATGAGCAGTGGCGCCACCGATGCCGATGGTTTGCTGCGCCTGAAACACGTCAGCCCGGAGCGTTCGTTCGTGATCGGCGAGGACGAAGAGGGCGGGGTATTTGTCTCCGAAAACTTCTATTACGACAGCGAAATCTACGACACCAAACTGTATGCGTTTACGGACCGGCCGCTTTATCGGCCGGGGGATTGGGTGTCGCTGAAAATCGTCGGTCGCGAGTTCAAGAACGCCCGTGACTCGGTGTTGCCGACGGCGGCGGATGTGAATGTCACGGTGCTCGATGCCACCGGCACCGCGCTGCAAACGCTGGCGCTGAAACTAGATTCCAAGGCCGGCACTCAAGGTCGTTTCCAGCTGCCGGACAACGCGGTCGCGGGCGGTTATGAACTGCGTTTCAGCTACAAGGATCAGGCCTACAGCAGTGCTTTCCGCGTGGCTGAATACATCAAGCCGCACTTCGAGATTTCGCTGAACCTGGCCAAGCAGGATTACCGCACCGGCGAACCGGTGAAAGGCAGCCTCGTGCTGTTGTACCCGGACGGCAAACCCGTCGCGAATGCCAAGTTGAGCCTGAGCCTGCGCGCCCAGCAACTGTCGATGGTCGATAATGAGCTGCAATACCTCGGGCAATTCCCGGTGGAGTTGACCAGCACCGAACTGACCACCGACTCCAAGGGCAACGCGACCCTCGACCTGCCCGCCGCCGAAAAACCTAGCCGTTACATGCTCACCGTTTTCGCCAGCGATGGCGCGGCGTATCGGGTCAAGACCACCAAGGAAATCCTCATCGACCGTGGCGCCGCGAGTTTCCGCTTGAACGCGCCGCAGCGCTTCAGTGCGGTGGGCGACAAGGTTGCGTTCAGCTACGCCAACGAAGGTGGCAGCGAGCAGAGCAAAGCAGTCACGCCGAGCGGCTACAGCTGGGTGCGTCTGGAAGATCAGACCACGGGCGAAGGCAAACTGGCGGCAAGCGATAAAGGCTTCACCTTGGCCTTCGAACGTCCGGGGACTTACAACCTGACGTTGAAGGATGACCATGGTCGCGTGGTCGGTGCCACGGGGCATTCGGTCACTGGCGATGGCGTCAAAGCCGTGCCCGGCACCGTGGAAATCGTCCTCGATAAACCCGAGTACAAGGCGGGCGACGAAGCCCTCGCGCTGATCACTTTCCCCGAGCCTGTCAGCGATGCCTTGCTGTCGCTGGAACGCGACAAGGTCGAGGCCACGGCGTTGATGTCGAAGGGCGGCGACTGGCTGAAAATGGAAAAACTCAGCGACACCCAATACCGCGCGCGCATTCCGGTGAAGGATAATTTCGCGCCGAACCTGACCTTCTCCGTGCTCTACACCAAGGGTGGCCAGTACAGCTTCCAGAACGCCGGCATCAAGGTGGTTGCGCCGCAAATCGACGTCGCCATCGTCACCGATAAAGAGGTGTATCAGCCGGGCGATACGGTGTCCGTTGACCTGACCACTCAGTTCGCGGGCAAGCCGATTCCGGCGCACCTGACGGTCAGCGTTGTCGACGAAATGGTCTACGCGCTGCAACCGGAAGTGGCGCCGACCATCGACCAGTTCTTCTATCACCCGCGCCGCAACAACGTGCGCACCAGCGCCAGTCTGTCGTTCATCAGCTACGACGTCGCGTTGCCGGGCAGCCCTGGTGCGCCGGGCAAAGCCAATCGCAGCGAGCGTGGTGTGAAAGTGCTGGAGCGGCCGCGTCGTGAAGACGTCGACACTGCCGCGTGGCAGCCGGAATTGATCACCGACGCCAACGGCAAAACCCGCTTCACCTTCAAAATGCCGGACTCGCTGACCCGCTGGCGCATCACTGCGCGTGCCATCGCCGATGACGGTCAGGTCGGGCAGAAAAAGCAATTCCTGCGCTCGGAAAAGCCGCTGTACCTGAAGTGGAGCGGCCCGACCAAATTCCGCACTGGCGACAAACCGGATCTCGGCGTGTTCGCCTTCAGCCAGGCGGAAAAACCGGTCAAGGCTGAGCTGGTGATTCATTTCGCCGGCGCCGAACAACGGGTGCCGGTGACGCTGAACAACGGCATCAATTACATCGCGCTGCCGGCGTTCGACTTGGCCAGTGGCGAGTGGACCGCCGAGCTGGTGCAGGACGGCAAAACCGCTGACACCCTGGCCGTGCGTCTGACCGCGACCGGCGAAGGTTGGCTCGTTACGCAGAGTCAAAGCCTGGATGTGGCCAGCGGTGATACGCCGCTGACCTTGCCGGCAGATGCGACGGACATTCGCCTGCGTCTGGATGACAGCCCGCAAGCGCTGTTCCGTTCGGCACTGGATGATTTGCTCAGCTATCCGTACGGCGGCGTCGAGCAGACGGCCAGTCGTTTGTTGCCGTTGAGCATTGCCTACCCGACCTTGTCGGCGAACCCGCAGATCCGCGATCGCTTGCGCCTGATCATGCAGAACAGCCGTCTGCGCCTGGTGCAAATGGCCGGGCCGTCGGCGAGTTTCACCTGGTGGGGCATGGACGGTGAGCCGGACGCGTTCCTCACCGCGTACGCCTATTACGCCGACTGGCACGCCAGCAAAGCGCTGGAACTGAGCCTGCCGCCGGAGCATTGGCAGCGGGTGCTGGAGGTGTATTCGAAGCAGGCGAAAAACACACCGCTGTTGCAGCGTGCGTTGATCCTGTCGTTCGCCAAACAGATGCAATTGCCGGTCAACACGTTGCTCAGTGGTTTGATGGATGATCTGGCGAAAGCGGGCGAGGGCAATGCCGCGACGCTGATGGAGGATGGCGAAGACAGCATTGTCATGAGCGATCCGGATTCGGCGTTGGGCCTGGCGGCGGCGCGTGCGTTGACCGCTTCTTTGGCGAAGCAGTCGAAGGTCACTTTGCCGGATGCTTTCAATCGGCAACTGGCGGATGCGCAACAGCGTCTGGCCGTCAGTTCGCAGCCGTTTGCCGAAGCCTTGAACCTGTCGCTGCAAAGCTTCGATCAGGCTCATGCGCAAGCGTTGTTGCAACGTTTGTTGCCACAGCAATCGACCCTGGAACGCGCATTGGCGCTGACCTGGTTGCAACGCAGCATCGAGCAGGCTTCGCCCACCATCGCACTGGCACCGGGTGAAGGCTGGAAGAAAAAATACGGTGATACCGGTGAGATGTATTGGACGTGGCAGGGCGCTTCGTCGGTGCCGGCAGTGCTATCGCTGAGCGGGACGCAAGAGCGCCCGTTGCGTGCCGCGTTGAGTTTCCAGACCAAACAACCGCCGGTCGATCCGATGGCGGTGACCATCACCCGTCGCTTGTCGCGTCTGGTGCCGGGTGACGAAGCCTTCACCTTCAAACTGGAAGCGGTGAGCACCAAGCCGTTGTCCAGCGACAGCCTGTATCTGGACGAAGTGATCATCACCAGCAAAGCCGCGAAACCGCTGCGCTACGGCATGATCGAAGTGCCGCTGCCACCGGGCGCGGATGTCGAGCGCACCACGTGGGGCATCAAGTTGATGGGCAAGGCGGGCACCGAACCGACGGCGCTGGAGAAGGCGCGCTTTGAGCCGGGCCAGATGGCTTACGCAATTCCGGTGGATGCCTTGAGCGGCGAATTGCGTTTGCGCCATTTAGTGCGCTTCTCGCAGAAGGGCCAGTTCAACCTGCCGCCGGTGCGTTTCACTCAGGTCTACGCGCCGCAGCATCAGGCTCAGGAACAGAAACCGGCGCTTGGCCAGGTCACGGTCAACTGACATGACCCGGCGTTGGTTCTGGTGGCTGCTGTGTTTGATCCCTGCGCTGGCGACGGCGCAGGACGAGCCGCTGCGTCTGGGCTTCAAGGGTGAATTGCTGTCGCTGAGCCGGACTCAGGTGATTGCTCGCGAACCGTTGCCTTCGGATTTGCAAACGCCATTGGGCAGTCTGTGGAAGTTGTTTGTGTACGGCTGGCTGGTGGATACCGACGCCCGTGAGCCTGCGTATGAGTGTCGCGGGCAGTCGAAAGAAGAAGTCTATTGCTGCACCGCAGGCGGCAAGATCGAGCGCGATCAGGCGCTGGTGAAGTCGTGTGGCTTGTACTTCGAGCCTGCGCGGTTGGGCATTGCTGGCGCGGATTGGCGCACGTATTGGCAGGCACGGCAGGCACCGGAGTGGTTGCTGGACTTGCCTTCATTGCAGCCATCCACGCGAGTGTCGGTGGCTGAATTGCTTAAAGTGCTGGCCGTGATGCCCGCGCAGGATCAGGCACGGCGAGTGTTGCTGGATGTGGTGTTGAATGCCGCCGACGGCAATGTCGTGGGCGAACTCGGTGGTCGGTTGCGGGTGAAAACCTGGAGCTGGTTGGGCGACCAGGATCCATCGTCGCGCCAAGGTGGGTTTGCCGGTTGGTTGGCGGATGGCACGCCGATCTGGGCGGGTGGACGCGGGACCAGTCAAATGGTGCTGCGCAATTATGGTGAGGCGTTGGCTTCGGTGCTGCCGGTTGAATGGCCTCTGGATGCGGGGCGCTGCGTCGAAGTCGGTCTGTTTTCTCGTTATCCGATCGGGCGGGTTCTGGCGGGGGATCGTGTTGTTTCTTCCGGACCATTGCAGGGCGATTTTCGCGTCGAGTTTTCTAATGGCAACCAACTCGATATCCACAGCGACGGAGAACTGTTTTTGGTGGGCGATAAATTGATCGCCCGTCTGGATCGCGAAGAATACGTCGCTCGCGTCCTGCAACGAGAAGCCAAACCCGAACCTGCTGAAGCCGCCAAAGCGTTGGCCATCGCCATCCGCACCTACCTGCTGCAAAACGCCACCCGCAACGGCGACTGCCTGAGCATCGACGACAGCAGCAGCCGCCAACGCGTCGCCCCACGCCCGGCCACCGCCGAATCACGCAACATCGCCGCATGGACCAGCGACCTGGTACTCGCCGGCAGCACCGTCACCTATCACTCCGACCAACCCGGCCCGGACAAACTCTCCTGGCAGCACGCCGTCGAACAAGCCAACGCAGGCCAGCGCTACGACGCCATCCTGCTGCACGCCTACCCGCGCGCGAGCCTCAGCCGCTGGGACAACCCCGTCGCCTCCTGCGAAGCACTGCCCGCTGCTCAAGACTGGCTGCAAACCCAACGACGCGGCTGGCGCCAACGCCTCGAAAACGAAACCGGCTACAACGAAGTCAGCACTTTCGCCGTCTGCCGCCTGGCCTTCGGCCGCCCCTACGTCGACCGCGAACGTCAGCGCATTTACGTGCGCGGCGTGCTGTCGCTGCAAGACCGCCTCGACCTGACCCACGAATACCTGCACCTGGCCTTCGAAGCACACCCCAACGGCCAGGATGAAACCTACATCGAAGGGCTCGCCCGCCACCTCTTGCTGGAATAGGCCATGAAACTCCGTTATCCACAGGTCTTCCTGTTCCTTTGTTCTGTTTGCGTATTGCCGACGGTTTTTGCGGCTGAAAGCGCCGTCAAACTCGACACCCCCGTCGGCGGCTGGCGCACAGGCGCGGCCGAGGGCGAAGGCGAAAACTTCCGCCAGACCGTCAACTACCCGGCCTCCTCGGTGAGCACGCCGGTGGGCCAAGCCAACACCGCACGCATCACCGGCCAGATCAAAGCCACACCCAAGTCCACTGAACCGGGCCGGTTGATCGTCAACGGCGTCAGCATGCCGCTGAAGATCGACTCCGCTGGACGCTTCGATCGACCGTTCTCCTTCCCCAACGGCAGCAACAGCGTCGAAGTCCGCAGCCCCGACGGCCAACAACGGCATCGCACGCAGTTCCTCAATGCAAGCGGTGGTGCGACACCGGCGAAATTGCGGGTGTTGCTGGCCTGGGACAGCGACGGCACGGATCTGGATTTGCACCTCATCACGCCCGATGGCGCGCACATCTGGTACGGCGATCGTGTTGCGCCCAATGGCGCGGCGCTGGATGTGGACGTGACGACGGGGTATGGGCCGGAAATCTTCGCCATGCCGGCGCCGATCAAAGGACAGTATTTGGTGTATGTGAATTACTTTGGGGGCGGGTATCGGAGTGATGAAGAGGGGCAGGAGGATGCGGTTCAGCCGCTGACGACGGCGCAGGTGACGGTGATTACCGAGGAAGGGACGCCGAACGAGAAGATGGAGACTTTTCTGGTGCCGATGCGGGCGGTGGGGGAGTTGACGTTGGTTAAGGGGTTTAGTTATCCGTGAGGCTCAAACACCGCATTCGCAGTGTTTGTTCCCTCATTGCGCATCGTCCTCGAAGGATGAGCCTTCAGTTGCTAGTACGCGCTCAATTTGTTCAATGCTGGGCAGGCTGGTTTGCAACTCTGCTGGCAAGGACTCCACTAACAGGTACTCGGCCACGCCGATGGGACGGGCGTTATCACGCAGGGCGTATTCGGCCACTACTTTATTCTTGCTCTTGCATAGTAGAAGGCCAATGGTTGGGCCGTCCTGCGGGAGCTTGAGTTGAGCATCCACTGCGGTGAGGTAAAAACCAAGCTGACCCAGATGTTCGGGCTTGAACTTGCCAGCCTTGAGTTCAATGACGACATAGCAACGTAGCTTGAGGTGATAAAACAGCAAGTCGACGAAAAATTCGTCACCACCTACATCCAGCAGCACTTGCTTGCCGACGAAGGCAAAGCCTGCACCCAGTTCCAGCAAGAAGTCGGTGACATGCTTAGCGCCGTAGCCAAGGCTGTGCAATACATCCAGCACTATGACTTCGAAGCGGTTAGGGCTGACTTGCAAAAGGCTGTCCAGTAGGTTGACTGCGGTCGCCTCAGCGCCGATGAGCTGCAGAATGTCGCCAAGGACAAAGAGCGAGTTGAAGTCCGCGTGGTAGAACCCCCGGTTAAGATCAAACTGGTTCGCGTTCGCAAGCTCTATCAGATACGTGAGAAGGCAATTCTGCCCGGCCAGAAGCTGGGAATTGACCGCGCCGAAAAGAAAAACTGGAGTACGTTGGTCGAGAAGTACCGCCTGATCGAAACTCAGCAAGATGGCTTGACCGCCGCCGACGCGGCGCGGGCCTCCGGTAGTCGAACTTTCGATCTGACTTCGCGCCGAGAAAAGCGAGTCTTCTCACAGCTATCGCTGGTGGCCGAGGTGTCCCGCTATCTGAACCGAAGCCCCTTGGAAATCGAGGAGTTGCTTGACACGACCAGCGAAGGCATCGACGAACTGGTAGCCATCACCAACGAGTTCAACGAGCTGCTCTACGACGAGATCATTCCACGCCTATTCCGTTTGCTGTTTGATCTTGACGAGTATGAGAAGAAGGACGAGTACGAGGTCGATCTGATCAAGATGCCTGCCAACGGCTACTACGAGGTGTCGGCGTCCAAGGACAAGATCGTGCGGATGCACGACGTGCAGATCAAGGACGAGGAACGCGCAAAGAGCTTCCACCTTGACACCTACTGCTTCGATTCGGGCTCAGAAAACTGGCTTTTTTGGGACTTGCTGCGCGAGCAGCGGGTGAGGAAGATCTACTTCACCGGAATGCTGACGCACGGTCAGTCCGACTTCTTTATTCAGTATATCGACCCGGACTCACGTACCGTGCGCAGCTACTATCCTGACTTCATCTTCCTGCGTGAAGAACCGGATGGCAGCCTGAAGTACGTTATCGTCGAAGTGAAAGCCGACAACCAGATCGAAGATGCCGTGGTGCAGGCCAAAAAGGACTTCGCCCAGCAGATCGCGGTGGCCAGTGGGATGGAGTATCGAATTCTCAAATCGTCGGATGCTGACAAGCGGCGTTTTCGAGTGTTGTTTTAATCAGTGCGGTAGTACAGGAGGTGGAGCTAGTGTCTCAGCCTCCTGAGCCCGCTGCATGATCCAAATGCGCTTTTCTTCAGATGTTGAGTAGCCGACACCAACCATGTTCGTTGAATGCGAACCGATGGAGCTCCGGCCTGCAACCCAGCGCTTGGGTGTGGGTCAAAGTGTGGGTCAAGAATGGCGTTTTGTATTCAGCCCCTATTTTGCTTGGATTTCAGGCATTAAAAAGCCGGCTTGTGGCCGGCTTCTCGGGGACTGGCTTGGTTCATTTTTGGTAAACCGCGCCAGCCTTCAAAACGTACACCCGGATCTTGCGTCCGGCTGTGGGACTCGGCGAGAAAATCATCTGCCTTGTCGGTGCGATCGGAGCCGCGGGGCGGGTCGATGCGCAAATGTGGGGCGCAGCATACTGATTTTTTTGGGGAATTCCCAGTGTGGTGTGCGGGGTAGAGCTGTCAATTGCTTGGGATCGGGTAGCTGATCCGGGTTTTGAGGTGAATGTTCCACCGCCTTCGCGGGCAAGCCCGCTCCCACAGGTACTGCGCAATCCCTGTGGGAGCGGGCTTGCTCGCGAAGGGGGCGGCGCGGTGTTACAGGAACGGAATGGGCGGGCGACGCTTATTCAGCGTCGACCACCAAAACACCCAACCCAACACCCGGATGTTCTGCTCTTCGATTTGCGCGGCCCTGAAAGTCTCATCCGGGTACTCGGCGCTGTTGTGGCTGCGCATTCGCAATCCATTGCCCGGCATTCGGTGCAGGTACTTGATGCGCAGCATCCCGTCGTGTTCGATCGCATAAATTTCTCCATCGACAATCTGGGTCAGGCCGCGATCGATGGCGATGGTTGAGCCGTCTTCAATTTTCTCGGCCATGCTGTTGCCGATCATGTAGGCGCAGATGGCATCCGCATGGTTGATTTCCAGGGAGTCGAGGTGGCTGCGGGGTAGGCGGATGGGGTGGCTGGTGTCCTCGATCACGTGGGTTTTGCTGGAGCCGGGAGCGATGGGCGCTTCTTTGTAAAAGTGCAATTCGACATCGGTGGGTTCGATGACGGTGTAGATGCCGCGGAGGGCCTGGGCGTCGAAGGTGTTGCCAGTGTCGCTGACCAGACGCAGGTGTTTGGCGTCTTTCGGGCCTTCGAGATATTTGAGCCACTCGCTGTTGACCGAGAGTTTTCTGGCGACGGCTTCCATGCAGTGATCGGGCACACCGCGGGTGTACCAGTTGTGGACGTTTTGCGGCGCCGTGCCGAGGTATTCGGCGAATCCGGTCGTCGTGATGTTCGCTACTTTGAGGAGCGCTTTAAACCGTGGACCGCTAGTGTTTTTTTTCTTCATAGGCACGAGTTTACGGGCGTATGGCGAGGCTTTGAATAAACGAACCGTTCAAAATACGAGGGAAATTTAAGACCGGATGTAAGACGTATCGAGTAAAAATTAAACAAGAAAAAACCGATTCACCGGATGGTTAAACGACACGTTTAAAAGCTTTTCTGCGCGCACAAAAAACCCCGGATAAACCGGGGTTTTTTCATGTCGTCAGTGGCGCAAGGCCAGTGGCGTCTCAGCCTTTATAGGCAGCAACCGACTTGGTGATCGCTTCGCGGGCGGCGTCTGCACCGGCCCAGCCTTCGATTTTCACCCATTTGCCTTTTTCGAGATCTTTGTAGTTCGCGAAGAAGTGCTCGATCTGCTGAATCAGCAGGGCTGGCAGGTCGGTGTATTCCTTCACGTCGACGTACAGCTGGGACAGCTTGTCGTGTGGGACTGCGATGACTTTGGCATCGCCGCCGCCGTCGTCGGTCATGTTCAGGATGCCGACCGGACGAGCGCGGATCACGGAGCCTGGAGCAACCGGGTAAGGGGTCACGACCAGCACGTCGAGGGGATCACCGTCGTCAGCCAGGGTGTTCGGGATGTAACCGTAGTTGGCCGGGTAGAACATCGGGGTGGCCATGAAACGGTCAACGAACAGGCAATCGCTGTCTTTGTCGATTTCGTATTTGATCGGCGCGTGGTTGGCCGGAATCTCGATAGCGACGTAGATGTCGTTCGGCAGGTCTTTGCCAGCCGGAATCTTGCTGTAGCTCATTGGGCGGTGCCCCCGTTAGTTGACCAAAAACACTTGGCCGGATTGACCAAAAAGTGGCGGCGATTATAGGCATATTCCGCCGATCACGCTACGGATCAGAGGTCGTGTAGACCTTAGTCGTGTGCCTGATAGACAGGGTTCTCGGCCAGAAGTTGCCGCAGACGCGCCAGTGGATCCTGTCGGTAAAACAGACTCAACTGTTCGTAGACCTGTGGATAAGCCTCATGCAGCAAATCCGGGGCGCTGAAGAAGTATTCGCTGGTGACCGCGAAGAACTCGGCGGGGTTTTCCGCGGCGTAGGGGTCGATGGCGGTTTCGGCGTCCGGGTTGCGTTCCAGTTGCAGGTCGAGGTCGTCGTAGGCCTCTTGCATGACCCTGGCCCAGTCGCTGACGCGCATGTCGGCGTGCAGCGGTGGCAGGCCGTTGGCGTCGCCGTTGAGCATGTCGAGCTTGTGCGCGAGTTCGTGGATCACCAGGTTGTAGCCTTCCCAGCCACCACTGGCCATCACGCCGGGCCAGGCCAGGATGATCGGGCCTTGCTGCCAGGCTTCGCCGCTGTGTTCGCCGTCCCACTCGTGTTCAACGCCACTGGCGTCGCGATGGCGCTGCGGGCTGAGGAAGTCGTCGGGGTAGAGGACGATTTCGTGAAAACCCTGATACCAGTTCAGATCGCCCAGCTTCAGCAACGGTAATTGCGCCTGGGCGGCGAGCAGTAAACGCTGCTCCTGGTGGAGTTCGACACCGGGCAGGGCGGTCAGGTGTTTGTCGTCGAGAAACAGTACGCAGGCTTCGCGCAACCACTGGTCTTCAGCCGCGCTGATGCCGTCGAGGAAACTCAGGTGATGGCGCACCCGCTGCCACATATCGTCGGCAATCGGGTGCCTGGCCAGGATGCGCCGGCGACGCCAGGCGCTGAGCGACCACATCGTTCAGTGTGGTTCGGCTTTGGACGCGGCGCTGCCGAAGCGGCTGCGAATCACACCGATGATCATCGGCACCAGTGACAGCAGAATGATGCCCACTACCAGCAGCGAGAGGTTTTTCTTGATGAACGGTACGTTGCCGAAGAAGTAACCGAGGGTCACCAGACCGCCCACCCAGAGGATGGTGCCGATGACGCTGAAAAAGAAGAAACGCGGGTAAGGCATTTTCGCCACGCCGGCGACGAACGGTGCAAAGGTGCGGATGATCGGCAGGAAGCGCGCCAGGGTCACGGTTTTGCCGCCGTGCTTGTCATAGAAGTCGTGGGTTTGTTGCAGGTAATCGCGGCGGAAAATTTTCGAGTTCGGGTTGCTGAACAGTCGCTCGCCCGCCGTTCGTCCGATGATGTAGTT
Source organism: Pseudomonas sp. PDM02 (assembly GCF_014852285.1). Lineage (NCBI taxonomy): Bacteria > Pseudomonadati > Pseudomonadota > Gammaproteobacteria > Pseudomonadales > Pseudomonadaceae > Pseudomonas > Pseudomonas sp. PDM02. The sequence goes on along the minus strand of NZ_JACVBL010000008.1, from coordinate 233,786 downwards.
GGTGCTGTCCCCGAGGATCGCCGCTAGCATCAGCAGGCCACCGAGCAATACCGGGTCCATGCCGCCACCGGCCGCCACGGCGCCGGCGATGAAAAGAAGGGAATCGCCCGGCAGGAAAGGCATCACCACCAGGCCGGTCTCGCAGAAGATCACCAGAAACAGGATGGCGTAGATCCATGGCCCGTAGTTGTTTACCAGCAAGTCGAGGTAAACATCGAGATGCAGGATAAGGTCGAGCGGGTTGAAATCCATGGAGGCACCTGTGGTGACGGCCCGACTCGGCAGGCCTGTGCGGATGACTTCGCGTAAGGCTACAGACGGGTGTAGTTTTTCTTACAAGCCGGAAAGGTCGGCATTATACGGGCTGAGAAGTGAAAAGCGCGTCGAGTTTGTAGCGAGGAGTGTCGCGCAAGACCGGCGGCGCGGTCTGCTTTTTTTTGTAGGAGCAGCCGGTCGACGCTCGATTGCTCGCGAAAGCGGTCGAGCATCCGGCGGATATGCTGAATGACATACCGCTTTCGCGAGCAAGCTTCGCTCCTACGAGGGCTCGGTGCGGATCAAAGCTCGTCGCTGATCGGCAACACGTAGTTTTTGAACTCTGTGTCTTCCTTGAATCCGATGGATTCGTAGGTTTTCTGTGCGATTTTGTTGTCGCTGCTGGTGGAAACGCGCATGCGCACGGCATTGGTTTCCTTGGCCATTTTTTTCGCGGTGCGCATCAGGTTGTCAGCCACTAACTGCCGGCGGGCGTCTTCGGCGACATAAATGTCGTTGAGGATCCACACGCGTTTAAGTGAAAGCGACGAAAAGCTCGGGTACAGCTGACAGAAACCCATCAGCTTCTTGTCGTCGTCATCGGCCAGGGCCAGGTAGATCACCGATTCCTTGCGGCGCAGGCGTTTCTCGAGGAACGCCCGGGACGAGTCCGGATACGGCAGGGAACCATAAAACTCGCGATATTTGACGAACAACGGGGTCAGCAGGTCCAGGTGTTCAAGGGTCGCTTGAATAATCCGCATCGATAGGTCTCGTCTTCAAGTGGCTGTCTTCACATGCTCTGACGGCGAACGGTTCTTCACTCGGGCAGCCGTGTTTCGATCCTGCCTGAAATTGAATCAGAAACGCAATGCGGAAACGGTTCAGGCATCCGGCAGGCCCAGTAGGAAATTACCTTTCATGTCCGCTCCTGCGTCCGACTCCAGCGTCTGAAGCTGCGCTTCGTCCTTCAGGTTGACCCCCGACAACTGCCGCCGACAGGCTTCGCGCATCAGATAAAGCAAGCGGTGTGCCGCCATGCCATAACTCAAGCCTTCCAGTCGCACATTGGAGATGCAGTTGCGGTAAGCATCCGTCAGACCGACCTTTGGATTGTAGGTGAAATATAATCCCAGACTGTCTGGCGAGCTGAGGCCAGGGCGTTCGCCAATCAGGATTACCACCATTTTTGCGCCCAGCAATTCGCCGATTTCGTCGCTTATCGCAACCCGGCCTTGTTCTACCAGAATCACCGGTGAAACCGTCCAGCCATCGACTTCGATCTGCTCTCGCATGCGCGAAAGGAAGGGCACGGTGTGGCGGTGCACAGCCAGTGCCGACAAACCATCGGCCACGACAATCACCAGATCGACGCCGCCGGGATAGGCTGAAGCATGGTTGCGCAGGGTTTGCGCGGACTCATCGCTCAATTTCCGCCCCAAGTCAGGGCGCTGCAAATAACTGTCGCGGTTTGTGGCGGCGCTGTGCAGGAGCACACTTTCGTATCCGCATTCAGCCAATTGCGCGCTGAGCCCGGCATGGTCGAAGGGCAGGTGCACCGCGTCCCGAGCCTGGGCGTGGGCGTACTGGAAATCCAGCTGTGCGCTGGTCGGCATGCTGGTGCCGGTGCGGCCCAGGGCAATCCGTGCCGGGGTCAGGCGCCGCAGTTCCAGCAAAGGATTATCTGAATCAACAGGCGGTTTATCCATCTCGACACTCATCCCAGTTGCCCCATCGCCTGGCGGAAGGCTGGCGGCAGGCGCTCGCCGAAATGAATCTTGCCATCGGCCTGAGTGAAAATGCCCATTTTTGCCAGCCACTGTTCGAACTCCGGCGCCGGTTTCAAGCCCAGGGTTTGTCGGGCGTAGAGCGCGTCGTGGAACGAAGTGGTCTGGTAGTTGAGCATGATGTCGTCGGAACCGGGGATGCCCATGATGAAGTTGATCCCGGCCACGCCCAGCAGGGTCAGCAGGGTGTCCATGTCGTCCTGGTCGGCTTCGGCGTGGTTGGTGTAACAGATGTCGCAGCCCATCGGCACGCCCAGCAATTTGCCGCAGAAGTGGTCTTCCAGGCCTGCACGGATGATCTGTTTGCCGTTGTAGAGGTATTCCGGGCCGATAAATCCTACGACGGTGTTCACCAAGAACGGTTTGAAATGTCGGGCAACTGCGTAGGCGCGGGTTTCGCAGGTTTGTTGATCGATGCCGTGGTGGGCGTTGGCCGACAGCGCGCTACCCTGGCCGGTCTCGAAATACATCAGGTTTTGCCCAAGCGTGCCGCGATTCAGGCTCAAACCGGCGTCGTAACCTTCCTGCAACACGTTCAGGTTGATGCCGAAGCTGGCATTGGCCGCTTCGGTGCCGGCGATCGACTGGAACACCAGGTCCAGCGGAACGCCGCGATTGATCGCTTCGATTGACGTGGTGACGTGGGTCAGCACGCAGGCTTGTGTAGGAATTTCGTAGCGCTGGATGATCGCGTCGAGCATTTCCAGCATCGCGCAAATCGAGGCAATGCTGTCGGTGGCCGGGTTGATACCGATCATCGCGTCGCCGTTGCCGTACAGCAGGCCGTCGAGAATGCTCGCGGCGATACCGGCCGGTTCGTCGGTGGGGTGGTTGGGTTGCAGGCGGGTGGATAAGCGTCCCCGCAGGCCCATGGTGCCGCGAAAGTGCGTGATCACGCGGATTTTCTGTGCGACCAGCACCAGGTCCTGCACGCGCATGATTTTTGACACGGCCGCGGCCATTTCCGGCGTCAGGCCTGGTGCGAGGGCGCGCAGGCTCTGTTCGTCGGCGGCATCGCTGAGCAGCCAGTCGCGAAACCCGCCAACGGTGAGATGGCTGACCACGGCGAAGGCTTGTTTGTCGTGAGTGTCGATGATCAGTCGGGTGACTTCATCGGCCTCGTAAGGAATCAGCACTTCCTGCAGGAAGTGAGTCAGCGGGATGTCAGCCAGGGCCATTTGCGCGGCGACGCGCTCGCCATCGTTAAGGGCGGCGACGCCGGCCAGGAAATCCCCGGAGCGCGCCGGGCTGGCCTTGGCCATGACCTCTTTGAGGCTGGCGAAGCGGTAGGTCTGGGCGCCGATGGAATGGGCAAATGTGGCCACGGTGTCCTCCTGGTTCTATGAAAAACGTAACAGCGCCGCTAATCCTGTAGGAGCGAGCGGTGCGGCGATCCGACTTGCCCGCGAATGCGGTGGGTCAGTCAGCATCTATGCAAATGACACACCGCATTCGCGGGCAAGCCTCGCTCCTACAGGAAACGGGCGCACTCAAACAGGGCGTGCGCCCGGCGCCGGTGCAGTTCAGGCGCCTTCGAGCATCGCATCCGCCGGCGCATCGAAGCGCTGCTTGGCGGTCAGTTGGAAATACAAATACCCGGCCGCCATGAAACCGAGGAACACACAGCCGATCAGCGGGTTGAACCACGCCATCGCCACCAGGCACACCACGGCCAGGAACAGCGCAATCCCCGGTACGATCGGGTAACCCGGCGCGCGGAAGCTGCGTTCCAGGTTCGGCTCGGTCTTACGCAGCTTGAACAGGCTCAGCATACTGATGATGTACATCACGATGGCACCGAATACCGACATGGTGATCATCGCTGCCGTCAGCGTCATGCCTTGCAGGTTGACCAGGCCGTCGCTGTAGATTGCCGCGATGCCGATCACGCCGCCGGCCAGAATGGCCCGGTGCGGGGTCTGGAAACGCGACAGTTTGGCCAGCGAACGTGGCAGGTAGCCGGCCCGGGCCAGGGCGAAGAACTGACGCGAGTAGCCGAGAATGATCCCGTGGAAACTCGCCACCAGCCCGAACAGGCCGATCCAGACCAGCATGTGCATCCAGGTCGAATTGTTGCCGACCACGGCTTTCATCGCCTGAGGCAGCGGGTCGTTGATGTTCGACAATTGACGCCAGTCGCCCACGCCGCCGGCCATCACCATCACGCCGATCGCGAGGAACACCAACGTCAGAATGCCGCTGACGTACGCCTTGGGAATCGTGCGTTTCGGGTCTTTGGCTTCTTCAGCCGCCATCGCCGCACCTTCAATCGCGAGGAAAAACCAGATCGCAAACGGGATCGCCGCAAAGATGCCGGGGATTGAGGCGATGGTGAACTCGTTTGAACCCGACCAGCCGTTGAGCACGAAGTTGCTGAAGCTGAAGCCCGGTGCGACCACGCCCATGAACACCAGCAACTCGGCGACGGCGAGCACGGTCACCACCAGTTCAAACGTGGCGGCGATGCTGACGCCGAGGATGTTGAGCGTCATGAACACAAAATAGGCGCCAACGGCGGCAATCTTGGGGTCAAGTTCCGGGTATTGAACGTTCAGATAAGCGCCAATGGCCATGGCAATGGCTGGCGGCGCAAAGACGAATTCAATCAGCGTGGCAATGCCGGCAATCAAGCCGCCTTTCTCGCCGAAAGCCCGTCGGCTGTAGGCAAAGGGCCCGCCAGCGTGGGGAATGGCGGTGGTCAATTCAGTGAAACTGAAGATGAAGCAGGTGTACATCGTCGCCACCATCAGGGCGGTGACGAGGAAACCCAGAGTGCCTGCGGTGCCCCAGCCATAACTCCAGCCGAAGTACTCGCCGGAAATCACCAGGCCGACGGCAATGCCCCATAAGTGCAGGGTGCCGAGTGTGGGTTTGAGCTGTGTGGAAGAAGTCATAAGTCCTCGCTGTCTTTTTTATTGTTTGATCTGTTGGACTTTCGGAAACTGGTTTTTGGTGTGGAGCGGGCACGCAAAGCCCGTGCCAGAGCGGTAGGGCAGTGATTTGTGGTGTGTTTGAGGATGCCTTCGCGGGCAAGCCTCGCTCCTACAGGTACGGCGTGATCCTGTAGGAGCGAAGCTTGCTCGCGAAGACCGTTACGCGGTATCGCGCGGGGTTAGAAGAAGCCCAACGGATTGATGTCGTAGCTCACCAGCAGGTTTTTGGTCTGCTGATAGTGATCGAGCATCATTTTGTGGGTTTCACGACCGACGCCGGACTTTTTGTAGCCACCGAACGCGGCGTGCGCCGGGTACAGGTGATAGCAGTTGGTCCACACGCGACCGGCCTTGATGGCGCGGCCCATGCGATAGGCGCGGTTGATGTCGCGGGTCCAGAGGCCGGCGCCGAGGCCGAACTCGGTGTCGTTGGCGATGGCCAGGGCTTCGGCTTCGTCCTTGAACGTGGTGATGCTCACCACCGGGCCAAAGATTTCTTCCTGGAACACACGCATTTTGTTGGTGCCCTTGAGCAGGGTCGGCTGGATGTAATAACCCGTCGCCAGACTGCCCTCGAGTTTTTCCACCTTGCCGCCGGTCAGCAGCTCGGCGCCTTCGCCCTTGGCGATTTCCAGGTACGAAAGGATTTTGTCGAATTGCTGCTCGGACGCCTGGGCGCCGACCATGGTGTCGGTGTCCAGCGGGTCGCCGCGTTTGATCGACAGGACTTTTTTCATCACCTCTTTCATGAAGTCGTCGTAGATCGATTCCTGAACCAGCGCGCGGGACGGGCAGGTGCAGACTTCGCCCTGGTTGAAGAATGCCAGCACCAGGCCTTCAGCAGCTTTCTCGATGAAGGACGGTTCGGCTTTCATGATGTCTTCGAAGAAGATGTTCGGCGATTTGCCACCCAGCTCCACGGTGGACGGGATGATGTTTTCGGCAGCGCATTTCATGATGTGCGAGCCGACCGGGGTCGAGCCAGTGAAGGCGATCTTGGCGATGCGTTTGCTGGTGGCGAGCGCTTCGCCGGCTTCTTTGCCGAAACCTTGCACAATGTTGAGCACGCCCGGTGGCAGCAGGTCGCCAATCAGCTCTACCAGCACGGTAATGCCCAGCGGCGTTTGTTCTGCTGGCTTGAGCACCACGCAGTTACCCGCCGCCAGCGCCGGGGCGAGTTTCCACGCGGCCATCAGGATCGGGAAGTTCCACGGGATGATCTGCCCGACCACGCCCAGCGGTTCATGGATGTGATAGGCCACGGTGTTGCCGTCGATCTCGGCAGCGCTGCCTTCCTGCGCACGTATGCAACCGGCGAAGTAACGGAAGTGGTCGGCGGCCAGCGGGATGTCGGCGTTGAGGGTTTCGCGAACGGCTTTGCCGTTGTCCCAGGATTCGGTGATCGCCAGCAGTTCCAGGTTCTGCTCGATGCGGTCGGCGATTTTCAGCAGCACCAGCGAGCGCGCCTGGGCGGACGTGGCGCCCCAGGCATCGGCAGCGGCGTGGGCAGCGTCCAGGGCTTTGTCGATGTCTTCGGCCGTGGAGCGCGGGAATTCGGCAATCGGTTGGCCATTCACTGGCGAGGTATTGGTGAAGTACTGACCTTTGACAGGCGCGACGAACTCGCCGCCGATGTAGTTACCGTATTTGGCTTTGAACGAAACGATAGCGCCTTCAGTACCGGGGTGAGCGTAACGCATGGTGTTTTCTCCTTGGCTTTTGTACTTATTAGAGAGGCGCATGTGCGCTTGCTATAAGCGTAGAGCAAAGGTCGGGCCACTGCCCTGCAGGTCAAGCAAATCAAGGCCTTGCGTAGTTTTTGTCGGACAGGCGGGCGGCGCCCGTGACGGAATCGGTACAGTCCCAGTGACAGTTTGTACCGCTTGTGGCACAGCTTGTGACTGACCGGTCTTGCCAGCATTGCAATGCGGGCTAGGCTGGAGGATGCTCGGGCATCACCTCAGTACGGGTCACCGAGCCCCGGGGAGAATAATAAGAAATGCACGACAACCATTTGAGTCGCCATGCCCAGCAAGTGCTGACCGTGACCCAGGGGAAATCCCACCTGCACGGTCCCGGCAGCGATCCGTCCATTGCCCGTTCCTGGCTGCGTTGTCTTGAGGACTATCACCTCGACCCGGCCCTGACCATGGCGCCGACGGTGCTGGAGCACGGTCGTGTCCTCGAAAGCCGCGAACGCTTGCAGCAAGTGCTGCACATCGCCGGCAACGAAATGAGCAGTCTTCATCAGCAGCTGTCCGGCGCCGGCCATGCGGTGCTGCTGACGGATGCGCGCGGGGTGATCCTCAATTGTGTGACGGCACCCGCCGAGCGGAAGATTTTCGAACGCGCCGGCCTCTGGCTCGGTGCCGACTGGAGCGAAGCCTGCGAAGGCACCAACGGCATCGGCACCTGCCTGGTGGAGCGTCAGTCGCTGACCATTCACCAGGACGAACATTTTCGTGGTCGTCACACTGGCCTGACTTGCTCGGCGAGCCCGGTGTTCGATCCGCATGGCGAACTGCTGGCGGTGCTCGACGTGTCCTCGGCGCGGCACGAGGTGTCACGGCAAAGTCAGTTCCACACCATGGCCTTGGTCAATCTGTCGGCGAAGATGATCGAGAGCTGCTATTTCCTGCGTTACTTCGACAATCAATGGTTGCTGCGCTTTCACCTGCAGGCGGAATCCGTCGGGCTGTTCAGCGAAGGGCTGCTGGCGTTCGACGGCGAGGGTCGGATCAGCGCGGTCAATCAGAGCGCGCTGAACCTGCTGGGGCATAGTCGTGGCGGGCTGCTGGGCAAACCGGTCGAGGCGTTTTTCGATTGCTCGCTGGATGAGTTGCTGGGCCGCGCGAGTGTGAATGCCAGCGCCAGTTGGCCGTTGCGCGCACGTGACGGGCGCGGCCTGTTTGCCGTGTTGCGCGGTCAGCCGCGCAGCATTCCGGTGCCGGTAGTGACCAGTCGGGTCGTTGCCGAACCTGCGCGCCTGTCGGGCATTTGTCTGGGCGATGCGGGTTTGCAGGAAGACTTCCGCAAATCCCTGCGCGTGTTCGAACGGGATGTGCCGCTGTTGATCAACGGCGAAACCGGGTCCGGCAAGGAGGCCTTCGCCAAAGCGGTGCATCAGGCCAGTCAGCGGGCCGAAAAAGCCTTCGTCGCGCTCAACTGCGCGGCCATCCCGGAAAGCCTGATCGAGAGCGAGTTGTTCGGCTATCGCGGCGGCAGCTTTACCGGCGCACGCAAGGAAGGCATGCGCGGCAAGTTGCAGCAGGCGGACGGCGGGACCTTGTTCCTCGATGAAATCGGCGACATGCCGCTGGCGTTGCAGACCCGGCTATTAAGAGTGCTGGAAGATCGGCAAGTGGTGCCGATTGGCGGCGAGCCGGAAGCGGTCAACGTGCGGATCATCAGCGCGACTCACCGTAATCTTCTGGAACGGGTGCAGGACGGTAGCTTCCGCGAGGATTTGTATTACCGGCTCAATGGGTTGGAGATTGCGTTGCCGGCGTTGCGCGAACGCAGTGACAAATCGCAGTTGCTCGACTTCCTGCTGGCGGAAGAGGCGGGCGGGGAGACGGTGCTGATTGATGAGCCCGCACGCCAGGCGTTGCTGGGTTTCGCCTGGCCCGGGAACGTGCGGCAACTGCGCAACGTGCTGCGCACCTTGGCGGCGTTGTGTGATGGCGGGCGGATCGGGCTGGAGGATTTGCCGGCGATGATTCGACAGGCCAGGCCGGTGCCGGTTGTTGCCGTCGAACCGCCTTGCGAACATCCGCTGGATGATGCCGAGCGCCTGGCGTTGCTGAATGCGCTGGAGCAAACCCGTTGGCACATGACCCATACCGCCGAGCAGTTGGGTGTCAGCCGTAACACCCTCTATAGAAAGCTGCGTAAACACGGCATCGCACGATAGGCGTAGGAGCGAGGCTTGCCCGCGAAGAACGATAACGCGGTGCATCAGGTGAACCGTGTGATGGCATTCGCGGGCAAGTCGGGTCGCCGCACCGCTCGCTCCTACAAACACAAGGTGCGATTTTCGCCTCCCTACGCTAACCTGCGGCCATGTTTTACGAGGTCGACTAATGCACATTCATATTCTTGGTATCTGCGGCACTTTCATGGGTTCGATGGCGGTTCTGGCCAAAGAGCTGGGCCATCATGTGACCGGCTCCGATGCCAACGTCTATCCGCCGATGAGCACTCAGCTCGAGGCGCAGGGCATTGAACTGACCCAAGGTTATGATCCCGCCCAGCTCGATCCGGCGCCGGATCTGGTGGTCATCGGCAACGCCATGTCCCGCGGTAACCCGGCTGTTGAATACGTACTGAACAAAGGCCTGCCATACGTCTCCGGTCCGCAATGGCTGGCCGATCACGTGTTGCAAGGCCGCTGGGTGCTGGCCGTCGCCGGTACGCACGGCAAGACCACCACCAGCAGCATGCTGGCCTGGGTGCTGGAACACGCGGGCATGAGCCCCGGTTTCCTGATCGGCGGCGTGCCGCAGAATTTCTCGGTGTCGGCGCGTCTGGGCGGCACGCCGTTCTTCGTGATCGAAGCCGACGAGTACGACAGTGCATTCTTCGACAAGCGCTCCAAGTTCGTTCACTACCGCCCGCGCACGGCGATCCTGAACAACCTGGAGTTCGATCACGCTGACATCTTCCCCGATCTGCCGGCCATCGAGCGGCAGTTCCACCATTTGGTGCGGACCATCCCGAGCGAAGGCCTGGTGATCCATCCGACCACCGAGCCGGCATTGCAGCGCGTGATCGAGATGGGCTGCTGGACCCCGGTGCAAACCACCGGCGCCGGTGGTCAGTGGCAGGTCAAACTGCTGAGCGAAGACGGTTCGAAATTCGAAGTGATGTTCGAAGGCGTCGCTCAAGGCGTGGTCGAGTGGGACATGACCGGCCAGCATAACGTTGCCAACGCACTGGCCACCCTGGCAGCCGCGCGGCATGTCGGTGTTGTGCCGTCGATGGGCATTGCCGCGCTGAGCGCGTTCAAAAGCGTGAAGCGCCGGATGGAAAAGGTCGCCGAGGTCCGCGGCATTACCATCTATGACGATTTTGCCCATCACCCGACGGCCATCGCCACGACCCTCGACGGTCTGCGCAAACGCATCGGCGACGCGCCGCTGATCGCCATCATCGAGCCGCGCTCCAACTCCATGAAACTTGGCGCGCACCGCGACGGTTTGCCGGAAAGCGTGGTCGATGCCGATCAGGTGATCTGGTACGCACCGGCCAACCTCGGTTGGGATTTGGGCGCGACCGCCGCGCTGTGCAGTGTGCCGTCGATTGTCAGCGAATCACTGGAAGGCATCATCGACCGTGTGAAGAGCCAGGCGCAGCCCGGCACTCACGTGGTGATCATGAGCAACGGCGGCTTCGGCGGCCTGCACGGTAAACTCGCCGAGGCGCTGCAATGAACAACGGCCCGGAACGCATCACGCTGGCGATGACCGGCGCTTCGGGCGCCCAGTACGGTTTGCGCCTGCTGGACTGCCTGATCCGCGAAGACCGCGAGGTGCACTTCCTGATTTCCAAGGCTGCGCAACTGGTGATGGCCACCGAGACTGACGTCACGCTGCCGCCGAAAACCCAAATGATGCAGGCCTTCCTCACCGAGTACACCGGCGCTGCCGCCGGGCAGATTCGGGTGTACGGCAAGGAAGACTGGATGTCGCCGGTGGCCTCGGGCTCCGGTGCGCCGTCGGCGATGGTGGTCGTGCCGTGTTCGACCGGTACGCTGTCGGCCATTGCCACCGGTGCCTGTAACAACCTGATCGAGCGAGCCGCCGATGTCACGCTGAAGGAGCGTCGCCAGCTGATTCTGGTGCCGCGTGAAGCGCCGTATTCGAGCATTCATCTGGAGCACATGCTCAAGTTGTCGAACATGGGCGTGACCATTTTGCCGGCGTCGCCGGGCTTCTATCATCAGCCGCAGACCATCGATGATCTGATCGATTTCGTGGTGGCGCGGATTCTCAACCTGCTGAACATTCCACAAGACATGCTGCCGCGTTGGGGCGAACACCATCTGACCAGCGATGAATAAGCTGCTGACGATTGTGCTGGCGCTGCAACTGGCGGGGCGCGCCACGGCACGCACGCTGGATGCTGCCAAACCGGGGGCACCGGTGGTGTATGCGGGGACGCGCCTGGACTTGTACGCCCTGAATGGCGGTTGCTGTGCGATGGATCGTTTTGGGGCTGAGGCGCCGAGCTATCCGGGTGTCGATCTGCCGGCCAGCGCGTTGCTTGATACGCTGCTGTTGCCGTTGTCGGTGTTGACGGTGATCGGCGTGAGTTTTCAGGCGACGGGTGGGTTGTAGCGTTCGGCGTTAGATCGGTGTTGCGGCCTTCGCGGGCAAGTCGGACCGCCGCACCGCTCGCTCCTACAGGTTCACCATTGACCCTGTAGGAGCGAGGCTTGCCCGCGAAGGCGTCCGCTCAAACGACAAAGAATTACTTGCCTAGCTTCCTCAACTCATCCGACTCGACAATCCGTATCCCATCCTGTTCTTCCAGCGCCAGTCGCCACATCGCCCTGGCCAGTTGGCAAGCTTCGATGCCACGGTATTTGCCGGGGATCAAGCGGGACAACGGACCGGCGACCTGCTCGGCCAGGCGCGGTTCGAGGCGCTCACCCAGCAACACCGAAGGTCGACAAATGGTCAGCTGTGGCCAGTTTTGTGCGCGCAATGCGTACTCCATCTCGCCTTTGACCCGGTTGTAGAAAACCGAGGATCTGCGATCGGCCCCCAGGGCGCTGATAACGATCAAGTGTCGCGCACCCATTTCCCGCGCCCGTTTGGCGAAGGCCACTACCATGTCGAGGTCGACCGCGCGGAACGCCGCTTCCGAGCCGGCCTGTTTGATCGTGGTGCCGAGGCAGCAGTAGGCGATGTCGACGCGACCGCTAAGTTGCGGCAGGAACATCGCCGGGTCGCCGACCGGGTTTTCCAGATGCGGATGCTCGGCCAGCGGCCGGCGTGAGGGGGCCAATACGCGCGTGATCGTAGGCTCGTTGAGCAGGCGATCAAGCAAGTGTTCACCGGTTAACCCGGTAGCTCCGGCAAGCAATACGTGCTGAGGCGTCAAGTACATAATATGTCCCCCTTGATACTGATCAGCTTAGTTGCTCTTTGCGTCCTTGCTGTCGATAGAGACACTTTGTAGCGCTTTTCGTGCCTGCTGTTTACGTAACAGCTGCCAATGGGAGAGAACGGTTTTCGGCGCCCAGATTTGCGGTTCAGAGGCTTCGAAACTGTCCGCCAGTTCACGCTCGGCCACGGAGGCCTTGGCCAGCTTGAAGGCTTGTTCCAGGTCGTCGGTCTGGTTCAGGGCCTGGGCGAACAGCGCGTCGCCGAAGTAGGTGAAGTTGGCTTCTTCCGAGCACCCGAAGGACACGCGGTCGGCGCGCGACGCGGTCATGATCAGGGTACGTTCGTCCTTGAGGGCGGGGATGAAACCACCGGAGTAGCAAGACGAAATCACGATGATCTTGTCGCGGTTTTTCAGCGGGGCGAGCACGGCGCCGAGTTCGTTGGCCGGCAGGTCGGACAGCTCCATGCGTGGCTGGTCGAGCACCAGTTCGTGCTCGCTGGTGCCGTGGCTGGTCAGGTAGATGAAGATCAGGTCTTCCGGGCCGCTGCGCTCGGCCAGCGTCAGCGCCGCACGGCGCAGGTTTTCCCGGGTGGCCATCGGCCGGTCGACGAGGTGGTCGCGATGGTTCACCAGGCGGATCTGGCCAAACGCACCGAAACGGCTGGTGAGCATGTTGCTGACGTAATCGGATTCACGCAGGAACACGCTCTGCTTGCCGTCACCGCCGACAGTCAAGGTGTACAACTCGATCGCCGGGGTCGAAGCCGGCACATTGGCCAGCGCGTCTTCGAGCAAGCGGCCCTGGGCCAGCAAGCCGAGTTCAAGGCTGTCGGGCAACAGCTTGCCGTCGGCATCGCGTACTCGCTGACCATTGGCCCACGTGCCGCTCTGCACGGTGCCATCGGTCAGCACCAGCGTGCCGCGTCCCTGATAATTGTCGCCGTCGAACTGGCCGATGTAGAAGCTGCCATCTGAAAGGTTCAGTCGGCCCTGACCGGTGAAGCGCCAGTCGCTGAACTGGCCGATGTAGTGGCTGCCGTCGGCGCCGATCAACTCGCCTTTGCCATTCAGCGAACCTTCCTTGAACTGGCCGAGCCAGACATCACCGTCGGCGTTTTCGTAGCGGCCCTTGCCGTGCAGTTGGTTGTTCTTGAAGCTGCCGACGTAAATGTCGCCTTCAGCGCTGTTGAATGTCCCGTTGCCTTCCAGCTGACCGTCCTTGAAATGCCCGGTGAACTGATTGCCGCTGGCGTCGCCACGCTGGCCTTCGCCGTTGGGTTTGCCGTGGGCGAACTGACCTTGATACGAGCTGCCGTCTTCGAGTTCCAGACGGCCGAGCCCCGAATATTGATCGGCCTTGAATTCGCCGCGGTAGGTCATGCCGTTTTCTTTGAGGGTGCCTTCGCCTTCGCGCCGACCCGCCTTGAAGCCGCCGGTGTAGCTGCTGCCGCTGGTGGTCAGCGTGCCCTGGCCGTCGAACAGCCCCAGGTTGAAATTGCCGCGATACAGCTCGCCGTTGCTGCCGTGCCATTCGCCCTGGCCGTGCCACTGGCCCTTGTCGAAACTGCCGGCGTACCAGCTGCCGTTCGGGTAATCGACGCGACCCTGGCCTTGCAGCAATCCGTTGACCAGGTCTCCGCGATAGCGGCCGCCGTCCGGCAGGCGCGCATCGGGCGGCAACAGCGATTCGCTGTCGCCGCAAGCGGTGAGCATCAGGGTCAAGGCAATGAGTGCAAGTGAGCGCATAGCGGGATCCGGGCAATTAGGCGACCGAGTATGCCGCAGCTCTATGACTGAGATATAGAGAGAGGTCGCGAAACAGCGTGAGCTGCTTCGCATCCGGGAGCGTTTACACGAAGCAGAGCGACAGTGGCTCGGCGATATAGGCCGGTTTTTCCGAACCTTCGATCTCGAGCGTGGCGGTGGCCTTGAGCAGCCATTGGCCGGGCTTCTTCTCGGTGACTTCGGTCAGATCGACCTTGAGGCGCACTTTCGAATTGACCTTGACCGGCTGAATGAACCGCACGCTGTCGAGGCCGTAATTGACCACCATCTTCAAGCCTTCAGGCAGGATGAGGATGTCTTCCATCAGTTTCGGGATCAGCGACAGCGACAGGAAACCGTGGGCAATGGTGCTGCCAAATGGCGTTTGCGCGGCTTTGACCGGGTCGACGTGGATGAACTGATAGTCTCCAGTGGCTTCGGCGAACAGGTTGATGCGCTCCTGATCGATAGTTAGCCATTCGGAACGTCCAAGTTCCTTGCCGACATAATCTTTGAGCTCTGCAACTGGAACATAGGGCATTGAGACTCTCCTTGGGTTCATCGGTTTTATAGTTTTGAGGTGGGGGGATTTGACCTCCCGGATTACCACTTTAGATCAACATGGCAAATTGCTCCGGTCAACTGACCATGCTTTTGGCGAATGCCGGTCTATAGCGTTGGCATGCTTATAATGCCGGGCGCGATTTTTCGGGGGAGAGGACGGATGTTGTTACGTGGCCTGACCTGGCTGGTGTTGTTCCAATTGCTGGGCACCGCCATCAACCATTTGTTTTTGCCGGTGCTGCCGGGGCCGATCATCGGCCTGCTGCTTCTGCTGGTGTTCCTGATCAGCCGTGGCCAGGTCGGCGAGCCGTTGAGCCTGGCGGCCGGCAGCCTGCTGCGTTACCTGCCATTGCTGCTGGTGCCGCCGGCCGTGGGCGTGATGGTTTACGCCAAGGACATTGCAGCGGACTTCTGGGCCATCGTCGGCGCACTGGTGTTGTCGCTGCTGCTGTCCATGGCGTTCGCCGGTGTGCTGATGCAGCGCATGGTCAAACGCCACGCGCACCGCGAGGACTCGCAATGATCTTCGACTGGCAGGGCGCCTGGGTGTCGGTGATTCATCATCCATTGTTCGGCATCGGCATCACCCTCGGCGCCTATCAGCTGGTGTTGGCGGCGTTCGAGAAAACCCGCTGGATTTTTCTGCAGCCGGTGCTGGTCTCCATGCTGTTGGTCATTGGCGTGCTGGTCGGCTGCGGCCTGACCTACGCCGAGTACCGCAAGAGTACCGAGATCCTCAGTATTTTGCTCGGCCCGGCCACCGTTGCGCTGGCCGTGCCGCTTTACCTCAACCTGCGGCGGATTCGGCAGTTGTTCTGGCCGATATTTACTACGCTGGTGATAGGTGGCGTGATTGCCACCGGCATGGGCGTGTTGCTGGGGTGGTCGTTTGGTGCAGAGCACATGATCCTGATGACCATGGCGCCGAAGTCGGTGACCTCGCCGATCGCCATGCTGGTGGCCGAACAGATCGGCGGCGTCGCGGCGCTGGCGGCGGTTTTTGTGTTGATCACCGGCGTAATCGGGGCGATCTTTGGGCCGAGCCTGCTGAACCGGCTCGGCGTCCACAGCCCCGAGGCGCGCGGCATGGCGCTGGGCATGACCGCCCATGCGGTGGGCACGGCCGTGGCGATGCAGGAAAGTGAAGAATGCGGCGCCTTCGCGGCGCTGGCGATGAGTCTGATGGGCGTGGCCACGGCGGTGTTCCTGCCGTTGGCGGTGTCGATGGTGGTGTAAGGAAATGTCTATGAGCCTGCCGCTTTTCCCGCTGAATACGGTGCTGTTTCCGGGCTGCATCCTCGACTTGCAGATTTTCGAGGCGCGCTACCTGGACATGATTGGTCGCTGCATGAAACAGGGCGGCGGCTTCGGCGTGGTGTGCATCCTTGAGGGTGAAGAGGTCGGCATCGCCCCGTCAGGTTATGCGCTGGTCGGGTGTGAGGCGCTGATCACCGATTTCAAGCAGCAGGACAATGGCCTGCTGGGCATTCGGGTGCAGGGCGGGCGGCGTTTTCACGTGTTGCGCACCGAGGTTCAGCGCGATCAGTTGACCGTCGCCGAGGTCGAGTGGCTGGAAGACGAACCGGAGCAACCCTTGCAGGATGAGGATGCCGACCTCGTCGCACTGCTCAAGGCCCTGGCCGAACACCCGATGGTCGAAGCGCTGAACATGGGCACCGAAGCGACCGGGCAACAGTCGCTGGCCAATCAGTTGGCGTACCTGCTGCCATTCGCCGAGGTGGACAAGATCGACCTGCTGCAACTCGACGATCCGCAGCAACGACTGGATGCGATCCAGGCGCTGCTCGATGAATTGCAGGGTGAGTTGTTCGCTTGAAAGCGAAGGGCTGATGAACGCATTTGGTAGCAGTTTGGGCCTCAGGCCAGCATTGTCGGAAGCAACGGATACGCATAGTTTCAAGTCTGCCCACAGGAAGTGGGTTCACATTTGAAAAGGAAGATGTAAATGGATTCCGACGCAACACAAAAACAGGCTATCTGGGATCAATGCGCCGTTGAGGTCATGCTGGTCGTGCTGAAGAGTCAACAGCGATTCAACTATGAAGTCGCTGCTCAGGCTGCCGCCGATGCCGCGGATGCGCTGATCGAAAAACGCGAAGCTCGACGTACTTGAACAATTTCGCTGGATAAAAAAGCCCGAGCAATGCTCGGGCTTTTTGTGTTCGATCAATAGGCATACCGCAACATTGCGTGCGGTAAATGCCGCAACGCGAAGAAGCCGAATAACACCACCATCGCCGGCAACACCAGCCACCAGACTTTGGGTGGCATGGCGTTGAGCGGTGTCTGGCGCTGACTCAACCCCAGGCTCGCCGCACACACGCACGCCGCCAGCATGGCGCCGGCCAGCACATCCGTTGGCCAGTGCGCGCCCAGGTACACGCGCGACAAGGCAATCGCCAGCGCCGGCAGGCAACCCAGCAGCAACCAGGTCAGGCGCATCCTTGGCGGTTGTCCGCGACCGGCCAGCACGGCGAGCGTCAGAAACAGCGCGAAAGAGCCCGAGGCATGGCCGCTGGGCATGCTGTAGCTGGTAAGCGGGTCGCTCAGGACTTCCGGGCGCAACCGGGCGAAAAAGTGTTTGGTGAGCGTATTGCCGAGTGCGGTGACGAGCAGTGTGCTGCCGGCGAAAATCGCCTGTCGCCATTGCCGGGTCAGCAGCAGCAAAACGGTGAGCAGGGCGCTGAACAGCAGCATATTGCGGAACTCGCCGATCAGGGTGAAAGTCACGGCGACTTCATCGAGCATCGGGCTGCGGTGTTCCTGCACCAGCGTCATCAAACCCTGGTCGAGAGCGGTGAGGTGCGGGTAGCCGATAAACAATCCGGCCAGAATCAACAAGCTCATGCTGGCGATCAGTATCGTGGCCTTGCGATGACGGCGCAGGCTGCTGGTTGCGCTCAGGCCGACCATCACGGCGATGCTGCCGGCGACGATCCCGGCCTCAGGCCAGAAACCTTCCGGTAATGGCAAGCGAATCGCCGCGCCCGTGGCCCAGCCGGGCAGCAGGTAGGCGACGCTCCAGCCGGCAGTGGCCAGCAGGCTGACGGCGACGAAGCGCGGGAACGGCATGTCGAACATCCCGGCGACCATCGGCAGCATCGGCCTTAGTGGCCCGATGAATCGTCCGACCAGCAGGCTGGCGATGCCATAGCGCTGGAAGTAAGCCTCGGCACCGGCGATCCACTCCGGGTGATGGCGCAGGCCGGGCAGGCGCCGGATGTTCTGATGGAAATGTCGCCCAACAAAGTAGGAAACGATATCGCCCAGCACGCCGGCAACGAATCCCAGCAGCAAGGTTTCGCTCAACGACAGCGCACCGCTGCCGGCCAGCACGGCGACGGCAAACAGCAACACCGTGCCGGGTACGATCAGTCCGGCAATCGCCAGGCATTCCACGAAGGCCACGATGAACACCGCCGCAGCCAGCCATTGCGGGTTGACCGTCAGCCATCCGGTCACGCTATCGAGCCATGGGCCCATAAAAACAACTCCATTGAATAATCAATTGGCCTCAAGGGCCGAACGCAATCTTCAAAACACTACAGACCCCTGTAGGAGCAAGCTTGCTCGCGATGGCGGAGTGTCAGGCAACATCTGCTTCGACTGTCAGACCGCTATCGCGAGCAAGCTTGCTCCTACAAGGGATTTTCATTGTTCAAGTGAGCAAAAAATAATCGCGACCTTCGACCTGCCCCCGTCGCAGCGGGTTTCGCGTGCAATACGGCGCGTAAGCTGCATCGACGAAGCGGTACATCAGATGCTCATCGCGCCCATGGGGAATACCCAGGCGTGTGGTTTGAATGATGTGACCCGGCGCCGGGCCGACATCCTCCACCAGCAGCACTTCATGATCAAAACGCTTGGCGTCCCATACCGGCACCTTCAAACCCAGCGCCTTGCACAACAGCGTTTGCCCGGCACAGAGTTTTTGCGACGGGCGAGGGCGGCCCTGAGCGTCGGGATTGTTCAGCAGCATCTGCGCCAGGCTTGCCGGGCCGCTCAACTCGTCGACCCACGGATAAGCGGACTTAATCAAAACCGCATTGCCCGGACCTTGAGCACTGAAATTCAGGGAATCACCGCCCCGGGCGTAATACATATAAATGTGGCCGCCATCCAGAAACAAAGCCTTACGCTTTTCTGTGTAGCCGAGAGAGGCATGGCTGCCTTTTTCTTCGAAGTAATAGGCTTCGGTCTCGATGATCCGGGCGCTGAGCCACAGTTCACCGACCCGATGCCGGATGACTTTGCCAAGTAAATCCCGGGCCAGCGTTTGCGCATCCCGGTCGAAAAATGCGTCCGGGAGCCCGGTGGGCAGGCCCGCAGCGGTCGCACGAACAGTCAGGTTGGACATGATGAACGGCATTTATCAAAGCTGATTGAGTCGTGATGATAACAATTTGCAGCTTAATCACGGCTGAACGTCGGCAAATTGCCCTCCATTTCGACCATCCGCCCGTCACCGCTGTTAGTCAGGGGACGCGACAGCTATAATCTGCCGCTTTCATCTTTGCCAAGATCACAGCAGACAATGACTGAGTCCGTTCTCGACTACATGACCCGCCTGGGTCGCGCCGCCCGTGAAGCGTCGCGCATCATCGGCCGTGCCAGCACCGCGCAGAAAAACCGCGCCTTGCAGGCGGCTGCCAATGCGCTGGATGCCGCGCGTGCCGAGCTGACGGCCGCCAATGAGCTGGATCTGGCGGCTGGTCGAGCCAATGGCCTGGAACCTGCGCTGCTGGAACGTCTGGCGCTGACCCCGGAGCGTATCGACGGCATGATCGTCGGTTTGCGCCAGGTTGCAGCGTTGCCGGACCCGGTCGGAGCCATTCGCGACATGAGCTTCCGTCCGTCGGGGATTCAGGTCGGCAAGATGCGTGTGCCGCTGGGCGTCATCGGGATCATCTACGAATCCCGGCCCAACGTGACCATCGACGCCGCCAGCCTGTGCCTGAAGTCCGGCAACGCGACCATCCTGCGCGGCGGTTCCGAAGCGATTCATTCCAACCGTGCCATCGCCGCCTGCATTCAACGCGGCCTGGCCGAAGCCGATCTGCCGGCCGCCGTGGTGCAAGTAGTCGAAACCACCGACCGTGCCGCCGTTGGCGCGCTGATCACCATGCCTGAATACGTCGACGTCATCGTGCCCCGTGGCGGCCGTGGCCTGATCGAACGCGTCAGCCGTGATGCGCGTGTGCCGGTGATCAAGCATCTGGACGGTATCTGCCACGTTTACGTCAGTGCCCACGCCGATCTGCCGAAGGCCCAGCGTATTGCCTTCAATGCCAAGACTTACCGTTATGGCATTTGCGGTGCGATGGAGACGCTGTTGGTGGATCAAACCGTTGCCAAAGATTTCCTGCCTTCGATAGCTGCCCAGTTCCGCGAAAAAGGCGTTGAACTGCGGGGGTGCGAGCGCACTCGGGCGATCATTGAGGCCGCAGTGGCCACTGAAGAAGACTGGCACACCGAGTACCTGGCGCCGATCCTCTCGATCCGCGTGGTCGACGGGCTGGACCAGGCCATCGAGCACATTAATAAGTACGGCTCCCATCACACCGATTCGATCGTCAGCGAAAACCTTGCAGACACCCGGCGTTTCGTCGCGGAAGTCGATTCGTCGTCGGTGATGATCAACACCCCGACCTGCTTCGCTGATGGCTTCGAATACGGATTGGGTGCCGAGATTGGCATTTCTACTGATAAGCTGCACGCCCGCGGCCCGGTGGGTCTCGAAGGTCTGACCTGCGAGAAGTACATCGTGGTCGGTGATGGCCAGTTGCGCGGCCAGGCGTCGGTCTGACTTGGGCGACCTTAATCCGTCGGCCCCGGTAACCACCAGCGAACCTGCGCCTCGACGTATCGGCATGCTGGGCGGGACGTTCGACCCGGTGCACATCGGCCATTTGCGCGGTGCGCTGGAAGTTGCCGAGTCGCTGGCGCTCGACGAGTTACGCCTGACACCGAGTGCCAGGCCGCCTCATCGCGGTACGCCGCAGGTGTCGGCGAAGGACCGTCTGGCGATGGTCGAGTGCGCGGTGGCCGGTGTGGCGCCGTTGGTGGTGGACGCCCGCGAATTGCAGCGGGACAAGCCGTCCTACACCATCGACACCCTGGAACTGATGCGTGCCGAACTGGCTGCTGAAGACCAGGTTTTTCTACTTTTGGGCTGGGACGCATTTTGCGGCCTGCCCACTTGGCACCGCTGGGAAGAGTTGCTCCAGCATTGCCACATCCTGGTGCTGCAACGCCCGGATGCCGACAGCGAACCGCCGGATGCCTTGCGCAACCTGCTGGCAGCGCGCTCGGTGAGCGACCCGCTGGCCCTTAAAGGGCCGAGCGGACAGATTGCATTCGTCTGGCAGACGCCGCTCGCGGTATCCGCCACCCAGATCCGTCAACTGCTGGCCAGCGGTAAGTCGGTACGTTTCCTGGTGCCCGACGCGGTCCTGGCCTACATCGATGCGCACGGACTTTACCGTGCGTCGAACTGAAAAAGGGTGCGCTTCAAGGCACGTGAATGCGTGTAGCGAAGCGCCCGAACATACGAGCAAAACGAGTTTTATATGACTGACAAAGACGTAGCTAAAGTAAAGCGCAAAGGCACATTCAAGAGCGCCCCGCTGCCAGTAGAAGCGCCAACCGGCCCTGAGCTGGCTGGCGAAGCGCTGGTCAAGGTTGCCGTGGCAGCCCTGGAAGACGTGAAGGCCCAGGACATCCAGGTCATCGACGTTCGTGAAAAGCAGAGCATCACTGACTTCATGATCATCGCTACCGGTACGTCCAACCGCCAGATCGGCGCCATGCTGGACAAGGTCCGCGAAGCCGTCAAAGCCCAGGGCGTCAAGCCTTTGGGTGAAGAAGGCAAGGGCGACAGCGACTGGGTCCTGCTGGATATGGACGATGTCATCGTGCACATGATGACCGCCTCGGCTCGCCAGTTCTACGACCTGGAGCGCCTGTGGGCCGGTGCAGAGCAGAGCCGTTCGGCCAGCGCTGCGCATCACAGCCCGGAAAACACCCACGAGCATTTCACCAAGCTCAACAAAGACCAGCTGTAAGGGATTGCTGTGCGACTGCGACTGATCGCCGTCGGTTCACGCATGCCCAAGTGGGTGGAAGAAGGCTGGCATGAATATGCCAAGCGTCTTCCGTCCGAGCTGGCGCTGGAACTGGTGGAAATACCGCTCAACACCCGTGGCAAGAACGCCGACGTGGCACGCTTCATCCGTCAGGAAGGCGAAGCCATGCTGGCCAAGGTCGGGCCGAACGAGCGCGTTGTCACCCTCGAAGTCCACGGCAAGCCCTGGAGTACCGAGCAGTTGGCGGTCGAGCTCGATCGCTGGCGGCTGGACTCGCGCACGGTGAATTTCATGGTCGGCGGCCCCGAAGGGCTGGCGCCGGAAGTTTGTGCGCGGGCCGATCAGCGCTGGTCGTTGTCACCGTTGACGTTGCCGCACCCGCTGGTGCGGATTCTGATCGGCGAACAGCTGTACCGTGCCTGGACAGTTCTGTCCGGTCACCCTTACCACAAGTAGTTCTGCCTCATGTCCCAGCCGATCCGCATCAAGGACCACGAAAAAGACGCCCGTCTGGTGCGTGGCCGCGTCGTGTTCGGGGCTATTGCAGTGGTGGTGCTGATCGGCGTGCTGATCGCTCGCCTGTATTTCCTCCAGGTGATCCAGTACGAGTACCACTCGACCCTGTCGGAAAACAACCGCGTCCATGTGCAGCCGATTCCGCCGACCCGCGGATTGATCTTCGACCGCAATGGCGTGGTGGTGGCCGACAACCGGCCCAGCTTCAGCCTGAGCATGACCCGCGAGCGTTCCGGCGACTGGCAGCAAGTGCTCGACGTGATCGTCGAGGTGCTGGAGCTGACGCCCGAGGATCGGGTGATCTTCGAGAAACGCATGCGCCAGGGGCGTCGGCCATTCGAGCCGGTGCCGATCCTGTTCGAGCTGACCGAAGAGCAGATCGCCCGCATCGCCGTGAACCAGTTCCGCCTCCCGGGTGTGGAAGTGGTTGCGCAGCTGGTGCGGCATTACCCGCAGGGCGCGCACTTTGCGCACTCGGTGGGTTACATGGGGCGGATCAACGAGAAAGAGCTGAAGTCTCTCGATCCGGTCAATTACAGCGGCACCCACCACATCGGCAAGACCGGCATCGAGCGTTTCTACGAGCCCGAGTTGCATGGCCAGGTGGGTTACGAAGAAGTCGAAACCAACGCACGAGGCCGCGTTTTGCGGGTGCTCAAGCGTACCGATCCGATTCCCGGCAAGGACATCGTCCTGAGCCTGGACATCAAGTTGCAGGAAGCGGCCGAAGCGGCACTCGGCGGTCGCCGTGGTGCGGTGGTCGCGCTGGACCCGAAAACCGGCGAAGTGCTGGCAATGGTCAGTCAGCCGAGTTTCGACCCGAACCTGTTTGTGACCGGCATCAGCTTCAAGGCTTATTCCGAACTGCGTGATTCCATCGACCGGCCGTTGTTCAATCGCGTGCTGCGTGGTCTTTACCCACCGGGTTCGACCATCAAGCCCGCGGTGGCCATTGCGGGCCTGGACTCGGGCGTTGTCACCGCGTCGACCCGGGTCTTCGACCCCGGCTACTACATGCTGCCCAATTACGATCACAAGTATCGCAACTGGAACCGTACCGGTGACGGCTACGTCGATCTGGACACGGCGATCATGCGGTCCAACGACACCTACTTCTATGACCTGGCCCACAAGCTGGGGATTGATCGCTTGTCGGCCTACATGGGCAAGTTCGGCATCGGCCAAAAGGTCTCGCTGGACATGTTCGAAGAGTCGCCGGGGCTGATGCCGTCCCGTGAGTGGAAGCGCGCGACCCGACGCCAGGCCTGGTTCCCGGGTGAAACGCTGATTCTCGGGATCGGTCAGGGCTACATGCAATCCACGCCGCTGCAACTGGCCCAGGCCACGGCGCTGGTGGCCAATAAAGGTGTGTGGAACCGTCCGCACCTGGCCAAGACCGTCGAAGGCGAGCGGCCGAAGGATGACAATCCGATGCCGGACATCATCCTGCGCGATCCGTCCGACTGGACCCGGGTCAACCACGGCATGCAGCAAGTGATGCACGGTGCGCGCGGTACGGCGCGCAAGGCTTCGATCGGCGCGCAATACCGGATCGCCGGCAAAAGTGGTACCGCCCAGGTGGTCGCGATCAAGCAGGGCGAGAAGTACGACCGCTCGAAGGTTCAGGAACGTCATCGCGACCACGCCTTGTTTGTCGGCTTCGCGCCGGCCGACGACCCGAAAATCGTGGTGTCGGTGATGGTCGAGAACGGCGAGTCCGGTTCCGGTGTCGCCGCGCCTGTGGTGCGTCAAGTCATGGACGCCTGGCTCCTCGACCAGGACGGCCGACTGAAAGCCGAATACGCCAGCCCTATCAGTGCGGAGGCTACGGCCCGTGAAGAGTAATTTCGATCGCATCCTCTCCAGCGAGGATGTGATGCGTCGCCGTGCGACGCTGTTGCAACGCATGCACATCGACGGCCCGCTGCTGATCCTGCTGCTGACCCTCGCCGCCGGCAGCCTGTTCGTGCTGTATTCGGCCAGCGGCAAGAGCTGGGACCTGCTGGCCAAGCAAGCTACTTCGTTCGGCATCGGTCTGGTGTCGATGATCGTCATCGCCCAATTCGAGCCGCGCTTCATGGCCCGTTGGGTGCCGGTCGCTTATGTCGTCGGCGTGCTGTTGCTGGTGGTGGTGGACGTCATGGGCCACAACGCCATGGGCGCCACGCGCTGGATCAACATTCCGGGGGTGATCCGCTTCCAGCCTTCGGAGTTCATGAAGATCCTGATGCCGGCGACCATCGCCTGGTACTTGTCCAAGCGCACCTTGCCGCCGCAGCTCAAGCATGTGGGCGTCAGCCTGTTCCTGATCGGTTTGCCGTTCATTCTGATCGTGCGTCAGCCCGACCTCGGCACTTCGCTGTTGATCCTGGCGGGTGGGGCATTCGTTTTGTTCATGGGCGGGCTGCGCTGGCGCTGGATCATCAGCGTACTGGCCGCCGCCGTGCCGGTGGCCGTGGGGATGTGGTTTTTCATCATGCACGACTACCAGAAGCAACGAATCCTGACGTTCCTCGACCCGGAAAGCGATCCGCTGGGCACCGGCTGGAACATCATTCAGTCAAAAGCCGCCATCGGTTCCGGCGGCGTGTTCGGCAAGGGTTGGCTGCTGGGCACGCAATCGCACCTCGACTTCCTGCCGGAAAGCCACACCGACTTCATTATTGCGGTGATGGGTGAAGAGTTCGGCCTGGTGGGCATCTGCGCACTGCTGCTGATTTACCTGCTGTTGATCGGTCGCGGGCTGGTGATTACCGCCCAGGCCCAGACATTGTTCGGCAAACTGCTCGCGGGCGCCCTGACCATGACGTTTTTTGTTTACGTTTTCGTCAACATCGGTATGGTCAGTGGCCTGTTGCCGGTTGTAGGGGTGCCGTTGCCGTTCATTAGCTACGGAGGAACTTCGCTGGTAACGCTGCTGTCAGCGTTTGGGGTTTTGATGTCGATCCATACCCATCGCAAGTGGATCGCACAGGTTTGAATAAGGTGAAGATTTCAATGCAAGTAATGCGTGGCTGGGCGACTCGATACGCGCCATGGGTCGGCCTGGTAAGCATCCTTGGCACAGCGCAGGACGCGTTGGCCGGCGATTACGAAGGCTCACCCCAGGTGGCCGGCTTCGTCGGTGAAATGACCCGCGACTACGGTTTTGCCGGTGAACAGCTGATGGGCGTGTTCCGCGAAGCCGAGCGCAAGCAGTCGATTCTGGACGCTATCTCCAAGCCCGCCGAGCGGGTCAAGCAGTGGAAAGAATATCGTCCGATGTTCATCACCGACGCGCGCATCGCGCGCGGCGTGGATTT
This sequence comes from Pseudomonas sp. PDM02, assembly GCF_014852285.1. Classification (NCBI taxonomy): domain Bacteria; kingdom Pseudomonadati; phylum Pseudomonadota; class Gammaproteobacteria; order Pseudomonadales; family Pseudomonadaceae; genus Pseudomonas; species Pseudomonas sp. PDM02. Next base: position 208,446 of record NZ_JACVBL010000008.1, on the reverse strand, counting down.
CTGGCGGCAGCACGAGGCGGTACTCGCCCGTGCCGAGCAGGAATATGGCGTACCGGCCCAGGTGATTGTCTCGATCATCGGCGTTGAGACCTTTTTCGGTCGAAATACCGGCAATTACCGGGTAATCGACGCCTTGTCGACCCTGGGTTTCGACTATCCTCCCCGTGCCGAATTCTTCCGCAAGGAATTGCGTGAATTCCTGTTGCTGGCCCGGGAAGAGCAGGTCGATCCATTGACCCTCAAAGGTTCCTACGCCGGGGCGATGGGCTTGCCGCAGTTCATGCCGAGCAGCTTTCGCGCCTATGCGGTGGACTTCGACGGTGACGGCCACATTAATATCTGGACCAATCCGGACGATGCCATCGGCAGCGTCGCCAGTTACTTCAAGCGTCACGGCTGGGTGGCCGGCGAACCGGTGGTCAGCCGCGCCGATGTGCGTGGCGATCAGGTCGACGAAGGTTTGACCACCGGCATCGAACCGACTAAAACCGTCGGGGAGTTGCGGGCTCTAGGGTGGTCAAGTCATGATGCGCTGCGCGATGATATGCCGGTCACGGCATTCCGCCTGGAAGGTGACAATGGCCCTGAATACTGGATGGGCCTGACGAATTTTTACGCAATCACGCGTTATAACCGCAGCGTGATGTACGCCATGGCAGTACATCAACTGTCTGAACAGCTGGTCCAAGCACGGGGCGTCAAGTAATGCGGGCATTGCCTATGAATAAACCCCTGAAGCTGATGGCATTCGCCGCGTTGGCAGTGCTGGTCGCCAGTTGTTCGACCAGCCGCGCACCGTCACAGAAATCATCCACCGCCGTGCGCTCGGCGCCGGGGCTGGACATCAACCGCGCCCACAAAGATGGCGCACCGTGGTGGGACGTCGACGTATCGCGCATCCCGGATGCCACGCCGACCCTGCACACCGGCCCTTACAAGGCCAACCCGTACACCGTGCTGGGCAAGACTTACTTCCCGCTGCAAGAATCCAAGACCTACGTCGCCTCGGGCACGGCGTCCTGGTACGGCACCAAGTTCCACGGCCAGAACACCGCCAATGGCGAGGTTTACGACCTGTATGGCATGAGCGCCGCTCACAAGACCCTGCCACTGCCGAGTTACGTTCGGGTGACCAACCTCGACAACAACAAGTCAGTGATTTTGCGGGTCAACGATCGCGGGCCGTTTTACTCGGATCGCATCATCGACTTGTCCTACGCTGCCGCGAAGAAACTCGGCTACGCCGAAACCGGCACCGCACGGGTCAAGGTCGAAGGCATCGACCCGCAGCAATGGTGGGCGGCCAAAGGCCGTCCGGCGCCTTTGATGCTCAACGAGCCGCAAGTAGCGCAAAATGCCGCGCCGACGATTACCGCATCGGCCGGCACGGTCGAGCAATGGACGCCTCCGCCGCAGCAACACGCCGCGGCCGTTGTGCCCGTGCAGATCGATGCAAAAAAAAACGCTTCTGTACCAGCCTCTGGCCAGTATCTGCAGGTGGGCGCGTTCGCCAACCCGGACGCTGCAGAACTCCTGAGATCGAAGCTCAGCGGGATGGTGAGCGCTCCGGTGTTCATCAGCTCGATCGTGCGCAATCAACAGACACTGCATCGGGTGCGCCTGGGGCCGATCGGCTCGCCGGGTGAAATCCAGCAAGTGCAGAACAGCGTGCGCCTGGCCAATCTCGGTTCGCCGAGCGTGGTCACCGCCGAGTAATACGTAGTACTTGATTGACGGTTCACTTGCGGTTTTGAGGGGTGGACCTGGTTGTTGGCTCGTTGAAGAACAAAAGCCCGGCAAGGGTTCTGAGTGAACGACTGAACACGCGACAGCTCGTTAGAAAGCTGTCTGATTAGTTTTGCCTTCGGGCAGTTTCCATTAGCGATTTCGAGAGACGGATGAACATCACCACCTTTGCCAAACGCCTGTGCCTTCTAGTCCCGCTGCTCCTCTCGCCTGCCGCTTTCGCGGTCGAGATGATGCCGTCGCCGCCACAACTGGCCGCCAAAGCCTATGTGCTCATGGATGCCAGCAGCGGCAACGTGCTGGTCGAGAACAACGGTGACCAGCGTCTGCCGCCAGCCAGCCTGACCAAGCTGATGACCGCGTACATCGCGACCCTGGAAATCCGTCGCGGCCAGATCGGCGAAAACGACCCGGTGACCGTGAGCGAAAACGCCTGGCGCACCGGCGGTTCGCGGATGTTCATCAAGGTCGGTTCGCAAGTGACCGTCAGCGACCTGCTGCACGGCATCATCATTCAGTCGGGTAACGACGCCAGTGTTGCGCTCTCCGAGCACATCGCCGGCAGCGAAGACGCTTTTGCCGACATGATGAACAAAACCGTGGCCGACCTGGGCATGACCAACAGCCACTTCATGAACCCGACCGGTCTGCCGAACCCTGAGCACTACTCGTCGGCTCACGACATGGCCGTGCTGGCTCGCGCGATCATCCACGAAGACCCGGCTCACTATGCGATCTACTCGCAGAAAGAGTTCTTCTGGAACGGCATCAAGCAACCTAACCGTAACCTGCTGCTGTGGCGCGACAAGACGGTCGACGGTCTGAAAACCGGCCACACCGATGAAGCCGGCTACTGCATGGTGTCTTCGGCCGTACGTGATGGCATGCGCCTGATCGCCGTGGTGTTCGGCACCAACAGCGAAGTGGCACGTGCGTCGGAAACCCAGAAGCTGCTGACCTACGGTTTCCGTTTCTTCGAAACCCAGACCTTCTATCAGAAAGGTGCCGAGCTGGCTCAGGCCCCTGTCTGGAAAGGCTCCACCAATCAAGTCAAGGCCGGCCTGGCTGAAGACCTGACCATGACCCTGCCAAAAGGCCAGCTGAAAAAGCTCGCTGCCAGCATGACCATGAACCCGCAACTGGTTGCGCCAATCGCCAAGGGCGACGTGATCGGTAAAGTCGAAGTCAAACTGGACGACAAGGTGGTGCACAGCGCTGACCTGATCGCTCTGGATGGCGTCGAAGAGGGTGGTATCTTCCGTCGCATGTGGGATAGCATCCGTCTATTCTTCTACGGCTTGTTCAACTGAATTAGTGTGCACCTGCATGGTCCCGCGCTCATCCGGCGCGGGGTCATGCCCGTCGCCACGGCTTACGCTTACGAGGCCGTTACGCCATGACCGATACTGAAGTAAAGGCGCCCAAGATCGAATTCCCCAACGTTGATTACCCGGTTAAGGTGATCAGCGATACCGGTGTTGGCAACAAAGACAGGATCATCGAGATCGTCAAGAAACACGCGACGATCAACCATGACCGTGTGGATGAACGCCAAAGCACCAACGGCAAATACACCACGATTCAATTGCACATCGTCGCCACCGACCAGGACCAGCTGTACAACATCAACAGCGAACTGCGGGCTACCGGCTTCGTGCACATGGTGCTGTGATGTCTGGCACGCTGGGCTTTCGCGAGCTCGGCCAGATGGCGTACGAGCCGGTCTGGCATGCCATGCAACGTTTCACCAACGAACGCGGCAGCGATGCCGCGGACGAAATCTGGCTGGTTGAGCACCCACCGGTGTTCACTCAGGGCCAGGCCGGCAAGGCCGAGCACTTGTTGCTGCCGGGGGATATTCCGGTGGTGCAGGTCGATCGCGGTGGTCAGGTGACTTATCACGGTCCCGGCCAGTTGGTCGCCTATCTGTTGCTCGATGTGCGCAAGCTGGGTTTCGGCGTGCGTGACCTGGTCACCCGCATGGAACTCTGCCTGATCGAGCTGCTGGCCAGCTACGGCGTGACGGCTGCGGCCAAGCCAGATGCACCGGGTGTCTACGTCGATGGGGCGAAAATCGCTTCCCTGGGTCTGCGGATCCGCCACGGTTGTTCCTTTCATGGCCTGGCCCTGAACGTGGACATGAACCTGGAACCGTTTCGACGGATTAATCCCTGCGGCTACGCCGGGCTGGCGATGACCCAGCTGAGCGATCACGCAGGATCGATTGAATTTGCCGAGGTAAGTGCCCGGCTGCGCGCGCAGCTCGTCAAACACCTCGACTATGCTGAGCAGACGACCCTAACGGGCGGAATCGACTGATATGACTACTGATGCAGTGCAAACCATGATCCCGACGCTGGATGTCACCGAGCGTCCGGCCCCGCGTGCCAAGGTTGAAGCCGGCGTCAAGCTGCGCGGCGCCGAGAAGGTTGCACGCATCCCGGTAAAGATCATTCCTACCACCGAACTGCCGAAGAAACCTGACTGGATCCGCGTGCGCATCCCGGTTTCCCCGGAAGTCGACCGCATCAAGGCGTTGCTGCGCAAACACAAGCTGCACAGCGTGTGCGAAGAAGCGTCCTGCCCGAACCTGGGCGAGTGCTTCTCCGGCGGCACCGCGACCTTCATGATCATGGGCGACATCTGCACCCGTCGCTGCCCGTTCTGCGACGTTGGCCACGGCCGTCCGAAACCACTGGACGTGAATGAGCCGGAAAGCCTGGCCATTGCCATCGCCGACCTGAAACTGAAATACGTAGTGATCACTTCGGTTGACCGCGATGACCTGCGTGACGGCGGTGCCCAGCACTTTGCCGACTGCATCCGCGAAATCCGCAAGCTGTCGCCGAACGTGCAGCTCGAAACCCTGGTCCCGGATTACCGTGGACGCATGGACGTGGCGCTGGAAATCACCGCCGCCGAGCCACCGGATGTGTTCAACCACAACCTGGAAACCGTGCCGCGCCTGTACAAGGCTGCGCGTCCGGGTTCGGACTACCAGTGGTCGCTGACCTTGCTGCAACGCTTCAAGCAGATGATGCCGCACATTCCGACCAAGTCCGGCCTGATGCTGGGTCTGGGCGAGACCGACGAAGAAGTCATCGAAGTCATGAAGCGCATGCGCGAGCACGACATCGACATGCTGACCCTCGGCCAGTACCTGCAACCGTCCCGCAGCCACTTGCCGGTGCAACGTTTCGTGCACCCGGACACCTTCGCCTGGTTCGCCGAGGAAGGTTACAAGATGGGCTTCAAGAACGTCGCTTCCGGTCCGTTGGTACGTTCCTCGTACCACGCCGACGAGCAGGCGAAGCTGGTTAAAGCTGAACTGATCTCGTCGTTGTAACAAAACGCCCGCAAGGCTTTTCAGCCTTGCGGGCATTTTTTTGCCGTGCCTACGGCAACTACAGTCTTTTCCTGCACGCTGTGGGGCGACTGTCCCTCTTCTGTTTATTCCCGTTCCTGACTACTGTGTGCAGAAGCTTTCGCGCAGGGAGATTCATGGATGACCGTTCGACCGACCCACACTCTTTTTCCCCATAAACCCGTTCCGGCCTTGCCCGCGCAAGGGCTGATCGGCGTCATTGCGCCCGCAGGCCCCGCTGCGCTGGACACCGATAAGGCCATCAGCTGGATGCGCGCGCGCGGTTACGCGTTGCGGATTTTCCCTGGTGTGTATGAACAGGATGGCTATCTGGCCGGCAGTGACGACGTGCGGCTCAATGACCTGCACGCCGCGTTCGCGGACAGCGAGGTCGATGCGATCATTTGCCTGCGCGGTGGTTACGGCACGCCGCGTTTGCTCGATCGCATTGATTTCGAACTATTGCAGAACAACGCCAAGCCGTTCATCGGCTACAGCGATATCACGGCGCTGCACCTGGCGATCAGCCGTTATGCCGGGTTCGTGACTTTTCATGGCCCGCTGCTCAACGCTGATTTGTTGGGGGACAAGCAAAAGCCTACCGAGTCCTCGTTTTTCAACATGCTCAGGGGGCAGGTGAAGGCGGGCAGTGTGTTGACGCACCCGGTGGCTTACCCGTTGACCACAATCGAGCCTGGCATCGCTCACGGGCGCTTGCTGGGCGGTAATCTGTCGATGATTGCCGCGACCATGGGCACGCCTTATGAAATCGAGGCCGAGGGCGTGATCCTGCTTCTCGAGGACATCAACGAGCCGTTGTACCGCATCGACCGGCTGCTGACTCATCTGCGTCTGGCCGGCACGCTGGGCAAGTTGCGCGGGGTTCTGGTGGGGGATGTGGCGGGGGTCGATTCGATTGCGCTGGAGCGGTTGCTCAAGCAGACGTTCGAGCCGTTGCGGATTCCGGTGTTGTCGGGGTGGCGCAGCGGGCATTGCGATCCGAACCTGACGTTGCCGATGGGGGCATTGGTCCGGTTGGATGCGGGTAATAAGGAATTGGTGTTGGAGCAGGATGTAGTCATCAAGCGATAGTTTTACAGCGCCTGATAGTCAGTCTTCGCGGGCAAGCCTCGCTCCTACAGGTGTTACATATCCATTGTAGGAGCGAGGCTTGCCCGCGAAGCTTTTAGCGGTTTCTCAGGCCTTCGAGCAACTTGTGCGTCGGATACCCGTCCGCCGGCCAGCCAAACGACTGCTGGGCGCTGCGGATCGCTTTGCGGGTGTTGGCGCCGATGATGCCGTCGGCGGTGCCCGCTTCGTATTTCTGCGCGCTCAGCAGGTTTTGCAGCTCGATCCGTTCGGTACGGCTCAGCGGCAAATCATCCTTGGGCCAGGTGCCATTGATGAAACCCGCGCCGTTGAAGCGCTCGGACAACAAACTGACGGCCAGCGCATAGGACGACGAGTTGTTGTACTTGAGGATCGCACGGAAGTTGTCGAGCACCAGGAATGCCGGGCCACGATAGCCCGCCGGCAGCAGCAGGGCCGCCGACAGGTGTTCCGAACCGGCCGGAACCTGGCCGCCGTTCGGCAGCGTGACGCCCAATTGCTGCCATTCGGCGACGCTCTTGCGGATCGAGCCATCGGCCAGCACGTAATTGAAGCTGCCCGGCAGCTGCACTTCAAAGCCCCATGGCTGGCCTTTCTGCCAGCCAGAGCTTTGCAGGTAGTGCGCGGTCGACGCCAGGGCGTCGGCGGAGCTGCCCCAGATGTCGCGACGGCCGTCGCCATCAAAGTCCACGGCGTGGGTGTTGTAGGTGGTCGGGATGAACTGGGTCTGGCCCATGGCGCCGGCCCAGGAGCCGAGCATTTTCTCCGGCGCGATGTCGCCCTGTTGCAGGATCTGCAGGGCCGCGATCAATTGCGCGTGGGCGAAACCAGGGCGCCGGCCTTCGTAGGCCAGGGTCGCCAGGGAGTTGATCACCGACTTGCTGCCCTGAAACTGGCCGAAGTTACTTTCCATGCCCCACACCGCAACCAGTGCCTGACGATCGACGCCGTAGCGTTGTTCGATGCTTTGCAGGATGTCGGCGTACTGGCTGACCAGTGCCTGACCTTTGCGCACGCGCAGCGGCGACAAGGCGCCATCGAGGTATTCCCACACCGGGCGGGAAAATTCCGGTTGGCTGCGGTCGGCACGGATCACGCTGGTGTCCAGGCTGACATTGGCGAAGGCGCGGTCGAACAGGTCGGCGCGAATGCCGGCGGCCAGCGCATCCTTGCGGAAACCCGCCTGCCATTCGGCGAAGGTCTGGGTCGGCTGGATGTCGAGATTTTCACCGGTCGGCACCACGGGCGGGATCACCGCTGGGGCTGTCGCGACGGGAAGGGTCTGAAGCGGTTGGGCGTCGGCGGCGGTCGGTTTTTCCGCGCAGGCGACAAGCAGAACGAGGCTGGAGGCAGCAATCAATTGGCGCAAATGCCAACGACGGGAAATACAAAGGGGCATGCACGGGTCCAGGGAATACGGATCAGGTGCAGACCTTAACATGTTGAGCGATGGCTTGCCCTTCAGGCCGCCAGAAAGTAAGAAGCCTCCCAGTTGTCAGACTGGAAGGCTTCGCGGCGGTAGCTGCCTTTGCCCTTGCCGGCTCGTTCCTGACGGCTGCGGAACAGTGGCTGGGCGATGATGGATTTGGCCTTGTTGGGGCCATGTTTAGATGGCTTTTTGCTCATGATCTGATCTCTCGATTGAGTGGGGTTTTGCGGGGGGAAATAATCTGCCGAAGTTGGGGTTCTGTCTAGACCCCACATTGCGTAGGACCTTTCGGACGTCTTCGCGGGCAAGCCTCGCTCCTACAGGTTTAGCATCGGATCTGTAGGAGCGAGGCTTGCCCGCGAATGGCCGTGATGCGGTCGAACGCCTTACTCGGCAGGCAATGTCAGCCGCTGTCCGGCCATCAACAACGACAACCGACTCAAACTCATCCACGGCGAACCCGCCGCCTGACCTTTGATCTGTGCGTCGATGCGCTGCGCTTCCAACAACAACTGTGCCCAGCGTTGCGCCGAGTAACGTTGCAAGGCTTTGCTCATCAGCGGTTTGCGTTTGTCCCAGACTGGCGGTCGGGCAGAGCTGAAGGCTTTGTCCAGCGGCACGCCCTGGCTGTATTGCAGCGAGAGGTTGGCCAGCAAGCGCAGTTCCCGGGCCAGCGCCCAGAGAATCACCGGCGGTTCGACGCCTTCACCGCGCAGCCCTTCGAGCATACGCAGGGCATGAGCGGCTTCGCCGTTGAGAATCGCATCGGTCAGGCCGAAGACATCGAAGCGCGCGCTGTCGGCCACCGCGGCTTGCACGGTTTCGACGGTAATCTGCCCGCCTTCAGCCATCAGCTTGAGCTTTTCGATCTCTTGCGCGGCCGCCAGCAAGTTGCCCTCGACTCGCGCGGCGATCAGTTCCACGGCGTCCTGGCTGGCGGACAGACCTGCCTGGGACAAGCGCTGCCGGATCCAGCCCGGCAACTGGCTGGCGTCCACCGGCCAGATTTGCACGAATTGAGTGTGCTGACCTTCGACCAGCGCCTTGCCCCACTTGGTTTTCTGCGCGCTGCCGTCGAGCTTCGGCAGGCTGATCAGCAGCACGGTGTCTTCGGCCGGTCGCGAGCAGTACTCGATGAATGCGGCTGCACCTTTGTCACCGGGTTTGCCGGACGGCAGACGCAGTTCCAGCAGGCGTTTTTCAGCGAACAACGACATGCTTGCGCCGGCTTGCAGCAGCGTTCCCCAGTCGAAACTGGCTTCGGCGGCGAACACCTGGCGTTCATCGAAGCCCTGTTGACGGGCGGCTGCGCGAATGGCGTCGGCGGCTTCCTGACACAGCAGCGGATCGTCGCCACTGATGATGTAGACCGGCGCGAGCGCACCTTGCAGGTGTTTGGCGAGTTGGGCGGGGGCGAGTTTCATAGGCGAGGGCAAACGGGGCGCCTGAGCGCCCCGTAAGTCTTATTGCTGCGGGATTTCGACAGGCGACTGACGCGGCGTTTCCGCTTCAGCCTTTTGCGCTGCTTCCAGTGCCGCGGCTTCAGCCTTGGCCCTGGCTTCGGCAGTCTCTTGCAACTGATCCAGCTGAGATGGCGTGAGCTGTTGCATGCGGATCATCATGCGTTGAACCATTTCACGACGCGTGTCCCTGCGGGCATCGGCGGCTTCCTGGTCGGAACCCACCAGGTTGTTGCCGTCGTGAATGAAGACTCGCTGCGTTTCAATCTTGTCGCTCACCAGCAGCAGGTCGTTCCGACCCAGGATGACGTAGTCGAGCACGGTATTCAGCTCATACTCGCCAGTACGGCCGGCGCCTGCGTAGCTGAGAATGCGCTGGGTTTCTTTTTCGTCGGCCAGCACCAGTTTGTAAGGTGCGCCGCTGTGGACATTGATGCCGCTGTTTTCCATCACCTGACGCATGAGCGTCACGGTTTCACCGTAGGAATTGCGCGCGCTCAGGTCGATTTCCTTGATCGCCATTTCATAGGTGCCGGTGCCGCGCAGCTGGAAACCGCAGGCGCTCAACAGGACCGCGAGGCCCATCACCAGCAAATTGCGTTTGATCATCTTGTTGCTCCCCTTGAAACCATGTGGGCCGATCATGCGGCCCGAAAGGTTTTACTCGGCGCCAGGCTCACCTGGCGCCTGATCCAATTAGCTGGCGACGATATTGACCAGTTTCCCGGGCACTACGATCACTTTACGAATAGTCAGGCCATCGACAAAACGCAGCACGTTTTCGTTGATGCGGGCAGCGGCTTCGATCTCTTCACGAGTCGCGCTGGCCGGCATTTCGATCTGGCCGCGCAGCTTGCCGTTGACCTGGATAACCAGTGTCAGGCTGTCCTGCACCAGTGCGCTGTCGTCCAGCACTGGCCAACCGGCGTCGATCACCGGATCGGCGTGACCCAGGCGATGCCACAGCTCATGGCTGATGTGCGGGGTGATCGGAGCCAGCAACAGCGTCACGGTTTCCAGACCTTCGTGAACCAGCGCGCGATCCTGTTCGGTCGCTTGCGGGGCTTTTTCCAACACGTTCATCAGCGTCATCACCTGGGCGATGGCGGTGTTGAATTTGTGGTTCTGGCCAACGTCGTGGCTGGCCTGCTTGATGGCCTGGTGGATCGAACGGCGAATGACTTTCTGCTCGTCGTTCAGGCTGGCGATGTCCAGTTTGCCCGGCAGGCCCTGAGTCACGTGGGCCTGAGCCAGACGCCAGACGCGCTTGAGGAAGCGGTGCGAACCTTCTACACCGGAGTCGGACCATTCCGCGCTCATGTCAGGCGGCGAGGCGAACATCATGAACAGGCGGCAGGTGTCTGCGCCGAACTGGTCAATCATCGACTGAGGGTCGACGCCGTTGTTCTTCGACTTGGCCATCTTCTCGGTGCCGCCGATTTCCACCGGCAGGCCGTCGGCGATCAACTTGGCGCTGATGACCTTGGCCTTGCTGTCGCGCTCGAGTTCAACGTCTGCCGGGTTGAACCAGGTGTAAGCACCATTGGCTTCGCGACGATAGTAAGTCTCGGCGATCACCATGCCCTGGGTCAGCAGGTTCTTGAACGGCTCGTTGGAACTCACCAGGCCTTCGTCGCGCATCAGCTTGTGGAAGAAGCGCGCGTAGAGCAGGTGAAGAATCGCGTGTTCGATACCGCCGATGTACTGATCCACCGGCAGCCAATGGTCGGCTGCGGATTTTTCCACCAGGCCGCCTTCATAGTGCGGCGAGGCGTAACGGGCGTAGTACCACGAGGACTCGACGAAGGTGTCCATGGTGTCGGTTTCACGCTTGGCCGGTGCGCCGCATTTCGGGCAAGTGCACTCGTAGAACTCGGGCATGCGGGCCAATGGCGAACCGGCGCCGTCCGGAACCACATCTTCCGGCAGTACGACAGGCAGCTGGTCTTCCGGGACCGGCACGTCACCGCAGGTGCCGCAGTGGATGATCGGGATCGGGCAGCCCCAGTAACGCTGACGGCTGATGCCCCAGTCGCGCAGGCGGAACTGGGTGCGCGAGGCGCCGAGGTTTTTCTTGATCAGCGCGACTTCGATGGCGTCGAAAGCGCCTGCGAAGTCGAGGCCGTCAAATTCGCCGGAGTTGATCAGCGTGCCGTGTTCGCCGTAGGCGTCTTGCCACGGCGCCGGGTTGGTGTCACCTGAACTGGTGCGCACCACCGATTTGACCGGCAGGTTGTACTTGTGGGCGAACTCGAAATCACGCTCGTCGTGCGCTGGAACCGCCATGACGGCGCCGTCGCCGTAGTGCATCAGCACATAGTTGGCGACCCACACTGGCAGTTTCTCGCCGGTCAGTGGGTGCTCGACGAACAGGCCGGTCGGCAGGCCTTTTTTCTCTTGGGTGGCGACGTCGGCTTCAGCGACGCTGCCGCCCTTGCATTCAGCGATGAACGCTTGCAGCTCGGGATTGTTCTGTGCGGCCAGGGTGGCCAGGTGGTGTTCGGCGGCCACGGCGACGTAGGTCGCGCCCATCAGGGTGTCCGGACGGGTGGTGAAGACTTTCAGCGCGCCGGCTTCGCCGATGGAGTCGACGTTGTACGGGAACTGCACTTCCATGCCGCGGGACTTGCCGATCCAGTTGCGCTGCATGGTCTTGACCTGTTCAGGCCAGCCCGGCAGATCGTCGAGACTCTCCAGCAGTTCATCCGCGTACGCGGTGATCTTGAAGTAGTACATCGGGATTTCGCGTTTTTCGATCAGCGCGCCGGAGCGCCAGCCGCGACCGTCGATCACTTGCTCGTTGGCCAGGACGGTCTGGTCGACCGGGTCCCAGTTCACGGTGCCGCTCTTTTTGTAGATCACGCCTTTTTCGAACAGGCGAGTGAACAGCCATTGTTCCCAGCGGTAGTAATCGGGCTTGCAGGTGGTCACTTCACGCGACCAGTCCACCGCCAGGCCCAGGCTGCGCAGCTGGTTTTTCATGTAGGCGATGTTTTCGTAGGTCCACTTGGCGGGCGCTACGTTGTTCTTCATCGCGGCGTTTTCCGCCGGCATGCCGAAGGCGTCCCAACCCATGGGTTGCAGGACGTTCTTGCCTTGCATGCGCTGGTAGCGGGAGATCACGTCGCCGATGGTGTAGTTGCGCACATGCCCCATGTGTAGCTTGCCGCTGGGGTAAGGGAACATCGACAGGCAATAGAACGTCTCCTTGCCTGGCTGTTCACTGACTTCAAAGGACTTTTGCTTGTCCCAGAACGACTGGGCGGCGGCTTCGATTTCACGGGGCTGATATTGTTCGTGCATGGCTACTTTTGAACTGAATAGGGGTGGCCTAATCCTCTTCAATGCGACGCTGGACGGTGATCACGCCAAATCGGCGTTTCGGTGCCCAGACGAGCTGGAAGTGGAGTTACAGGAAGCGCCGTAGCATACATGACCGCACTCTACCGAGGGAAACCCTGATTACTGCCGCGCGTCTCGCAGAAATGGCTGCGAGGGCCGTTGGTCGCGGCGTTCAGCCGGTTTGTTCATGGAAGCTAAGCTCTAAATGGGGAGTGAGTCTTATCTTCAATGAGGTGAGGGATGGTTGAGTCACAGCAAAAAGTTACAAAACCGGAGTTGTACGAAAGACTGATCGATCGTCTGGGATTGGCCTTGGACGCGGCAAAAACCGCTGGCCGGTTGCGCGATGAACGTCCCCTGGAGCTGGAGCTGCGTGGCCTGAGCCCCGCAGAGTTTGAACTGGTCAAGGCGTATCTGGATCGCAGTGAACGTGAAACACACGGATGCTTGTCAGAAGCAGTGAAGCAACTCGACGCACCACGTTCGGCCAAGATCATCTGGCTCAAGGACAAGGCACCCGGCAAAGACGCGGTAAAGGTCCGGTCTCTGCAATTCAAGTAAGGGCACTTGAACCCATGGCGTGTGGTTTTTTAAAGCATAGTCCTTTCGCATTTGTTGTCGCATTGCGTCAACCCACTTAGGCTTCGGGCATCTTCAGGAGATGCTCGATGCCTTTTCGTTACTTCGTTAAACACCTTCTCATGCCGCCCGGCATTTTGTTGCTGTTGTTGGTGCTTGCCTGGTGGTTTCGCCGCTCAAGACCGCGCCTTGCCGGTGTGTGCTTTGCGCTGGGGGCGGGCGGCTTCTGGCTGATGAGCCTGCCGGTGGCAGTGCAATGGGGCGCCAAAACCCTGGAGCGCGAGCCGCCGCTGGCTCGCGAGGAGTGGGCAACCCTGGCTCAGCGCGCCGACGCGATCATCGTGCTCGGTGCGGGGCGCGAACGTGGCGACCTGGCCTGGGGTGCCGACCAGCCGACCGGTGTCGCGCTGGAGCGCGAACGTTATGCGGCGCGGCTGGCGAAGGCGTCGGGCTTGCCGATCCTGACCAGCGGCGGATTGCATTACGGGACACCACCGAGCGAAGCCAGGTTGATGGCCGATTCGTTGCGCGATGATTTCGGCGTGACCGTGCGCTGGCAGGAAGAGCGCAGCCGCACCACGTGGGAGAACGCTCAATTCAGTGCTGAGGTGTTGTTGCCGGAAGGGGTCAAGCGCGTGGTCGTTGTCACCCAGGCCTGGCACATGCCGCGAGCGGTCTGGAGTTTTCAGAAGGCGGGTTTTGAGGTGGTGGCGGCGCCGATGGGGTTTCTCGGGGTGGATAATGCCCGGCCGTTGGCGGGCTGGGTCCCGGAGTTCAAGTCGGTGTGGCAAAGCGGGATGTTGTTGAATGAGGCGGCGGGGCAGGTGGGGTATCCGCTGTTTTACCGATAACCCAAAACTTGCACATTCCCTGTAGGAGCGAGCTTGCTCGCGATGAGTCTGAAAGCGGCGCTTGTTTGCGGCAAACACGCGTTATCGTTCACGTCCATCGCGAGCAAGCTCGCTCCTACAGAGATTCAGACGGTTTTGGCCATCCGGTTCGCGACCAGCGCCCAGCCGAACAACAACACGCACGCGATGATCAGCGGCCACGAGCGCCATTCAAGATACGGCGTCAGGTTGTGCATTGGCACCACTTCGCCATACAGAATGCCGCGTTCGAACTGTGGGATCTGGACAGTGATCTGCCCAAACGGGTTGATCAGGCCGGTGACGCCGTTGTTGGTGGCGCGGATCATCCAGCGACCGGCCTCAAGTGCGCGCATCTGCGCCATCTGCAAGTGTTGCAGCGGGCCGATGGAGGTGCCAAACCAGGTGTCGTTGCTGATGGTCAGCAACAGATCGCTGCGAGCGGCAAGGCTGGCGGCGAATTCCGGATAAACCACCTCGTAGCAGATGAACGGCGCAATCTGATAACCCTTGGCTTGCAGCATCGCCTGATCGGCGGGGCCGCGGGCAAAGTCCGACATCGGCAAATCGAAGAAGGCGATCAGCCCGCGCAGCACTTCCTGCAACGGTACGTACTCACCGAACGGCACCAGTTTCTGCTTGAGGTACGTGCCATCGCCTTCTCCCACTACGGTGATGCCGTTGTAGAAGCGCTTCTGGTGGTGGACTTCTTCACGGATCGGTACGCCGGTAATCAGCGCGCTCTTACGTTCCGCGGCGAAGTTTCCCATCATGTTCAGGTAGCCCTGGGCGGACTCCTTGAGCACCGGGACGGCGGTTTCCGGCCAGATCAGCAGGTCGACCGGCTTGGAGCTGAAGCTCATGTCGCGGTACAGCGCCAATTGCGCATTGAGCTGCGCCGGGTCCCACTTCATGCTTTGTTCGATATTGCCTTGAATCGCCGCGACGCTCAGCGGCTCGCCAGCCGGGGTGGTCCAGGCATGGCCCTTGAGTGCGATGCCGGCGACCCAAGGGCCGAGCAACAGCAATACGCCGGCGGCGATGAAGCCTTTACGCCCCGCTTTCACCAGGCGCAAGGCGTTGTAGATCAGTGCGGCGGTCAGGGCCAGGGTAAAGGAAATCAGCCACATCCCGCCCACGGGTGCGAGCCCGGCCAACGGGCCGTCGAGCTGGCTGTAACCGGAGTAGAGCCACGGGAAACCGGTCAGGAACCAGCCACGAAACGCTTCCTGGCCGACCCACAACGCCGCAAACGCCAGGGCATCGGCCAGCGGCGCCTCGTTGCGTCGCAGCCAGCGCACCCAGACCCAGGCGGGCAGGGCGAAAAACCAGGCAATCGCTGCGGTGAAGAGCAGCATCAGGAACCCGGCCAGCAGCACGGAAGCGCCACCGAAGTTGTGAATGCTGTAGTAGATCCAGCTGGTGCCCGCGCCAAACAGACCAAAACCGAAACACCAGCCACGGCCAAGGGCCTGACGTGGGTTCAGTTCGCGCAAACCGGCATAAAAGAACCCGGCCGCCAGCAGTGCCAGCGGCCAGATATCGAACGGCGCCAGGGCCAGGGTGGTGAGTGCACCGGCCGCCACGGCCAGCAGGTTACCGGGCCAGCCGGGGCGGGTTACGCGGAGCATGTCAGTCCTTAACGGGCAATTGGAGTCAGGCGCAAAAGGTGGATTCGACGGCTGTCCGCATTGAGGATGCGGAAGCGGTAAGGGCCGATTTCAGTGATTTCGTTGCGTTTTGGCAAGTGCCCGAACGCGCTCATCACCAGGCCGCCAACGGTGTCGAATTCGTCGTCGGAGAACTCGCTGTCGAAGAATTCGTTGAAGTTCTCGATCGGCGTCAGGGCCTTGACCAGAAAATCACCGCTGGGCAGCGGCTTGATGTAGCTGTCTTCCTCAACGTCATGCTCGTCTTCGATGTCGCCGACAATCTGTTCCAGCACGTCTTCGATGGTCACCAGACCTGCCACGCCGCCGTATTCGTCGATGACGATGGCCATGTGGTTGTGGTTGGCGCGGAATTCGCGCAGCAACACATTCAGGCGCTTGGACTCGGGCACGAAGGTGGCCGGGCGCAGCAGATCCTTGATGTTGAAGCTGTCACCGTTCTCCCTGAGGATCAACGGCAGCAAGTCCTTGGCCAGCAACACGCCCATCACGTCATCGTGGCTTTCGCCAATGACCGGGTAGCGGGAGTGGGCCGAGTCGACCACGGCGGGCAAAAACTCGCGGGGTGTCTGGGTCGCCTTGATGCTGATCATCTGCGAGCGCGGGACCATGATGTCCCGTACTTGCAGGTCTGCAACCTGGATGGCGCCTTCGACGATGGCCAGCGCTTCGCTGTCCAGCAACTTGTTTTGATGCGCATCGCGCAGGAGCTCCAGCAGCTCCTGACGGTTCTTCGGCTCGTGGGCAAAAGCCTGGGTGAGCTTACCCAGCCATGACTTCTGCCCGTTGCTCGATCGATCTTCGCTCATAGCGATTACTCTGAATCCTTTGTTGTAACGATAGGGGATGTTTCTGTTTCGTCGTCCGCGTACGGGTCGGGGTAGCCCAACTCAGCAAGCAACGTTCGTTCCAGTGCTTCCATTTCTTCGGCTTCGTCGTCATCTATATGGTCGTAACCCAGCAGATGCAAGCAGCCGTGAATGACCAGATGTGCCCAGTGGGCCTTGGGTTCCTTGCCTTGCTCGGCGGCTTCGCGCTCGACCACCGCCACGCAGATCACCAGATCGCCCAGCAGCGGGATGTCGAGAAACTCGTCAGGCACATCGGCAGGAAACGACAGCACGTTGGTGGCGTAGTCCTTTTGCCTCCAGGTGTGGTTAAGCTCGCGACCCTCGGCTTCGTCGACCAGGCGAATGGTCATTTCGGAGTCGGCGGTGCGCTGGCGCAGGGCCAGTTCGCACCATTGGCGGAACTCGGCTTCACTTGGCGCAGATGCTTCGGTGGCCAGTTGCAGATCAAGCTCAAGCATCGCGGCGGCTGTCCTTTGGTGTTTCGTCTGCCCCGCGATTCTCGAAGCGCTCGTAGGCTTCGACGATCCGCTGCACCAGTGGATGGCGCACGACGTCCTTGGGCATGAAATGGGTGAAGCTGATGCCCGGCACGTCTTTCAGCACTTCGATCACGTGGTGCAGCCCGGACTTGGTGCCTTTCGGCAGGTCGACCTGGGTGATGTCACCGGTGATGACCGCTGTGGAACCGAAGCCGATCCGGGTCAGGAACATCTTCATCTGCTCGACGGTGGTGTTCTGGCTTTCGTCGAGGATGATGAAGCTGTTGTTCAGCGTGCGACCGCGCATGTAGGCCAGCGGCGCGACTTCGATCACCTGGCGCTCGATCAGCTTGGCGACGTATTCGAAGCCGAGCATTTCGTAGAGTGCGTCGTAGAGAGGACGCAGGTACGGGTCGATCTTTTGCGACAGGTCGCCGGGCAGGAAGCCGAGTTTTTCGCCCGCTTCAACCGCCGGGCGCACCAGCAGGATGCGGCGGATCTGCTCGCGTTCCAGCGCATCTACCGCGCAGGCAACGGCCAGGTAGGTCTTGCCGGTACCGGCCGGACCGATGCCGAAGTTGATGTCGTTGCCGAGGATTTCCTTCACGTAGCGCAGCTGATTCAAGCCGCGAGGGCGAATCATGCCTTTTTTGGTGCGCAGGGCCACGGAAGGTTCGGACGGCGAAACGTTGTCCAGCTCTTCGACGGCCGATTCCTGCAGGAACAGGTGAACCATGTCCGGCGACAGCTCGGTACCCTTGGTTTCCCGGTACAGGCGGCGCAGGAGGTTTTCCGCGGAGGTGGTGTGTTTGGGGTCGCCGATCAGCTCGAACTGATTTCCGCGGTTGCGGATTTCGATGGTCAGGCGTTGCTCGATCAAGCGCAGGTGCTCGTCGAACATCCCGCACAGATTGGCAAAGCGGCGAGCCTCAAAGGGCTCGAGGATAAAACGATGTGGTTCTATGGGTGCGTTCAAGGTCGTATTTAGCCGCCCTGGGGCAATTAAGATGAAATCAAGGATAACGCCAGTGGCCTGGGTGCGAAAGCTCTTAAATAATCCAGCGCCAAACACCGTCCCCTGTAGGAGCGAGGCTTGCCCGCGAAGAACGATAACGCGGTCCGTATGACAGATCGCGGCGCAGCCTTCGCGGGCAAGCCTCGCTCCTACAGGTTTTGTGGTGTCATTGAATTAGAGAGCCGCGCAGCGAGTGCGGTTGTGCCGCATCGATGTGCACGTCGGCGAATTGGCCGATCAGGGTTGGATTGTCGCAGCGGAAGTTGACGATCCGGTTGTTCTCGGTCCGGCCCTGCAGCTCGCCGGGGTCTTTTTTCGAGTAATCGGTCACCAGGATCCGCTGGATCGAACCGACCATTTGTCGGCTGATTTCGAAACCTTGCTGGTTCAGGCGATGTTGCAAGGCGTTCAGGCGTTCTTTTTTCAGTTCTTCCGGCGTTTCGTCGGCCAGATCGGCCGCCGGCGTGCCTGGGCGCTGGCTATAGACGAACGAATAGGAGAAGTCGAAACCGACGTCCTCGATCAGCTTCATGGTCTGTTCGAAGTCTTTTTCGGTCTCGCCCGGGAAGCCGACGATGAAGTCCGAGCTGATGCAGATCCCCGGAACGGCGGCGCGCAGCTTGCGCAGTTTGGATTTGTATTCCAGCGCCGTGTGGTTGCGCTTCATCGCTGACAGAATGCGGTCCGAACCCGATTGCACCGGCAAGTGCAGGTGTTTCACCAGTTCCGGTACCTCGGCGTGGGCCTGGATCAGGCTGTCGGAGAACTCCAGCGGGTGGGAGGTGGTGTAACGAATCCGGTCGATGCCATCGACAGCGGCGACCACGCGGATCAGCTCGGCGAGGTCCGCCAGGCGACCATCGTGAGTGGTCCCGCGATAGCCGTTGACGTTCTGGCCCAGCAACGTCACTTCACGCACGCCGTTCTCGGCGAGGTGGATGATCTCGGCAATCACGTCATCGAACGGGCGGCTGACTTCTTCGCCGCGGGTGTAGGGCACCACGCAGAATGTGCAGTACTTGCTGCAACCTTCCATCACCGACACATAAGCGCTCGGGCCATCGATGCGCGGCTCGGGCAGGTGGTCGAATTTTTCGATTTCCGGGAACGAGACGTCGACTTGCGGCAGCTTGGTGGCGCGTGCGGCGTCGATCATTTCCGGCAAACGGTGCAGGGTTTGTGGGCCGAACACCACGTCGACGTACGGTGCGCGATCGCGGATGGCGGCGCCTTCCTGGCTGGCGACGCAACCGCCGACGGCGATCACCATCTCCGGGTTGGCCAGTTTCAGTTCACGCCAGCGGCCGAGCTGGGAATACACCCGGTCCTGGGCGCGTTCGCGGATCGAGCAGGTGTTGAGCAGGATCACGTCGGCGTCTTCAGCGCGAGCGGTGACTTCCAGGGCCTGATGTTCACCCAGCAGATCAACCATGCGCGAGCTGTCGTACTCGTTCATCTGGCAACCGTGGGTTTCGATGTAAAGCTTCTTGGCCATGGATACAGTCATCACGTGATTCAAAGAACCGCGCATTATAGGGAACATGTCCCAAGGTTCCTACCGTTGCGCGTCCGGTGGCTATGCTATAGTTCGCGCCCTCATTTTTATCCCCCGATGTGTTGCTCGCCCACCATGACCAAACGTGAAGCTCCAATCTACAAGGTGATTTTCCTCAATCAGGGCCAGGTGTACGAAATGTACGCCAAGCAGATCTATCAAAGTGATCTGTGGGGCTTCCTGGAAGTGGAAGAGTTCGTCTTTGGCGAGCGCACGCAAGTGGTCGTCGACCCGAGCGAAGAGAAGCTCAAGGCTCAGTTCGAGGGCGTGGTGCGCAGTTTTGTGCCGATGCATTCGATCGTGCGCATCGACGAAGTCGAGCGTCTGGGCACCCCGAAAATCAGCGAAGCCCGTGGCGCGGTCGGCAATGTGATGCCGTTTCCGATGCCGATGCCTGAGAAGTAAGGCTCAAGACCGGGTCGCGCCCTTCGCGGGCAAGCCTCGCTCCTACAGGTTATGTGTGCGCATAAGACCTGTAGGAGCGAGGCTTGCCCGCGAAGGGGCCAGAAAGATCGAGGCAGAAATCAGGGAAGAGGCGAAAACGGCGTACGCCCATCGGCGCTTTGCAATTCCATCAGGTACTTGCGGAAGATCTGCCCAAGCACCTGAGTCGCCACTTCAAGCTCTTCACGCGGCATCTTCTCGGCGACTTCATCCGCCGTATCCAGCGCTTCTTCCGCACCATTGACCGCCGCCATTTTCAGCACGATGTATGCCTGAACGTTATTGGCCGGTACACCTTCGCCGTGGAAGAACATGGTGCCGAGTTTGAATTGCGCCTGGGCATGGCCTTGCAGCGAGGCCTTTTCGAAGTAGTCCAGGGCTTTCTTGAGATCGCGCGGGGTGTTTTTGCCGTCGTAGTAGAACTCACCCAACTCGTATTGCGCTTGCGCATCCCCTTCATCCGACGCTTTCTGACAGGCGGCGAGCGCCTGTGCCAGGTCTTGCGGCTGGGTATTGAGGGTGCAGCGACCCATCGCTGGGATTAACAACGAGTTGCCGCCTGCTTGTGCGAGCGCGAGCAGGGGCTGAAGGAGCAACAGGCAGCCCATTGCAAGGGCGCGGCCGGTGCGGTTCATGGGAATCGACTTACCTCTGAAGGGCGCGCGGACCCAACGAGGGGATCCAATAAGCGCGCATTATGAAATAAGCAGGGCCAACCTTACAAAGTCTTTACTCGTTTTTCTGCTGCACGGGGAATATATCGTCCACTTTGCGGGGGATTATCGGCAGGTGAGTAGGAAAAGAGGCGGGAATGTAGGTGAAAGCTGACGCTGGCAATCGCCAACGTCAGCGGTACAACGTTATTTCAATGCAGCGAAGGCGCGCTCGGCGGCATCCAGGGTCAGTTTCAACTCGGCTTCGCCATGGGCGATCGAGGTGAAGCCGGCTTCGAATGCACTTGGCGCCAGGTACACGCCACCTTCGAGCATCAGGTGGAAGAAACGGCCGAACAGCTTCGCGTCGCTGGCCATCACGTCATCGAAGGTGACGATGTCGTCGGCGCCGCTGAAGTACAAGCCGAACATGCCACCGGCCTGGGTGGTCACGAACGGAATGCCGGCGGCGTCGGCGCGCTGTTGCAGGCCATCGAGCAGGCGGCTGGTGTAGTCGCTCAGTTCGGCGTGGAAGCCTGGGCGGCTGATCAGGCGCAAGGTCGTCAGACCGGCCGCCATTGCCAGCGGGTTACCCGACAAGGTGCCAGCCTGGTACACCGGGCCCAGTGGCGCGATGTGCGACATGATTGCGCGTTTGCCGCCGAAGCAGCCAACCGGCATGCCACCACCGATGATCTTGCCGAACGTGGTCAGGTCTGGCGTAACGCCGTAATGCGCTTGAGCGCCGCCGAGGGCAACGCGGAAACCGGTCATCACTTCGTCGAAAATCAGCACCACGCCGTGCTTGTCGCACAGGGTTCGCAGGCCTTCGAGGAAGCCCGGTGCCGGCGGTACGCAGTTCATGTTGCCGGCCACCGGCTCGACGATGATGCAGGCCACGTCCTGGCCCACTTCAGCGAGCATGGTTTCCACTGCGTCGATGTCGTTGAACGGCAGGGTCAGGGTGTGTTTGGCGAAGGCCGCCGGTACACCGGCCGAGCTCGGCACACCTTGGGTCAGGGCGCCGGAACCTGCTTTAACCAGCAGGCTGTCGGAGTGGCCGTGGTAGCAGCCTTCGAACTTGATGATGCTGTCGCGACCGGTGAAACCACGGGCCAGGCGAATCGCGCTCATGGTCGCTTCGGTGCCGGAGCTGACCATGCGCACCATTTCCATCGATGGCACGATCGAGCAGACCAGGTCGGCCATCTCGGTTTCCATCTCGGTCGGGGCGCCATAGGACAAGCCGTGTTCCAGCTGCTTGCGCACCGCGTCCAGCACGTCCGGATGGCTGTGGCCGAGGATCATCGGCCCCCAGGAACCGACGTAATCCACATAACGCTTGTCGTCTTCGTCGGTGACGTAGGCGCCTTCAGCGTGTTTGAAAAACAGGGGGGTGCCGCCAACGCTCTTGAACGCGCGAACAGGCGAATTCACGCCACCGGGAATGTGTTTCTGGGCATTGGCAAACAGCGTTTCGGAACGAGACATGATGGGGCTCTCAAATCAGATTTTTAGTAATTCGTTGAATGCGCGGGCGCGGCGGGTCACTTCAGCCGTGCTCTCGGCGCCAAACAGGCCGTGGACCACCGCCAGCAGATCGACCCCGTGGGCCACCAGCGGGGCGGCGTTTTCCAGGGTGATGCCGCCGATCGCGCAGATCGGCAGGTGCAATGTGCTGCGGGCCTGGTCGAGCAGTTCGAGGCTGCAAGTCGGTGCGCCGGGTTTGGTACTGGAATTGAAGAAACGGCCGAAGGCGACATAACTGGCGCCTTCTTTGGCCGCTTGTTCGGCGAGTTCGAGTTGCGCGTGACAGGTCGAACCGATGATCGCCTGGCGACCGAGCAACGCACGGGCCGGGGTCAGCGGGCCGTCGGTCTGGCCCAGGTGCACGCCGACGTTCAGGCGTGCGGCCAGTTCGGCATCGTCATTGATGATCAGATGGGTCTTGTAGCGTTCGCACAGATCGCGCAGGGCTTCAGCTTCACGCAGACGGCGGGCCTCGTCGCTGCTCTTGTCGCGGTATTGCAGCAGGGTGACGCCGCCTTCCAGCGCCGCCTCCACGTACGAAAGAAATTTACCGGCCAGTAACTGGCTGTCGGTAATGGCGTACAGGCCACGTAGTTTCATCGGGCAAGCCTCATGGCGTTACGAACAGAAATCCAGTGGCAGGCGGCGCGGCACGAACTGGCCTTTGCCCAACTGCTCGGCATCGCGCAGGGTGCGCCACGTGTAGTTAAGCGCGCTCTGCACGGCACTGATGAGGTTTTCACCCTGGGCCAGACGACCGGCGAGGGCGCTCGCCAATGTGCAACCGGAACCGTGGTAACTGCCGGGCAAGCGCTGGCAGGTATAGGTTTCGCGCAGACCGTCGCGGCTGTACAGGCGATTGTGTATCTCGTGTTCATCACCGTGGCCGCCGGTGATCAGCAGGTGTTTGACGAACGGCAGGAGTTTTTCAGCGCACTCGTCGGCGGTGCCTTCTGGCAGTTCAGCGAGGATGCGGGCTTCGGGAAGGTTAGGGGTGGCGATGATAGCCAGGGGCAGCAAGCGTTCGCGCATGGCGTAGCCGACTTCGTCCTTGCCCAGTCGTCCGCCGCCGCCGGCGCGCAGCACCGGGTCGCAGACCATCGGCAAATGCGGGTGCGCCTGAAGCAGTTCGACGACGGTGTCGACCATTTCCAGGGAACCGAGCATGCCCAGCTTGACGGTGGCGACTTCGGAGTCGTTGAGCACGGCGTTGGCCTGAGCCAGCACCCACTCACGGTCGAGGACGCGGAAATCCGTGACGTTGACCGTGTCTTGCACGGTCAGGGCGGTGACGGCCGGAGCCGCATGACATCCCTGGGCAAGCAGGGCTTCGATATCTGCCTGCAAGCCGGCGCCACCACTTGGGTCGTGGCCGGAGAGACAGAGGACAACGGGGCGAGAGCTGTAGATATTCATGGTGCGCGAGCTTACCACCAAACATCGATTTTCGGGTGCAGTGCCCGCCAGGTCTGCCGATAGAGTGTCATGGGCAGGAAATGCAGTCGTCCGGGATTGTCACAATCTGACCGAGCAAACAGCTCTGGCTCTATATTCTTCTCTGGAACGCCCGTTCTAGAGCCTTTCCAAGAAAAATTTCAATGGTGTTCAATGGCCATCAACGGCTATGCTAGAGTGGATCCAAACCAATAACAGGTAATGCCGGTTTTACGTCTACTCAAAAGGAATGAGGGGCTTCCTGAGATAACCGGACAGGCCACGCTGGGGCTTAAATGCGCTATTTGCTGATGTTGCTGTTTTGCTTGCCCCTCATGGCAAGCGCAGTCGAGTTTGATGAGTTCACTCAAAGCCTGCCCTTGGGCCGAACCCTGCAAGTGTTCGAAGACGCCGATGGTCAGGCGAGTATTGCCGATATCCGCGCGCAAGCCGCTGCCGGACACTTCAAGCCCCATGACAAGGCCACGCTCAACGCCGGTTACTCGCGTTCGGTGTTCTGGCTGAAAATCGACCTGCATTACCGCCCGACCAATCCCGCTGCACAGCGGACGTGGCTGCTGGAACTGGCCTATCCGCCCCTCGATCACCTTGATCTGTATTTGCCTGATGCCGGCGGTAGCTATCAATTGGCCCGTCAGACCGGCGACGCCTTGCCGTTCAGCAGTCGCGAGATTCGCCAGAACAACTACCTGTTCGATCTGAACTTCACGCCCGACCAAGCGCAAACCGTGTACTTGCGCCTGCAAAGCGAAGGGTCGATCCAGGCGCCGGTCACGTTGTGGTCGAGCACCGCGTTCCTCGAAGAACAGCCGGTGCGGCTTTATGTGTTGGGCCTGATTTACGGCGTGTTGCTGGGGATGCTGGTCTACAACCTGTTCATCTACCTCAGCGTGCGCGACACCAGCTACCTCTATTACATCTTTTATATTGCCTCGTTCGGCCTGTATCAGCTGTCGGTGAATGGCGCGGCCGTAGAGTATTTCTGGCCAGACAACCCGTGGTGGGCCAACGCTGCGACGCCGTTCTTCATTGGTTGCGCAGGGCTGTTCGGCAGCCAGTTCGCCCGCAGCTTCCTGCAAACGGCGACCCTCAGCCGCTGGCTCGATCGCTTGCTGCTGGCGTTAATTGCGTTCAGTGCGGTAGTCGTCGGGTTGTCATTGATGACCAGTTACGCCCTGGCCCTGCGCCTGGCGACGACGCTGGCCCTGTCGTTCACCGTGGTGATTTTCGCCGCAGGGTTTTTCGCCTGGTGGCGCGGCTTGCGGGTGGCGCGCTATTTCATCATCGCCTGGTCGGCGTTTTTGCTCGGCGGCATCATCAATACGATGATGGTGCTGGGTTACCTGCCGAACGTATTCCTGACCATGTATTCCAGCCAGATCGGTTCGGCCATCGAGGTGGCGCTGCTGTCCCTGGCCCTGGCCGACCGCATCAACGCCATGCGCGAGCAACAGGCGCAAACCTTGTTCGATGCAGGGCAGAAGCTTGAAGTGCTCAACCAGCAACTGGCGCACAGTAACAAGCTCAAGGATGAATTCCTCGCCACGCTGACCCACGAATTGCGCACCCCCATGAACGGCGTGATCGGTTCGCTGGAATTGATGCAAACCGTCGAGATGGACCCGGAGCTGGAGCAATACCAGCAAACGGCCGCCGGTTCGGCGCGCGACATGATGCGCATGGTCAACGGCATTCTTACCCTGACCGAATTGCAGGCCGGCAAGCTCAAGGCTTCGGCGTCCACCTTCAGTTTGCGCAGCGTGGTCGATACCTTGCGCGTGCAGTTCGAAGGCAACGCGTCGGGCAAGTCGCTGGACTTCAAGGTCGAGGTGACACCGGGCCTGCCGGACCGCTTGTGCGGCGATAACGTCAAGTTGGCGCAATGCCTGGAATGCCTGCTGGATAACGCGATCAAGTTCACGCGAGTGGGCGGGGTGGCGCTGCGGGTCTCGGGTAAAAACGCGGAGCCCGGCAAGCTGGCATTGTCCTTTGCGGTGATCGACACCGGCATCGGTTTCACCGATCTGGGCGAGGCGACGCTGTATCAGCGGTTCTTCCAGCTCGACGGCTCGATGACCCGTGAATATGGCGGCCTCGGTGTCGGCCTGGCGATCTGTCGACAACTGGTCGACCTGCTCGGCGGGAACCTCACGCACCGCTCCGAGCCTGGTCGCGGCAGCCGCTTCCAGCTTGACGTCGAGTTTGAATTGCCGGTGGTCGAGCGCGTGACAACGCCATTGATGACCCGGGAATTCCCGCGCCTGCGCTTGCCTCAGGACTGCACGGTGCTGCTGGTGGACGACAACAGCATCAATCAATTGGTGATGCGCGGCATGTTGCTCAAGCTCGGGTTTCGGGTCCGTACGGCGGACAACGGGGTGACCGCTCTGGAAGTCCTGCAGCGTGAAACCTTCGACGCTGTACTCCTCGATTGCCAGCTACCGCCCCTCGACGGGGAGTCTGTCTGCTGCCAGATCCGGGACTTGCCGGGGTGTGCCGAATTGCCGGTGTTCATGATTGCCTTGAGCGCTGATCGGGAGCGCTGCCCAACCGGTGCACTGATCGATTACTTGAGCAAACCGGTGAAATTCGAAGACTTGCAGGCCGCGTTGTATCGACGGGTGCTTTGTCCAGAACAAGGCGAAAGCGCCGACAGTTAGGCGGATATGCCACTTTGTTCAGCCTCGGGGCAGTGCTTAACTGAACTCCTTGGCTGACCAAAGGAGCCCCGTCATGAACCTGCATCAGTTCGCCGAAACCCACGAAGTCACCAACCAGCCGCCGTCGCTGGACGGCGCCAACCTGTATCGCATCGACCTGCCTTTGCAGGAGTGGTCGCGGTGTTTCGGGGCCGGTTGGGCCGAGTCGCGGATCGACGCTTACGGCGCGCTGGCCGGCGGGCCGCTGATGGAAGCGGGGTTCCTGGCCAACCAGAACAAACCGGTGTTCAACAGCCACGACCGCTACGGTCACCGCATCGATCTGGTGGAGTTTCACCCGGCGTATCACGAGCTGATGCGCACGGCGATCGAGCACGGTTTGACCTCGTTGCCCTGGGCGCATCCACAGGACGGCGCCCATGTCGCCCGCGCTTCCATGACATACCTGCACAGCCAGGCCGAAGCCGGCAGCGGTTGCCCGCTGACCATGACCTTCGCCAGTGTGCCGGCGATGCGCTTGCAACCCGATCTCGCCCGGCAGTGGCTGCCGAAAATCCTCGCCACCGAATACGACCCGCGAAATGTCGGCATGGCCCATAAGGCTGGTGTCACCATTGGCATGGCGATGACCGAGAAACAGGGCGGCACTGATGTGCGGGCCAACACCACCAAGGCGTATCCGGTGGGTGCCAGCGGACCGGGCCAGGCCTACGAACTGGTGGGCCACAAATGGTTCTGTTCTGCGCCGATGTGCGATGCCTTCCTCACGCTGGCCCAGACCGACAAAGGTTTGACCTGCTTCCTGTTGCCACGCCATCGCCCAGACGACACGCGCAATCAGTTCTACATCCAGCGTTTGAAAAACAAACTCGGCAATTGCTCCAACGCCTCCAGCGAAGTCGAGTTTCGCGGTGCGCTGGCGTGGATGGTCGGTGAAGAGGGGCGTGGCGTTCCGACGATTATCGAAATGGTTGCCATGACCCGTTTCGATTGCATGGTCGGTTCCAGCGCCTTGATGCGTCAGGCGCTGACCCAGGCCAGTCATCACTGCGCTCATCGCAGCGTCGGCGGCAAGCTGCTCAGCGAACAACCGTTGATGCAGAACGTCCTCGCCGATCTGGCCCTGGAGAGCGAAGCGGCGTTGGCGTTGAGCCTGCGAATGGGCAAGGCGCTGGATCATCTGGATGACGGGCACGAAGCCAAATTCGCGCGCCTGGTGACCGCCGTGGGCAAGTACTGGATCTGCAAACGCGCGCCCGCGATGATCAACGAAGCCGCCGAATGCATGGGCGGTGCCGGGTATGTCGAAGACAGCATCCTGCCGCGCTTGTACCGCGAGGCACCGGTCAATTCGACGTGGGAAGGTTCCGGCAACGTGCAATGCCTGGATGTGTTGCGGGCGCTGTCGAAAGAGCCGGGCGTGCTGGATGTGCTGTTCAGCGAGTTGGGCGATGGTCACGGCGACAAGCGGCTGGCCGCGCACATCAGCCAATTGCAGGCGGCGTTCAAGGACACCAGCGATATTCAGTATCGTGCGCGACAGCTCACCGAAGACATCGCGTTGGGGCTGCAAGCCAAGTTGTTGCTGGAGGCCGGCAATTCGGCGGTAAGCGATGCGTTCATCGCCAGCCGACTTGGCGACGCTGGTCGCGTATACGGTGCTTTGCCGCGAGGGCTGGATGTCGAAGCGATCGTCGCCCGCTCGACCCCATTACTGTAAACACCGCAGAATCCCCTGTGGGAGCGGGCTTGCTCGCGAAGAGGCCGTGTCAGTCGATAGAGATGTCGACTGACACACCGCCTTCGCGAGCAAGCCCGCTCCCACATTGGTCCTGCGGTGGACTTGGCATTTGTGTAGCCACCACTGTTCCCGTGAAGCGACGATGCAGGCAAGATGAAGGCCTGCAAGTCAGAACACAGGATGCTGATCGTGACCGAAGCTTTTATTATCGTTCAAACCGCCGAGCAAGCCGTGGACCGGCTTGCTCACTTGCACAATCGCGCAACCACCGCGCTGAGCCAGGCGCTCAAGCGTTACCTCAAGGATCGAGTTGAACCGGACGCCGAACAGCGTGCGATGTTTCGTTATCCTGAACTGCGTCTGACCTACCACTGCCAGGGCGAAGTCCCGCAAACCACCCGCGCCTACGCCAAGGTGCAGCTGCCGGGGACCTACAGCGTCACCGTCACCCATCCGGCGGCTTTCCGTAAATACTTGCTGGAACAGCTCGTGCCGTTGATGCACGACTTCACCGTGACCGTGGAAGTCGGCATCAGCCAGCAGAATATTCCTTATCCGTATGTGGTCGAGCAGGGCGATGAACTGGCCGGCTCCGGTGTGACCGCGGCCGTGCTGGCGCGGGTGTTCCCGAGTACCGACCTGTCGGCCGCCACCGATGGCATCGCTGACGGTTTGTACGATTGGGAAAACACCGATCCGCTGCCGCTGGCCCTGTTCGATGCCGCGCGGGTGGATTTCTCCCTGCGCCGCCTCGTGCATTACACCGGCAGCGACTGGCGCCATGTGCAGCCGTGGATTCTGCTGACCAACTACCACCGCTACGTTGACCAGTTCATTGTTCATGGCCTCGAGCAGTTGCGCAGCGATCCGCGTTTCGTGCGCATGGTGCTGCCGGGCAACGTGATCATCGAAAAGAGCATGGATCACGGCGAAGCGTCGGCGATTGCGGCCGGTGTGGTTTGGCATCGCTATCAAATGCCGGCCTATCACCTGATTGCCAGCGACGGTCATGGCGTGACTCTGGTGAACATCGGCGTCGGCCCGTCCAACGCCAAGAACATCACCGACCATTTGGCGGTATTGCGTCCGCATTGCTGGCTGATGATCGGTCACTGCGGCGGTCTGCGTCAGTCGCAGACCATTGGCGATTATGTGTTGGCTCACGCCTACATGCGCCGCGACGGGATTCTCGACCGGGTCGTGCCGCCGAACATTCCGATTCCGGCCCTGGCCGAGGTGCAGATGGCGTTGCAGCAAGCGGCGGCCAACATCACCGGTGAGAAGGGCGACGAGCTGAAGAAACGCCTGCGCACCGGCACCGTGCTGACTTACGACGACCGTAACTGGGAATTGCGCTGGGCCCAGGAACGTCCGTTGATCAACCTGTCCCGCGCCGTGGCGGTGGACATGGAAAGCGGCACCATCGCCGCGCAAGGTTATCGCTTGCGGGTGCCGTACGGCACATTGCTTTGCGTCTCGGACAAACCGCTGCACAGCGAAATCAAGCTGCCGGGTTCGGCCAACGCCTTTTACGAGCGCGCGGTCAGCCAGCACTTGAAGATCGGTATCGAGGCGGTGGACTTGTTGCGCACCGAACTCAACTCGTTGCACTCGCGCAAACTGCGCAGCTTCGACGAGCCGCCGTTCCGGTAATAGTTGTCATGGTCATTTGGCGGTCAGGGCACTAGCATTAGCAGCCCTGACCGTTAGATGTTCTCTTCGCCATGTCCCGTCCCCAACGTCCTGTGTCCCGCCGCCCTGGCGCGAACACCCCGTCATCAGCCCCGCGCCGTGTCGCCAAAGCGCCGCCGGCTGAGCCGAAGCTGATTCTGTTCAACAAACCGTTCGATGTGCTGACGCAATTCAGCGACGATGAAGGGCGGGCGACGCTCAAGGATTTCATCGAGATTCCCGGGATTTACCCGGCGGGCCGTCTGGATCGCGACAGCGAAGGGTTGTTGCTGCTGACCAACGACGGCCAGCTCCAGGCGCGGATTGCCGACCCCAAGCACAAACTGGCCAAGACGTATTGGGTGCAAGTGGAGGGCGAGCCGAGTGCCGAGCAGTTACAGCGTTTGCGTGATGGCGTCGAGCTGAATGACGGCATGACCTTGCCCGCGCAAGCGCGGCAACTGGATGAGCCGCAACTGTGGCCCCGCAACCCGCCGGTGCGCTTTCGCAAAAGCGTGCCGACCAGTTGGCTGGAACTGGTGATTCGCGAGGGGCGTAACCGTCAGGTCCGGCGCATGACCGCAGCGGTCGGCTTGCCGACGTTGCGGCTGGTGCGGGTCAGGATCGGCGACTGGTCGATCGAAGGGCTCGATCAGGGCCAGTGGAAAGAAGTGCCGGCGCGCTTATAACGTGCCGGATTCGATCAGGCCGATCACCACGCTTTTGATCACGAACGCGGCCACACCGAGGCCGAGCACGAAGAACAGGATGAACGAACCGAAGCGCCCGGCCTTGGATTTCTTTGCCAGATCCCAGACGATGAAACCCATGAAAATGATCAGAATGCTGACCAGTCCGGTCATCATCCACTCTTCGAATACTGCAGGATCCATCGGACATCTCCAGCGAGGGCGGGGCTAAAAGGCGCTGGAGTATACGGCATGGGGGATTGGCGCGGCATTGACCTGCGGCAGCGTGTCGCAGCTATTCGTCGCCTGTTCCGGCCCCTTCGCGGGCAAGCCTCGCTCCTACAAAGGCTCGCGCAAAACCTGTAGGAGCGAGGCTTGCCCGCGAAGGCGTCGTCAGCTGCGCAGATGAGTCAGCGGTAACTCAGTGCTGTTGAGCACCTGATTCAACACAAAACTCGACCGCACACTCGTCACCCCTTCAATCCTTGTCAGGTGCCCCAGCAGCAATTTCTGATAGTGATCCATGTCCGGCACCACCACCTTGAGCTGATAGTCCGCATCCATCCCCGTCACCAGGCTGCATTCAAGCACTTGCGGCAAGGTGCGAATCGCCGCTTCGAAATTCTCGAATCGCTCCGGTGTATGCCGGTCCATGCCGATCAGCACGTAAGCAGTCAGGCTCAGGCCAAGCATTTTGCGATCCAGCAGGGCCACCTGGCGGGTGATGTAGCCGTCGTCTTCCAGTTGCTTGACCCGGCGCGAGCACGGTGAAGGTGACAGGCCGATGCGTTCGGCCAGCTCCTGGTTGGAGATGCGCGCGTCGCGCTGCAATTCCGCCAAAATGCTCAGGTCGTATCGGTCGAGTTTGCTCATCAATCAGGCCTTTGTCATATCGATTGCGGCAGATTATCTATCCAGGGTTAAAAATTGCGCAAGTCATGTTTATTTGAGCAATCTTCGCAATCCTCTGTCGGCGCCCCAGGCCTATTCTTATCACCAGAATCACTGCTCGGACAAACAGTCCACAGCGACTCGCCCAATCAGGCCAGTCGCGGCCGCCACCCCCACCGGGGATGTGCCGGCCCCCGAGCTACACACTGTCCAGAAGACGGCGTGAGGTGAGCCGACGTCATAAGCGTCGAGCACGGACGAAGTTCTCAAAGGGAGGCCGACGGGTCTCCCTTTTCTTTTGCCCGCAATTTTTCACCCGCCCTCAATAAATAAGTTGCGCGACTGATAACCTGTTGCAGAACCGGCCTGTGCTTTCCCAGTCTTACGTACAGGCCCTAACCCGCAGTGAGGAAAAGCATGAAGTCGCGCATCTGGCGTTTGGCCGGTGTTGGTTTGCTGTGTGTCAGTGTCACTGCGCAATCGCTGGCCGATGAGCCGCAGAACCGGGGTCCCGACAACGGACAGCGTGGGGACGGTCATCAGGGCAACAATCAGGGCCGTGGCGGCAACAATCAGCCGCGTCCGCAAAACAACGACATCATTCGTGGCGACAACAGTCGTCAGTTCGAGAACAACGGCCAGTCGCGCAATGGCGGGCAGTGGCAAAACAATCAGCCGCGAGACAACCCGCCGCGCGACTTCAACAGCCCCGTGCGGCCGCCACCGCCGCCGCCGCAATTGCCGGCCAACGACTTGCCGATCCAGGGCCGGCCCGACACCGTGCGCCAGACCCAGCAGCCGCAACGTGGTTACTATCAGGACATCCCGCGAAACAATGGTTACAACCAGCAATGGCAGACCGGCGGGCCGGGTTCACGTCCCGACGATCATCATTGGGCCGGTCGCCCGAATGGCCACGGTAACGGTTGGGGGCCAGGCCCGCAGTACCGTCCCGGGCATGTGATCGACCGCTTCCCGGACCGCGACTACCGCGTGCCGTATCGTGGGCAGGATTATTTCTTCTCCGGCGGCTACTGGTATCGCCCGCTCGGCCCGCGTTATGTCGTGGTGCAGCCGCCGCGCGGGATTCGCGTCAGCTACCTGCCTGATTACGCCCGTGAAGTGTGGATCGGCGGCGCGCTGTTGTTCCTGGCGGCGGGCTCGTACTACGCCTATCAGGAAAGCACTCAGGATTACGTGGTGGTCGAGCCGCCCGTGCAACCGCAACCGACCGGCAATGGCTATGACGTGGTGGCGTATCCCGCCAACGGGCAGTCGCCGCAGCAGGTCAATCAGGACGGCTACGAGTGTTATCAATACGCAGTGCAGCAGAGTGGCTTCGATCCGCGCACGGCCACCTACCAGCCGGATCCGTCGGTGGTGCAAGCCTACCGCCAGGCCCAGGGCAACTGCCTGAGCAGTCGCGGGTATCAGGTGAGTTTCTGATTTGCCCTGGCGGCCTTCACGACTTCCTGCGGGTCGGCGTGCACCAGCACCTCGGCTCGCGGGTACGCCGCGTGAATTGCATCGGCCGCCTGATCGCTGATGCCGTGGGCGACTGACAGGGTCAGCTCCCCCGGCAATTCCAGGTGCAATTGCACGAACCACTGGTTGCCGGAAACCCGTGTGCGCAGGTCATGCGCGCCCAGCACCCCCGGTACGCTGCAGGCCAGTTCGAGCATGTGTTGGCTGACGTCTGGCGGCAGCTCCTCGTCCATCAGCACCTTAAAACTTTCCCGGGCGATTTGAATGGCGCTCCAGAAGATGTAAGCGGCGATCCCCAATCCAAACCACGCGTCCATTTGATGCCAGCCAAACCCGGCCAGCACCAGCGCAACCAGAATGCTGCCATTGAGCAGCAAGTCCGAACGGTAATGCAGGGAATCGGCGCGCACCGCATTGGAGCCGGTGGCCTTGACGACCCGATGCTGCAACATCAGCAGGGCCAACGTCAGCGCCAGGGAAAACACGATCACGCCGATGCTGATCCACGGCGCACCCACCGGTTCCGGATGCTTGAGCCGATCAAACGCCTGCAACGCAATCAGCACCGCACTGCCGCCAATGAACAACGCCTGCGCCATGCCCGCCAGCGATTCGGCCTTGCCGTGCCCGTAACGGTGGTCTTCATCGGCGGGGCGCAAGGCGTAATGCACTGCCAGCAGGTTGAGCAGCGAGGCGATACCGTCGAGGGCCGAGTCGGTCAACCCGGCGAGCATGCTCACCGAACCGCTCAACCACCACGCGATGGCTTTGGCGACGATCAACGTGCACGCC
Source organism: Pseudomonas sp. PDM02 (assembly GCF_014852285.1). NCBI lineage: Bacteria > Pseudomonadati > Pseudomonadota > Gammaproteobacteria > Pseudomonadales > Pseudomonadaceae > Pseudomonas > Pseudomonas sp. PDM02. The sequence continues at coordinate 174,966 of NZ_JACVBL010000008.1, read as the reverse complement.
ACCGCCACCGAGGCACGGGTCGCCAGCCGCAGCAGGCGGGCGTGTTCGGAGCTGGAAATCATAAGTGCGGCTATTCCTTTATGTGCACGGATTACGCGGCAGGTTGCAGGCCGAGCAAGGCCAGTTGCTGAGTGCTGCCTTTGTGTTGAATCAAACGTGGATCGTCCAGCGGGAAGCTGCGGCCCAGTTCGGTTTCAAGAATAGTCTGCAATTTGTGGGTATCGACCTTGCCGTCGGCACCGATCGCTTCCTTGAGTTTTTCCGGTGCCACCTGTGCGGTCTCGCCCGGTGCGTAGTAGATCGCGCCGGTGGCGAAGTCCACGGCAAACGCGATCAGGCCGGGGATGATGTAGAACAGCAGGCCCACGGCATCCAGCGCGGCGATGGCCGGGTCAATCTTGCCTTCGATCTGCCCGCGGCGATCAGGGTAGAAGATCGATCCGCAAGCGGTTACCTGGGTCAGCAAGGTGGCAACCAATACACCGCCAATCAGGCGAAAGGGAACACGCATATGAAATCTCCTGGGTAATTTCAAAACGAAAGGGCGTCTCTATGAATTAGGACCCTGATAAACGCCGAGCAGTTCGCCGTTATACTCGGCCCTCTGTTTGGGAGCCAGCATGATTTCTTTGCCGATTGATGAAGTTTTACCCGCCCTGCGTGAAGCCTTGGCGACACGCCACGAAGCCGTGCTCGAAGCACCGCCCGGTGCCGGTAAAACCACCCGTGTTCCATTGGCCCTGCTCAACGAGCCGTGGCTGGCCGGGCAGACCATTCTGATGCTTGAACCGCGTCGGTTGGCTGCACGTGCGGCGGCTGAGCGCTTGGCCAGTGAGTTGGGCGAGAAGGTCGGTGAAACCGTCGGTTATCGCATTCGGCTGGACAGCAAAGTCGGGCCACGGACGCGGATTGAAGTGGTCACCGAAGGCATTCTCACCCGGCGCTTGCAGGATGATCCGGCGCTGGAAGGCGTGGGCTTGCTGATCTTCGACGAATTTCATGAGCGCAGTCTTGATGCCGATCTGGCCTTGGCCCTCAGCCTGAATGGCCGGGAACTGTTCCGCGATGATCAACCGCTGAAAATTCTTTTGATGTCGGCCACCCTTGAAGGCGAACGCCTGGCCGGGTTGCTCGATGACGCGCCGATCCTGCGCAGTGAAGGGCGCATGTACCCGGTGGCGATGCGCTGGGGCCGACCGTTCCAGCCCGGTGAATTCATCGAGCCGCGCCTGGTGCAAACCATCCTCGAAGCCTTGAACGATGAAACCGGTAGCCTCCTGGTGTTCCTGCCGGGGCAAGCGGAAATCCGCCGGGTGCATCAACAACTGGCCGATGCGCTGGGCGAAAACACACAGGTGTTGCTCTGCCCGTTGCACGGTGAACTGGACCTCGCCGCGCAACGCGCCGCGATTGATCCCGCCCCGGCGGGCAAACGCAAAGTGGTGCTGGCGACCAACATCGCCGAGACCAGCCTGACCATCGACGGCGTACGTGTGGTGATCGATGCCGGGTTGGCGCGGGTGCCGCGTTTCGATCCGGGCAGCGGCATGACTCGCCTCGACACGCAGCGCATCTCCCGCGCCAGCGCCACGCAACGTGCGGGGCGGGCAGGGCGGCTGGAGCCGGGCGTGTGTTATCGCTTGTGGTCGCAGGATCAACACGAGCAACTGGCGGCGTATGCCAGTGCGGAAATTCTTTCGGCGGACCTTGCCGGTCTGGCTTTGCAGCTCGGTCGCTGGGGCGTGACACCGACGCAACTGGTGTGGCTCGACGTGCCGCCCGCCGCCGCGTATGCCCAGGCTCAGGACTTGCTTGATCGCCTTGGCGCACTGGATGGCGAAGCGCTGACCCGCCACGGTCAGGCCATGGCCGAACTGCCGGCGCATCCGCGCATCGCCCATTTGCTACTGCGCGGTCAGGCGCTGGGCTTGGCTGACATGGCGTGCGATGTCGCGGCATTGCTCGGCGAGCGGGATATCTTGCGCGGTGCCGGCGCCGATCTGCACAGTCGACTGGTGCTGTTGTCCGGCGAAGAGCGTGCTGCACGCGGTGCTCAGGGTGGTGTTCAGCGAGCGCGGCAACTGGCGCGTCAATACCGTGGTTATCTGCGTGGCAAGGCGTCGGAACCGGTCAGCGATCCGGAGCATCCGCGCTGGCTCGGCGCCTTGCTGGCGCTGGCCTATCCCGACCGTGTGGCGCAGCAACGTCGAGCGGGTGGCGCGGAATATCGCCTGGCCAACGGCCGTGCCGCGTTGTTCGCCGAAGCCGACAGCTTGATGAAACAACCGTGGCTGGTAATCGCCGATCTCGGCAGCCGTCAGGGGCAGCGTGAGGAACGGATTTATCTGGCGGCGGATTTTGATCCGGCGTTGTTCGATTCGGTGCTCGCCGAACAGGTACGCGTGGTCGATCAGCTGGATTGGGACGAGCGTGAAGGCGTGTTGCGCGCCGAGCGTCAGCGCAAGGTTGGCGAGTTGATCCTCAGCCGTGAACCGTTGACCGGGCTCGATGAAACAGCGCGCAGTCAGGCGTTGGTGAATCTGGTGCGGCGCAAGGGGCTGGAGTTGTTGCCGTGGACGCCGGAGTTGCGTCAGTGGCAGGCGCGGGTGGCTTTGTTGCGGCAGTTGGACATTGCCGGCAAGGGCGAGAGTGAGTGGCCGGATGTCAGTGATGCTGCGCTGCTCAAAAGCCTTGAACACTGGTTGATGCCGTACCTGGGGAAGGTTTCGCGACTCAGTCATTTTGCCAATCTGGATCTCACAAGCATTGTTCATAACCTATTGCCGTGGCCGCTGCCGCAACGGCTCGATGAGCTGGCGCCGCATCATTTGAGCGTGCCTTCAGGGTCGTCGATTCGTCTGGATTACAGCGAGCAGCCGCCGATTCTGGCGGTGCGGTTGCAGGAGTTGTTCGGTTTGGCCGAAACCCCGCGCATCGCTGGCGGGCGGCAGGTGGTGAAGTTGCATCTGTTGTCCCCGGCGCGGCGGCCGGTGCAGGTGACACAGGACCTGGCGAACTTCTGGCGCAGTACGTACGCCGAGGTGAAAAAGGATCTGAAGGGGCGGTATCCGAAGCATTACTGGCCGGATGATCCGCTGGTGGCGGAGGCGACGGCGCGGGCGAAGCCGAGAAAATCCTGACGTCGTATCAGGTCGGGGTTCTAAGCTGCGGCAGTCAAACACCACAAATCTAGTGTGGCACTCCCTTGGATATGGGAAATGCCGCCCAACTTTGGCCCCGCGCCATCGATGGGCTTACCGTATCATCAGTTTGGCTGAAAACTTCAATTACGATTGCGCGGTGACGGGTAAAGTCGCCGAACCGAATGATTTCCTCACTCTTCCTTGAGGACGTGCGGGCCAGCTACCGGTACCTTTACTTCGTGCAAATTGCATCCGTTTTGATAGGGTCTCTCCATATTGCCTTGGAGTTCAGGTCCACCGTTGCCAACTACATGAATGGACGAGCTATGCCAGTTTCCGTCCATAGGGATTTTATATTGAGTCTGAGATACGGCGCCGGGGGCGTTTACAGTCAAATTGGCTGACGCTTCGGAATGATTTGGATACTCCGTTAGGTGAACCCTTGTGACTTTCACATTGAGTTTGCCGGTAGTGTCGCGCCATTCGTCGACCTCCGCGGTGACGGCTTGATTTAGATGTGAAAAATCGCAGCTATATACATGTTTATCTACGTCAGGAGAAGGGTCGCCTGGATTAGTCTTCGTTGTTTTCACAGTTTCTTTAATGGGCGTCTGTGCCGCGGCTTGTTGATATACGCTTAACAATGCAGCGCAGGCGAACATGATGAAGGGTAGAGGCTTTGTAACGATTGTGAACATAGAGTTCTCCACTTACTGAAGATTATGTTAATCAGGCGTCCGCACGAGTCTGGTGCGAGAAATTCCGGGCAAATAAATGCTGCGAACGGTCTTTAAAGTCGTTAAGGGTTTTGTTGCTTTTTAATGCGGATTGTCTTTTACATTACTTATATTTCTAATGAAGTAAGTTGGAAAAATTAAACTTGGCGTGAGTTGATTGTCACCGAAAATTTCAAGGCGGCGCACTGTGATAATTGACAGTTTTTTATAACTAATCGGAATTTAATCGATAACGAATCAACACCTTTGGCATTCTAAACATGCCGCGTCGATACGGCTTTTTGGGACCGGGATGTTCATTCGCACTGCTAGAAACTTTGTATGAAACCACAGGGTTGATGCCGTATCTGGGCAAGGTTGCGCGGCTGAGTCATTTTGCCAACCGGTGCAAGTGACGCAGGATCTGGCGAACTTCTGGCGCAGTACGTATGCCGAGGTGAAGAAGGATTGAAGGGGCGGTATCCGAAGCATTATTGGCCGGATGACCCGTTGGTAGCCGAAGCGACCGCACGAATCAAACCCCGCAAGTAATATGCACACCCCGACACTGTAGGAGCTGGCTTGCTGGCGATAGCGGTGGGTCAGTCAATGATTTATTGGTTGGACGGACGCCATCGCCAGCAAGCCGGCTCCTACAGGGTTGGGTTCACCCCAATTCCTCAAACATCCACGCACCTTGTAGGAGCCGGCAAGCCGGGCTCCTACAAGGTCGGGTGTGATCTTTCGGCCTTGGCGGTGAGTTGTTCGCGGCAGTAATCGGCAAACAGCTGCGCCGGTTTGGTCAACTGCCCGCGCTTCAGCCACGCCGCCACCAGCCCTGAGCCGGTGATGTCTTCGACGATGTCCACGCACACCACTTTCTGCCCGTCGTAGGTGCACTCCGAGTGCGGGCGGGTGACCAAGATCGAGAAGCCGAACCCTTGGCCGACCATGCCCCGGACCATCTCGATCGACGGTGAGCTGAACGCAATGTTCGGCGACAGGCCCAGTTCTTCGAACAGGCTGACGAAGTAGGTCCGGCTCGGTTGCACGTCCAGCAGAATCATCGGCTCCAGGCACAGATCGCGCAGGGACACTTGCTTGAGTTGAGCAAAGCGATGATCCGCCGGCAGCAAGGCATAAGGCCGCTGCGCCGGCATCAAGGGTTCGGTTTCGATGGTGGCGTCGAGGTCGTGTTCATAGAGGATCGCCAGGTCGAAGGTTCCCGAGGTCAGGCCTTGCACCAACTCCTGCTGCTCGCCGTCGCGGATGCGGATTTTCACGCCGGGATACAGCGCCGAGAACCCGGCAATCAATTGCGGCAGGTACAGCGGCGCGACGGTTTCGAAGCAGCCGATGTCGATTTGTCCGGCCACCACGTCGTTGTCGGCCAGGGCGTTCTGTTCGAACTCCTTGGCCATGCGCAACAGTTCCTGGGCCTTGCGGTAGAAGCGTGCGCCGCTGGGCGTCAGGGACACGCCTTGGGCGTGATGACGGATCAGCAATTGCACGCCGAAGCTGTCTTCCAGGCCTTTGATCGCCGTGGAAATGGCCGGCTGGGCGATGTACAGCTTGCGCGACGCCTCGGCGACGCTGCCGCATTCGACGGTGGTGATGAAGTACTTCAATTGACGCAGGTTGTAGGCAGCCACGGCAAACCTCGGGGTGGATGGACTCGACATCCAGCAATTTTTGCGCCGACTGCGTCCGTTCTGACGACGGTGTTGTTGTGCCTGAACAATAACCACATACCGCACGACCGGGGAGATGGGCTGCCCAGTTTTTTCATGGTCTGCGAAGACATTTTTACTATTTTTCCTCGACACGGGCCTGGGCCACCATCCAATTCACAAGAAAAGCCCATGGAGCATCTGAACGTGTTCGAGCTTACCTACTGGCAAAACAAGGCCGCTGCGCTGGCGTTTCCCGACCAGGCCCTGATTGATGGCAAACCCTGTTCGGCGCAGTCGGGGCAAACCTTCGCCGCGATCAACCCGGCCACCGGCCAGCACCTGGCCAACGTGACAGCGTGCGGTGATGAAGAAGTGAACGCCGCCGTCAAAAATGCGCGGCAGGTGTTCGAGGCCGGCACCTGGTCGGCGCGTTCGCCAAACGAGCGCAAGCAAGTGCTGCTGCGCCTGGCTGATCTGATCATGACCCACCGCGAAGAACTGGCGCTGCTGGATTCGCTGAACATGGGCAAGCCAGTGATGGACGCCTACAACATCGACGTGCCGGGCGCCGCCGGGGTGTTTCGCTGGTACGCCGAAAGCCTCGACAAACTCTACGACCAGATCGCCCCGAGCGCGCAGAACGTACTGGCGACCATCACCCGCGAAGCGCTGGGCGTGGTCGCCGCCGTGGTGCCATGGAATTTCCCGCTGGACATGGCTGCATGGAAACTCGCGCCCGCGCTGGCGGCAGGCAACTCGGTGATCCTCAAACCCGCCGAGCAATCACCGTTTTCTGCCCTGCGTCTGGCCGAGTTGGCGCTTGAAGCCGGCTTGCCAGCAGGCGTGCTCAACGTGCTGCCGGGTCTCGGTGAACAAACCGGCAAAGCCCTCGGTTTGCACCCGGACGTCGATTGCCTGGTGTTCACCGGCTCCACAGAAGTCGGCAAATTTTTCATGCAGTATTCCGCGCAATCGAACCTGAAACAGGTGTGGCTGGAGTGCGGCGGCAAGAGCGCCAACCTGGTGTTCGCCGATTGTCAGGACCTGGATCTGGCGGCCGAAAAAGCTGCGTTCGGCATCTTCTTCAATCAGGGTGAAGTGTGCTCCGCCAACTCGCGGTTGCTGGTGCAACGTTCGATCCATGACGAGTTCGTCGAGCGCCTCAAGGCGCAGGCCGAACGCTGGTTGCCGGGCGATCCGCTGGATCCGTCGAGCAGCGCCGGGGCGATTGTCGATAGTCGCCAGACCGCGCGCATCATGAAGTTTATCGAGCAAGCCCAGCGCCAGGGCGCAACCAAGGTGTGCGGTGGTCGGCAGTCAATTTTCAACGGCTCCGACAACTTCATCCAGCCGACGATTTTCACTAACGTGACCCCGGACATGCCGCTGTTTCGCGACGAGGTGTTCGGCCCGGTGCTGGCGATCACGGCGTTCGATGACGAGGCACACGCCTTGCAACTGGCCAACGACAGCGTCTACGGCCTGGCCGCTTCGCTGTGGACCGACGACCTCAATCGCGCCCACCGCGTGGCGCGGCAATTGCGCGCCGGCACGGTGTCGGTGAACAGCGTCGATGCACTCGACGTGACGGTGCCGTTCGGCGGCGGCAAGCAGTCCGGTTTCGGCCGTGACCTGTCGCTGCACTCATTCGATAAATACACCCAGTTGAAGACCACCTGGTTTCAACTGCGCTAATAACAAAACGGAGAACTGGCGATGACCACACCACGTGAAACCCGCGACTACCAGGCCGCCGACGCTGCGCACCACATCCACGCATTCGTAGATCAGAAAGCGCTCAACGATGAAGGACCACGGGTGATGGTCCGTGGCGAGCGCCTGCACCTGTGGGATAACGATGGTCGGCGCTACCTCGACGGCATGTCCGGGCTGTGGTGCACCAACCTCGGTTACGGCCGCAAGGATCTGGCGGCGGCAGCGGCTCGGCAGCTTGAGCAATTGCCGTACTACAACATGTTTTTCCACACCACTCACCCGCAGGTGATCGAGCTTTCGGAGCTGCTGTTCAGCCTGCTGCCGGGGCACTACAGCCACGCGATCTATACCAACTCCGGCTCCGAAGCGAACGAGGTGCTGATCCGCACCGTGCGCCGTTACTGGACCATCCTCGGCAAGCCCGAGAAGAAAATCATGATCGGTCGCTGGAACGGTTACCACGGTTCGACACTGGCGGCGACGGCGCTCGGTGGCATGAAGTTCATGCACGAAATGGGCGGCATGCTGCCGGACATCGAACACATCGACGAACCGTATTTCTTCGCCCACGAAGGCAACCTGACCCCGGCTGAATTCGGCCTGCGGGCGGCGCAGCAACTGGAAGCGAAGATTCTCGAACTGGGCGCGGACAAGGTCGCCGGGTTTATCGCCGAACCGTTCCAGGGCGCGGGCGGGATGATCTTCCCGCCAGAAAGTTACTGGCCGGAAATCCAGCGGATCTGCCGCAAGTACGACGTGCTGTTGTGCGCCGACGAAGTGATCGGCGGCTTCGGTCGCACTGGCGAATGGTTCGCCCATGAGCACTTCGGTTTCGAGCCGGACACCCTGTCGATTGCCAAGGGGCTGACCTCCGGCTACATCCCCATGGGCGGGCTGATCCTGTCGAAAAAAATGGCGCAGGTGTTGGTGGAGCAGGGCGGGGTGTTTGCCCACGGCCTGACCTATTCCGGACACCCGGTGGCGGCAGCGGTGGCCATCGCCAACCTCAAGGCGTTGCGCGATGAAGGCGTGGTGACGCGGGTCAAGGATGACATCGGGCCGTACCTGCAACAGTGCTTGCGTGAGGTGTTCGGCAATCACCCGTTGGTGGGGGATATTCAGGGTGTCGGGATGGTGGCGGCGTTGCAGTTGGCCGAAGACAAAACCAGTCGCAAGCGCTTTGCCAACGAGAATGATATTGCCTGGCGTTGCCGCACGATTGGGTTTGAAGAGGGGGTGATTATTCGTTCGACGCTGGGGCGGATGATCATGGCGCCGGCGTTGATTGCCAGTCGGGAAGAGGTTGATGAGTTGGTTGGCAAGACGCTGAAAGCGGTCGATCGTACGGCTCAGGAATACGGCCGGCTCTGATGTAGCCGAAGGTCCTGCGGACCTTTTCGCGGGCAAGCCTCGCTCCTACAGGTTTATTGTCGGCCTCGGATTTTAGGCCTGACACATAACCTGTAGGAGCGAGGCTTGCCCGCGAAAGCTTTTGCCGATTCACCCCACCTCTCACCTTTTGCACAAAGCCCGTGCACCCCCGCCAACCCCGCCCTTTTACCGCGCACGCTACCCAGTTTTTTCATCACTCCCACCGACATATTTCCTAATTTTCCTTCTCCCCACCTTGGTCCAACATCGACCTCGCCAGTCAGCCGAGCACTGCCCACCAAAAGGTCCATCAGAGACCACCCGTGGCAGCGCTTCTCCAGGGCTGCTGGCCGTACTGCCCATGACAAAACTAAATCAACAGCTTTGGGAGTGCTCCATGATCAAGTCCTTGCTAACCCGCGTCGCTCATCCACTGGCGGTCACCGCCATTGCCGCCTCGGTCGCCACCAGCGCCCAGGCCGGCACCCTGTCCATCGGCCATACCACATGGGTCGGTTACGGCACGCTCTACCTCGCCCAGGACCTGGGCTACTTCAAGGAAGGCGGTTTGACCGTCGAGTTGCCCGTTGTCGAAGAGGCTTCGATGTACATGGCCGCGCAAGCCTCGGGCGAATTGTCCGGCTCGGCCTCGACCATCGATGAAGTACTGAAATACCGTCCGCAATTCTGCTTCAAAGCCGTAGCCGCACTCGATGACAGCCATGGTGGCGACGGTGTTCTGGTGGGCAAGGACATCAAGAGCCTGCAGGAGCTGAAAGGCAAAGCCGTGGCGGTGAACGAAGGTTCGACTTCGCAGTTCTGGCTCTCGTACTTGCTGAAAAAACACGGCATGAGCATGAGCGACATCACCGTGCAGAACATGACGGCTGACGACGCAGCCACCGCGTTCATCGCCGGTCGTGTGCCTGCCGCCGTGACCTGGGAACCGCACCTGTCGATGGTGCGTGACAAGAAACAAGGCAAAGTCTTGATCGACAGCAGCAGCACGCCTGGCGTGATTGTCGATGTGGTCGCGCTCAACTGCACGGTCATCGAGAAACAGCCGGAAGACGTCAAGGCGTTGGTCGCCGGTCTGTACAAAGCAGTGCAGTACACCAAGGACCATCCGCAGGAAGCCTACAAAATCATGGCCAAGGGTGTTGGCGGTTACCTCGCCGATCCGAAGGAACTGGCCGCCGCCGCGCAAGGCGTGCGCTTCTACGATCAGGCCATGAGCGAAAAACTCCTGGGCTCGCCGGGCAAGCCGGGCGACAGCGAACCGTTGATCAAACTGGCCAACGAAACCGCCAGTGAATTGCAGGGCAAACCCTACAGCGTCAGCAATGACGACCTGATCGACAACCGTTTCGTCAGCCCGCTGTAGGAGGTTCGCATGTTCAAGCGCAATTCATGGCTGAGCCGTTGCATCACGCCCAAGACCGGCTTGCCGGTTTCGGTGATCTGGAGCGCGAGCGGCCTGGCCTGGGTGTTGTTGGTTGGCCTGTGGGCCGGGTTGTCTTACGGCGGCGTGGTGCCGGGCATGTTCTTGCCGACGCCGGGCGCGGTGGTCGAAGCCGCCGTGCGCCTGAGCCGCGATGGCACGCTCGGTTTACACGTGTGGGCCAGTCTTGAAGTGGTGGTGGTCGGTTTCGTCGTTTCGTCGCTGGTGGCGGTGCCGCTGGGGTTGCTGATGGGCAGCTTCCGCATCGTTCAGGCGTTCCTCGAACCGATGGTCAATTTCATCCGCTACCTGCCGGTGACCTCGTTCGTGCCGCTGTTCATTCTGTGGATCGGTATCGGTCTGGAGCAGCGTGTCTCGGTAATCATCTTCGGCGTGTTTTTCCAGCAACTGGTGATGATCGCGGACGTGTCCAAAGGCATCTCCAAAGACCTGATCAACGCCTCTTACACACTCGGTTCTAACCGCCGCGATGCGGTGTTGCATGTGATCGCACCGGCCTCGTTGCCGGGTGTACTCGACACCTTGCGCGTGACCATGGGCTGGGCCTGGACGTACCTGGTGGTCGCCGAACTGGTCGCCGCTTCCAGTGGCCTGGGTTACTTGAGTCTTAAAGCCATGCGCGGCTTTCAGGTGGATGTGATCTTCCTCGCCATCGCGATCATCGGCCTGTTGGGCCTGGTCACCGATCAACTGTTCCGTTTCCTTCGTCTGAGGATTGCCGCATGGGCTCAGTAACCGCCGTCAACCCGCGTATCGTCACACCGATGGCTGCCCCGGCCTACGCCGCGCCTCGTTTGCAAGTGGACAAAGTCAGCCTGCGTTACCAGAAGCCCGATGGTGGCATGTTCACCGCGCTGGATCAGGTTTCGTTCGAAGTTCCGGATCAGCAATTCGCGGTGCTGGTCGGGCCGTCGGGTTGCGGCAAGTCGAGCTTGCTGTACCTCACTGCCGGTCTGAACGAGCCTACGGAAGGCGAGATCTACGTCGGCGGCCAGCAAGTTCAAGGGCCGGGCGCGGACCGCGGCATGGTGTTCCAGAGCTACACGCTGTTTCCGTGGCTGACTGTGCGGCAGAACGTCGAGTTCGGTCTCAAGCGTCGCGGCATGGCGGCGGCGCAGCGCAAGGACATCGTCGATTACTACGTCAACGAAGTCGGTCTCAGCGGGTTCGCCGACAACTACGCCAAGCAGTTGTCCGGCGGCATGATGCAGCGGGTGGCGATTGCCCGCGCTTTGGCCAACGACCCGCAAATCCTGCTGATGGACGAACCCTTCGGCGCCCTCGACAGCCAGACGCGCCTGCAAATGCAGCAGCTGTTGTTGCGCGTTTGGGGCAACAGCAAGAAGACTGTATTGTTCGTGACCCATGACATCGACGAGGCGATTCTGCTGGGTGATCGCGTCTACGTGATGGGCGCCAGGCCTGGGCGGATCAAGCAGATTCTGGACGTGCCGATCGAACGCCCACGGACCCTGGACATGGTCATGGAGCGCTCATTCATCGAGATGAAGCGCGATATTTTCGGGCTGCTGCATGACGACCTGGAGGAAGTCCATTGAACAACGCGATCCCTTGTAGGAGCCGGCTTGCTGGCGATGGCGTCGGTACCTTCAACGATGATGTTGCCTGACACACCGCTATCGCCAGCAAGCCGGCTCCTACAGGGGATTGTGTCCGGCCCGGATTACGGCGCAGCCGGCAGGAGGAACCGCGCAATCACCGGCAAATGATCGGAAATCCGCAACGTATCGTCCTGTCGCACCGTCGCCTCGACCCGTTTGATCCGAGGGCTGTAAAACAGGTAATCGACGGTGCGGTCCGGGCCGTTCAGGCCTGGATCATTCGGGTAATGCGTCAACCAACGTGCCCGATCGATGCCGCTGGCTTCATTGTTGGTCGGGATCATCGGGTACTTGTCCCACAACAGATGCAGCGCGCTGTCGGCGGAGTAGGGCGTGCGTTGTTCGGTGGGCAGGCGTCGATATTGCCCCAGCGGCAACAGGTTGAAGTCGCCGCCGATCAGCCACGGGGTGCTATGGCTTTCGTATTTGTCGAGGACTTTGGCCACCGCCGTCACCTGGGTCTGTAGCGTTTCGTCGGGTTGGGTGGCGCGGTCCAGATGGGTGTTGAGGACGGCCAACTGCCCGCCGTCGCTCAACGGCAGGTAAGTGGCCAGCAAGGCATTTTTCGGCTGGAACTGACGGCTGATGAAGTCGGTCGGCGCGACCGGCAGTTGCAGGCGTTCGGCGTGTTCGATCCGGTAGCGGCTGAGGGTTGCCAGTTGCCGGCCGACACTGCCGAAGATGTGCGGTTGCGGCACGAAGTCGGCTTTCCAGTCGAAGGCATGGGCGCTGCACGGATAGAGGTCGGCGAGGCGTTCCTGAAGCAGTTTGAACTGGTTCTGGTAATCGCTGGCCTTGGCGCCGTCATCGAGCTCTTGCAGCAACACGAGGTCCGGTTGTTCGTCGCGAATCACCCGCGCCACTTCATCGAGGCTGAAGGCCATGTCTTCAGGCGTCGGTTTTTCGTCGTCGCCGGCGGCCAGGTCATTCCAGAACACATAGCGCTTACCCGCCAGGTACTGAACGTTCCAGGTCATCACTTTCAACGCCTGGCCGGGCACCAGTGTCGGTGCTTGAACGTTGCAACTGACGGGCAAAACTTCCTTGGCTTCGGGGCGCCAGGTCAGGCTGTAGATCAGCAAGGCAATCAGGCCGATTGCTATCAACAGGCCCAGCAGGGTGTAGCGCAGTAGTCGGGTCATGGCTCGGCTTATAGCGTTACAAAAGATGGATCCGAGCATAACCGAGAGCCGGGCCGAAGCCCACGATCAGAGCGGCCGGTCGATTTTCTCGGGAACGTCGCTGATCAGCATGAACAAACGGAACAACACCACGCTGGTGAACAGTTGCAGGAAACTGTGGGCGCTGTCGATCAGCAGGGAAATCACCGGGTTCTGCGGTTCCGGATACACGTTGAGCGTCACACCCTTGAGTACCCACAACGGGCCCATCACACACAGGATGCACACCAGAATGCGCAGGAAATGACCGCGGGTCAGGCGCAAGCTTTCCTTCATTGCCGCCAGCGGCGCCAGGCCGCGCAGCACCAGCAGGTATTCGCTGAACGCCAACGTCACCATCAGCCAGATGCCCGGCAGGAAGTACAACGACAGGCCGAGCAGGATCATCAATGTATTGAGCGCCGTGAGCAGGGCGAAGCGCGGCCACAGGTACGCGGACCTCGCCAGCAGGTCACGGTTGCGCGGCGATTCGCCACGGCTGCGCGCGTCGAGAAACAGGATCAGGGCGGCGGTGTACAGCGGGTATACCAGCAGGCCGACGATCACGCTCACGCCGGGAAAGCTGTCCGGCACGGTGTTGTGGTCGACCACTTGTTGCAGCAGCGCTTCGAAAATCACCAGCGGCAGGCACAGCCGCACGATCTGGCTCAGATTGCGCTTGAAGAAATACAGCGAGTCACGCAGTACATCGAACGGATTCATCAGTCGGTATCGCAGGTTGAAAGCAGTGGCCCACTTTAACCGATGCAGCGCGTCGGGGCGCAAACGTAAACGTTCGGTAAAGGTCATTGAAACAACTTGTTTCAGCCTCCATTAAGGTCGAGCGCCGTATCCTCCCTGGAGAAGGTCAACGATTTCCCCGGCAATCTACGAGGTCGCCATGAACACCGAAGAGCAAACCCTGATCGATGGACTGTTTTCCCGGCTGCAACAGGCCGAAACGGACGCAACCCCACGCGATGCCCTGGCCGAGGCGCGGATCAAGGAACATCTGGCTCGCCAACCCGCGGCGGGCTACTTCATGACCCAGGCGATTCTGGTGCAGGAGGCAGCGATCAAGAGCCTCGACACACAGAACAAGCAACTCAGCGAGCAAATCCAGCAATTGCAGGCCGAACTGCAATCGGCCAAGTCCCAGGCACCTGCTCCGGCACCGAGCAGCGGCGGTTTCCTGTCGAGCATTTTCGGTGGCAGTTCCCGTGAAACGCCTGCGCCAAGTGCACCGCCCTCCAGCGGTGGCTGGCGTGAGCCGGGACGGCCGTCGTTCAACGCGCAGCCGCCACAGCAGAATTTCGCTGCGCCGCCACCGCAGCAGAACTACGCGCCGCAACAGCAGGCGCCGGCGGTTGGCAGCGGTTTCCTCGGCGGCGCGCTGAAAACTGCCGCGGGAGTGGCGGGTGGCGTGATGCTGGCACAAGGTATCAGCAGCCTGTTCCATCACAACCAGCAGCCGGAAGTGGTGGAAGTGATCAAGGAAGAGCCGGCTCAGGTCAACGATCACGGCGGTGACAACGGCTGGGGCGACGATCAGCGCGTGGCTGACAACTCCCAAGACTATGCCGACACCGACTACAGCGATGACAGTTCATCGTTCTTCGGCGACGACGATTCCTTCGTCTGACACGCCATTCGTCCGGAGCGCTGCGGCGCTCCGGGCCGATTATTCGCGGAACAATCCTCCGGGCTGGCATACTGGGCAACTTTTCGGGCCCAGTGCCTGATCCCGCCTGCGCGAAAGAGGATGCACGGTGAAAAAAATTGCAGTGTTCGCCGATGTCCAGAACCTCTACTACACCGTGCGTCAGGCCTATGGTTGCCACTTCAACTACGCCGCGCTGTGGGCTGACATCAGCAAGCAGGGCGATATCGTTGAAGCCTATGCCTACGCGATCGATCGCGGCGACAGCAAACAGCAGCAGTTCCAGCAGATCCTGCGCAACCTCGGTTTCACCGTGAAGCTCAAACCCTACATCCAGCGCAGCGACGGCTCGGCAAAGGGCGACTGGGACGTGGGCATCACCCTCGACATCATGGACGCCGCCGATCACGTCGACGAAGTGGTGCTGGCCTCCGGCGACGGTGATTTCGACATGTTGCTGGAACGCATCATCGCCAAGCACGGCGTACAAGCGGTGGCCTACGGCGTGCCGGGCCTGACAGCCAACTCGCTGATCCGCGCCGCCAGCCGCTACGTGCCGATCGAAGGCGCGTTGCTGCTCAAGAATTGATTTTTACGGAGTTGAAACAGGTTTGGAACGCATAGCAGTCATCGACTTTGAAACCACCGGGATCTCCCCGAGCAGCAGCTGCCGGGCCACGGAAATTGCCGTGGTGATCCTTGAACAGGGGCGCATCGTCGAGCGTTACCAAAGCCTGATGAACGCCGGCGTACGCGTCCCGGCCTTCATCGAACAACTCACCGGCATCAGCAACGCCATGCTGCGCACCGCGCCCTCGGCGGAACAGGTGATGAACGAGGTCAACGAGTTTGTTGGCACCACGCCGCTGCTGGCGCACAACGCCGCGTTCGACCAGAAGTTCTGGGACTTTGAACTGGGTCGGATCAAGCGTACGCGGTTGCAGAACTTTGCTTGTTCGCTGCTACTGGCCCGTCGGCTGATGCCGGCTGCGCCGAATCACAAGCTCGGCACGCTCACCACCTTCGCCCAACTGCCCGACACGGGTAAAGCTCACCGGGCGATGGCTGACGCCGAGATGGCGGCCAACCTGACGGCGCATCTGGCGCAGGAGTTGCGGCAGAAGCACGGGTTGCGCGAGTTGTCCCATGATCTGTTGGTCAGTTTGCAGAAAGTCCCGGCGGCCAAAATCAACGAACACCTCAAGCGCCATCGCGGGTTCTGACAGAAACACCGCTGACCCCCTGTGGGAGCGAGCCTGCTCGCGATAGCGATTTATCATTCAACATCTATGTTGCCTGACACTCCGCCATCGCGAGCAGGCTCGCTCCCACATTTGATCACCTGCAACTTTAGACCGGTTTCCCTTCCAACTGCCCCAACGGCACGCGCTTCTCTATCGCGCTCGACAACACAATCGACGTCTTGCTGAACCCGAACGTGGCAATCCGGTTGATCAGCTCTTCCAGCTCCGGCATCGAACCCACCGCCGCTTGCATGATCACGCACGGATCACCTGTCACCCGATGGCATTCGGTCAGCTGTGGGATTTTGATCAGGTCGTCGTAGGCTTTCTGGTTGCCGTGCTGATTCAGGCGCAGTTCGATCACGCACTGGATCGGCAAGCCCAGCTTGGCCATGTCGACTTTCGCCTGATAACCGGTAATCACCCCGCTGGCCTCAAGTTTGGCCACGCGCTCGGCCACGGCCGGGGCGGACAGGTTCACTTTGCGTGCGAGGTCGGCGTAGGACGCACGACCGTTTTCCAGTAGGGCGCTGAGGAGCATGCGGTCGTATTTGTCCATGAGCGAATTCCTGAAAAATGGCTGGCTTTCGAAAACACGGTATATAGCGCTGATCTCCGTGATTTGAAAAGTGTACCGGCGCTATAAACAGGTTTTGTAACTTATTTTCTGCTGTTCGCCTTTCTAGAATAGCTGTTCATTTGTCCTTGCCTGCGAGCTGCCCCCATGCCTGGCCTCCGTCGTTTTCCCTTGCCGTTGATCGCTGCCTTTTTCGCCTTGTACGTGATTTGGGGCTCGACTTACCTGGTGATCCGCATTGGCGTGGAGTATTGGCCGCCCTTGTTGCTCGCCGGTATTCGCTTCGTCATCGCCGGCACGTTGATGTACGCCTTCCTGCGCTGGCGCGGGGCGCCGGCACCGACCTGGGCGCAGTGGAAAGCGGCGGGGATCATCGGGATTTTGCTGCTGGCGTGCGGTAACGGCGGGGTCAGTGTGGCGGAACACATGGGCGTTGCTTCCGGCGTCGCGGCATTGGCGGTGGCGACGGTGCCGTTGTTTACCTTGCTCTGCGGCTATTTCTGGGGCGCGCGTAATACTCGTCTTGAATGGGCGGGGATTGTGCTCGGGCTGATCGGCATCGCCATGCTCAACCTCGGTTCCAACCTGCAATCGAGCCCGCTGGGTGCGATGTTGCTGATCTTTGCGGCGGCGGCCTGGGCGTTCGGTTCGGTCTGGAGCAAACACTTGCCGTTGCCCCAAGGCGCGATGGCCAGTGCCGTGGAAATGCTGGTGGGTGGCGTGGCGTTGCTGATCGGCAGTGCGATGAGTGGTGAACATCTGGAAGCCATGCCACCGATTGAAGGGTGGGCGGCGCTGGCCTATCTGACCTTCTTCGGTTCGATCATCGCCTTCAACGCCTACATGTACCTGTTGAAAAACGTGCGTCCGGCAGCGGCGACCAGTTATGCCTACGTCAACCCGGCGGTGGCGGTGTTGCTGGGGATCGTGTTTGTCGGCGAGACCATCGGCATCGAAGAAGCGCTGGCCATGCTGGTGATCATCAGTGCCGTGGTGCTGATCGGTTTGCCACAGTGGCGCCGGGCGCCGGAACGACCTGCTGCGGTGGTGCAGACAGAATCGAGTGTGAATTAGGGTAAACTGCGCGCCATTGCACACTTGTTTCGCACAACCGCGCTGAATTTTCCTACGGTAATCCCATGACTTTCGCCACCCTTGGCCTGATCGAACCCTTGCTGCGCTCTCTCGAGACGCTCGGCTACCAGACCCCGACGCCGGTTCAGGCGCAAGCCATTCCGGCGGTGCTGGCCGGTCGCGACCTGATGGCCGCCGCCCAGACCGGCACCGGCAAGACCGCCGGTTTCGCGCTGCCGCTGCTGCAATTGCTGGCCATGGAAGGGCCGAAAGTCACCGCCAACTCGGTGCGCGCATTGATTCTGGTGCCGACCCGCGAACTGGCCGAGCAGGTTCACGAAGCCGTGCGTCAGTACGCCGAGAACCTGCCGCTGAGCACTTACGCGGTATACGGCGGCGTCAGCATCAACCCGCAAATGATGAAGTTGCGCAAAGGCGTCGACCTGTTGGTGGCGACGCCGGGCCGTCTGCTCGATCTGTTCCGCCAGAACGCGCTGAAGTTCAACCAGTTGCAAACCCTGGTGCTGGACGAAGCCGACCGCATGCTCGACCTGGGCTTTTCCGAGGAGCTGGGGAACATTTACCGCGTGCTGCCGAAGAAACGTCAGACACTGCTGTTCTCCGCGACCTTCTCCGATGCGATTCGCCTGCTGGCCGGGCAAATGCTCAATGATCCGCTGAGCATCGAAGTCAGCCCGCGTAACGTTGCCGCCAACACCGTTAAACAGTGGGTGGTGACGGTGGACAAGAAGCGCAAGCCGGAGCTGTTCATCCACCTGCTGCGCAAGGGCAAGTGGAAGCAGGTGCTGGTATTCGCCAAGACCCGCAATGGCGTGGACGCGCTGGTGGAAAAACTCCAGGGCCTGGGCATCAACGCCGACGGCATCCATGGCGACAAACCTCAGGCTACGCGTCAACGTGCGCTGGACCGTTTCAAGGCCAGTGAAGTGCAGATCCTGGTGGCCACCGATGTCGCGGCCCGTGGTCTGGACATTGAAGATTTGCCATTGGTGGTCAATTTCGACCTGCCGATCGTGGCAGAGGACTACATCCACCGGATCGGTCGTACCGGCCGTGCGGGTGCCACCGGGCAGGCCATTTCGTTGGTCTGCGCCGATGAAGTGAATTTGCTGTCGGCCATTGAGACGTTGACGCGTCAGACGTTGCCTCGGCAGATGGAACACGATTTCGAACCTGAGCACCGTGTGCCGGACACCGATGCCAGCGGCCAGGTGGTGAAGAAACCGAAAAAACCGAAGAAGCCGAAGACGTCCAGCGGCGGTAAACGCAATTTGGGCAAATGGGTCGAGAGCGGGGATGCTTCGGCGCCGGAGCCTTCGATCAAGCCTGTGCGTAAGGTGCCGGTGTTTAATACTGGGCCGCGTAAGCGTAAGCCTTAATATTCGCTGCGCCGGTTAAGCCGTTTTCGCGGGCAAGCCTCGCTCCTACAGGATTTACGTCGAACCTGTAGGAGCGAGCGGTGCGGCGACCCGACTTGCCCGCGAAGGGCGCGCCTCGGTCTCAAGACTTGCGCTTGAGCCACTCCACCATCCCCAACCCCGCCGCTCGCCCACTGGCGAAACACGCAGTCAGCAGATAACCGCCCGTCGGCGCTTCCCAATCCAGCATTTCCCCCGCGCAGAACACGCCAGGCAGCTGCTTGAGCATCAAACGTTCATCCATCGCCTCGAACATCACGCCACCGGCAGTGCTGATGGCTTCGTCCAGTGGACGGGTTTTCACCAATGTCAGCGGCAGCGCCTTGATCGCTTTAGCCAACAACGCCGGATCGGCGAAGCATTCTGCCGGCGTCAATTCGCGCAGTAGCGCCGCTTTCACTCCGTCAATCCCAAGCTGGCTGTGCAGATGTTTGGACATTGAACGAGACCCGCGCGGTTTGCTCAGTGCCGTCTGAACTTTATCCACAGGCCGGCCCGGCAACAGGTCGAGGTGAATGGTCGCCGAGCCCTGCTGATTGATCGCTTCGCGGATGGGCGCCGACAGGGCGTAGATCAAACTGCCTTCAATCCCGGTGGCCGTAATCACACATTCCCCGAGCCGAGGGATGTCGTCATTGAGACCGATCGCGATATTTTTCAGCGGCGCGCCGGCGAATTTGCTGACCATCAATTCGCTCCAGGCCTGCACCTCGAAGCCGCAATTACTCGGCTGCAGCGGCGCCAGTCCTACGCCGTGCTGCTCCAGTGGCAGCATCCACGCGCCGTCCGAACCCAGGCGCGACCAACTGCCGCCACCGAGGGCGAGCAGCGTTGCTTCGGGCTTCAGGTTTTTTTCACCCTCAGGACTTTCAACACGCAAACCACCGTTGTTATCCCAGCCGAGCCAACGATGGCGGGTGTGGATAACTACGCCGGCCTCTCGCAACCGTTTGAGCCAGGCGCGCAACAGCGGCGCGGCTTTCATGTCGGTCGGAAACACCCGGCCGGAGCTGCCGACAAAGGTTTCGATGCCCAGGTCATGAATCCACTGGCACAGCGCCTCGGCACCAAAGGCTCGCAGCAGCGGTGCGATATGCGGTGCGCGCTCGGCGTAGCGTGAGAGGAATGCCGGATAGGCTTCGGAATGGGTGATGTTCATGCCGCCCACGCCAGCGAGGAGAAATTTCCTGCCGACCGAAGGCATGCCGTCGTACAGATCGACCTTGATCCCTGCCTGGCTCAACACTTCGGCCGCCATCAGGCCGGCGGGGCCGCCGCCGATGATGGCGACTTTAGGGGGGAGGGCGGCGGAAGATTGGGTCATGGTGTGCGCTGCGGTTCGGCGGAATAAGCCGGGCATTCTACCAGCCCAAATCCCTGTGGGAGCGAGCCTGCTCGCGAAAGCGGTGGTTCAGTCGACATCAATGTGACTGTTCAATCGCTTTCGCGAGCAGGCTCGCTCCCACAGGGGATTTATGTCGGGTTGAAGAGTTGGTTAAAAAACAACCACCCCTTTGCAGGCTATATGCAGCATGGCCTGTAGGCCCTTTCGCTCAGGTTATCCACAGGCAGTTCCACAGGCATTGTGGGTAAAGGCGCACACCTCAATGACAACCTGATGACGCCCACACCCGCTGCGCGCTGTGATGCAGGATGCCGTGACGCCGCGCCAACGCCTTGCGGTCCTTGCTGTAGCCGCCGCCAATCACCCCGACCACCGGAATATCCCGCCCGAGGCAATGGCGCATCACGCTTTCATCCCGAGCAGCCACGCCTTCGTCTGTCAGCTTCAGGTAACCGAGCGCGTCGTCCTTATGCACATCGACACCGGCGTCGTACAGCACCAGGTCCGGCTGGTAGAGCGGCAGCAAATAATTCAGCGCGTCGTCGACGACCTTCAGGTAATCCGCATCACCCATGCCCTTGGGCAACGGGATGTCCCAGTCACTTTCGGCCTTGCGTGCAGGAAAGTTCTTCTCGCAGTGCAGGGAAACGGTCACCGCGTCCGGGGTGTTGTGCAGAATCCGTGCAGTCCCGTCGCCCTGATGCACGTCGCAATCGAAGATCAGCACCCGATTCACACGACCGCTTTCCAGCAGGTAATGGCTGATCACCGCCAGGTCGTTAAAGATGCAGAACCCCGCCGGGTAGTCGTAATGCGCGTGATGCGTGCCGCCGGCCAAGTGACAGGCCAATCCATGTTCCAGCGCCTGTTCTGCCGCCAGTAGCGAACCGCCGACCGCCCGCACCGTGCGCCGGGCCAGGGCTTCGTTCCACGGCAGGCCGAGGCGCCGCTGGTCTTCGCGGGACAACTCGCCGCTCATGTAGCGTTCGATATAGGCAGCGTCATGTGCGAGGGCGAGAATTTCCGGCGGGCAGAGTTCCGGGCGCAGCAGGTCGGCGTCCCGGGTCAGCCCGCTGTCCACCAGGTGATCGCGCAGCAGGCGAAACTTGTCCATGGGGAAGCGGTGGTCCGCCGGGAACTCGGGGCTGTAGTCTTCGTGGTAAATCAATGGCAGCGGCATGACGGGCTTTTATGAGTACGGCGTGTAGGAATGAGTGAACGATCCTACCAGCGATGTAGACTTGCGGCATGGAAACGGAGGGGCACGATGGAGCCGATACTGGAACTCGAGAGCGCGCGACTGCTGTTGCGGCAGTGGCGTGACGAGGATTTGCCGGCGTTTGCGGCGATGTGCGCCGATCCACAGGTGATGCGTTATTTTCCGGCACCCTTGAGCCGACTGGAAAGTGCTTCGCTGATCGGGCGGATTCGTGGGCATTTCGCCGAGCATGGTTTTGGTCTCTGGGCGCTGGAGCGCAAGGACACCGGTGCATTCATCGGTTTTACCGGGCTCGGCGTGGTCGGTTTCGACGCGCCTTTCACGCCGGCCATCGAAATCGGCTGGCGCCTGGCCCGCGAACACTGGGGCTTGGGTTACGCCAGTGAGACAGCGTGGACCGCTCTGCGCTGCGGGTTTGACCGGGTAGCGCTGCAAGAAGTCGTGTCCTTCACCACGGAAACCAACACGCCATCGCAGAAAGTCATGCAGGCCATCGGTATGCACCATGATTCAGCCGGTGACTTCGACCACCCGAAACTCGCGGTCGATCATCCTCTGCGTCACCATGTGCTGTACCGCATCACCCGTGAACAATGGCTGCAAACCTTGCATGGATAAGACGGCCCGGACGTTTACAATGGCGCCAATGATGGCCCTGGCCGGAAACTGAATCGACCGCCGCAGCCAAGACTGCGCGGCATTGCGATGTGTGAGGAGAGTCTGAATGAGCCAAGTGTTGGATGATCTGGTCGATTTGCTGACCCTGGAACCGATCGAAGAAAACCTGTTCCGTGGCCGCAGCCAGGACCTGGGCTTTCGTCAGTTGTTCGGCGGCCAGGTGATCGGTCAGTCCCTGTCGGCGGCCAGCCAGACGGTCGAAGTCGCGCGTCATGTGCATTCGATGCACGGTTATTTCCTGCGTCCGGGCGATTCCACGTTGCCCGTGGTGTATCAGGTTGATCGGGTTCGCGACGGCGGCAGTTTCAGCACGCGTCGGGTCACGGCGATCCAGAAGGGCAACCCGATCTTCACGTGCAGCGCATCGTTCCAATATGACGAAAAAGGCTTCGAGCATCAGGGCCAGATGCCGACGGTGGTCGGGCCGGAAAACCTGCCCTCGGAACTGGAGCTGACCCATCAGCGCGCGCACCTGATCCCCGAGCACATGCGTGAAAAACTGCTGTGCCCGAAGCCGATCGAATTCCGCCCGGTCACCGAGAAAGATCCCTACAACCCGCAGCCATCCGATCCGGTCAAGTACGTCTGGTTTCGCGCCGACGGCGCGTTGGCCGACTCCCCGGCGCTGCACAAATACCTGCTGGCCTACGCGTCGGACTTCAATCTGCTGACCACCTCGATGTTGCCCCATGGCAAGTCGGTCTGGCAGAAAGACATGCAGGTCGCCAGCCTCGATCACGCGCTGTGGTTCCATGCGGATCTGCGTGCCGATGACTGGTTGCTGTACGCGATGGACAGCCCGTGGGCCGGCAATTCCCGTGGGTTCAGCCGTGGCAGCGTGTTCAATCGCGCCGGGCAACTGGTGGCGTCGGTCACTCAGGAAGGCCTGATCCGTCACCGCAAGGATTGGGCATGAGCCTGGCCGAGGTGCGGCACTGGGTGTTCGACATGGACGGCACCCTGACGGTGGCCGTGCATGACTTCGCGGCGATTCGCGTGGCGCTGGCGATCCCGGCCGAAGACGACATCCTGACCCACCTCGCCGCGCTGCCGGCGGCTGAAGCCGCGGCCAAACATGCATGGTTGCTGGAGCATGAACGGGATCTGGCGCTGGGTTCGAAACCGGCGCCGGGAGCTGTGGAACTGGTGCGCGAGTTGGCGGGGCGCGGTTATCGCTTGGGCATTCTTACGCGCAATGCTCGGGAGTTGGCGCATGTGACGCTGGAGGCCATTGGCCTGGCGGACTGCTTCGCGGTGGAGGATGTGCTGGGGCGTGATGAAGCGCCGCCCAAGCCGCACCCCGGTGGTTTGTTGAAATTGGCCGAGGCCTGGAACGTGCCGGCGAGCGAGATGGTGATGGTCGGTGATTACCGGTTTGATCTGGATTGCGGGCGGGCGGCGGGGGCGCGGACGGTGTTGGTGAATCTGCCGGATAACCCGTGGCCTGAGCTGACTGATTGGCATGCGGCGGATTGTGTGGCGTTGCGGGAAATGTTGTTGGCTTGAGGGACCCTTCGCGGGCAAGCCTCGCTCCTACAGAGTTACACGTAGGAGCGAGCGGTGCGGCGACCCGACTTGCCCGCGAAGGCGTCATCACTGCCCGAACAAAACCTTCTGTCCCTCAGGCGACGTAAACATCCCATCCCCGTTATGCCCAACCCCGGGCACTTCGATCAATTGCTGATTCAATCCTTGCGGATGGCTACGCTTCAAAAACTCAAAATAATTGCGTCCGCGAATCAATCGATTAGCGCCCTGGGCTTTCGCCTCACAACTTTTATCCAGCGCCGGATGGTTTGGATCAATGTCCTGCTGCCCCAGTAGATAAACGATGTCACGCTGAACGTAGTTTTCCTCCAGTTGCGCGGGCGTTTGTCCTTCGGCGTAAGCGGGCAAATCTGACAGGCCGTACTTCCAGCGATTGAACGCCGGGCAGCCGGCGTGACTGAACGCCACTGGCCGCCGCTCATCGAAATACGCGTAGGAAGACGGGTTGGCGATGACGTAGCGCACGTGCACGCCCGCCGCCTTGAGCTCCGGTTGATCGTGACTCAACAACGCATAACGTTGAACCACCTGAGCGCCGCCCGAGTGGCCCGCGATGACGACATCCTTCACGTCCGGAAACTGTCGACGATCGCCGAGCCGGGCGATGATCTGGTCGAGCGCCGCGTAGGAACTCAGCGCAAACGGAGCGGTGGATAAACCGCCGGCCATCCAGTCATTGCCTTGCCAACGCAACACGGTGTCGGCGACTGGATGGAGTGCTACGTCAGTTTCATTGAGAAATTGCGGAGCGATCACTAACGTGTTGGCGCTTTGCCCGGCTTGCTCTGCCGCCCGCTCCGCACTCTGGCGGTAGGTTTCAGCATTGCGCAACCGACCATGGATGATGATCAGCACACGTTCGATTTTCGCCGGCGCCGGGCCGATGCCCACCGCCATCTCACCTTCTTTCAACAAGAGTCGGCCGGGGCTGATCTCCTTGACCCCATGCTCGGCAGCCTGGGTACAGGTGCAAGTAAACAACAACATCAACAACCACTTTTTCATTTACAGATTTTTCGCCGCAAAGGTATCGCACTGGCCCACCTGGCCTTGCGCAAATCCGGTTTTGAACCAGCGCACCCTTTGCGCCGACGTGCCATGGGTAAACGAGTCCGGCACCACGCGACCCTGGCCTTGCTGCTGCAAGCGGTCGTCGCCGATGGCGTTGGCGGCATTCAAGGCTTCTTCGATGTCGCCCGGCTCCAGCCAGTTCAGGCGTTGCTGTGCATTGTTGGCCCAGACACCCGCGAGGCAATCCGCTTGCAGTTCCTGACGCACTAACAAACCACCGTCACCTTCCATTTGCCGGCCTTGCTGACGGGCTGCCTGAATTTTCGCGGAAACGCCGAGCAAGGTCTGAACATGGTGTCCGACTTCGTGAGCGATCACGTAGGCCTGAGCGAAATCACCCGCAGCGGCAAAGCGTTGCGACATTTCCTGGAAGAAACTCATGTCCAGGTAAACCTTCTGGTCTGCGGGGCAATAGAACGGCCCGGTCGCCGAGGTGGCCAGGCCGCACGCCGAGTTCACCCGGTTGCTGAACAGCACCAGCGTAGGATCTTTATACTGCTGGCCGGCCTGCTGGAAAATCTGGCCCCAGGTGTCTTCGGTGTCACCGAGGATCGAACGGACGAATTCCGCCCCTTCATCATTGGCTGGCGGTGCCTTGCGGGTTTGCGTCGGTGCCGGCGCCGATTGCTCGGTCATCTGCCCGGTGAGTTGGCCGAGGATCTGCAACGGGTCCTGGCCGGTGATCCAGCCGATCCCGACAATCAGAATGATCGCGGTCAGGCTCAGGCCCTTGCCGCCACCAAAACGCATCCCGCCGCCACCACCGCCGACATCATCACCACGGGCATCGACCACGTTGTCGCTGCGTCGGCCTTTTTTCCATAGCATGTGGGAATCCTCTGATTATCGTGGGGATGAGTGTTGCTGGTGAGTGGGAGCGGCGCCAGTCCGGTCGTCCGGCTTTTGTGCGGGCGGGAACATTACTGAGTGTATTGAACGTGGATAGCCCATCGAATTCCGTCAGGTGGTGGGTTTTTTATGACGTCAGGGCGAACGCCCGATGACTTGTAGGAGCCGGCTTGCTGGCGATAGCGTCCGTGAGATCGCCATCGCCGGCAAGCCAGCTCTTACAAAAAGCAGTTCTGTGCTTACCGGTCGAACGCATCCCACACTGGCGCAAAGTCAGGGCTGACCAGTCGTTCGCGTTTCGACAAACCGGCAATCAACGCCCGGTCTTCGTCATCGAGCTGGACGTCCAGCGAGGCCAGGTTGGCCAGTTGATTAGCCTCGCTGCTGGCCTTGGGGATCGCCGCAACGTTCGGTTGATCAAGCAGCCATTTGAGCGCCACTTGTGTTGGCAGAACCCCGTGTCTGGCGGCGATCTGCTGGATTTGCGGGATGTCCGAGACCTTGTTGCGGGCCAGCGGCGAGTAGGCCGTCAGTGCCAGGTCATGTTGACGGGCGTAGTCCAGCAGCGCGTTTTGTCCGAGCAACACGTGGTATTCAACCTGGATGGCTGACAGTGGCGCGCCCAGTTCTTCGACGACTTTGCGCAGCAGCGGCAGCGGAAAATTCGCCACGCCGATATTGCGCGCCAGGCCTTGCTCCTTGAATGACACCAGGGTTTCGATCGTGCGTGGCAGGTCCCAATCGGTGGTCGGCCAGTGGATCATGAACAGGTCAACGTAATCGCTGCGCAAGGCCTTGAGGCTGCGGTCCATGGAATGGCGCATGGCATCGGGTTGCAGTTGATCCCACCAGATTTTGGTGGTGACGTGGATCTGCTCGCGAGGCGTAGGACTGTTCACCAGCGCCTGACCGACGGCCTCTTCGTTGTTGTAGGCGGCAGCGGTGTCGATATGCCGATAACCCAACTTCAGCGCTTGTTCAACGGCTTGTGTGCATTCTTCGCCGAGCATCGGCCAGGTGCCGAGGCCGAGTTTGGGCATGTTCAAACCCTGTGCATTAACGATGCGCTGCATGGTCGATCTCCTGTTCGTAAGCAGTGATGCCGGCGATATGTCGCGCGGCGATGTAGCCGAACGTCAGCGCCGGGCCGAGATTAATGCCACCGGCGGGGTAATGCCCGCCCATGATGCTGGCCATGTCGCCGCCCGCGGCGTACAGCCCGGCGATGGCCTGGCCGGATTCGCCGAGGACCTGGGCGTGTTGATTGACCTTGAGCCCGGCGAAGGTGCCGAAGCAGCCGGGCTGGACCTTCACCGCGTAAAATGGCCCTTGCTCGATGGGCGCAACGCACGGGTTGGGTTGCTGCAAGGCGTCACCCTGTTTGCGGTTGTAAGGCGTCGAACCGCGGCCAAACAAGGGGTCTTCACCGTTGCGCGCATGCTGGTTGTAGTCCGCCACAGTGCTGCGCAAGCCGTTCGGGTCGATGCCGCAGGCGTGGGCCAATTCCTCGATCGTGTTGCCGGTTTTCAGATAGCCGCTGCGGATAAAGGATGACAACGGAACCGGAAACGGCCGAGAGATGCCCAGCCCATATCGGCGTTGAAAGCCATGGGCGCAAATCAGCCAGGAGGCAACCTCTTCGCCGGCAGGCGCAGCAGCGACCATGGCCGTTACATAGTCGTAGTAGCCGTTCGCTTCATTGACGAAGCGCTGGCCGTTGCTCAGTACGCCGATGATCCCCGGTTTGCCCCGCTCGATAATGTGCGGGAAGTGACCGATGCTGCCATCCCTGTGTGGCACTTGCGAGACCGGCGCCCACGCTACGGGAGAGGCCATGTCGGTGTTGACCCGGGCCCCGGCGCTTTCGCCCAGGCGCAAACCGTCACCGGCCACACCGAGGGGGGGCAGTGCCCAGTGTTCGTTGCCGGTCGGTGTGCGCGGGAACAGTGCCTTGCGCCGCTCGGTGTCATTGGCAAACCCACCGGCCGCGAGCACCACAGCCTTGCGTGCATGGATGCGGACCTTGCCCTTGGCGGTGCTCACCAGCGCGCCCTGGACCTTATCGCCTTCGCGAAGCAACTCGCTGACAGGCGCTGATTCCCAGAGCAGCACGCCAAGGTCTTCGGCAGATTTTGCCAGGCGTGCGACCAGCGCCACGCCGTTGACCAGCTGCATCGCCCGGCCATGCACAATCAGGTCGAGCAGGTGCCGGGTGAAGCGCCGGGTGACGTGCCACGCAGCAGGCACCGAACGGGTCAGGTTGAGAAACGCGGCCAGGTCCGCCCCTGCCATGATCGGCATGCCCATGAACGAAGTTTCCCGCATGGTTTTGCGAAGACGCCTCAGCAGCTTGCCGACCTTTCGCCCGTCATAGGGCGCAGCGATCACCGAACGTCCGCCCGTTCCGGCACCGGGCGTATCGCCATGTATGTCGGCGATGGCATTGCCATCGGCGAATTGCAGCGAGGTGTGCTGTTCGAAGAAGGCGACCATCCGTGGGCCCGCCTCAAGGAACGCATCGAT
This sequence comes from Pseudomonas sp. PDM02, assembly GCF_014852285.1. Taxonomy (NCBI): domain Bacteria; kingdom Pseudomonadati; phylum Pseudomonadota; class Gammaproteobacteria; order Pseudomonadales; family Pseudomonadaceae; genus Pseudomonas; species Pseudomonas sp. PDM02. The sequence continues at coordinate 146,876 of NZ_JACVBL010000008.1, read as the reverse complement.
CATTGCCGGTTCGTAGCGCTCACCGAGTTCATGCTTGAGATAGGTGCGCGGCAACTCGACGTCTTCGACGATGCCGGCGCGGCGGGCCAGAGGGTTGCAGGGCACCCAGGCCCAGCCGCCGGACCACGCCGTGGCTCCGCCGAATACCGGGTCTTTCTCCACCACGATGACTTTCAATCCGTGCCATGCAGCGGTGACCGCTGCCGATAACCCGGCTGCACCGGAGCCGACGACCAATACATCGCAGTCGATGTCTGGAGAGCTGTGGGATTCGGCAGGCATTGTTTAAAACTCCGGTGCGTATTTTTAGAATTTGATTCCAGAAAATATAGCGATGTGAATCCGCTCGGCAACCACTCAGCCGATAAAACGGGCGGTTACCGAACAAGCAGTTCCAGATTTCGCATTAAGCGGTTTGTCTTCTAGAATCGGGCAAATTTCAGGCGGAACCTTCCATGGCCGGCAGTCAGATCGAACGTGTTTTCAGCGTGCTGGAAAGCCTCACCAGTGACCCTCGCGGCCTGCCGATGCAGACGCTGGCAGAGCAACTGGACATCCCTAAAAGCGCGACTCATCGCTTGCTCGCCGAGCTGATTCGGCTGGGTTACGTGCGGCAGAATCCGGATAACCTGCGCTATCACTTGTCGACCAAACTGGTGGCCATGGGGTTCCGTTATCTGTCGGGAAGCGGCGCCGATATCGTGCAGCCAGTGCTTGATCGCCTGGCCCAGGAAACCGGCGAACTGGTGCGCCTCGGGGTCATCGAGGGCGAGCGTCAAACCTGGATCGCCAAGTCCCAGGGCGCCCGCTCCGGCCTGCGTTATGACCCGGACATGGGCCGTGATGCGCCGCTGTTTTACACGGCGTCGGGCCATGCGTGGCTGGCGTGCATGAGTGACGCTGAAGCGTTGTCGCTGGTGGAACGCCAGGGCGGCGAGCGGCCAAAAGACCTGGGGCCGAACGCGCCGCGTTCCAACATTGAATTGCTCGAGCGCCTGCGACTGGCGCGGGAGCAGGGCTACGCCTGGGTCGAAGAGAGTTCGGCGGTGGGCACTTCGGCGATTGCGGCGGTGGTGCGTCACCCGAGCGATGGGCGAGTGATCGGGGTGCTGAGCATTGCTGGGCCGAGCGCGCGGATGCCGGGGACGCGGCTGCACGAGTTGGCGCCGTTGTTGTTGAGATTTGCCGAAGAGTTGTCGGCGGCGAGTCTCGCGTCAGAATTCTTCAGTTAACCACCGCCGCACAGGAAACCCTGTGGGAGCGGGCTTGCTCGCGAATGCGGTCTATCAGCGCATAAATGCTGCGACTGACACACCGCATTCGCGAGCAAGCCCGCTCCCACATGGATCTTTGTTCGCCGGAAAGTTGTGCGTTGTTCGCACGCTTTCGTGAATCGCTTGTGTAAGAATCTGGAACCAGGTTCTAAATTGTTGAGGGTCAATCAACAATAATCACAAGAGGACCGCACCATGACTTCGCCCGTTCGCATCGCTCTGATCGGTGCCGGCAACATGGGCCAGCAGCATTACCGGCATCTGCACACCCTGAGGGACGCGACCCTGTGCGCGGTAGCTGATCCTGGCCCGCAAGCGGCAGGCCTCGCCGCCGAATGGGGCGTGGGGTATTTCGCCGATCACCGTCAGATGCTGGAGCAGGTGAAGCCGGACGCGGTCATCGTGGCCAACCCGAACACGCTGCACGTCAGCACCGCGCTCGATTGCCTGGCTGCCGGCGTGCCGGTCCTGCTGGAAAAACCGGTCGGCGTGCACCTGGATGAGGCGCGCGAGTTGGTGGCCGCCTCGAAAGCCACCGGCGTCCCGGTGCTGGTCGGCCATCATCGTCGGCACAATCCACTGATCGTCCGTGCCCGCGAACTGGTGCAAAGCGGTGCTTTGGGACGGCTGACGACGGTGACCGCGCTCTGGCAGTTGCGCAAACCCGACAGTTATTTCGAAACGCCGTGGCGCCGCGAACCAGGCGCGGGAATGTTGCTGACCAACCTGATCCATGACCTCGATCTGCTGCGCCATCTGTGCGGCGAAGTGCGGCAGGTTCAAGCGATCACCAGCAATGCCGTGCGCGGGTTTGCCAACGAGGATTGTGCGGCGGTGTTGCTGCAATTCGACAACGGCGCTCTGGGCAGCCTGACCGGTTCCGACGCGGTGGCGGCGCCCTGGAGTTGGGAGCTGGATTCCGGGGAGAACCCGGTGTATCCGCGTCAGGCGGATCAGCCGTGTTACTTGTTGGCCGGTACCGGCGGCGCGTTGAGCATTCCGCAACTCAAGCGCTGGCATTACGCCGACGCTGATGGGGGATGGCATCAACCCTTGTTGCCGATGCAGGAAAGCGTCAGCGCCGATGAAGCCCTGGGTTTGCAGTTGCAGCATTTCGTGCGCGTGGTGCATCGGGAAGTCGAACCGTTGGTCAGCTCTGCCGATGCGGCACGCACACTGGCGTTGATCGAAGCCATCCGCGAAGCCGCCGAAACCGGTCGCGCCTGCACCCCCGTGGTGATCGAGGAATGAACATGAATGAACGGATCTTTTCCCTGGCCAGTCTGACGGTACTGGAATTGTCACCGCCGCAGATGGTGGACGTCGCGGCACGTGCCGGGTACAGCCACGTGGGACTGCGCCTTGAGCCGGCGACACCCGAAGAACATCACTTTGCGCTGGTAGCCGATGTCGGTTTGCGGCGTGAGACGCTGGCGCGGCTGCGCGACACCGGTATTCGTGTGCTGGATGTTGAAATCCTGCGTCTTAAACCGGACACCGTTGTCGCTGACTTCGAGAAAATTCTGGCAGTCGGTGCGGAGTTTGGTGCCAGTGAATTGCTGGTGGCGGGTAACGATTCTGACGAGCAGCGGCTGACGGAAAACTTCGCCCGGCTCTGTGATCTGGCGGCGTCTTACGGACTGCACCCGCACCTGGAGTTCATGCCCTGGACTGATGCGCGCAATCTTGAACAAGCGGTGCGCATTGTCGAAAACGCTGATCGTGAAAACGGCGCGGTATTGGTTGATGCTTTCCATTTCGACCGCTCGGGTTCTCGGCTGGAAGATCTGGCCAAAGTCGCCCCGTCACGGTTACGGTATGCGCAGTTGTGCGATGTGGCGGGGCCGCGACCGACGGACATGGCGGAGATTTTGCGTCAGGCCCGCAACGAGCGACGTTTTCCAGGGGATGGCGATTGTGATCTGGCGGGGTTGTTGCAGTGTTTGCCGGCCGATATTCCGCTAAGCCTGGAGATTCCAACGGTGAAGTTGTTGGAGCAGGGCGTGAGCGGGTTGCAACGGGCGCAGATGGGGCTGGATAAGGCCCGGGAATTGTTGGCAAGAATCTAGAAGGTGCTGCGCACCTGTTCGCGGGCAAGCCACGCTCCTACAGGGTTTTCCATTGCTTTTGTAGGAGCGAGGCTCGCCCGCGAAGCTTTTGACTTTCGAAGTAAAAAAGGATCCCCAATGACCGTCAGCACCCCGCTCTCCGGCGTAAACCAACCCTTCAAAGGGATTTTGCTGATCGTCTTCGCCACCTTTCTCTTCTCCAGCCACGACGCCTTGTCGAAATACCTTTCGGGGTTCTACCCGATTGTCATGGTGGTCTGGGCCCGGTATGTGGTTCACACCTTGTTGATGGCAGGGATTTTTCTGCCGCAATCCGGGCTGCGAGTCCTACGCACCAAACGACCGTTGCTGCAGTTGCTGAGGGCGTTGTGCCTGTTGGGCACCAGTCTGTTTTTCACCACCGGCTTGCAGTACATCCCGTTGGCCGAAGCCACCGCGGTCAACTTTCTTGCGCCGGTCCTGGTGACTGCGCTGTCGGTGCCGCTGCTGCGTGAGCGCGTCACCCGTGGCCAATGGATCGCGGTGATTTGCGGATTTGTCGGCGTATTGATCATCGTCCACCCCGGCGGTGATCTGTTTACGCCAGCGGTGCTGCTGCCGCTCTGCTCGGCGCTGTTTTTCTGCTTCTATCAATTGCTCACCCGCAAGCTCAGCAGCGTCGACAGCCCGACCACCAGCAACTTTTTCGCCGGGTTGTGCAACACCCTGGTGATGAGTGCGCTGGTGCCGTTCTTCTGGCAAGTGCCGAGCCTTGGGCATGGATTGATGATGGTGGCGCTGGGGGCATGCGGGATGACGGCGCACTTGTTTCTGACTCAGGCATTCCGCTACGCCGCCCCTGCGCTGTTGGCGCCGTTCGGCTATTGCCAGATTGTCTTCGCCGGCTTGCTCGGCTGGTTGCTGTTTTCCCACACGCCGACCCTGACCACGGTGGTCGGGATCGCGGTGATTTGTTGCAGCGGTTTGGCGGCGGCCTGGCAGCAAAGCCGTCGCTGAACAGGGTCAGAATCTGAAGCGCACCACCAGGTTTTGCAGGCCGGTCGCCAGTTGCGACAATTCCTGGCTGGTGGCGCTGGTCCGGGTCGAGGCGTCGGCACTTTCCAGCGACAGGTCGCGGATGTTCAGCAAATTGCGATCCACCTCGCGGGCCACTTGCGCCTGTTCCTCTGACGCGCTGGCGATCACCAGATTACGTTCATGGATCTGCTCCATGGCCCGGGTGATTTCTGCCAGTGCCAGACCAGCCTGTTCGGCAATCGACAAGGTATCGGCGACGCGCTGACTGTTGTCGTGCATCGACAGCACCACGCTGTCGGTATCGCCCCGCACCCGGCCAATCATCTGTTCGATTTCGCGGGTCGATTGCTGGGTGCGATGAGCCAGCGCCCGTACTTCATCGGCCACCACTGCAAACCCACGCCCGGCTTCCCCGGCGCGGGCGGCCTCGATGGCGGCATTGAGCGCGAGCAGGTTGGTCTGTTCGGCGATGGCGCGGATCACGTCCAGCACCTTGCCGATTTCCCGGGATTGCTCGGCCAGCGTCTGCACCTGTTGCAGAGCGAGGCCGGCATTGCTGCTCATCGCCTGAATCGAATCCAGTGTCTCAATGACCCGCGTCTGGCCCTGGTTGGCTTGCTGCGTGGACAGGCGAGTGCTGTCGGAAGTCGACACCGCGTTACGTGCGACTTCTTCCACCGCGACCGTCATCTCGTTGACGGCCGTGGCGGCTTGTTCGATTTCATTGTGTTGCTGTTGCAGCCGAGCGGAATCCTGCCGAGTGTTCTGATTCATCTGCTGCGCAGCCGCCGCCAATTGCGTCGAGGTGCCGCTGATCAGTTGCAGGGTTTCGCGCAGGCTGGTTTGCATGGCAGACAAGGCCTTGAGCAAACGTGCGGTTTCATCGCTGCCGTGGCTGTGGATCGGTTTACTCAAGTCCCCGGCGGCGACTTGCTCGGCTACGGCGACAGCCTGACGGATCGGAACGACGATGCTGCGAATCAGCAGCCAGGCCAGGCACAAAGTCAGGAGCGCAACGGCGATCAGCGCACCGATCACGGTGAACTTCACCTGGTTGTAAAGCGAGTCGGCCTGGTTGGCCGACAGGCTGACTTCATTGGCGGCAAGGGCCATCAATTCGGCGAACTGGTCACCGGTCTGGGTCGAGTACTCCTGGATTTTGCCGTTGAGCAGCGCGGTCATGTCTTCGCTGCGGTTCTCCCGCGACAGCGCTTCGTATTGCGCCAACGCCTGACGGTAACGGGTGACGGTGGCAACGAACTTTTCGTACGGCTCCCGGTTGTAATCACCGACCAGCGGGGTGAATTTTTCCAGCGTCTCGCCCAGCCAGCCTTGTACTTGATGCAGGCGTGTGACGGTAGCATCGAGCACTTTGGGGTCGCGGTTGAGTGCCATGCGCAGGCTGAGAACACGAATGCTCAGGACGTAGTCGCGGATTTCACCCAGGTAGCGAACGCTCGGCAGGGAGATGTTTTCCGTGTGCTGACCGGTGGCGCGGACCTGCGCAACCTGTTTGAGGGCGAACAATCCCTGCAACAGAACCAGCAGGGCGATAACGCCGAAGCTGATCACGGCGCGTTTGGCAATGCTCAAGTGACCTGGGGACATGGTGGGTCTCTGTGGTGTTGAGAAAAAAGGGGGCATTCATAAATCCTGCGCATAAAAAAACGCAGGCCCGGGATCAGGCCTGCGTTTGGGGTGTATCAGTTTTCGACTGTAGGAATCTTGCGCGGCGCCATGAAGTACATCCAGGTCAGCGCGATGAAGTACATCGCCGGAATGATGGTGAACAGCACGGTGTAGTTGTTGTTGGTGATGGTCAGAATGTGGCCGACCAACTGGGTCATGAACATCCCGCCAATCGCCGCACACATGCCGCCGAAGCCGAACACCGTACTCATCATGTGTTTAGGTGTGTAGTCCATCACCAGGCTCCAGATGTTCGCGGTCCAGGCCTGGTGTGCACCGATGGCCAGGGAGATCGCAAACACCGCCACCCACAGGCTGCTCGAACCGGCGGCCATGACCACGCCGATGATGCAGCAGGCGAACAGGAACATCGACATCAAGCGCGCCTTGATCGGGTTGATCCCGCGGCCGATCAGGAACGAGGACAGGATGCCGCCGCCAACGCTGCCGAAGTCGGCGGTGAGGTAGATGATGATCAGCGGGATACCCATCTGGGTCACGTTGATCCCCAGGTTGTATTGCTGATTGAGGAACGGCGGCAGCCAGTACAGGTAGAACCAGAACACCGGCGCGGTGATCGAGTAGGCGAGGGCGAAGGCCCAGGTGCCACGCATGCGCAGGATTTTGGAGAACGGTACGCGGGATTGTTCCGGTTCGACTTCCTTCTGGATGTAGTCCAGTTCCGATTGTTTAACGCTTGGGTGATCTTCCGGGTTGAAGTACTTCAGGCCCCAGAACAGCAGCCAGATACCGCCCAGCGACGCCATGCACAGGAACGCGGCTTGCCAGCCCCACACGTGCAGGATCAGTGGCAGCAGCATCGGGGTGAACATCGCACCGACGTTGGTGCCGGCGTTGAAGATGCCGGTGGCCACGGCGCGCTCGCCGGCCGGGAACCACAACCGCGTGGTTTTCACGCAAGCCGGGTAGTTGGCGGCTTCGGTCAGCCCGAGGATAAAGCGGCACACCATGAAGCCGACCGCTGACGTGGCCAGGCCGTGGGCGCCGGTCGCCAGGCTCCAGAGCAGCACCGCGCAGAAGAACACGCGCTTCACGCCGACCCGGTCGATCAGCCGGCCTTGCAGCACGAAACCGATGGCGTAGCCGACCTGGAACCAGAAGTTGATGTTGGCGTAGTCCATCGCCGTCCAGCTCATTTCCTTGGCCAGGATCGGCTGCATCACGCCCAGTGCGGCACGGTCGATGTAGTTCAGGGTGGTGGCGAAAAACACCAGCGCCAGCATGCCCCAACGGGTCTTGCCGACGGCCATGGCGCCGCGGATCTTGTCGCCGATGCCACCGACGGCAGGAGTCGTGGAGGAACGCTCCACGGGAGAGCTTTGAGAAGGAGTCATGTAGGCCACCGATTATTTTTATGTGGTGTTCTGAGTCTTGGGTCACCGAGACCGATGGTTGTGACCGGACTCAATGTGTAGTGGATGGTGGGCAGTGGACGAAAAATCGTCAATTCGCCAAAGGCCATTGTGTTCGATAATCGCACGGAAAACTAACCGGATAGTACACTTTGAATTGCTGTGCTCGATACTACGGCCAATAATTTACTCCATGAAAAACGCGGTCCCTTGTAGGAGCCGGCTTGCTGGCGATGGCGTCCGCGAGATCGCCATCGTCGGAACGCCGCCCGCAGCAAGCCGGCTCCTACAAAACCTCTAACAAGACAGTCTCCACCACCGGGAGTCGAAACATGCAGCGTTCCATTGCCACCGTGTCCTTGAGCGGTACCCTGCCGGAAAAACTCGAAGCCATTGCCGCCGCCGGTTTCGACGGGGTGGAGATTTTCGAGAACGACCTGCTCTATTACGACGGTAGTCCTCGGGAAATTAAACAGATGTGCGCCGATCTCGGGATCGCCATCACGCTGTTTCAACCGTTCCGCGATTTCGAAGGCTGCCGCCGCGACCGCCTGCCGCGAAATCTGGAGCGGGCCGAGCGCAAGTTCGACCTGATGCAGGAACTGGGCACTGACCTGGTGCTGGTGTGCAGCAACGCTTCCGCCGATTCCGTGGGTGATGAGCAAATCCTCGTCGACGACTTGCGCCTGCTGGCCGAACACGCCGGTGCGCGTGGCCTGCGAATCGGTTACGAGGCGTTGGCCTGGGGCCGACACGTCAACACCTGGCAGCAGGTGTGGAACATCGTTCGCCAGGCGGACCACCCAAGTCTGGGCGTGTTGCTGGACAGTTTCCACACGTTGTCGCTCAAGGGCGATCCGAGTGCCATCGCCGACATTCCCGGCGAGAAAATCTTCTTCGTGCAAATGGCTGACGCGCCGATCCTGGCCATGGACGTGCTGGAATGGAGCCGGCATTTCCGCTGCTTCCCGGGCCAGGGCGAATTCGATTTGCCGGGGTTCCTCGCGCCGATCATCAAAAGTGGCTACACCGGGCCGTTGTCGCTCGAGATCTTCAACGACGGCTTCCGCGCCGCACCGCCACGGGCCAACGCCGCCGACGGTTTACGTTCGTTGCTGTACCTGGAAGAGAAGACCCGCGAGCGGCTGGCGCAGGAAACCAAACCTGCGGCCAGCCCGGACATTCTGTTCGAGACGCCGAAGGCCAGTGAATACAACGGCATCGAATTTCTTGAGTTCGCCGTGGACGAAAGCCTCGGCGCCAGGCTTTCTCATTGGCTGGAGCGGCTGGGCTTCGTCAAGGCCGGTCAACACCGTTCAAAAAGCGTGAGCCTGATGCGTCAGGGCGACATCAACCTGATTCTCAACTCCGAGCCCTACTCGTTTGCCCACAGCTTTTTCGAAGCGCATGGCCCGTCGCTTTGCGCCACTGCGGTGCGGGTCAATGACAGCGCCAGCGCGCTGGCCCGGGCCGTGGCTTACAAAGGTCAGCCTTATCGCGGACTGGTCGGCCCCAATGAGCTGGAACTGGCTGCGGTGCGCGCGCCGGATGGCAGCCTGATTTACCTGGTGGACCAGGACGCCGACGTCTACGGCACCGACTTCAATCTGCAACCGACGGAAACGGCCAGCGGTGGCCTCAAGCGCATCGACCACATGGCCATGGCGTTGCCGGCCGACAGCCTCGACAGTTGGGTGCTGTTCTACAAGAGCCTGCTGGATTTCGAAGCCGATGACGAGGTGGTGCTGCCCGATCCGTATGGTCTGGTAAAGAGCCGGGCGCTGCGTAGCCGCGACAGTTCGATCCGCTTGCCGCTGAACATTTCCGAGAACCGCAACACCGCGATCTCACACGCGCTGTCGAGTTATCGCGGCTCCGGTGTGCATCACATCGCGTTTGACTGCGACGATATCTTTGCCGAAGTCCGTCGGGCCAAGGAGGCGGGCGTACCGCTGCTGGATATCCCGCTCAACTATTACGATGACCTGGCGGCGCGGTTCGATTTCGACGACGAATTCCTCAGCGAACTGGCTTATTACAACGTGCTCTACGACCGCGATGCCCAGGGCGGTGAGCTGTTCCACGTTTACACCGAGCCGTTCGAAGGGCGGTTCTTCTTTGAAATCATCCAGCGCAAGAACGGCTATGCCGGTTACGGCGCGGCCAACGTGGCGGTGCGGCTGGCGGCGATGGCCAAATCCCGCAGTGGCGCCGTTCGTCAGGCGAAGTTGTAGCAATTTCGTAAACGCGAGGTTAAACCGCTGCCGCGCGGCTTCCTTCACTGTGCCGTGCGGCTCATAATCGCCAGCCTGTGCAGTGATGGCCGTGAGCCCGCAATGACAATGACATCAGAACTCTCCGTAGCGCCCGACGAACCCTTGGCCGAGCCACGCAAGAGTCGCAAGAACAACCCGGAAAAGACCCGCGAGAACATTCTTCAAGAGGCCATTGTAGAGTTCGTCCAGCAGGGGCTTTCCGGCGCTCGCGTCGATGCGATCGCCGAGCGTATCCACACCTCCAAACGCATGATCTATTACTACTTCGGCAGTAAGGAACAGCTCTACATCGAGGTGCTGGAGAAGCTCTACGGCGATATCCGCAGCACCGAAAATCGCCTGCACCTGGCCGAACTGGCGCCGGTGGAGGCGATTCGGCGGCTGGTGGAATTCACCTTCGATCACCATGATCGCAATGTCGATTTTGTGCGCATCGTCAGCATCGAGAACATTCACAATGCCGAATTCGTGAAGCGCTCCGATGCGATCAAGGCGATGAACAACACCATTCTTGATTCACTGGGCGTGATATTGCGTCGCGGGGTTGAAGAGGGTGTGTTCCGGGCGGGGCTTGAGCCCTTGGATGTGCATCTGTTGATCAGTTCGTTCTGCTTCTATCGCGTGTCGAACCGCCATACGTTCGGTGAGATTTTTCAGATCGACCTGCCGGACGAAAGCATCAAGCAGCGTCATCGAGAGATGATTTGCGAGTCGGTGTTGCGATACCTGCAGGCCTGACGCCTTCGCGGGCGAGCCTCGCTCCTACAGGTTTTGCGTTGATCTGTAGGAGCGAGGCTTGGTCTGGGCGGCATTCCGACGAAGCTTTTCAGCTATTCATGCTTTGAAAATGCGCGAGCATTCGCTGCGCATCCGGCACCACGCCGCTGAACAATTCAAACGCTTTCACCGCCTGAAATACCGCCATGTTGCCGCCATCCAGTGTGCGGCATCCCAAGGCGCGGGCGTTGCGCAGCAGTTCGGTTTCCAGCGGGAAGTACACGATCTCTGCCACCCACAACTGTGGTCTTAGCAACTCCACCGGGACTGGCATGCCAGGCAGCTTTTTCATGCCCATGGGCGTGGTGTTTACCAGGCCGTCAGCCTGAGCCAGCGTGTTCGGCAAATCATGACCCGCCACGGCTCGGCCAGCGCCGAAATGCTGATTGAGATTGTCCGCCAGACTCTGCGCGCGACTGATTTCAACATCGAAAATGCTCAACCGCTGTACGCCTTCGCTCAATAGCGCGTGGGCCACCGCCGCACCGGCACCACCGGCGCCCATCTGGACGACACGCTCAAGGGCAACGCCCTGCAAGCCACGGCGAAAACCTTCGGCAAATCCCAGGCAATCGGTGTTGTGGCCGATGCGTCTGCCGTCCTTTAACACCACCGTGTTCACCGCGCCGATACCGCGGGCTTCCGGCGACAATTCGTCGAGCAGGGGGATGATCGACTGCTTGCACGGAAAGGTGATGTTCAGGCCGGTGAAGTTCATACGTTCCGCCGCTATCAACAGGTCGGGCAGGGCGCTGCTGTCGAGTTTCAACTGATCGAGATCGATCAGGCGGTAGAGGTAACGCACACCCTGGGCGTCGCCTTCATGTTCATGCAGTGCGGGCGTACGGGACGCCTGAATGCCGGCGCCGATCAGCCCGGCCAGTACCGCGTTGTTCTGAGTCACGGCGTTCACCCTTTCAAGCGCAGGCTGAAATGCTCCAGCGCCAGGCGATAGCCGTGGCTGCCGAAACCGGCCATTACTGCGGTGGCAATGGCTGAAACAAAGGAGTGGTGGCGGAAAGGTTCGCGAGCATGGACGTTGGACAGGTGGACTTCGATCACCGGCAATTCGCTGGCGACCAGGGCGTCACGAATGGCGACCGAGGTATGAGTCCAGGCAGCCGGGTTGATGACGATCCCGGCGCAACGACCGCGGGCGGCGTGAATCCAGTCGAGCAGTTCGCCTTCATGGTTGGTCTGGCGAAACTCCACCGCCAGGCCGAACTCTTCGGCGGCCCGGCCGCACAACGCTGCGATATCCGCCAGGGTTTCGTGGCCGTAAGTTGCCGGTTCACGGGTGCCGAGCAAGTTCAGGTTCGGGCCGTTGAGCACCAGAACGATAGGGTTCATCAGGGTCTCTCCACATATTATTTTTGGCATGGGCTGATGTTTCAGCCTGTGGAGATAAATTGTACTAGATGGTTAATTTGGTCAATTGAACAGGCGCCGAGACGGAGGTTTGTGTGCGGTGATCGGACGGTTTCGGCATCTCAACGCGGCAAATGCTCGATCAGAAAATCAATAAACGCCCGTAATCGCAGAGGCACATGGCGGCTTTGCGGGTAAAGCAGGGTGAATGGACGTGACCGTCCGCCGTAAGGTTTGAGGATTTCCACCAGCGAGCCATCGGCCAGCTCTTTTTCGACGATAAAACGATAAGTCTGGAAGAGACCCGCCCCATGTTTGGCCAGGGTCACGCCGCCCAGCACGTCGTCGGAACAACTGAGATCACCCTCGGCGAGAATCTCGCGCTGTACGCCATCGTCGTTGAACAGCCAGGCAATCCGCCGACCACTGCTGGGCAAATCGTACTGGATGCATTCATGATTTTTCAGGTCATCCAGGGTTTGCGGCGTGCCCGCGCGCTTCAGGTAATCGGGGCTGGCGATCATTACCAATTGCGCGTCCTCCAGTTGCCGGGCGATCAGCCCGGAATCCGGAATCGCCCGCACACGGATGGCCAGGTCATAGCCTTCACCGACGAAATCGATGTTGCGATTGCTGATGTGCGACTCGACTTTCACCTGCGGAAAACGCTCCCGAAACGCCGGCAGCAACGGCAGGATCCGGTGATGCGCATACGTTGTGGGAATACTGATGCGCAAGGTGCCGGAAGGCTCTTGCTGCTGGCCCATCACCTCGCGTTGGGCCTCGACCAATTGCGCCAGCGCCTGACGACATTCTTCGTAATACCGGCGCCCGCTATCCGTCAGTTTGACGCTGCGAGTGGTGCGCGCGAACAGCCGCACGCCCAGGCGTTCCTCCATGCGCGACACGGACCGACTCACCGCTGCCGGCGTCACGCCAGCGACCAGCGCAGCGGCGGTGAAGCTGCCCGCTTCGGCGGCGAGGCAAAACAGTTCGATGCTGCCGAGCTGAAGATCGTCGAATGTTCGCTGCATGATTGATTACACCGGGGATCAAATGGAGGACTTGATGCAGTGTTTATCAAATTGCGGAAAGGATTGCTTACCATTTTTGCAGCTTATCGCCATGCAAGCCGCTGATGGACATGGCCGCCTCGGTCATTGCTTCGCGCAATGGTCGCCAAAGCAGCGCCGCCAAAGCGGAGGCTACGCAAGCCAGAAATCACTGAATGAGCACGCACAAAAAAGCCGTCGAAATGACGGCTGTTTTGTATCGCTCAGCAGCAATCAACGCCGGGTCAACAACACCCCGGATTCCATGTGGTGAGTCCACGGGAACTGGTCGAACATTGCGCATTGGGTAATGCGGTGGGTGTCGTGCAACTGGGCGATGTTGGCCGCGAGGGTTTCCGGGTTGCAGGAGATGTACAGGATATTGTCGAAGCGTCGGGTCAGTTCGCAGGTGTCCGGGTCCATGCCGGCGCGAGGCGGGTCGACGAAGACGCTGCCGAACTCGTAGCTCTTGAGGTCGATGCCGTGCAGGCGACGGAACGGGCGCACTTCGTTCAGGGCTTCGGTCAGCTCTTCGGCGGACAGGCGCACCAGCGTGACGTTGTTTACCGCGTTTTCGCTGAGGTTGCTCAGTGCCGCGTTGACCGAGGTCTTGCTGATCTCTGTGGCCAGCACTTTGCGTACGCGGGTCGCGAGCGGAAGCGTGAAGTTGCCGTTACCGCAATACAGTTCCAGCAGATCGTCCGGGCGGTCGCCGAGTGCGTCGTAAGCCCAGTTCAACATCTTCTGGTTCACGGTGCCGTTGGGCTGGGTGAACGCGCCTTCCGGCTGGCGGTAGCTGAACGTGCGGCCACCGACTTCAAGTTTTTCGACGACGTAATCGTGGCCGATGACTTCGCGTTTGCCTTTCGAACGACCAATCACGCTGACGTTCAAGTCGGCTGCCAGCTTCGATGCCGCCGCGTGCCAGTGTTCATCCAGCGGGCGGTGATAGCACAGCGTGATCATTGCATCGCCGGCCAATGTGGTCAGGAACTCCACCTGAAACAGCTTGTGGCTCAGGGCCGCACTGGCTTTCCACGCGGCCTTGAGCTGCGGCATCAGTTGATTGATGCGCAGGCTGGCAATCGGGAACTCTTCGATCAGGATCGGCGTGCGTTTGTCTTCCTGGGAAAACATCGCGTAGTGACGCTCGCCGGCTTCGCGCCACAGGCGGAATTCGGCACGCAGGCGGAAGTTCTTCAGCGGCGAATCGAACACTGCCGGCTCCGGTGCATCGAACGGGGCCAGCAGGTCGCGCAGGCGCGAGACCTTTTCTTCGAGCTGAACGGTGTAAGCCTGGGAATCAAAAGTCATGCGTTGAACCAACCCAACTTGATCACAAACAGAATCGACAGAATCACCAGCGCCGGGTTCAGCTCACGGCCGCGACCGGACAGCAGCTTGATGGCGGTCCAGGAAATGAAACCGAAGGCGATGCCGTTGGCGATGGAGTAAGTGAATGGCATGGCCAGCGCAGTGACCACGACCGGTGCGGCAACGGTGATGTCGTCCCAGTCTATTTCGGCCAGGCCGGAAGTCATCAGGACTGCGACGAACAGCAGTGCCGGCGCCGTGGCAAATGCCGGAACACTGGCGGCCAGTGGCGAGAAGAACAGCGCCAGCAGGAACAGGATCGCCACCACAATGGCCGTCAGACCGGTGCGGCCACCGGCGCTCACACCTGCTGCGGATTCGATGTAGCTGGTGGTGGTCGACGTACCCAGCAACGAACCGGCCATGGCCGCGGTGCTGTCCGCGATCAGCGCGCGGCCCATTTTCGGCATGTGGCCGTCCTTGCCCATCAGGCCGGCGCGCTTGGCGACGCCGATCAGGGTGCCGGAGTTGTCGAACAGGTCGACGAACAGGAAGGCGAAGATCACGCTGACCAGACCGATGTCCAGTGCACCTTTGATGTCCAGTTGCAGGAAGGTCGGCGCCAGCGATGGCGGCATCGACATCACGCCGCCGAACGGGGTGAAACCGAGGGCAATCGACGCAATGGTCACGACCAGAATCCCGATCAGCACCGCACCGCGCACGGCGAGGGCTTCAAGGGCAACGATCAGGGCAAAACCCAGTGTGGCGAGGATCGGTGCCGGTTGTTTCAGGTCACCGAGGCCGACCATAGTCGCCGGATTGCTGACTACGATGCCGGCGTTGTGCAGGGCGATCAGCGCCAGGAACAGGCCGATACCGGCAGCAATCGCCGAACGCAGCGGCAGCGGGATGCTGTTGATGATCCATTCCCGGATGCGGAAGATCGACAGCAGGAAGAAGCACACTGCCGAGATGAACACCGCGCCCAGCGCCACTTGCCAGGTGTGGCCCATGTGCAGGACCACGGTGTAGGTAAAGAAGGCGTTCAGGCCCATGCCCGGCGCGAGGGCGATCGGGTAGTTGGCGATCAGGCCCATGGTCGTGGAGCCGATGGCGGCTGCCAGACAGGTGGCGACAAACACCGCACCTTTGTCCATGCCGGTCTCGCCGAGGATGCTCGGGTTGACGAACAGAATGTAGGCCATGGCCAGGAAGGTCGTGACGCCCGCAAGAATCTCGGTCCGCACGTTGGTGTTGTGTGCCTTGAGTTGAAACAGCCTTTCCAGCATGTCTGCTCCCCGTGGCGCGCCCGGCGCCGTGAATGTATCGACCTCAACAGCAAAGCACAGACCGCTGCAGGCGCCTGGTAATTTTCTGTGGGTCGGAAAAAGCCGCGCATCATACCAGCCGCGTGGGGTTGTGGCTGCTTATGGTGGTGATCGTCGTCGATGTTTTGCGTTAAAGCCAAGTGCGCCATACTGCGCGCTGGTTTTGGGGGACATGGGGATTGCATGAAAAAGCGTCTGGTTAACGTATTTGGAGTATTGATTGCCTTGATGCTGGGGGCGCAAACCGCTTCGGCTGCCTCGGCGGCGCCGTTGAGCCAGGTCAAGGTGCTCAAGGTCGAGTCGCCAGCCTGTGGGTTTGAAGACATAGGCGAGGGGCAGGAGGCAACACGCTGCGATCACAGCGGGCCGAACATCAAGATCTACGTGCTGGAAGTCGGCTATGGCCGCAAGGCGCAAGTCGGGCTGGACGGTTTTGATGTGGACGGCACCCGAACCCCGATCTGCGCCTTTGATAACGGCAACCTGACCGATTGCACCGTCGGTAGAAAAACCGTGGGCTATCTGTATGTCTTCGATCTGGCCGGCAAGCAAGAAGGCACGTTCACCTTCAGCAACACGTCCATCAATGCGCCGGGCAATACGCTGTCGACGCAGCTTTACATCAAGTAACGGCCGGCTCGAACAAGGGTCAGGAAAGCTGACTACGCTTTAAAGATCATTCTGTGGATTGCGCCCATGACCTTTAGAGCCCTGATTACCCTCGCCGAGGGCATCGATGACCTGCAAACCGTGACGCTGATCGATGTGCTGCGCCGCGCCAAGGTTGAAGTGGTGGTGGCCAGCATCGAGGGCCGGCGCATGCTCACCTGTGCCCGCGGCACTCGCGTGACGGCCGATGCAATGCTGGTGGATTTGCTGGCCCAGCCGTTCGACCTGGTCGCGCTACCTGGCGGTGCCGTCGGCGCGCAACATCTGGCCGGCCATCAACCTTTGCAGCAATTGATCAAGGATCAGGCGGCAGCCGGCCGTCTGTTCGCCGGCATCGCCGAAGCCCCGGCCCTGGCACTTCAGGCCTTTGGCGTCCTGCGTCAACGGCGGATGACCTGCCTGCCGACTGCCAGCCATCAACTGTCGGGTTGCAACTTCGTCGATCAACCGGTGGTGGTCGACGGCAACTGCGTGACCGCTCAAGGTTCAGGGGGCGCTTTGGAGTTTGCCCTGACACTGGTGGAGCAACTTTGCGGCAAGGCTATGCGTGCGACGGTGGCGGGGGAGTTGGTGGTTTAGAACGTGTCAGGCGTGAACGGCGAGGGGTTTGATGACCGGTTGCTCCCGCTGCTCTGCTTGCCAGAGATCGTAGTCGGTCTGAACCCCTAGCCACATCCGCGCCTTACCAATTCCGGCCCGCTCCAGACGGACTGCCAGGTCTGGACTGATCGGCGCATGGCCATGCAGCACCCGCGAAAGGTGAGGGCGTGCAAACCCCAAATGCCGGGCAAGTTCCGTCACGCTGATGCCCAGTTCGGGCAGGACGTCCATCAACAGTGTTTCGCCAGGGTGTGGCGGGTTGTGCAAGGGCATGTCCTGCCTCCTGTCAGTGGTAGTCCAGATAGTCGACCAACTCGATATCCGAACCGATAAAACGAAAAATAACCCGCCAGTTTCCTGAAACGCTCAGTGCCCAGAACTCGGCCAATTCGCCCCTGAGCGGGTGTAATCGCCATCCCGGTAGATCGAGGTCACCCGGTGCCATTGCGCGGTCCATGAATTGCAGCATCCGAGACAGACGCTTTGCATGGTCTGCCCGGATTCCACGCGTCGAACCTGTTTCATAGAAACCGCGAAGGCCTTTGTGCTGAAAGGATTTGATCATGGGTTGAGTGTAAGGCGTTACATTACACTCAATGCACTATCTATGTATTGCACCTGGTCGGCAAATTTGTGCTCTGCCTCAGTATTTCAAACCTTGGCTTCTTCCGCAGGCACATGCATGCGATCCCGGTTGGCCAGGGTCGGAAACAGTTTGATCCAGACCCCGGTCACCACCAGCGTGCCGATGCCGCCCATGACCACCGCCGGCACGGTGCCGAACCAATGGGCGGTGAGACCGGATTCGAATTCGCCCAGCTGGTTCGAAGCGCCGATAAACAGGCCGTTGACGGCGCTGACCCGGCCACGCATTTCATCCGGGGTTTCCAGTTGCACGAAGGACGCGCGGATCACCATGCTGATCATGTCTGCTGCGCCCAACACGACCAGCACCGCCAGCGAGAACCAGAATGAAGTGGACAGGCCGAACGCAATGGTCGCGACGCCGAATACACCGACAGCGGTAAACATCACCCGACCGACCTTGCGATCCACGGAGAACCGCGCCAGCCACAGCGACATCAGCAACGCGCCCACTGCCGGAGCCGAACGCAACAAGCCCAGGCCCCATGGCCCGGTCAGCAGAATGTCCTTGGCAAACACCGGCAGCAAGGCCGTCGCGCCGCCGAGCAGCACGGCAAACAGATCCAGAGAAATCGCCCCGAGAATGTCCGGTCGGCTGCGAATGAAGCGAATACCCGCCAGCAGCGAATCCAGGGTGGCCTTGCCTTTGTTCAACGGCGTTTGCCGCGCGGGCAGGTTGAGCATCAGCAGGCAGGCGATCACATAGAGAATCACGGTCGGGCCGTAGACCCAGACGCTGCCAAAGGCATACAGCAAGCCGCCGAGGGCCGGTGCGACGATGGTCGCCGATTGTTGGGCGGACTGTGCAGCGGCAACGGCGCGGGGGAACAGGGCGGAGGGAACGATACTTGGCAGCAGCGCCTGGGTGGTCGGCATCTCGAAGGAGCGCGCGGCGCCGAGCAGAAACGCGAGGATGAAGATCATTTCCCGGGTGACATGGCCGGTGGCGCCGCCAATCGCCAGCGTCAAGGCAATCAAGGCTTGCAGCGACTGACAGATCGCCGCGACTTTACGCCGGTCGTAGCGGTCGGCGACATGCCCGGTGTGCAACATGAACAGCACGCGCGGGGCAAACTCCACCAGACCGACCAGGCCCAGATCCAGCACGTTGCCGGTCAGTTGATAGAGGTTCCAGCCGATGGCCACGGTGAGCATCTGAAAGCCGCTGGCGGTAAACACCCGGGCCAGCCAGAACGCGATGAAAGGGCGGTGATGACGTAACAGCAAAGGCGCTTGGCTGGGCATCGGAGGCAGATCTTGAGCGAGGGGAGGCCCGAGATTATCACCAACCTGTAACCAAAAGTTGCAGAGGCGGGAAATTTAGTTAGCTAGACACCGATCCCGAAATCCCTGAAATCCCCTGTGGGAGCGGGCTTGCTCGCGAAGGCGGTGTGTCAGGCGACATGGATATCGGCAGGTGCGCCGCCTTCGCGAGCAAGCCCGCTCCCACAGGGAATGTATTACGGCACATGTCCGATGCTATGAGGCAACCTGTCACGCGGCAAAAGACCACACCGTCCATCGCCAAAAACCGGACTACTCTTTTACCCATGCTTGATCCAGATCAAGGCCTTTGTGGAATTGATCTGGTGGCCAGATGGCCAGACTCCCTACGTGTGATGTTTGTAAAAAGAAGAACGAATTCAAATTCGCCACACTCCTATTCGTGGGGGCCGTGGGTGTAGGCCGCAAGCCTTCAGCCGGTATTACCTGACAGAGGAAGACTTATGTTCGGTTTGGAGGCGCTTGATCTCGCCCGAATTCAGTTCGCGTTCACCATCTCGTTCCACATCCTGTTCCCGGCCATCACCATTGGTCTGGCGAGTTACCTGGCGGTACTCGAAGGCCTGTGGCTGAAAACCAATAACGACACCTACCGCGATCTGTACCACTTCTGGTCGAAGATCTTTGCCGTCAACTTCGGCATGGGCGTGGTCTCCGGGCTGGTCATGGCCTATCAGTTCGGCACCAACTGGAGCCGCTTTTCGGACTTCGCCGGTTCCGTCACCGGGCCGTTGCTGACGTATGAAGTACTGACCGCGTTCTTCCTTGAAGCCGGTTTCCTTGGGGTCATGCTGTTCGGCTGGAACAAGGTCGGGCGCAATCTGCACTTCTTCGCCACGGTCATGGTCGCCATCGGCACGCTGATCTCGACCTTCTGGATTCTCGCGTCCAACAGCTGGATGCAGACCCCGCAGGGCTTCGAAATCGTCAACGGCCAGGTCATTCCAACCGACTGGCTGGCGGTGATCTTCAACCCGTCGTTCCCGTACCGCCTGATGCACATGGCGACGGCCGCGTTTGTCGCGACCGCATTCTTCGTCGGTTCCTCGGCGGCCTGGCATTTACTGCGCGGCAAGGACAACCCGGCGATCCGTACCATGCTCTCGATGGCCATGTGGATGGCCTTGATCGTCGCGCCGATTCAGGCGGTCATCGGTGACTTCCACGGTCTCAATACGTTGAAGCATCAACCGGCGAAAATCGCCGCGATCGAAGGCCACTGGGAAAATCACGGTGATGAACCGACCCCGCTGATCCTGTTCGGCTGGCCGGACATGAAAGAAGAGAGGACCAAGTTCGCCGTCGAGATTCCGTACCTGGGCAGCCTGATCCTCACGCACTCGCTGGACAAACAGGTGCCGGCGCTCAAGGAGTTCCCGCCGGAAGACCGGCCGAATTCGACCATCGTGTTCTGGTCGTTCCGGATCATGGTCGGCTTGGGCATGCTGATGATCTTTACCGGTCTGTGGAGCCTGTGGCTGCGCAAAAGCGACAAGCTGTATACCTCGCGACCGTTCCTGTACCTGGCATTGTGGATGGGGCCGTCCGGCTTGATCGCGATCCTCGCCGGTTGGTTTACCACTGAAATCGGCCGTCAGCCTTGGGTCGTCTACGGCCTGATGCGTACGGCGGACGCGTCCTCCAATCACAGCTTCATGCAGATGAGCATCACGCTGATCCTGTTCGTCGTGGTCTATTTCGCGCTGTTCGGTGCCGGTCTGGGCTACATGATGCGCCTGGTGCGCAAAGGGCCGAAGATCGACGAAGGCAAGGAAACCAACGACGGTGGTCCCGGCCAGAAACGCACACCGGCGCGTCCCCTGTCTGCGGCTGACGATGATGGCGCCGAAAACGACCACAGCCCCAGCCTGACCAAGGAGATTTGAGTCATGGGTATTGATCTTCCGCTGATCTGGGCCGTGATCATCATCTTCGGCATCATGATGTACGTGGTCATGGACGGCTTCGACCTGGGGATCGGGATTCTCTTCCCGTTCATCCCGGGCAAGACCGACCGTGACGTGATGATGAACACCGTGGCGCCGGTCTGGGACGGCAATGAGACCTGGCTGGTGCTGGGCGGTGCAGCGTTGTTCGGCGCCTTCCCGCTGGCGTATTCGGTGGTGCTCTCGGCGCTGTACCTGCCGCTGATTTTCATGCTGATCGGGCTGATCTTTCGCGGCGTGGCGTTCGAGTTCCGCTTCAAGGCCAAGGACGACAAGCGCCATCTCTGGGACAAGGCGTTCATTGGTGGCTCCATCGCCGCGACTTTCTTCCAGGGTGTCGCATTAGGTGCGTTCATCGATGGGCTGCCGGTGGTCAACCGTCAGTTCGCCGGCGGGTCACTGGATTGGCTGACACCGTTCACGATGTTCTGCGGCGTGGCGTTGGTGGTGGCTTATGCGCTGCTCGGTTGCACTTGGCTGATCATGAAAACCGAAGGCAAGTTGCAGGAACAGATGCACAACCTGGCGCGGCCGCTGGCGTTTGTGGTGCTGGCGGTGATTGGTATCGTCAGCATCTGGACGCCGCTGGCTCACGCGGAAATCGCCGCGCGCTGGTTCACGTTGCCGAATCTGTTCTGGTTCCTGCCGGTGCCGATTCTGGTGTTGGTGACCATGTACGGCTTGATCCGCGCCGTGGCTCGCAATGCGCACTACACGCCGTTCCTGCTGACGCTGGTGCTGATCTTCCTCGGCTACAGCGGTCTGGGCATCAGCCTGTGGCCGAACATCGTGCCGCCGTCGATCTCGATCTGGGACGCCGCCGCACCGCCGCAAAGCCAGGGTTTCATGCTGGTCGGCACCTTGTTCATCATCCCGTTCATCCTGGGTTACACCTTCTGGAGCTACTACGTGTTCCGCGGCAAGGTCACCCATGAAGATGGTTACCACTAAACCAGTAGGAGCAAGCTTGCTCGCGATGGCGTCATCACTGACGCCATCAACCTTGAAGAGGAGGGTTGGAACGCCATGACTGGTAAACACACTTTGGAAGAAATCCAGGCGGCAGAGAAAAAGCCGCTCTGGCAACGACTCGGCTGGCTGGCGATGATCTGGGCCGGCAGCGTCGTTGCGCTGTTCATCGTTGCGAGCCTGATGCGCATGTTCATGAATGCTGCAGGCCTGTCGACCCACTGAATTCGCAAAATCCCATCCCGATGCCTTGCGGCACGGGTTTACAACCCTCCTGCGCTGGAGGGTTTTTTTTGTCCGGGATTATTTTCGGGCTTTGAGGATCACGAACTTCGGTGTGGCCGCCACTTGTTCGACGCCACGGAACAACCGCGCCAGTTTGCTGTGATAACCCAGATGACGGTTGCCGACGATGTACAGCGCGCCGCCCACCACCAGCGCTTCGCGCGCTTGCTGGAACATCCGCCAGGCGAGGAAATCGCCCACGACTTGTTGTTGGTGAAACGGGGGGTTGCACAGCACCACGTCCAGTGACTGCGGCTCCTGCCCGGCCAGACCATCCCCGGCACGCACGATCACGTCCCGGTCACCCAGCGCCGCGCGCCAGTTTTCGGCGGCCGATTGCACGGCCATGAAGGATTCGTCCACCAGCGTGTAGTGCGCCTGCGGGTTTTGCAGAGCGCTGGCAATGGCCAACACGCCGTTACCGCAGCCCAGATCCGCGACCCGTGCCGCGCCGAGGTTTGTCGGCAAGTGCGGCAAAAAGGCTCGGGTACCGATATCCAGCCCTTCGCGGCAGAACACATTGGCGTGGTTGAGCAGTTCAATCGCCGGCGCATCGAGCTGATAGCGAGTCGGGTAGGGCGACGTCGCGGGTGCTTTGGCTTCAGCGGTGGCCATCAACAGCCGAGCCTTTTTCACCGCCAGCGAGGCTTGAACCGGACCGATGTAGCGCTCCAGCAAATCCCCGGCGGCGCGTGGCAGATGCTTGATCATGGCGCCGGCAATCACTTGGGCGCCGGGCGCCAGTTGGCTTTGCAGACGGATCAGTTGTTCTTCCAGCAAGGCCAGGGTTTTCGGTACACGAATCAGGACCCGATCAAACGGGCCGCTAAACGCTTCGCTGGCAGGTACGCGAGGCACGGCATCAAATGCCTGAGCGTTACGGATCAGATTTTTTTCCAGGCCTTGAAAGGCCAGGAACGAGTCGCCGCTGCTGGTCACCTGAACCTTGCCCGCGAGGCTGGCAGCCAATGCGCCAAAGCTGTCGTTGAGCACCAAAACACGCGTATCCGGAGCCGGTTGTTGTTCGGCCAGGTGATTGAGCAGGTATTCGTCGGCGGCATCAAACGCTTGCAGCGGTTCGTTCTGCTGTTCTGGCTGGCGGATCAGGTCGAGGCGGGCGAAGGGTGTTTCGAGCAAAGGCATGGGGCGGGGCTCTGGGTAAATCAACGGGTATCCCGCGGCCCAGGGGCGTTGTAGCGGGCGAGGCCGTCCGAGTGCACTGCGTCGTGAAGGTTCACACGTCAACACTCAGGAGGAATCGCAAATGGTACGTTACTCGCAGGTTTTAATCGATCAACGTGTCGAGGTGCTTTTGAGGTGACCGGCCTTGATCGCGGCGATGATCGCGGCAATCTTGTTGCTGACCCCGAGTTTCAAAATCACGCTTTGAATGTGGAAATGGATGGTCCGTGCGCTCAGGTTAAGAATTCGCGCGCTTTCTTCAGCCGTCTTGCCGGCTGCCGCCAGTTCCAATACGTCGATTTCCCGTGGAGATAAATGTGGAGCGGGTGGTTTCAGCATTTTCCTGGGCAACGATTGTGCGATCAACGCATGAAGATGACGGCACATGAACACCGAGAAACCGAGGTTTTCATACAGCTCCAGGGCCGTGATCGGGCAATGGCTCCTTGCCAGGCTCAGAATACTGCACAGGCCGCTCTCTTCGTCATGCAGCGATTGTGACCAGCCGTGCTGCAAACCATGCGTTTCCAGGGCCTCCCACAGGGAAGGAACCTTGGAGAAAAGCGTTTCGCTCCACATAATGGGCAGCATTGAGTGATTGCAATGAGCTACTACCGGGTCCACCGAGCTTAAGTTTTTCTGTTCATAATACGTGTTCCAGATGGTTGGGTAATTGTTGTGTCGGATAGTATTGAGCTGGTTGCTTTTTGTTTGATAAGTAGTTGAAAAAGCGAAAAATTTAAACCCGATGTTTTTCGCGAATTCAAGTGCGATCGGGTACGCGGCATCAATATACTTCGTGCTCGATAGTTGGTTGAGTTGTGACTCCTTCCACCGCTCCATCATGTATCTCCATTTTACAATCTGCCGGGGTGCTGATTGGATCCGAAATCCTGCACGAGCCGAGTGTAGGATGATTCGTACATAAAGGTGAGATTTTTTGGCTTTACTGCGCTTTAAAAAATAAATATCAAGTTCTAATGGGATTTTTAAAAATGCGGCGGGTTTTGAATGTCGAGTTTAATTTCATTGGCCGTTTTATTAACTGAATGGTACGTCTGAAAAGATCAAATACTCTTTGTAATGTTCAGGTTGATAATTAAAGACACTACAAATCATCGGTGTTTGTTTTTCCCGCTTTGCGGGACACTGGATGCAATCTGTTGAATGGAGCGCACCATGACTGCCAGTGCAGAAAAATTCACGCGCCAGACCCTGCTCGACGTCAAGCCGTTGACCCCGAGCCTGTTCACCCTGCGCACGACGCGGGATCCGGGCTTTCGTTTTCGTGCGGGGCAATTCGCCCGGCTGGGCGTGACCAAGGCTGACGGCAGCGTTGTTTGGCGTGCCTATTCCATGGTGTCTTCGCCTTACGACGAGTTCCTCGAATTCTTTTCCATCGTGGTGCCGGGGGGCGAGTTCACCAGTGAGCTGAGTCGGCTGGGCGTCGACGATACGCTGCTGGTCGACCGCCAAGCCTTTGGATACCTGACGCTTGATCGCTTCATCGATGGGCGGGATCTCTGGTTGTTATCCACCGGCACGGGCGTGGCGCCGTTTCTGTCGATCCTGCAGGACTTCGAGGTCTGGGAGAAGTTCGAGCGAATCATCCTGGTCTACAGCGTTCGCGAAGCCCGGGAGCTGGCGTATCAGGAACTGATTGCGGAATTGATGCAGCGTGACTATCTGGCCGAGTACGCGCACAAGTTTCATTACATTGCCACCGTCACCCGCGAGCAGCATCCAGGTGCCTTGAATGGCCGGATCACCACCTTGATCGAGAGTAGCGAACTGGAGCGGGCGGCGGGCGTGGCAATGACGTCCGAGCATTCGCGGGTCATGCTGTGTGGTAACCCGCAGATGATCGATGACACGCGAAAACTGCTCAAACAGCGTGACATGCACTTGAGTCTCAGCCGACGCCCCGGGCACGTGGCGGTGGAAAACTACTGGTAAAAAAAACGGCGCCTCGAAGGCGCCGTTTTTACCTGCATCAGATCATTCTGGCCGATTGTTCTGAGCCTTCAACAGATCGCGAATTTCACCCAACAGCTCCTCTTCCTTGGTCGGAACCGGCGGCAGGGTGGGCGCAACGGCTTCTTCGCGCTTCAAGCGATTGATGGCTTTGACGCCCATGAAAATCGCGAACGCGACGATGATGAAGTCGATCATGCTCTGGATGAATTTACCGTACGCCAGCACCACTGCGGGGGCGTCGCCGCTGGCGGCCTTGAGCGTAATGGCGAGATCACTGAAATCCACCCCACCGATCAGCAGGCCGATTGGCGGCATGACCACGTCGCCGACAAACGACGAAACGATCTTGCCGAAGGCGGCACCGATGATGATACCGACGGCCATGTCGACCACGTTGCCTTTTACCGCGAAGGCCTTGAACTCATTTAGCACGCCCATAGGTTATTTCCTTGTTACAGATGAGGTTGGTAACGCAGTGTAAATCAGCCAAAAGGTTCTTGCCTGAAACAACTGCTGGCATCGCAAGCTTGCTATCGACCGGTTTGACGGTAAAAAGTTTTCAAAATGCCATCATTGATGTGTAGATCTGCGCCTTCCAGGCGTGTGCCCACTATCCATCTAAAGGGAGTTGTTCGTCATTCAGTCGCTTGCGCTGATCAGCGATGGAGGTGGTGGTCCTTATCAAAAGTGCGCGCGTCGCAAGAGCGACTTGTTGAGTGTAATGGGAGAGTGCGTGCTATAAGTTTTACAGCGGTTAACTTCAAGTATAAGTTCCTGGTTCGGAAAATAGTGGCTGGAAAAACACAGAATGCGTGATGCCGTAAAGCCATCGATTTGATTTTCAGTATTAAACTCTTGGTTTGTTAGGTGATGTTGTACGTTAAGTTTGCAGAGTGTTAAGAGTTGTACAGCTTTGTGGGTTTTGGATTTAACGTTGGTCGAGTTATTTTGGCAGCGCGTTGTACAAGTTATGAAAGTTGCAACGCTGTCGTTGTCTCGAGAATCGAACAAGTTGCCGCCCAATTCCATTGGGCAACTCCGTCGCACTGATCCAGCCCAGCTGAGCTATCATCGCGGTTTTTGCCGGGAGTTCAGATGGCCAAGGCCAAACGCATGTACGGCTGCACCGAGTGCGGCTCAACCTTCCCCAAGTGGGCCGGCCAGTGCGGCGAGTGCGGGGCCTGGAACACCTTGACCGAAACCATGGTCGAGAGCGGCGGTGCCGCAGCCCCCAGCGGCCGCACCGGCTGGACCGGCCAACAGGCACAGATCAAGACCCTGGCCGAAGTCAGCGTCGAAGAAATACCGCGCTTTTCCACTGCATCCAGTGAGCTCGATCGCGTCCTGGGTGGCGGGCTGGTGGACGGTTCGGTGGTTTTGATCGGCGGTGATCCGGGCATCGGCAAATCAACCATCCTCTTGCAAACCTTGTGCAACCTCGCCAAGAGCATGCCGGCGTTGTACGTCACGGGCGAAGAGTCCCAGCAGCAAGTGGCCATGCGCGCCCGACGCCTGGGATTACCGCAGGATCAACTGCGGGTCATGACCGAAACCTGCATCGAAACCATCATAGCCACCGCCCGGGTCGAAAAGCCCAAGGTCATGGTGATCGACTCGATTCAGACGATTTTCACCGAGCAGCTGCAATCGGCACCGGGCGGCGTGTCCCAGGTGCGGGAGAGCGCGGCCTTGCTGGTGCGTTATGCCAAACAGAGTGGCACAGCCATTTTTCTGGTTGGCCACGTGACGAAAGAAGGTGCGCTGGCCGGACCGCGCGTGCTGGAGCACATGGTCGATACCGTGCTGTATTTCGAGGGCGAATCCGACGGTCGCTTGCGCTTGCTGCGGGCGGTGAAGAACCGTTTTGGCGCGGTTAACGAACTGGGCGTGTTCGGCATGACCGACAAGGGTTTGAAAGAAGTCTCCAACCCTTCGGCGATTTTTCTTACTCGTGCACAGGAAGAAGTCCCGGGCAGTGTGGTCATGGCAACGTGGGAAGGGACCCGACCGATGCTGGTGGAGGTTCAGGCGTTGGTGGATGACAGCCATCTGGCCAACCCGCGTCGGGTCACGTTGGGGCTGGATCAGAACCGACTGGCGATGTTGCTGGCGGTTCTGCATCGACACGGCGGCATTCCGACCCACGACCAGGACGTGTTCCTCAACGTGGTGGGTGGCGTGAAGGTATTGGAAACCGCTTCCGACCTGGCGCTGATGGCGGCCGTCATGTCCAGTTTGCGTAACCGGCCATTGCCCCATGACCTGCTGGTGTTCGGCGAAGTCGGTTTGTCTGGCGAAGTGCGTCCGGTGCCGAGCGGGCAGGAACGCTTGAAAGAAGCGGCCAAGCACGGCTTCAAACGGGCCATCGTGCCCAAGGGCAATGCGCCGAAGGAGTCTCCGCCGGGATTGCAGATTATTGCCGTGACCCGCCTCGAACAGGCCCTCGACGCACTCTTCGAATAACCCCAATCCTTGTAGGAGCCAGCTTGCTGGCGATTGAAGTTCGCGCGCGTTCGTGTGTGCCGCAATCGCCAGCAAGCCGGCTCCTACACGTAAGGCTCACACCTCTATAAGCGCACCCAACTCGCGCTCCAGCTCCTGCGGATCCCCCAGATTGAGCTCGATCAATCGCCGCAGCCGCTCGATGGATTCCAGGCTGATGTATCGGCAAACGAATCCCAAATGGCGAGGATCGTCGTGCGTCAGTTGCACATCCATCTTGATGTCAAAGTCCTTGCTGAGATGAATGTCGACAGAAAACATCTTTTTCGGGTCGCCCAGCCACGGCTCGGGTCGCTCGATCAGTATTCCCTTGAGCGACAAGTCAATCAGCTTCACTGGCCAGATGAATTCCCCTTGGCAAAGCTCGGTTCGGGCATCGAACGCAATACGTTTGAAGCGGCGGCGATTGGCAGGGTGTTCGCTCATGTCTTATTCCTCTTAATGTCCGCTGACTATAGACCCGCATTGTCAAAGCCTGCCAGCTGACACGGGCGTCTAGACCAATGTCGGGTATGGCCTTTGCCGTCAGGAGAGCTAAACTCGGGGTGGCTGTCTTTCTTGTCCACCCTGGCTGGAATAAAAAAATGAAAAATAATAATAGCCCGCTACGCCACCTACCCTGGCTGCTGCTGGCAATCGTAGGAGCGTGCGCCCTTGGCGTAGTGGCATTGCGTCGAGGCGAGGCAATCAACGCCTTGTGGATTGTGGTCGCTGCCGTGGCCATTTATCTGGTTGCGTACCGTTATTACAGTCTGTTCATCGCTAACAACGTGATGCAACTCGATTCACGACGGGCCACCCCCGCTGTGCTCAACAATGATGGTCTGGACTACGTCCCGACCAACAAACACATCCTTTTCGGTCACCACTTCGCAGCCATTGCCGGCGCAGGGCCATTGGTCGGTCCGGTGTTGGCGGCGCAGATGGGCTACTTGCCCGGCACGCTGTGGCTGATTGCCGGTGTGGTGCTGGCCGGTGCGGTTCAGGACTTCATGGTCCTGTTCATGTCCACCCGCCGCAACGGCCGCTCCCTGGGCGACATGGTCCGCGAAGAAATGGGCCGCATCCCCGGCACCATCGCGCTGTTCGGCTGCTTCCTGATCATGATCATCATCCTCGCGGTGCTGGCGCTGATCGTCGTAAAAGCCCTGGCCGAGAGCCCGTGGGGCATTTTCACGGTGATGGCGACTATCCCGATCGCGATGTTCATGGGCATCTACATGCGCTACATCCGCCCGGGCCGCATCGGTGAGATCTCCATCGTCGGCGTGCTGTTGCTGCTGGGTTCGATCTGGCTGGGCGGGCAGATTGCCGCGGACCCGGTCTGGGCCAAAGCCTTCACCTTCACTGGCGTGCAGATCACCTGGATGCTGGTCGGTTACGGTTTCGTCGCTGCCTCTTTGCCGGTGTGGCTGATTCTGGCCCCGCGTGACTACCTGTCGACGTTCCTCAAAATCGGCACCATCATCGCACTGGCGATCGGCATCCTGGTCACCATGCCCGAGCTGAAAATGCCGGCGCTGACCCAGTTCATCGATGGCACCGGTCCGGTATGGAAAGGCGGCCTGTTCCCGTTCCTGTTCATCACCATCGCCTGTGGCGCGGTCTCGGGTTTCCACGCGCTGATCTCCTCCGGCACCACGCCAAAACTGCTGGATAACGAGGTCAACGCCCGTTACATCGGTTACGGCGGCATGTTGATGGAATCGTTCGTGGCCATCATGGCGATGGTTGCCGCTTCGGTGATTGAGCCAGGCGTGTATTTCGCCATGAACAGCCCGGCGGCCGTCGTCGGTGGTGACGTGGTAGCGGTTGCACAAACTGTCAGCAGCTGGGGTTTTGCAATTACTCCGGAAGCGTTGCAAACGGTGGCCAAGGACATCGGTGAAACCACCATCCTGGCCCGCGCCGGCGGTGCGCCGACCCTGGCGGTCGGTATCGCGCAGATCCTGCACAGTGTCCTGCCGGGTGAAAACACCATGGCGTTCTGGTACCACTTCGCGATCCTGTTCGAAGCGCTGTTCATCCTGACCGCAGTCGATGCCGGTACCCGTGCCGGTCGCTTCATGTTGCAGGACTTGCTCGGCTCCTTCGTGCCGGCGCTGAAACGCACCGAATCCTGGACCGCCAACCTGATCGCCACCGCCGGTTGTGTGGCGATGTGGGGCTGGTTGCTGTATCAGGGCGTGATCGATCCGCTGGGTGGCATCAACACCTTGTGGCCGCTGTTCGGTATCTCCAACCAGATGCTGGCCGGTATCGCGCTGATGCTCGGCACCGTCGTGCTGATCAAAATGAAACGCCAACGCTACGTCTGGGTGACCATGGTGCCAGCGGTCTGGCTGCTGATCTGCACCACCACCGCCGGCTTCATCAAGCTGTTCGACGCCAACCCGGCGATCGGCTTCCTGTCGCTGGCCAAAAAATACAGCGATGCGCTGGCCAACGGTCAGATCCTCGCCCCGGCCAAGGACATCACCCAGATGCAACACGTGATTTTCAACGCCTACACCAACGCAACGCTGACCGCGCTGTTCCTGTTCGTGGTGTTCAGTATCCTGTTCTATGCACTCAAGGTCGGCATTGCCGCCTGGGGTAAAAAAGAGCGTACGGATAAAGAATCGCCATTCCAGGCCTTGCCGGACGCGTAATCGAGGATTGCAGCATGTTCAATGACCTGAGTCGCCTCGGTAAATACCTCGGTCAGGCCGCGCGCCTGATGGTCGGCATGCCCGACTACGACAACTACGTCGAGCATATGCAGACCAAACACCCGGACAAACCGGTGATGAGCTACGAAATGTTCTTTCGGGAACGTCAGGAAGCCCGTTACGGTGGCAAGGGTGGGCCGAAGTGCTGTTGACCCGGTTGTCGGGTTAACAGCAATCCCTGTGGGAGCTAGCCTGCTGGCGATAGCGGCTGAACATTCAACATCACTGTTGATTGACAGTCCGCCATCGCTAGCAGGCTAGCTCCCACATTTGTTTTATGTTGTTTTCTAATTTTGTAAAGCAGGAGACTCCAGTTGTCCTCTCCCATCCCCGTCACGATCCTCAGCGGCTTCCTCGGCGCCGGCAAGACCACGCTGTTGCGCCACCTGCTCAAAGCCGAGCACGGCCTGAAAATCGCCGTGATCGAAAACGAATTCAGTGACGCCGGCATCGACACCCAACTGTTGGGCGACGAGCCGGTGCAGGTGATGACGCTGTCCAACGGCTGCGTCTGCTGCACCATCCACACCGACCTGACCAAGGCGCTCTACCTGTTGCTTGAGCGGCTGGACAGTGGCGAAATCGCCTTCGACCGTCTGGTGATCGAGTGCACCGGCCTGGCGGATCCGGCACCGGTGGCACAAACCTTCTTCATCGACGAAGAACTGCGTGAGCGTTACATCCTCGACGGCATCATCACGTTGGTCGATGCAGCGCACGCCGACGTACACCTGACCCAAACCATCGCCCAGGCGCAGATTGGTTTCGCCGACCGCTTGCTGGTGAGCAAACGCGATCTGGTGGACGAGTCGACCTTCACCGCGTTGAGCGAGCGCCTGACCCGTATCAACCGTCGCGCGCCGATTCGCGTGGTCGACCACGGCCAGATCGATCTGGCCGAACTGCTCGATGTGCGCGGCTTCAACCTCAATGCCGACCTGGGTGGCGGCGTGAGTTTGCGCCCGGTCAGCAAAGCGCCTTCCATCGACCGCATTTCCAGCCTGGTGCTGCGCACCGACAAGCCGCTGGATATCGACAAGCTCAGCGAGTTCATGAACGAACTGCTGGAAGAGCATGGCAAGCAGTTGCTGCGCTACAAAGGCGTGCTGAACATCCTTGGCGAGCCGCGGCGCATGGTGTTTCAGGGTGTGCTGAAGTTGTATGGCTTCGACTGGGACACGGAGTGGGCAGAGGGCGAGGCGCGGGAAAGCGTGATTGTGTTTATTGCCGATGAATTGCCGGAAGAGAAGATCCGCGAGGGGTTTGCGCGGGTGGCGGCGGATTGAATCGTTTCGTTCGTCAGTGATAACGCCTTCGCGGGCAAGCCTCGCTCCTACAGTCGGTGATATCCGTAGGAGCGAGGCTTGCCCGCGAAAGCGATCTAACCAGCAACACGATCCTGACTAAGCCCAAGTCCTGAGTTCAGCAATATTTCCTCAAGATCATCCAGGTGCCCGCTTAGCAGCGAGACCGCCTTCACCGCATCCCCACGCTCCACCGCATCCAGAATCGCGGAATGCACCCGCCAATCGCAATAACCCTCCACCGATACATCAAACTGCGCAATCGCCAGTGAAGTCAGTGGCACCAGGCTGCCCAGAAAATGCGCCAACGGTGCATTCCCCGCCATTTCGGCCAGCTGCAGATGAAACGCCCCCGCCAACCTGATCGCCGAGCCATGCGCGGCACATTGGCGCTCGCGATCAATCAACCCACGCAGACACTTCAAGTCCTGCGCACGGGGCTGCTGGCACGCCAGCCGCACCACCGTGGTTTCGGTCAGCCGCCGCGCATGCAGCGTCTGCCGGACTTGCTCATGATCGAGCGCAGCGACTCGGGGGCGATGGTGAGTGCGCAACACGATGATCTGCTGATGGGACAACTGCGTCAGCACCCCACGCATGTCACTGCGGCGAGCGCCGAACATCTGCGCCAGGCTTTCTTCGGTAAAGCGACTGGCCGCATCGATGCGCTGTTCAAGAATGGCGTCGAAGACTCGCGAGTAGAGATCATCCGTCGGCGCGGGAAAGGGCAGGGCAACAAGAGTTTGCGCTGAAGCGAAGCTGTTCATGGCCTGTCTCCGGTTCCAAGAGGGTTCAACTGCCGAGGTTGTCGTCCGGGATATTCAATTCGATGCCCATCCGCTGGCCTTCGCGAAGAATGTGCCGACGCATTTCGGCACTCGCCAGGGCGCTGTTTTTGCTGCGGATCGCGCGTACCACGGCTTCGTTTTCTTCGAGGCGTTCGGCCAGATGCTCGGGGGAGTTGCGCAGCACCTCGGCGCTTTGCTTGAGGGCGTTGCTGGTCTGCTGTACCACGCTCTGGAAAATCGGGTTCGAGGTCAGCGTGAACAGCTCTTCGTGGAACGCGATGTAGGCGTTGACCCCGGCTTCGCTGTCGTTCGCCTCCAGGGCTTCGCGCATGTCCATCAGGGTCAGGCGCAATTGCCCGACTTCCTTGCTGCTGATCGATTGCGCCACCAGGCCGACGATAAACGGCTCAAGGGTGTAGCGCAGTTGCAGCACGTCTTCCAGGCTCGCACCGGCCACTGCACTGTCGTGGCTTTGGCTGTCTGTCAGTTGGGCATCGAGCACCACCACGCCTTTGCCCGGCATCGAGCGCACCAGGCCGAGGGTTTCCAGGACGATGACCGCCTCGCGCAGGCTCGGACGGCTGATGCCCAGTTGTTCGGCCAATTCACGTTGCCCCGGCAGCATCTCGCCGGAGCGCCATTGCCCACGGGCCAGCGCGGCACGAAGTTTTTCCACTACTGAATTTACGACGGTTGACGAGGTAATCACTGTTCGCTCCAAGTCGCGATAATGTGCCCGCCCATAGGCGGGCACACGTTGTTTAAAATTCCTGCTGGTGCGCGGGCGCGACCGGTTTTCGAGGCTGGAAGGTATAACCCACCTGACCGGAAAGCACCTTGTTTGCGCGTTGGATATCGATGTCTTTTTCCCATCGGGCGATGGCCACGGTGGCGACGCAGTTGCCGATCAGGTTGGTCAGCGCGCGGCCGATGCCCATGAACCAGTCCACCGCCAATACCAGCACCAGACCGACCACCGGAATCGCCGGGATGGCCGTCAGTGTCGCTGCCAGAATCACCAGCGCCGAGCCGGGAATCCCGTGAGCCCCTTTGGAGGTGATCAGCGACACCAGCAAAATGGTCAGCAAATCAGTCATGGCCAACGGCGTGCCCGTGGCATTGGCGATGAACACAATGGCCAA
Organism: Pseudomonas sp. PDM02; assembly: GCF_014852285.1. Taxonomy (NCBI): domain Bacteria; kingdom Pseudomonadati; phylum Pseudomonadota; class Gammaproteobacteria; order Pseudomonadales; family Pseudomonadaceae; genus Pseudomonas; species Pseudomonas sp. PDM02. The sequence goes on along the minus strand of NZ_JACVBL010000008.1, from coordinate 113,332 downwards.
TGTCAGGTAGATCGAAAAGCCGTCGAGGTTGAACGAGTAACCGGTGGGAATCACCAGCCCGACCGTTGAACTGCCGATGCCCAGATGTTCGAGCTTGCGCATGATTTGCGGCAGCACGGCGTCGGACGACGCGGTGCCCATGACGATCATCAGTTCTTCGCGCAGGTATTTGAGCAGTGGCCACATGCGCAGGCCGGACAGGCGCATCACCAGGCCGAGAATCAGCGCCACGAACGCGACACACGTCAGGTAGAAAAGACCGACCAGGCTGCCCAGGTGTTGCAGGGAGTCCAGGCCATATTTGCTGGTGGTGAAGGCAATTGCGCCGAACACGCCGATCGGCGCCAGGCGCACGATCATGCCCATGATGCGGAAAATCACGTGGCTCAGCTCATTGATCAGCCGGGAAATGCCCGACGCGGCTTCGCCCACCAGGTTCAGTGCGCTGCCGAACAGCACTGAAAACAGCAGGACCTGCAGAATGTTGTTGTCGGCAAAGGCGCCGATCACCGAAGTCGGAATCAGGTCCATCAGGAACTGCGTGGTGGTGTGCATGTGCTGGCCGCGCTGGGCGATGTCGCCCATGTCGGCGGCAGACAGCTGCTCCAGATGAATGTTCGCGCCGCTGCCGATGCCGGTGCTGAAGGCGAACACCAGGCCAATCACCAGGGCGATGGTAGTCAGCACTTCGAAGTAGATCACCGATTTGAGGCCGATGCGCCCGACCTTCTTCAGGTCGCCGGCGCCGCTGATGCCGCTGACCACCACGCAGAACACGATCAGGCCGATGAGCATCTTGATCAGTTTGATGAAACCGTCGCCGAGGGGTTTGAGTTGGGCGGAGTATTCGGGAAGGGTCAGCCCGCAGACGATGCCGAGCACCAGTCCGAGAACCACTTGAAGGAAGATTGAACGCGAGCACCATCTGAGCATGGGAGGAATCCTGGTCGGTGTCCTGGCTGCCGTGCGCTGCGCGCATCAGATTCAGGACTTAATTATTGTGGTCTTACCGGTATGTCCAGTGCAGGCGCAGTCTACGCCGGATTTTTTTACGATTACAAGTGAAAACCTGAAAATTGGCATGACCGGTCTGACCAGCGAAGCTGGGTATGTAGGAGCCGGCTTGCTGGCGATGGCGCCCGAAAGATCCCTGCAAGGCTCAAGAACAAGCGCTCCAGCAAGCCGGCACCCACAAATCGCAGGCGAAAAAAAACCGGCCATCACTGGCCGGTTTTTTCTAACTACGGTTTAACGGGCTGATTAAGCGCCGTACACCGGCAGCTTCTTGCAGATGGCCTTGACCTTCTCACGAACGGCGTCGATCACCGCTTCGTTGTTCAGGTCAGCCAGGATGTCGCAGATCCAGCCGGCCAGCTCTTTGCACTCTGCTTCCTTGAAGCCGCGAGTGGTCACTGCCGGAGTGCCGAAGCGCAGGCCAGAGGTGACGAACGGGGAGCGTGGATCGTTTGGCACGGAGTTCTTGTTCACGGTGATGAATGCTTTGCCCAGAGCGGCGTCAGCGTCTTTACCGGAGATTTCCTGCTTGATCAGCGACAGCAGGAACAGGTGGTTTTCAGTACCGCCGGAAACCACGTCGAAACCGCGCTCGATGAAGACGCTGGCCATGGCCTGGGCGTTTTTCACCACTTGTTGCTGGTAAGCCTTGAACTCAGGCTGCAGCGCTTCCTTGAAGCAGATCGCTTTGGCAGCGATCACGTGCTCCAGCGGGCCACCCTGGGCGCCCGGGAATACTGCGGAGTTCAGCTTCTTCTCGATGTCGGCGTTGGCGCGAGCCAGGATCAGGCCGCCACGTGGACCGCGCAGGGTCTTGTGCGTGGTGGTGGTCACGACGTCAGCGAATGGCACCGGGTTCGGGTAGACGCCAGCGGCGACCAGACCGGCCACGTGGGCCATGTCGACGAACAGGTAGGCGCCAACCTTGTCAGCGATTGCGCGGAAGCGCGGGAAGTCGAGGATCTGCGAGTAGGCAGAGAAACCGGCCACGATCATTTTCGGCTTGTGCTCAACGGCCAGGCGCTCGACTTCGTCGTAGTCGATCAGGCCATTGGCGTCGATGCCGTACTGAACGGCGTTGTACAGCTTGCCGGAGGACGAAACGCTGGCACCGTGGGTCAGGTGACCACCGTGAGCCAGGCTCATGCCCAGGATGGTGTCGCCAGCTTGCAGCAGGGCCAGGTAAACGGCGCTGTTGGCTTGCGAACCGGCGTGCGGCTGAACGTTGGCGTAATCGGCGCCGAACAGTTCTTTGGCACGGTCGATGGCCAGCTGCTCAACGACGTCGACGAACTCGCAACCACCGTAGTAGCGCTTGCCCGGGTAGCCTTCGGCGTACTTGTTGGTCAGTACCGAGCCTTGAGCTTCCATCACCGCAGGGCTGGTGTAGTTTTCCGAAGCGATCAGCTCGATGTGTTCTTCCTGGCGCTGAGCTTCTTGCTCCATGGCGGCAAAAAGATCGGCGTCGTACTTGGCAATAGTCAAATCACGGCTGAACATGGCGGTCCTCAAGGATCGGGGCAGAAAAGGGGGGCATTCTAACCCAATGGGATTTAGATGGCATATGAAAGGGCATCATGTCGCAGACAAGTGGTGTTCATGCAGGAATCGGCAGCGATCGTGCCGGCCTCTTCGCGGGCAAGCCTCGCTCCTACAGTCGGTGATATCCGTAGGAGCGAGGCTTGCCCGCGAAGGGGTCATCTGCAGCACTACAAATTTCAGTCGAACATGAACAACGCATCATTACTGAACTGCGCTTCAAACCGGCCCGCGGGCATCGGCCGCCCGAACAGGTAACCCTGAACCTCATCGCAACCATGCTCACGCAGGAAGTCCAGCTGCTCATGGGTTTCCACGCCCTCGGCGATCACCGCCAGGTTGAGGCTGTGGGCCATGGCGATGATCGCCCGGGCGATCTGCGCATCCTGTTCACCCGATGGCAAGCCATCGACAAAGGTGCGGTCGATTTTCAGCACGTCGATCGGGAACTGCTTGAGGTAGTTGAGCGACGAATAACCGGTGCCGAAGTCGTCGACCGCGATGCTCAGCCCGAGGTTTTTCAGCCCGGCCAGAATCTGCATCGCCTCGCTGACTTCGCGCATCAGGATACTTTCGGTCAGCTCCAGCTCCAGGCACGCCGGTGGCAGGCCTGTTTCCTTGAGGATGGTGGCGATACGCGTGCCGAGCTGGCCGTCGGAGAACTGCCGGGCAGAGATGTTTACCGATACCTTCGGCACCCGCACCTTGGCCTGATGCCAGGTCTTGAGCTGACGGCACGCCTCGCTGATCACCCAGTCGCCGACGTCCACCACCAGACCCAGTTCTTCGAGCACCGGAATGAAATCCCCCGGCGGCACCAGGCCACGGCGCGGATGACGCCAGCGCAGCAAGGCTTCGGCACCGGTCAGGCGTTTGCCGTCGCCGCTGAATTGCGGCTGGTAGTACAGAACGAATTCGTTCTGTTCCAGGGCGTGACGCAAGTCGCTTTCCAGCTCCAGGCGCTCGAGGGCACTGGCGTTCATGTCCGCCTGATAGAACTGGAAGTTGTTCTTGCCGCGTTCCTTGGCGTGGTACATCGCGGTGTCGGCGTTCTTCATCAGCTGACTGAGTTCGTTGCCGTCCTGCGGGCTCAGGGCGATGCCGATACTGGCGGTGACGAAGAATTCGCGGCCTTCAAGCACGAACGGTTTCACCAGGCTGGCGAGAATCTGTTCGGCCACGTGAATCGCCCGATTGAGGGCGATTTCACGGTTGGCCCGCGGTTGCAGGAGCAAGGTGAATTCGTCGCCGCCCATACGCGCCACGGTGTCGTCGTCATCGACGCAACCGAGCAGGCGCGTGGCCATTTCCTTGAGCATGCGATCGCCGGCGGCGTGGCCCAGGGAGTCGTTGATCGGCTTGAAACGGTCGAGGTCGAGGAACATCAGCACCACCCAGGACTTCTGCCGTTCCGCCGATTGCAGCGCAGTGTGCAGGCGGTCCTGGAACAGCGTGCGGTTGGGCAGGTGCGTCAGGGCGTCGTAATAGGCGAGGCGGTGAATCCGTTGTTCACTGGCCTTGCGCTCGCTGATGTCGCTGAAGAAACACACGTAACTGGCCAGATCGCCTTCATCGTCGAGCACCGCCGTGATACCGACCCACGCCGGGTAATGCTCGCCGTTACGACGCCTGAGCCAGACTTCGCCTTCCCAGGTGCTGTGCTGATTCAATTGCTTGAGCACATAGCGCAGGTGCGCTTCCTGCTGCTCGTCGACGGTCAGCATGTTCGGCAACTGGTCGAGCACTTGCTCCACCGCATAGCCGCTCACGCGACTGAACGCTTCGTTGGCCTGCACGATGTAGCCTGCCGGGTCGGTGATCAGGATCGCCGACGTCGAGTGTTCGAATACCGTGGCCGCCATGCGCAGGTCTTTCTCGGCGCGGCGTTGCTGGCTGATGTCGCGACCGACACCGAGCACGCCTTCGAAGGCACCGTGTTCGTCCCAGACCAGCACCAGCCGCAACTCGATCGGAATCTTGCGCCCATCGGCACGCAGGCAGTCGAACAGGAACAGTTGGGTCTGCACCTGGCTGCGCAACAGCGCCAGTTGGTCGGGTTTGCCCAGCGCTTTGCTGACGCGGTCCATCAGGTTGTAGATGCCGGTCAACTGTTGCGGGTTGGCGATGGTCGACTGCCAGCCGTTCTGGAAAATCCAGTCGGTGTCGTAGCCCAGCACGGCTTGCACCGACGGGCTGACGTAGTTGAGCGAGAGCTTGCTGTCGGTGGAGAAAATCACGTCGCTGATGCTTTCGGCGAGCATCCGGTAGCGCTGCTCGCTGTCGCGCAGGGACTCACTGGCCTCGATCTGCTCGGTGATGTCCTTGGCCACGCCGATGATCCGTGTGACCTGGTCGTGTTTGTCCCGCGCCAGCGCCTGTTCACGAATATCGAAACGCCGCCATTTGCCGTTGCGGTGACGGAAGCGCAGTTGGCATTGCAGCAATTGCGTATAGCCCGCGTGCCGCTGGGTCTGTCGCGCGCGGTGGTAGTGGTCGGCATCTTCGGGGTGCAGCAGGATTTCCCAGAAGTACTCGCCCATCTGGTGCAGCTCGGTGCGGTTGTAACCGAGTGTCTGGCCCAGGTGGTGGTTGCTGAAGATCATGCGCTGGCTGATCACGTCCTGGACGTACAAATGATCCGGCACGGTGCGCACCACGTCGGACCAGAACCCTTCGCGCTCAAGCAGCGACAGTTCGATGAGCTTGCGACTGGTGATGTCGCTGATGCTCAGGATCACCGCTTTATAGTCGTCCTGGTTTTCCGGCAGGCGCATCACCAGCCACAGGTGCTGATCGCGGCCATTGGCGTCTTGCAGTTTTATTTCCAGCTCGAACTGTTTCTGCTGGTTGAGTACCGCTTCGAGCACTTGATTGCCGATGGCGGTGCCATCCAGCGGATTGCCGTCGATCAGCAACTTCCAGGCTTGTTCACAGGAATTGACGTTGAGCAGTTGCAGGGCGACCTGGTTGACCTCGGTGATGCGCAGTTCCTGCAACAGTTGCTGGCGCTGTTCCGGGGTTTCCAGCCAGGCTTGCAGGTGTTCAGTGCTGAGCAACTGGTTTTTGTCGAAGACGTTCTTGAGGCCAGACACGTCGAGCACGCACAGGGCGACGCCGGTGCCTTCGAAAATATCCTGATAGCGCCGACGACCTTCACTCACCTGGCGCTGACGACGGCGTATGTTCAACAGGGCGATCAGCGGCAGCAGAGAGAGCGCCAGCCCCAACAGGCATTTACCGATAAACGCCGGCAGCAGTTCTTCGATCACACGTTGCCGGTCGAACAACCCGCGCAGTTGCCAGTCGCTGCCGGTCAGGGGGACCGTCAGCACGCTGTTGGCCACATCATTTGCGGTCAGCTCGCTCGGCTTGGCCAGGGGCTGTGAATCATCGCGGCTGATGACCTGGTGATTGACGCGGTTTTCCACCAGCCACATTGGGCGGATACCGGCCTCGCCTGGTTTGGTCAATGACGAGAAAAAGCTCGGCGTCAGGCGCAGGACCCAATAGCCCCGAGAGCTGCCGCTGGCTTGATGCAGCAACAGGTGCACCACCGAACCGTTATCGGCGTTGCTGAAATAATGTGCCTGGGTACGGCTGCGGCGTACCAGTTCGACGAGGTAGTCGGCGTCGTCGCTGTCGGCGGTGGTGTCGCTGATGACTTTCCCTGAGGGGCTCAACAACGCGAGGCTGCGCAGGTCGGGCAAGGACTTTTGCAGCTTGCGCAGCAGCTCCTGCTGTTCGTCGGCGCTTTGCGGCTGTTCGACGATCGGTAGCAGGTTGAGGGCGATCTGCGCATTGAGCGACATGTTCAGGCTGACTTGCGCAGCCAGATCGGCGGTGTAGTCGATGGTGTATTGGCGCTGGTTTTTCTGGGTTTCGCGCAGCTGATCCAGCAGTTGCCAGAACAGCAACGCGAGCAGCAAAAGCACGAGTGTCGCCAGCGCACCCTTTAATGTTCCGCGCAGGGGGGAACCGGACACAGCAGTCGGTGCACGGGTGGTCAAGGGCGGAGTGACATTAGACAAACTGTAATCCTGCGATTTAGCTGGACTGGCGCGACGTGCACTATAAGCCGGACGCCCGGAGGGCGGCTAGCATGCCTTGAGTTGTGGCAAAGTGCCAGACCCTCCCGGCTGGACTGCCTTCTGTCAATAAGGTAGCTTTGCCGGTTACGCGGGAGCGTTCCAGCTCCTAGAATCAGGTTTTTTCAGCGCGCAGCATTGATACCTATCAGTCGTCGACGCGCACGGCCTGGCCGGGCATCGCCTGCGCTCCAATCATTCATCTGTCACTGACCCAAGGTTCTCCATGGCTCAATACGTCTTCACCATGCATCGGCTGGGCAAAGTTGTTCCGCCGAAGCGGGAAATCCTGAAAAACATTTCGCTGTCCTTCTTCCCCGGCGCTAAGATCGGCGTGCTCGGCCTCAACGGTTCGGGTAAATCCACGCTGCTGAAAATCATGGCCGGCGTCGACACCGAGTTCGAGGGCGAAGCCCGTCCGATGCCGGAGCTGAACATCGGCTACCTGCCACAGGAACCGATCCTGGACCCGACCAAGACCGTGCGTGAAGTGGTCGAGGAAGCGGTCAGCGTGATCAAGAACGCCCAGGCACGCCTGGACGAGGTCTACGCGGCTTACGCTGATGAAGATGCCGACTTCGACAAACTGGCCGCCGAACAGGCCAAGCTCGAAGCCATCCTGCAAGCCAGCGACGGTCACAACCTGGATCGCCAACTGGAAGTCGCCGCCGATGCGCTGCGCCTGCCGGCCTGGGATGCCAAGGTCGAATTCCTTTCCGGTGGTGAAAAGCGTCGTGTGGCCCTGTGCCGCCTGCTGCTGTCCGCACCGGACATGCTGCTGCTCGACGAACCGACCAACCACCTGGACGCCGATTCCGTCGCCTGGCTGGAACACTTCCTCCACGACTTCCCGGGCACTGTCGTTGCGATCACGCACGACCGTTACTTCCTGGACAACGTTGCTGGCTGGATCCTCGAGCTCGACCGCGGCGCCGGTATCCCGTACGAGGGCAACTATTCGGGTTGGCTTGAAGCCAAGTCCGATCGTCTCGCTGCCGAATCCAAGCAGCAGTCGGCCCACGAAAAAGCCATGAAGGAAGAACTGGAGTGGGTGCGCAAAGGCGCCAAGGCCCGCCAGTCCAAATCCAAGGCACGTCTGCAACGTTTCGAAGAAATGCAATCGCAGGAATTCCAGAAGCGTTCGGAAACCAACGAAATCTACATCCCGGCCGGTCCGCGCCTGGGCGACAAGGTCATCGAGTTCAAGAACGTTTCCAAGGGCTACGGCGATCGCGTGCTGATCGACAACCTGTCGTTCTCCATGCCTAAAGGCGCCATCGTTGGCGTGATCGGCGGTAACGGTGCCGGTAAGTCGACGCTGTTCCGGATGCTGATGGGCAAGGAACAACCGGATTCGGGCAGCATCGAAGTCGGCGAAACCGTGCAACTGGCCTGCGTCGATCAGAGCCGCGAAGACCTGGACGGCAGCAAGACTGTGTTCCAGCAAATTTCCGACGGTTCGGATCAGATCCGCATCGGCAACTACGAGATCCCGTCGCGTACCTACGTCGGTCGCTTCAACTTCAAGGGCGGCGATCAGCAGAAGTTCGTCAAGGACCTGTCCGGTGGTGAGCGCGGTCGCTTGCACCTGGCCTTGACCCTGAAAGAGGGCGGCAACGTCCTGCTGCTCGACGAACCGTCCAACGACCTCGACGTTGAAACCCTGCGTTCCCTGGAAGAAGCCCTGCTGGACTTCCCGGGCGCCGCCATTGTGATCTCTCACGATCGGTGGTTCCTTGACCGCGTTGCGACGCACATCCTGGCGTATGAAGACGATTCGCAAGCGGTGTTCTTCGAAGGTAACTACACCGAGTACGAAGCCGACCGTAAGAAACGCCTCGGCGAAGCGGCTTCCCAGCCGCATCGTGTACGGCACAAGAAACTGGCCTGATTTCGGGTTGGTTGCATGAAAAAACGGAGCCTTCGGGGCTCCGTTTTTTTATGCGTTTTTTCAGTGGCATCGTGGCGAACTCATCGCGAGCAAGCTTTGCTCCTACAGGGGACGCGATCAACTGTAGGAGCAAAGCTTGCTCGCGAAAGCGGAATCACTACTGGTGCATGATCCAATTTGTGAATCCCTTTTTAGGTGCGAAATCAGCCTGAAAATGGAGTTTATTTATATCCTGCGCACCATTTAATTTCATAAACGCGACATTTTGCTCTATTACTGTGCGCACTCCGTTTGCTAAAGTCCGGCCCAATCTCTTCCAACGACAATAAATTTGCCGAGACTTTTCCATGATCGAATCCGTCGAAACCTTCCTTGCCCGACTGAAAAAACGCGACCCGGACCAACCTGAATTCCACCAGGCCGTCGAAGAGGTCCTGCGCAGTCTGTGGCCATTTCTCGAAGCCAATCCGCATTATCTGACCTCCGGCATTCTGGAGCGGATCTGCGAGCCGGAGCGGGCGATTGTGTTCCGTGTTTCCTGGGTCGACGATCACGGCAAGGTGCAGGTCAATCGCGGTTTCCGCATCCAGATGAACAGCGCGATCGGTCCGTACAAGGGCGGCTTGCGTTTCCATCCATCGGTGAACCTCGGCGTACTGAAATTCCTCGCCTTCGAACAAACCTTCAAAAACTCCCTGACCTCGTTGCCCATGGGCGGTGGCAAGGGTGGCTCGGACTTCGACCCGAAAGGCAAAAGCGACGCGGAAGTCATGCGCTTCTGCCAGGCCTTCATGAGCGAGTTGTACCGCCACATCGGTGCAGACGTTGACGTGCCGGCCGGCGACATCGGCGTCGGTGCCCGCGAGATCGGTTTCCTGTTCGGCCAGTACAAGCGCCTGAGCAACCAGTTCACCAGCGTGCTGACCGGCAAGGGCCCGAGCTATGGCGGCAGCCTGATTCGTCCGGAAGCCACCGGTTTCGGCTGCGTGTACTTCGCCGAGGAAATGCTCAAGCGCAGCGGTGAAGCCGTCGAAGGCAAGCGCGTAGCGATCTCGGGTTCCGGCAACGTTGCGCAGTACGCGGCGCGCAAGGTCATGGACCTGGGCGGCAAGGTGATTTCGCTCTCGGACTCCGAAGGCACGCTGTACTGCGAGGCGGGTTTGACCGAAGAACAGTGGCTGGCGCTGTTGGAGCTGAAAAACGTCAAGCGTGGACGGATCAGCGAACTGGCCACGCGTTTCGGCCTGGAGTTCCGTGCGGGTCAGTGCCCGTGGGATCTGGCGTGCGACATCGCGCTGCCCTGCGCCACTCAAAACGAACTGGATGCCGAGGCCGCGCGCACGTTGCTGCGCAACGGCTGCATCTGCGTGGCGGAAGGCGCGAACATGCCGACCACCCTGGACGCCGTGGACCTGTTTATCGAGGCCGGGATTCTGTTCGCGCCGGGCAAGGCGTCCAACGCCGGCGGTGTCGCGGTGAGCGGGCTGGAGATGTCGCAGAACGCCATGCGTCTGCTGTGGACCGGCGGGGAAGTGGACAGCAAGCTCCACGGGATCATGCAGTCGATCCACCATGCGTGCGTGCATTACGGCGAAGAGAACGGCCGCATCAACTACGTCAAAGGCGCGAACATTGCCGGTTTCGTCAAAGTCGCCGACGCCATGCTCGCCCAGGGCGTGGTTTAAGCCGGTTCGATGCGGATGATTTCGATCGTCTGATCGCCCGCCGGGCGTTGCCACAGCACCTCGTCGCCGAGTTGCGCCCCAAGCAATGCCCGGCCCAGCGGTGAACCCCAGTTGATCAGGCCCGCAGACGCGTCGGCCTGGTCTTCACCGACCAGTTGCACGGTTTGCTCGGTGCTGTGCTCGTCGGCGAAGGTCACGCGGCTGCCGATCTGCACCTTTTGCGTTGAACTGGCGGCGGTCACGACTTGAGCGCTTTGCAGGCGCTGATTGAAGTAGCGCAAATCCCGCTCAAGGTCCACCAGGCGTTGCTTGTCGGCCTGCTCGCCTTTGGCCGATTGTTCATTGTGCAATTGTTGCAACCCGGCGACTTTTGCCTGCAACTGGGCAAGGCCTGCGGGCGTGACGTAATTGGGCTGCGTGCTGACCTGCCGTTCGACGGGCTGATCAACTTGCGCGGCGGCGTTATCTTCATTGACGAAGGCGCGACTCATGGTTTCCTCCCGTTATGAGGTTTAGGCCATGGTCACAGGCTTTTAGTTTCGGCGGATGTCTGTCAGCGACTCATTGCGAGCGAAACGCACGGGCGGCGTCCTGATCTTTCTGCTGTTGCCAGGCTTTTTCACGTTCGTCCCAGTGATGGCTGCGATAGTCCTCGCGGTCTTCGCTTTCGCGCATGGCCTGGCATTGGCGGAAGCCATCGCTCCAGCCTTCGGCGTATGGCTTGTCCTTGAGATACCGCGGCACGTTCTTGCGAAATTCACCGGTGATCGCCCCGGCGGCCTGTCGACCACTGCTGCAGCCGTCATCGAAACCATCGGCGAATGCCGGAGGATAACCCTTGGCAATCAGGTCTTCGTGAGTCGTCTGGCAACCCGCGCACAACAGCAACACACCCACCACACCCACGCAACGCCACATCTCGGACTCCCGGCCGTTCAACGGCCTATGGTTCAAGTCTAGAAGTGCATTCGTGAGACCTTCGTGAAAGGCCTGTGATGAATCCGTTGAACAACACAGATCCAATGTGGGAGCGGGCTTGCTCGCGAAGGCGTATTGTCAGTCACCATCAGTGTTGAATGACACTACGCCTTCGCGAGCAAGCCCGCTCCCACAGGGAAGGTGGTGTGTCAGGTCAGTAGTGATACCACTTCAGCTCAAGCATCACTTCATTCTCAGGTGTGGCCAGATGGCTGAATTCGCGTTGGGCGCTCAGACGCAGACCCAGGTTACGCGACAATTCCCACTGCTGGTTCAGACTCAAACTACGGCGCACTTCGCCATTGGTGAAGAAATCCCCCTTGGCCTCCAGGCTGAAATTCCCCAGCGGATTCTTCCATAGCACACCGCTGTTGAAACCCGCCGCCGGGGCGATGAAACCGGCGAAGTCGTTGTTGTGCTCGACGCGCACGGTGCCCAAGGCAAAACCGAGCATGTCGTCGCCCAGTTGCCACGTGCCGCCACCACCGCCGTTGACATGACTGACGAGGGTTTCATCGTCATGTTTGCCCGGCACCCGCTCCAGGCCGCCGGTGACCTGCCACGACAGCGGTTGCAGCAGCTCGTTGCGCGGGGTCAGGGAGCGAATGGTCGCCAGATCCAGTTGCTGCAACTGCCACTGATTGCCTTCGTACTGGCGCAGTTTCATTTGCAGGATTTCGATCTGCGCGCCGAGGGGAAAGCTTTCCGAGTTGTCGTTGAGATCGTGATACGCCATGCGCAGGCCATATTCGCCAAAGGCCTTGTCGCCCCGGGTGCCGAGACCGGCCTGCCAGGTGCGCGATTCATGGCCATCTTCGGGCAAGCCCGGTTGCGGGATGTCCAGCTCCGGCGCCGGGTTCTGGTTGATCGCCCGCAGCAACTCAAAACTGCGCTGAGCTCGCTGCGGGTCGCGTTCCTGGCCGTTGGCGCGGTAGCGTTCGAGCCGGTAAGCCGCGTCGATGATCAGCGCCTGACGTTCGCGCGGTTGCGCCTTGAACGCCGGTTCCTGCAACTGTTTCTGGTCGGCGCTGACTTTCAGTACCCACTGCTGCTCTTCAGGATTCAACGGTTCGGCGCGGCTAAGCAGTTCGCGTTCGCGGGAAGGCCGATACTGAATGGACTCCACCAGGCCGGCTTCTTTTACCGCTTTGACCGTGTCGGTGGGGATTGCGGTCAGCGGGAATTGTTCGGTCAGGCGCAGGCTTGGACGCGCCACTTGCAGCAGTTCCAGCAGGCGATAGGAGCAGTTTTCGTCGAAGAAGAAATAGTCGAACTGGATCTGCTTGAGTTCCCAGACGTGCTCGACCATGCGCTCGGTTTCCTGCTGTGTCAGGTTCAGCCGGTATTCCCACAGGTCACGGTTTTCGAGGCTGCGGTATTCCGAGAGTTTTTCCTGATACGGCACCAGCGCAAACAGGCCCGGGTAGCCGCCCATCAAACCTTTCCAGGCGTAGAGAATGCTGTTGTCGGAACCTTCGATGTAGGCGCCGAAGTTGATGGCGTAGCTGAGCAATGACGTTTTGTCGCTCTGCACATCCGCCTGATCGATGCGCAGCAGCGTGTGGCCGAACATCGATGACGGACTGTTCAAGTAGGCTGCCGGGAAAATCATTACCGCGCTGTGGGGCGAGACATCCTTGAACCATTGCTTGAATTCGGCACAGTCCAGGGCCGGCAAATCAGTCAGGTTGAGTTGCGCCTTGAGCCAGCGGGTACGCGCCGGGTAGACGCATTGCGCATGTTTTTCGCCGGCACTGGCCGGGGCGTACAGCGCCTGCACGGTGGCCGCCAGTTCGTGGTCGGGGTGTTCGTTGCCATCGGGCGCCAGAAAGAACTTCCTGTCGCTGACATAGCTGCGCCAGCCACCGAGTTTGGCGGTTTCGTAATGCCCCAGGGAAATCCAGAAGGGGTCGTTGGCCAGTTGCTGCAAACGTTGATTGTCGATGTGAGGCGCGGCGGACAGCGGGGCGCAGACACAGAGCGCCAGCCAGGCAAGGCGTTTGAGCATAGTGGGCAACTTAAGTCGAAAAAAATAAAGACCCGGTACGGAAGATCCGTCCTTGTAGGAGCCGGCTTGCTGGCGATGGCATCGACATGGTGTTTCTGAATCACCGCGGTGATGCCATCGTCGGAACGCCGCCCGCAGCAAGCCGGCTCCTACAATTGAACGATATGGCCGAAAGAGGGCAGGTCCAAAAAATAAAACCCGCTCCCCGAAAGGAGCGGGCGGGTCGAGCTTAAGCTTGAGTTGCGTACTTGGCCAGACGAGGGTCGGCCTTCAAAACGGCCAGGGTGTTGGTATGCACATCTTCTGCAGTCACGTCAGCCTTGCTGAAGATCTGCTGGAAGTGCTCGTGAGTCACAGCCGCGAAATGCGCACGGTCTTCCGGCGCCACGCCCAGTACCACGGCGTAGGTCGTCAGCGCTTCGCCGTTACCTTTAGCCATGTCTTCGGACAGCTCGTTCATCATGCCATTCATGGCAAACCAGGATTTGCCGCCATAAGTCAGCGACGCATTAGTCGCGCAACCGTTGGTACCAGAGGTCATACCGAACGTTGCGTTGCCGGAAGTGCCGTTGGTGGTGGATGCCAGGAAGTGTGCCGGGGTGCCACGCTGACCTTCGAACAGCATGTTGCCCCACCCGCAATCCGGGCCGCCTGGCGCCTGTGCCATAGCGTTGATGGATACAGCGGTGAAGAGAGTACCGAGAAGAATCCGTTTCATAGCTTTGTTCTCTTTATGTGCGTACCAATGGACAAGGGTTCTGGCCCGGCTCTGTACGAAAACTGCCTGCGCGACGATCAGGCTGCGTTGAAAACAGACTCGGAATGCTCATGTGGGTCCCCCACACTCCGCTTCCTCGTCTGTTTTCGCCTTGCCTGATCGCCGCTCGGCGAGTTTTCGTACAGACCACTACGGCGCCAGTGGGCCGGTTATTGTTCCAGCCGCGCAGCTTGGAGTTTAGGCACGTTCCAAGGGTTCCGTTACTTTTTACGAAACATTCGTTGAAAACATTGATTTAGACCCGGCCCGCCTGGGGATGCCCGTTTGGCTATGCTTTGGCGAAAGGCGCGCCTTGCAAGTGGGGTATGGGCAGCGCCAGAATGCCGCTATCTGCCCCGCCTGATGTAAGGAAGCCCGATGCCTGATCCTGTTGCTGCCAGCTTGCGTCTAGCGCCCGAAGCGCTGACCCGTCCGTTTTCCGCTGAACAGTTCAGCTTCTCTACCACCAATGATCTGGAGCCCTTCCGCGGTGTGCTTGGCCAGGAACGTGCGGTCGAAGCCTTGCAGTTTGGTGTGGCCATGCCACGCCCCGGTTACAACGTATTCGTCATGGGCGAGCCTGGCACTGGCCGGTTTTCGTTCGTCAAACGCTACCTGAAGGCCGAAGGCAAGCGCCTGCAGACCCCGGCCGATTGGGTCTACGTCAACAATTTCGATGAACCCCGCGAGCCGCGCGCCCTGGAATTGCCATCGGGCACGGCCGGCGCGTTCATCGGTGATATCAACGCTTTGATCGACAACCTGCTGGCGACCTTCCCGGCGGTCTTCGAACATCCGTCTTATCAGCAGAAAAAAAGCGCCATCGACCGCGCCTTCAACCAGCGCTACGACAAGGCGCTGGACATCATCGAGCGCCTGGCGCTGGAAAAAGAAGTCGCGCTGTACCGTGACGCGAGCAACATCGCGTTTACCCCGATGAGCGAAGGCAAGGCGCTGGATGAAGCTGAATTCGCCCAGTTGCCGGAAGCCGATCGCGAGCGTTTCCACGAAGACATCTCCGGTCTGGAAGAGCGTCTGAACGAAGAACTCGCCAGCCTGCCGCAGTGGAAGCGCGAGTCGAGCAATCAGCTGCGCCACCTCAACGAAGAAACCATCACCCTGGCCTTGCAGCCGTTGCTGTCGCCGTTGTCGGAAAAATACGCCGAGAACGCGGCGGTGTGCGGTTACCTGCAAGCCATGCAGGTTTACTTGCTGAAAACCGTGGTCGAGCAATTGGTCGACGACAGCAAGGTCGATGCGGTGGCGCGCAAGATGCTGGAAGAGCAATACGCGCCGAGCCTGGTGGTCGGTCACTCGGCCAGCGGCGGTGCACCGGTGGTGTTCGAGCCGCACCCGACCTACGAAAACCTGTTTGGCCGCATCGAATACAGCACCGATCAGGGCGCGCTCTACACCACGTATCGCCAGTTGCGACCGGGAGCGCTGCACCGCGCGAACGGCGGTTTCCTGATCCTTGAAGCAGAAAAAATGCTCAGCGAGCCGTTCGTATGGGATGCGCTCAAGCGCGCCCTGCAATCGCGCAAACTGAAAATGGAATCACCGCTGGGTGAGCTGGGGCGTCTGGCCACCGTGACCCTGACACCGCAACACATTCCGTTGCAGGTCAAAGTCGTCATCATCGGTGCCCGGCAGTTGTATTACACGCTGCAAGACCTCGATCCGGACTTCCAGGAGATGTTCCGCGTTCTGGTGGACTTCGACGAAGACATCCCGATGGTCGACGAAAGCCTGGAGCAGTTCGCCCAGTTGCTCAAAACCCGTACCTCCGAAGAAGGCATGGCACCGCTGACCGCCGATGCGGTGGCGCGTCTGGCGACCTACAGTGCACGTCTGGCCGAGCACCAGGGGCGTTTGTCGGCGCGGATCGGTGACTTGTTCCAACTGGTCAGCGAGGCGGATTTCATTCGTCACCTGGCCAGCGATGAAATGACCGACGCCGGGCACATCGAGCGTGCGCTCAAGGCCAAGGCCACCCGCACCGGGCGCGTTTCGGCGCGGATTCTCGATGACATGCTGGCCGGGATCATCCTGATCGACACCGATGGCGCGGCCGTGGGCAAGTGCAACGGGCTGACGGTGCTGGAAGTCGGGGATTCGGCGTTTGGTGTTCCGGCGCGGATTTCCGCCACGGTGTACCCGGGTGGCAGCGGCATTGTCGACATCGAGCGTGAGGTCAACCTCGGCCAGCCGATTCACTCCAAAGGCGTGATGATCCTCACCGGGTATCTGGGCAGCCGTTACGCTCAGGAATTCCCGTTGGCGATTTCCGCGAGTATCGCCCTGGAGCAGTCCTACGGTTATGTCGATGGCGACAGTGCGTCGTTGGGCGAGGCGTGCACGCTGATTTCGGCGTTGTCGAAAACGCCGCTCAAGCAATGCTTTGCAATCACCGGCTCGATCAACCAGTTCGGCGAAGTGCAGGCGGTGGGCGGGGTCAACGAGAAGATCGAAGGCTTCTTCCGTCTCTGCGAAGCCCGCGGGCTGACCGGTGAGCAGGGGGCGATCATTCCTCACGCCAACGTGGCGACGCTGATGTTGGACGAGAAGGTGCTGGCGGCGGTGCGCGCAGGGCAATTCCACGTTTACGCAGTGCGCCAGGCTGACGAAGCGCTGAGCCTGTTGGTCGGCGAGCCTGCCGGTGCGCCGGATGAAAATGGCGAATTTCCTGAAGGCAGCGTGAATGCGCGGGTGGTGGAGCGCTTGCGGGTGATCGCGGAAATGATCAGCGAAGAAGACCTGAAAGAAGCCGAGAAAGAAGCGGCACAGGAAGCGTTGGTCGAAGCCAAGCCGGCCTGATACAGAGGAGTCCCTGTAGGAGCGAGGCTTGCCCGCGAAGAACGATAACGCGGTTATTCCGGCAAACCGCGTCATGGCTTTCGCGGGCAAGTCGGATCGCCGCACCGCTCGCTCCTACAAGTGCCATCACTCTGACGTCAATATTCACACAATGACCATTCGGCGCCTTCTGGTCTCAGTTGGCGTGCGGGTCTGACTTTTCTTCTATTCTCAGCTCAAGGACATCGACAGTAATCACTGGATCGAGACAGTTCTCCCGTGGGAGCTGAATACCGGATCTACCGAGGGTCGCCGCCATGTCGCGCAACCTCTGCCTCACCCGTCAATGCCTGGGCCTTGTGACCCGTATCGAATGTGCCATCAAGCCATTGGCTGGTGATACGGGCATGTGGACTTTGCTTTTCGCCGCCGGAATGGCTGGCGAACAACCCTCAGCTATCAAAGCCCAAGGTCCGTTTCCTGGGCCCTTCGCGGCTGAATCGATCCTCGACACCATCGTTGAAAGCCTGACGTTGCACGGCTATGAACTGGCCGATGACCCGCAAATCTGGTGCCTGCACCTGCAAGCCCAGCTACGGGAAATCAATGGTGGGCGCTGCCGCAACATGGGCGGCTTCGAGTTCCGCCCCGATCACTGAGACGACTATTGGGCGAGGCTGGACGTATCAGCCTTGTCGAGTTTGACCTCGAATCCATATTGCACCGTGGTGAGATCGGTTCGCTGGTAGGTTTCCAGCTGCGCTGGCTGGCCGTAGAAGTAATGCACGCTGAATAACGCCGGGCCCTGCGCACTTGCATCGTGAATGACCGAAAGAATCTCCTTGAGATAGTGGCCGCTGTCGTCCCTGGCGAAAAAGCGCCAGTCCTGGGCGGGGAACAGCTTCAGATCAACCACCAGTGCATTGCCTTTCAGTTCCAGGCCTTTGGGCAGCCGGTCTGTTTCAAGTGTCTGCTTGTCGACGGTGGCCAGGAACAGCGGCATGGAACCCACCGCAAACGCTGGTGTTTGCGCGAACAGGTTCAGGTCATAAGTGATGATGCCGCGCAGGGGATCGACCTGATAAGCCTCGGGCGGCAGTTCGATCGGCTCATCGCGTTGACCGCTGCTGTCCTCGGTAAAGAAACTGACCGGGCTATCGCCAGGGCTGAAGGACGTGCCGAGCAGTTCATCGTTGAAGCTTCGGGTGTGATCGAACTCGATGCGCGCCGCGCTCGGGTCGTCCACCGATTGCCGGATGCTGACGCTCTTCTTCAGTTGTTCCTCGCTGAGCGTTGCGCCTTTGAGCCAGGTCGGTGCCTGATCGTCGTACACGACCACGGGTAAAGTCAGTGGCTGGATGGTTTTTGCCGTGGTGTGTTGATCGAAGCGACGGATCGGCAGGTCCAGGTCCTTGCGCGTGACCGTGGCCGCCGAAAAGTCCAGCAGGCTGACTTCAAGGGTCTCGATCGGGCCGTTGAAATACACCTTGGAGTAATGCCTGGTTTGTTGCTTCTCAAACGCGCGTTGTTCTTCATCGAGCTGCCTTTCGAAGGCTTCGCTCCAGCTCTTCTGCTGTTGCATTTTCGCCAGTTGTTTCTGGTAGAAGGCAATTTGCGCGGCGGTTTGGTTGATCGAGCCCGAGCGTGAGAGAAATTGCCCGGTGGCGTCCCTGGCCTGGACGACCGACGGGTTGAAGGGTATCTCGCTGACTTCCGGGGCCAGCGGCGCGCTGTTGCTGAACTCGATTTCGGCGTAGTTGTTTGTCAGCTTCAGCAGCGTGACGCTCAGGTTGTCATTGCTGCGAGTCTGGCCGACGTCTTTTTTGGTCAGGTCGAAGCTATAGAGCCTGCGCGGGGCGATGACTTCGACCTTGCCTTGCAGGCTGACGGGCTGCGGCTGGTTCTTGATTTCCATGCCCAGGCCGTCGATGAAGGGGTAAGTCACCGTGAGATCGTCGGGGCTGGTCAGGTTGGAGCTCGACGGGCTCAGTTGAATGCCCGGATCGGTTTCCGACCACTCCGGCTGGAACGGGATCACGCGTTTGTTGCTCAAGGTCACTGACTGCCATTCCAGGCCGTGGGGAAAGAGAAACTCGGCCGGAATGTTGAAGTTGAACGGGAACACCGGTTGCAGATCGGTCAGGTAGTCGGAGCTGGAATCCTTGTGCAGCACAAACAGGCCGTTAATGTACGTGTCGACCAGCGCCTGTGGCGTGGGGTAGTGCTTGAGCACGGCGAGGACATCTGCGCCGTACTCGGTTTCCACCGGTTTGCTGTCGAGTTTGAGTTGCGCACGTTCGAGCAGCAGCAGGGAGCCACCGAGTTCGGCCACGGCATCCTTGAGTTTCGGGTCCTGGATCGCGTCGAGAGACGTTTCGAATTGCGCGGTCTTTTCCTCAAGGCTGACCTGGCGTTTGTCATCGTCCGGTGAACAGCCGCTCACCAGCAGGGCCAGACAAATCCCGGCGCTCATTAAAGGCAATCGCACATCCATTTCCCGTCGTCCTGTCCGATGTCGCAGAGGTGTCAATGCTTTGGACACTAGCAGAAAAACCTTGTCACACACGCGCAGGTGGCGGATTTTCCGAGTGTTTCTGGCTGTAACGGGTGGCTGGTATACTCGCGGCCATTTCCAGCCCACGTGTGAGATTCAATGGAACGCTTTATCGAAAATGCAATGTACGCCTCCCGCTGGCTGCTGGCGCCGATCTACTTCGGTCTGTCCCTCGGGCTGCTGGCCCTGGCGCTGAAATTCTTCCAGGAAGTCTTCCACGTCATCCCTAACGTGTTCTCGATGGCCGAATCGGACCTGATTCTGGTGCTGCTGTCGTTGATCGACATGGCGCTGGTAGGCGGTTTGCTGGTGATGGTGATGATTTCCGGCTACGAGAACTTCGTTTCCGAGCTGGATATCGATGACAACAAGGAAAAGCTCAACTGGCTGGGCACCATGGATTCGTCTTCATTGAAGATGAAGGTCGCGGCGTCCATCGTGGCGATTTCGTCGATTCACCTGCTGCGGATCTTCATGGACGCCAAAAACGTCGATCCCGAGCATTTGAAGTGGTACGTGATCATCCACATGACCTTCGTGGTATCGGCGTTTGCCATGGGGTATCTGGATAAACTCACCAAGCACTGATCCTCACCAGGCACTGTAGGAGCGAGGCTTGCCCGCGAAGGCGTCGTGACAGACAACACTTATGTCGACTGACACGACCTCTTCGCGGACAAGTCGGATCGCCGCACCGCACGCTCCTACATGAACGGTGTGAAACAGACGGGCGGTGGCGTTTATGGCTTGTACTTTGATGCTGTGAGGCCTATGCCTGTATGAATGCTGGCTCGCCGCTGCGTGAGGTGCGTTCATGAACTTCGTAGAGTTACGTGCTTATGCCATCGCAGGGAAAGTCGATGAGCTGAACCTGATCTCCATGGAAGGCGGAATCTACCTGTTGGAGGCGCGCATGCACGGGGCCGCCTACCCGTTGAGTGATGCTCACGGCGAGATGGTTCACCTGCGCTCGGTCGAGCATGCGCGTGAAGTGCTGCATAACTTTCCCACCTTGCCATTCAACCTTGTGCATACATCGGTTCACGATGAAATGTGCGGGTTGGGTGCGAGTGCGGGGGAAAGCCTGAAGGTGCCGATTGCCTTCGGTTCTGCCTGGCAGCACTGACACCCCCTCATCAGCGCAACGACATCTGTGCTAGTCTGCTGGCCCTTTTGGTTCCGGGCGTTCCGGGACGCGCTGTGCACGCACGGCAAGTTCCAGGGCCGTCCGCACAGCGGAGCAGTGTCATGTCCGAAGTAAATCTGTCCACCGACGAAACCCGCGTCAGCTACGGCATTGGCCGTCAGTTGGGCGACCAACTGCGCGACAACCCGCCGCCGGGCGTTAGCCTGGACGCAATCCTGGCAGGCCTGACTGACGCTTTCGCCGGTAAGGAAAGCCGTGTAGGTCAGGAAGAAATGTCCGCCAGCTTCAAGGTTATCCGCGAAATCATGCAAGCCGAAGCAGCTGCCAAGGCTGAAGCGGCTGCTGGCGAAGGCCTGGCATTCCTGGCTGAAAACGCCAAGCGCGATGGCATCACCACCCTGGCTTCCGGTCTGCAATTCGAAGTGCTGACCGCCGGTGAAGGCGCCAAGCCGACCCGTGAAGACCAAGTGCGTACTCACTACCACGGCACCCTGATCGACGGCACTGTGTTCGACAGCTCCTACGAGCGCGGTCAGCCTGCAGAATTCCCGGTAGGCGGCGTGATCGCTGGCTGGACCGAAGCCCTGCAACTGATGAACGCTGGCAGCAAATGGCGTCTGTACGTGCCGAGCGAACTGGCTTACGGCGCTCAAGGCGTTGGCAGCATTCCGCCGCACAGCGTACTGGTCTTCGACGTCGAGCTGCTCGACGTTCTGTAATACATGAGCCTGTAGGAGCGAAGCTTGCTCGCGAATGCATCACCTCGGTTTCAAGTCGGAACCGAGTTGTCGGGTTCGCGGGCAAGCCTCGCTCCTACAGGTTTTGTGGGGTTTCTCATATTTCTAGCTTGTGATGCAGTTCATGCGACGGGCGCAACGCCCGGGCATAGCAGAACAGAAACAGATTGCGCACCAGTTCCTTGAGCACCACCGGCTCGCTGGAACTCAAGCCGTTGACGTCCAGGTCACCCTGATCCTGCAGCTCGTTCAAGGCTTCTTCTTCAAGCACCGCACAGACTTCCCCGGTTTCCCGATGCAGGATCCTGAGGTAGGGGTGTGGGCGGTCCAGCCAGGCATCGATCAAATAAGTCATGGGTCTCATCTCCATTGATTGGTTTCAATGAGAATAATTCTTATTCATCAAATAGCAAGGGCCTATTGGCGGTTTGTGATTTTTTCCGGGTAAAGATTGCGTAAGGTCAAAGCGGCTGGCGTTTGGCTATTGCGAGGGAATGCGGGGCGAAGCGGGGGAGGGCGAAGCACCATCCCACGCCGGGCGCGGGATGGAATACAGCAGGTTCAGACTTTTCTGACGAACTCGGATTTGAGCTTCATCGGGCCGATGCCGTCGATCTTGCAGTCGATGTCGTGATCGCCATCGCACAAGCGGATGTTCTTGACCTTGGTGCCGACCTTGACCACCAGCGATGTGCCTTTGACCTTGAGGTCCTTGATCACGGTGATGGTGTCGCCGTCTTGCAGGACATTGCCCACCGAATCCTTTTTCACGGCGTCATCGGACGCCGCTTCAGCTTCGCCGCTGGCAGACCATTCGTGGGCGCACTCCGGGCAGATCAGCTGCGCGCCGTCTTCATAGGTGTATTCGGAATTGCATTTCGGGCAGGGTGGCAACGTGCTCACTAAAGCTCCTTGGATTCAGGATCGCTAAAAAGCGCACATTATATAGGGTTTTAGCCGGGAGGGGGTCTGTAGGAGCCGGCTTGCTGGCGATCCAGTCGCCGCGGTGCTCCAGAAGCACCGCGGTGATGCAATCGCCAGCAAGCCGGCTCCTACGAAAAGCAGATCAGTGAGTGCGGGCGACCGCGAATTCACTCAGCTCGACCAATGCATCGCGGTATTCGCTGGCGGGCAGCGCGTCGAGGCATTTGATCGCACGGGCCACGTAGTCGCGGGCCAGTTGCGCGGTGTACTCAAGCGAACCGGAAGCATCAACGGCCTCGCGAATGCTTTCCAGGTCCTCGATGCCACCTTTCTGGATCGCCTTGCGCACCAGGGCAGCCTGCTCCGGCGTGCCTTCGCGCATGGTGTAGATCAGCGGCAGGGTCGGCTTGCCTTCGGCCAGATCGTCACCGACGTTCTTGCCCAGGGTCTCTGCGTCACCTTTGTAGTCCAGCAGGTCGTCGACCAGCTGGAAGGCTACGCCCAGGTGGTCACCAAACGTGCGCAGGGCTTCAGCCTGTTCCGGCGTGGCTTCGCAGAGGGCGGCGGCGCTGTGGGTCGAAGCCTCGAAAAGCATCGCGGTCTTGCCGCGGATGACTTCCATGTAGGTTTCTTCGGTAGTGCTCGCGTCACGAACCTTGGACAGCTGCAACACTTCGCCTTCGGCGATGATGCGCGTGGCTTGCGAAAGGATCTTCATCACCGGCATGGAGCCCAGTTCGACCATCATTTCGAAGGAGCGCGAGTACAGGAAGTCGCCCACCAGCACGCTAGGTGCGTTGCCCCACATGGCGTTGGCGGTCGAACGGCCGCGGCGCATGCCGGACATGTCGACCACGTCGTCGTGCAGCAGGGTGGCGGTGTGCAGGAACTCGATGGTCGCGGCCAGCAGACGCAGGTCGTCGCCTTCGCGGCCAAGGGCCTTGCCACACAGCAGCACTAATAAAGGACGCAGGCGTTTACCGCCGGCCGAGGTAATGTAATCGCCGATTTTCGATACCAGCGGCACTCGGGAAGTCAGCTGCTTCTTGATGATGCCGTCGACGGCGCTAAAATCGTCCGCCACCGCGCGGTAGAAAGCTTGGGGTTGCATCAGCGACAGTCGCTCCAGAAGGGTTGCGCGGCATGCTAGGACCCACGTCGGCGGGTGTCAAGGCGCGATGGACGGCCTCTTGCAACGCCACGGCAGCTTGCGTACAATCGCGCACCCTGAACTTCCTGGGCAGCACCTGCCTTACGCAATTGCAAACTGGCCTTCCAGCCATATGCAGCCATGCCAGCCAATACCTCTTCTTATAAAGAGCTGGGTGAGCAGGATTATCGGAGAAATACCATGTCGTACGCAGTAATTGTTACTGGTGGCAAGCAATACAAGGTCGCCCCAGGTGAATACCTGAAGATCGAAAAACTGGAAATCGCTACCGGCGAATCCGTTACTTTTGATCGCGTTCTGTTGGTCGCCAATGGCGATGACGTGAACATCGGCGCTCCAGTTGTTGCTGGCGCTACCGTTGTGGCTGAAGTGATCTCCCAAGGTCGTCACGATAAAGTCCGCATCATCAAGTTCCGTCGTCGTAAGCACCACATGAAGCGTATGGGCCACCGCCAGTGGTACACCGAGATCAAAATCACCGGTATTCAGGCTTAATTTCAGCCTAATTCCTCACTAGGAGAATTGACTCATGGCACACAAAAAAGCTGGTGGTAGTACCCGTAACGGTCGCGACTCAGAAGCCAAACGCCTTGGCGTGAAGATGTATGGCGGCCAGGTTATCATTCCGGGCAACATCATCGTGCGTCAGCGCGGCACCCAATTCCACGCCGGTTACGGTGTTGGCATGGGTAAAGATCACACTCTGTTCGCTAAAATCGACGGCGTGATCAAGTTTGAAGTAAAAGGCGCTTTCAACCGCCGTTACGTGAGCATTGTCCCGAAGACTGAAGTCGTCGCGGCATAATTACGTAGATGCTGGAAAAGCCCTGTCTCGCGACGGGGCTTTTTCGTTTGTGGGGTGAGTCTCTTGCAAAGCTGTTTGTAATGAGCTCCAGCGCTGGATTTGCGGTCGTTGATTGAGGTCGCTGCGCTCATTTTTGCAAGAGTCTTATGTCTGGATTTTTTCGGCTCGTCCGTATGGCGAGAGGCGTTTTGTTATGAAGTTTGTTGATGAAGTATCGATTCGAGTAAAGGCCGGTGACGGCGGCAACGGTTGCATGAGCTTCCGTCGCGAGAAATTCATCGAAAACGGCGGCCCGAACGGCGGCGACGGTGGTGATGGCGGCTCGGTCTACATGATTGCCGACGAAAACCTCAACACCCTGGTGGACTACCGTTACACCCGGCACTTCGATGCCGAGCGCGGTTCCAACGGCGGCAGCACCGACTGCACCGGTAAGAAGGGTGAAGAGCTGGTACTGCGTGTGCCGGTCGGCACCACGGTCATCGACGCTGCCACTCAGGAAGTGATCGGCGACCTGACCAAGGCTGGTCAAAAGCTGCTGGTGGCCCATGGCGGCTGGCACGGTCTGGGTAACACCCGTTTCAAATCCAGTACCAACCGCGCTCCGCGTCAGACCACTCCGGGTAAGCCGGGTGAGGCGCGTGACCTGAAGCTGGAAATGAAGGTGTTGGCGGACGTTGGTCTGCTGGGTTTGCCGAATGCTGGCAAAAGTACCTTCATTCGCTCGGTATCGGCCGCCAAGCCGAAAGTCGCCGACTACCCGTTCACCACGCTGGTGCCGAACCTGGGTGTGGTCAGCGTCGATCGCTGGAAAAGCTTCGTGGTCGCGGACATTCCGGGCCTGATCGAAGGTGCTTCCGACGGCGCTGGCCTGGGGATTCGCTTCCTCAAGCACTTGTCGCGTACCCGTTTGCTGCTGCACCTCGTGGACATGGCGCCACTGGATGACACCAGTGCCCCGGATGCGGCCGAAGTGATCGTCAGTGAGCTGACCAAGTTCAGCCCGTCCCTGGCTGAGCGTGATCGCTGGCTGGTACTGAACAAATGCGACCAGATCCTTGAAGAAGAGCACGATGCTCGCGTCAAGGAAATCGTTGATCGCCTGGAGTGGACCGGTCCGGTTTACGTGATCTCCGCCATCTCCAAGCTCGGTACCGAGCGTCTTTGCCACGACATCATGCGTTACATGGAAGATCGTGCTGACCGTCTGGCGAACGATCCGGCCTACAAGGAAGAGCTGGCCGAGCTCGATCAGCGCAT
The DNA here is from genome assembly GCF_014852285.1 of Pseudomonas sp. PDM02. Classification (NCBI taxonomy): domain Bacteria; kingdom Pseudomonadati; phylum Pseudomonadota; class Gammaproteobacteria; order Pseudomonadales; family Pseudomonadaceae; genus Pseudomonas; species Pseudomonas sp. PDM02. Next base: position 87,981 of record NZ_JACVBL010000008.1, on the reverse strand, counting down.
CGAAGACGAAGCGCGCGCTCAGTTGCAGGCCCTGGATGACCAGCGTGCCCTGCGTCGCAGCGGCGTTAAGTCGGTCCATGACATCGGTGACGATGATTGGGATGAAGAAGATGTGGATGACGAAGACGGTCCGGAAATCATTTACGTGCGTGACTGATCTGTTGCGATAAACTTGAACGCCGCTCCCTGGAGCGGCGTTTTAGTATCTGGAAATCGATTGTTGGTAACAAATAGCCACGATTAACGTCACGGGCAGCGCTGGGTCGCGCTGCCCTCAAGCTAAGGTTGAAGATGATGCGGAGCAAGGTGACAGGTGCGCAGCGTTGGGTCGTGAAAATCGGCAGCGCGTTGCTGACGGCGGACGGCAAGGGCCTGGATCGCGCGGCAATGGGTGTCTGGGTCGAACAGATGGTGGCCTTGCATGAGGCGGGCGTCGAGCTGGTGCTGGTGTCCTCCGGGGCGGTAGCGGCGGGCATGAGCCGTCTGGGCTGGACCGTGCGACCCAGTGCGATGCACGAATTGCAGGCAGCTGCCGCCATCGGTCAGATGGGTCTGGTTCAGGCGTGGGAGTCGAGCTTTGCCGAGCATGGCCGGCACACTGCGCAGATTCTTCTGACTCACGACGATCTGTCTGACCGCAAGCGCTACCTGAATGCCCGCAGCACCTTGCGTGCCTTGGTCGAGTTGAAAGTGATCCCGGTGATCAACGAAAACGACACCGTGGTCACCGACGAAATCCGTTTCGGCGACAACGATACGCTCGCGGCGCTGGTGGCCAACCTGGTCGAGGCTGATTTGCTGGTGATCCTGACGGATCGCGACGGCATGTTCGACGCCGATCCGCGCAACAATCCCGATGCCAAGCTGATTTACGAAGCTCGTGCTGATGATCCGGCGCTGGATGCTGTCGCAGGCGGTACCGGTGGTGCGTTGGGTCGTGGCGGCATGCAGACCAAGTTGCGTGCGGCGCGCTTGGCAGCGCGTTCCGGTGCGCACACCATCATCGTCGGTGGGCGCCTTGAGCGTGTGCTGGATCGCCTGAAGGCAGGCGAGCGCATCGGCACCTTGCTGTCGCCGGAGCGCGGCATGCTGGCGGCGCGCAAGCAATGGCTGGCCGGGCATCTGCAAACTCGCGGCACGCTGGTGCTGGATGCTGGTGCGGTGACGGCCTTGTCCCAAGGCAATAAAAGCCTGCTGCCGGTGGGTGTCAAACTGGTTCAGGGCAGTTTCCGTCGCGGTGAAATGGTGGTGTGCGTGGCGCCGGACGGTCGTGAAATCGCCCGTGGCCTGGCCAACTACAGTGCGCTGGAAGCACAAAAAATCATCGGTCAGTCGTCTGAGGCGATTGTCGGTCTGTTGGGTTACATGGCGGAGCCGGAACTGGTTCATCGCGATAACCTGATCCTGGTCTGAAGGAATATTTGAATGCGCGTGGCAAAAGGATTGTTGGGCTTGCTGTTGGCAATGCCGCTGCTGGCTTCGGCCGAGGAGATTGGTCAGGTGTCGACGGTGTTCAAGTTCGTCGGCCCGAACGACCGCATCGTCGTCGAGGCATTTGATGATCCGAAGGTCGAAGGCGTGACCTGCTATCTGTCCCGAGCCAAGACGGGCGGTGTGAAGGGTGGTTTGGGCTTGGCTGAAGATCGGGCGGAAGCGTCCATTGCGTGTCGTCAGGTCGGTCCGATCAACTTCAAGGGTGAGTTGAAGGATGGCGAAGAAGTGTTCAAGGAGCGTACTTCGCTAGTCTTCAAGACCATGCAGGTGGTGCGTTTCCTCGACAAGAAGCGCAATACGCTGGTGTATCTGGTGTACAGCGATCGCTTGATCGAAGGCAGTCCGCAGAATGCGGTGACGGCGATTCCGATATTGCCGTGGCGTTAATGGATGGTTGATTGACTGGCGAGCCGTTCGGCTCGCCATTTTTTTGTTCGGTGGAATTGAAGTGCTTCAGGCGCGAAAGGATTCGTATGCGGTCGTTTTTGCTGTGGTTTGTGCTGTGCTGTTCGGTGTCCGGCTCGGTATTGGCGGAGCCATTTTATGTTGGAAAGTCGCTGGCGCATCCAGTGATAAAGGGCTCTCAGGACAGTGGTGCTACGTTGGCCTTTCTCCGTGAGGCGGGCGGGGTGAAAGGTTATACCTGTCTGTGCGAGTCGCCTGATGAGGCGCCACAATTACTGGATAACTTCGGTGATGCGAGTATTGAGTCGGTGTTCTATGCCAGCCTCGACAGCGACATTGAGACGCTGATCGTGCTTTCCCGGGCTTCGGGGCGATATGCGCTTCGTGGTTACCGGTTCTCCCCGCAGACGGGCCGATACCGCCGACTCGAAACCCTGCAGTCGGTTCTGGATCGAATTGCCAGTGGTCATAAAACCCTCAATGCCGCCCTCGTCCAGCGCGAACTCGTTAAGTTGCCACCTTATGACTACGGTCGGCCCATGGTGAGAACCGGCATTGTCGAATTCGATGCGCTCGATCCTGCTGGCGGAACGCTGGTGGGGTATTTTGGCGTTGATGGCGTCCCGGCTTCTGCGGTGCATGGACCGGAGGATGGTCATCGTGACACCTATAAGAAGACTTTCGAGAATCGTGACGGGCATTGGCTGACGGTCACTTATGAACGTGTCTATCCTTCGGAGGACGATGTCGGCTCTGCCTATAGGGTTAGCAGAGTGGCCTGGGAAACTGATCCGAAGCAGTATCGAGGATCGGAAGACGGTGTATCGGTGTTGTTGAGTGAGGGCAGGCTACTGGCGCGTGGTGCATTTGTTCAGGGTAAGCAGTCTGGCAGCTGGGTCATCTTCGAAGAGTCGGGTGAGTCTAGCGGTGCCTACGTGGACGGGCTGCGCCAGGGGCGCTGGATTGTTCAGGATGAGGATACCGTTTCAGAAGGCATGATCGTCGATGACTTTTATGAGGGGCGCTGGGTCATTCGTGCGCAATCGGGGGAGGGCGAGCTGTCGGGGTTTGATACCTACAAGCACGGTGAGTTCGACGGTCCTACCGAGCGCATGAGCCATGGTGAGATCGTCCAGCGCGGCGATTTCGTAAAGAGTCAGCAGCATGGTTACTGGATTACCAGGAGTGGCGAGGGCAGTTACCTGTGGGGCGTTCGCGAAGGCACCTGGAAGTTGAACGTTCAGGATGGGCGTGTGCAGACTGTCAATTTCGTCGCCGGCAAGAAGCAGGGAGAGTTGCGGGAAGTTGATGCGGCAGGCGTGTTGCGCCTCGTCGAGCATTATCGTGCCGACGTTCTTGATGGGCTCAAAGAAACCTATGCCGCCAATGGCAAGCTTACCTATTCGGCCAACTATGCCAATGGCCGGATTGACGGGCGTGCGCTGACTTACAGCGAGGACGGTGCTGTGTTGCGCTCGGATATCTCCTGGCGTAACGGTTCGATAGACGGTGCTTTTCGAGACTTTCATCCCAATGGGAGGCCCGATCGGGTGGCTACCTACGAAGCGGGCGAGCCAATTGGCAATCTTCAGTCATTTGATGAGGCTGGAGTGTTGGTCGAGGATAAAAACTATTGCCATGTGGCGGACGGGAAGTACACCCGTATCAAGCTCTGCGGCAAGCAGCGAGGTGGCTTTAATAACGGCCAGTTCGACTTTGAGGCTGAGTATCTGTTCGGCAATGAGCAAAGTGTCCGGCATGTCCAGGATGGCCGAAAAGTTCGCGAAGTGTTGCTGGGGCCTGATGATCATGTGACTCGCAACAGTTACTACTCCAATGGACAGTTGGAGTGTTCGGAGGCAAAACAGGGCTTTCGTCTGATCACGGTCGAGGGGCGAGAGTACAAGGATTATTCGTATGCCAGGCGTGAGGGAGAAATGGTCTGCTATTACCAGACGGGTGTGATCAAGCGGCGATTCAACTTCAAGGATGACAAGCTGGTCGGTTGCTATACCGGTTACGATGAGGCGGGTGTTCAGAATTTTCCGCCGCCAGAAGGTTGTCCTCCGCCGAAGCCGGTGGTGTTCAATTTCGGTGAGTAGCCTTTGTCCGGAGAGTGCATCCCGTGGTGGGTGTGCTCCCGGTGTGGGGTTGGGTTGAGTGACGAGGTCAAATCGCAGGCAATAAAAAACCGACCCTGAGGTCGGTTTTTTAACAAGCGTGTTACTTAGGCAGCAGCAAGGTTCAGAGCCTTGACGTGGCCATTCAGGCGGCTCTTATGGCGAGCAGCCTTGTTCTTGTGGATGATGCCTTTATCGGCCATACGGTCGATAACTGGCACGGCCAGAACGTAAGCAGCTTGAGCTTTTTCAGCGTCTTTTGCGTCGATGGCTTTAACTACATTCTTGATGTAGGTACGAACCATGGAACGCAGGCTGGCGTTGTGGCTGCGACGCTTCTCAGCCTGTTTTGCACGTTTTTTGGCGGAAGGTGTGTTGGCCACCGTCGAGCTCCTCGAAAGACTTTTTAGGAAATAGCAAACAAAATAGGCCGCGAATCATGCCGATGAGTTGATGTCTTGTCAAGGGCGGTTGAGACGTTCCGCTAAGTGGTAGGTATAAAGAGGCGGGATATTTATTTCCGGCGCTTGACCTGTAAACTCGCGAGCTTTGGCTCTGTGCTGCTGCGGCGCGGAGTATCGCATAAGTGGGCGCTTTGTTCGCCTGCTGTTTATCGACAGGCACAAACTCTTTCAATGAATCTGCTCAAATCGTTGGCCGCCGTCAGCTCTATCACGATGCTTTCCCGGATTCTGGGGTTCGTCCGTGACACCCTCATTGCGCGTATTTTTGGTGCGGGAATGGCCACCGACGCCTTCTTTATCGCCTTCAAACTGCCCAATCTGCTGCGCCGGATCTTCGCCGAAGGGGCGTTTTCCCAGGCGTTTGTGCCGATTCTTGCTGAATATAAAAGCCAGCAAGGCGAAGAGGCGACACGAACCTTTATTGCCTACGTCTCCGGACTGCTGACCCTGGCGCTGGCAGTGGTCACTGCGTTGGGCATGCTCGCTGCGCCGTGGGTCATCTGGGTGACCGCGCCCGGTTTCACCGATACCCCGGAAAAATTCGAGCTGACCTCCAGCCTGTTGCGGGTGACATTCCCTTATATATTGCTGATCTCCCTGTCTTCATTGGCCGGGGCGATCCTCAACACCTATAACCGCTTCTCGGTGCCGGCCTTCGTGCCGACCTTGCTCAACGTCAGCATGATCATCTTTGCGGTGTTCCTGACACCGTATTTCGATCCGCCGGTCATGGCGCTGGGTTGGGCGGTGCTGGCGGGTGGTCTGGCGCAGTTGCTCTATCAGCTGCCGCACCTGAAAAAGATCGGCATGCTGGTGCTGCCACGCCTGAACCTGCGTGACAGTGGCGTGTGGCGGGTCATGAAACAGATGCTGCCGGCGATTCTCGGCGTTTCGGTGAGCCAGATTTCGCTGATCATCAACACCATTTTTGCCTCGTTCCTGGTCGCCGGTTCGGTGTCGTGGATGTATTACGCCGACCGCCTGATGGAATTACCGTCCGGCGTGCTGGGCGTGGCGTTGGGCACGATCCTGTTGCCGACCCTGGCCAAGACCTACGCCAGCAAGGATCGCGCAGAGTATTCGCGGATTCTCGATTGGGGGCTGCGCCTGTGCTTTGTGCTGGTGCTGCCGTGCTCGCTGGCGTTGGGGATCCTGGCTGAGCCACTGACGGTCTCACTGTTTCAATACGGCCAGTTCAACGCCTTCGATGCGTCCATGACTCAGCGGGCGCTCATTGCGTATTCGGTCGGGTTGCTTGGCATTATCGTGATCAAAGTGCTGGCGCCGGGCTTTTATGCGCAACAAAACATTCGCACGCCGGTGAAAATCGCAATTTTCACCCTGGTGGTTACCCAGTTGTTCAACCTGGTGCTGATCGGGCCGCTGGCCCATGCCGGTCTGGCTCTGGCGATCAGCGCTGGTGCCTGCCTTAACGCCGGGTTGTTGTTCTATCAGCTGCGCAAACAGCAGATGTATCAGCCGCAGCCGGGCTGGGCGAAGTTCGGTGCCAAACTGGTGGTAGCGGTCACGGTGATGTCCGCGGTGTTGCTGGCCGGGATGCATTTCATGCCGGCCTGGGATCAGGGCCACATGCTTGAGCGATTCCTGCGTCTGGGCGCTCTGGTAGGGGCTGGCGTGGTCTCGTATTTCGGCATGTTGCTGTTGATGGGCTTCCGTTTGCGCGACTTCAATCGCAAGGCGCTGAACTGAGGCTTTTGCCTCGATAAACACGGGCGGGCCGGCGGTTTTGTCGGTTCGATCACTTTGGGTTACGGTGTTGCCTGTCGTCGGCCGCCGGGTGTGGTTATAATCGACCACTTTATGAGCAAGAAGCGCGTTATGCAGCTGGTTCGAGGCCTCCACAACCTGCGCCCCCAGCATCGGGGCTGTGTCGCCACTATTGGCAACTTTGACGGTGTTCACCGTGGCCACCAGGCTATCCTGGCGAGGCTGCGTGAGCGAGCGCTCGAGTTGGGCGTGCCCAGCTGCGTGGTGATTTTCGAGCCGCAGCCACGGGAGTTTTTCGCCCCGGAGACAGCGCCGGCCCGCTTGGCGCGCCTGCGTGACAAACTCCAGCTGCTGGCTGACGAAGGCGTCGACCGGGTCTTGTGCCTGGCTTTCAACCAGCGCCTGAGCAAGCTCAGCGCCAGCGAATTCGTTGATACCATTCTGGTGGACGGTCTCGGCGTGCAGCATCTTGAGGTCGGTGACGACTTCCGCTTCGGCTGTGACCGGGTAGGGGATTTCGATTTCCTGCAACAGGCCGGCGTCATGCAGGGCTTCACCGTCGAAGCGGCGCAAACCGTTGAGCTGGACGGCATTCGCGTCAGCAGCACCCAGGTGCGAAATGCCCTGGCCGCTGCCGATTTCGCCTTGGCAGAGCGTCTGCTCGGTCGGCCGTTCCAGATTACCGGGCGAGTCCTGCATGGCCAGAAACTGGCGCGCCAGTTGGGTACGCCAACCGCCAACATTCAACTCAAGCGCCGTCGCGTGCCGCTCACCGGGGTTTACCTGGTCAACGTCGACATCGACGGCAAGACCTGTCCAGGCGTCGCCAATATTGGCGTGCGTCCTACGGTCCAAGGGGATGGCAAAGCCCACCTCGAAGTACATCTTTTAGATTTTGCCGGCGATCTGTATGACCGGCGTTTGACGGTGGTTTTCCACCACAAGCTGCGTGAAGAGCAGCGTTTCGCCTCTCTGGAGGCGCTTAAGACGGCGATCAATGCGGATGTCGCCGCCGCCCGTGCCCTGTCGCACCTAGCGCCAATCGCTAATGAAGAGCCATAAATGACCGACTATAAAGCCACGCTAAACCTTCCGGACACCGCCTTCCCAATGAAGGCCGGCCTGCCACAGCGCGAACCGCAGATTCTGCAGCGCTGGGACAGTATTGGCCTGTACGGAAAGTTGCGCGAGATTGGCAAGGATCGTCCGAAGTTCGTTCTGCACGACGGTCCTCCGTACGCCAACGGCACGATTCACATCGGTCATGCGCTGAACAAGATCCTCAAGGACATGATCATCCGCTCGAAAACCCTCTCGGGTTTCGACGCGCCTTATGTTCCGGGCTGGGACTGCCACGGTCTGCCGATCGAGCACAAAGTCGAAGTGACCCACGGCAAGAACCTGGGCGCGGACAAGACCCGCGAACTGTGCCGTGCCTACGCCACCGAGCAGATCGAAGGCCAGAAATCCGAATTCATCCGTCTGGGCGTGTTGGGCGACTTCGCCAACCCGTACAAGACCATGGACTTCAAAAACGAGGCCGGTGAAATCCGCGCGCTCGCCGAAATCGTCAAGGGCGGTTTCGTGTTCAAGGGCCTGAAGCCTGTGAACTGGTGCTTCGACTGCGGTTCGGCCCTGGCTGAAGCGGAAGTCGAGTACGAGAACAAAAAGTCCTCGACCATCGACGTGGCGTTCCCGATTGCCGATGAAGCCAAGCTGGCTGCCGCTTTCGGTCTGCCGTCGCTGGGCAAACCTGCTTCGATCGTGATCTGGACCACCACCCCGTGGACCATCCCGGCCAACCAGGCGCTGAACGTTCACCCGGAATTCAACTACGCCCTGGTCGATGTCGGCGACAAGTTGCTGGTGTTGGCTGAAGAGCTGGTTGAATCCTGCCTGGTCCGTTACAGCCTGGAAGGCTCGGTCATCGCGACCACCACCGGTAAAGAACTGGAACTGATCAACTTCCGTCACCCGTTCTACGACCGTCTGTCGCCGGTTTACCTGGCCGACTACGTTGAACTGGGCGCTGGCACCGGTGTGGTTCACTCCGCTCCGGCCTACGGCGTGGACGACTTCGTGACCTGCAAGAAATACGGCATGGTCAACGACGACATCCTCAACCCGGTACAAAGCAACGGCGTCTACGCGACTTCGCTGGAGTTCTTTGGCGGCCAGTTCATCTGGAAAGCCAACCCGGCCATCGTCGACAAGCTGACCGAAGTCGGTGCGCTGCTGCACACCACCATCATCGAACACAGCTACATGCATTGCTGGCGTCACAAGACCCCGCTGATCTACCGCGCCACCGCGCAGTGGTTCATCGGCATGGACAAAGAGCCTGTCAGCGGCGACACCCTGCGCAAGCGCGCTCTTAAAGCCATCGAAGAAACTCAGTTCGTTCCGGCCTGGGGCCAGGCGCGCCTGCACTCGATGATCGCCAACCGTCCGGACTGGTGCATCTCCCGTCAGCGCAACTGGGGTGTGCCGATCCCGTTCTTCCTGAACAAGGAAAGCGGCGAGCTGCACCCACGTACCGCCGAGCTGATGGAAGAAGTCGCCAAGCGCGTCGAAGTCGAAGGCATCGAAGCCTGGTTCAAGATGGACGCTGCCGAGCTACTCGGTGACGAAGCGCCGCAGTACGACAAGATCAGCGACACCCTGGACGTCTGGTTCGATTCGGGCACCACGCACTGGCACGTCCTGCGCGGTTCGCACCCGATGGGCCACGAAACCGGTCCACGCGCCGACCTGTACCTGGAAGGCTCGGACCAACACCGTGGCTGGTTCCATTCGTCGCTGCTGACCGGTTGCGCCATCGACGACCACGCGCCATACCGCGAGCTGCTGACCCACGGCTTCACCGTCGACGAGTCTGGCCGCAAGATGTCCAAGTCGCTGGGCAACGTAATCGCGCCGCAAAAAGTCAACGACACTCTGGGCGCCGACATCATGCGTCTGTGGGTCGCATCCACCGACTATTCGGGTGAAATGGCGGTTTCCGAACAGATCCTGCAACGCAGTGCGGACGCCTACCGGCGTATCCGTAACACCGCGCGCTTCCTGCTCTCCAACCTGACCGGTTTCAACCCGGCCACCGACATCCTGCCGGCCGAAGAAATGCTCGCGCTGGACCGTTGGGCCGTGGATCGCACCTTGCTGCTGCAACGCGAGCTGCAAGAGCACTACGGCGAATACCGCTTCTGGAACGTCTACTCCAAGATCCACAACTTCTGCGTGCAGGAGCTGGGCGGTTTCTACCTCGATATCATCAAGGACCGTCAGTACACCACTGGCGCCAACAGCAAGGCCCGCCGTTCGGCGCAAACCGCGCTGTACCACATCTCCGAAGCGCTGGTGCGCTGGATCGCGCCGATCCTCGCGTTCACCGCCGACGAACTGTGGGAATACCTGCCGGGCGAGCGCAACGAATCGGTGATGCTCAACACCTGGTACGAAGGCCTGACCGAACTGCCGGAAAACGTCGAACTGGGCCGCGCCTACTGGGAGCGGATCATGGCGGTGAAGGTCGCTGTGAACAAAGAAATGGAAATCCAGCGCGCGGCCAAAGCCGTCGGTGGCAACCTGCAGGCCGAAGTGACGCTGTTCGCCGAAGACGCCCTGAGCGCCGACCTGGCCAAGCTGAGCAACGAATTGCGCTTCGTACTGATCACCTCGACCGCCAGCGTTGCGCCGTTCGTACAGGCTCCGGCCGATGCAGTGGTCACCGAAGTCAGCGGCCTGAAGCTGAAAATCGTCAAGTCGGCCTTCGCCAAGTGCGCCCGTTGCTGGCACTGCCGTGAAGACGTCGGCGTGAACCCGGAACATCCGGAAATCTGCGGTCGTTGCGTCGATAACATCAGCGGCACTGGCGAGGTTCGTCACTATGCCTAATGCCATTGGCCGTTTCGGACGGCTGGGCTGGCTCTGGTTGAGTTTGCTGGTCCTGGTCATCGACCAGGCCAGCAAGTTCTACTTCGAAGGCAAGCTTGAGATGTACCAGCAGATTGTAGTGATCCCCGATTACTTCAGCTGGACCCTGGCCTACAACACAGGCGCGGCGTTCAGCTTCCTGGCGGACAGCTCGGGCTGGCAGCGCTGGTTGTTCGCCCTGATCGCGGTCGTGGTCAGTGCGGTGCTGGTGGTGTGGCTCAAGCGTCTGGGGCGCAACGAAACCTGGCTGGCCATCGCATTGGCGCTGGTCCTGGGTGGTGCGCTGGGCAATCTGTACGACCGCATAGCCTTGGGTCATGTGATCGATTTCATCCTGGTGCATTGGCAGAACCGCTGGTACTTCCCGGCGTTCAACTTCGCCGACAGTGCAATTACTGTGGGTGCGGTGATGCTGGCGCTGGACATGTTCAAATCAAAGAAGACGGGAGAAGCAGTTCATGACTGAACAGGTATTGGCTGAGCAACGCATCCGCCAGAACACGGAAGTCACCTTGCACTTTGCACTGCGCCTGGAGAACGGCGACACCGTCGACAGCACCTTCGACAAAGCCCCGGCGACCTTCCAGGTCGGCGACGGTAACCTGTTGCCAGGTTTCGAAGCGGCCCTGTTCGGCTTCAAGGCCGGCGACAAGCGTACGTTGACGATTCAGCCGGAAAACGCTTTCGGTCAGCCGAACCCGCAAAACGTGCAGATCATCCCGCGTTCGCAGTTCAAGGACATGGACCTGTCACCGGGTTTGCTGGTGATCTTCAACGATGCGGCGAATACTGAGCTGCCTGGCGTGGTGAAAGAGTTCGATGACGAGCAAGTGACCATCGACTTCAACCATCCGTTGGCCGGCAAGACATTGACCTTTGACGTGGAAATCATCACCGTCAAATCGCTGTAACTGACTGAATGCGGTCAAATGTAGGAACAGAGCTTGCTCCGGGCGGCGTTCCGACGAAGGCGTCATCACATTCAACATCAATGTTGACTGGCACACCGCTTTCGCGAGCAAGCTCTGCTCCTACAGGATGTAATGTTCTAATTTTCCTGCGCGCAAGACACGAGGCACAGCATGCAAATCAAACTCGCCAACCCCCGTGGCTTCTGCGCCGGTGTGGACCGGGCGATCGAAATCGTCAACCGCGCCCTGGAAGTTTTCGGGCCGCCGATCTATGTGCGCCACGAAGTGGTCCACAACAAATTCGTCGTCGAAGACTTGCGCGCTCGCGGCGCGATCTTCGTTGAAGAGCTGGATCAGGTGCCGGACGACGTCATCGTGATCTTCAGTGCCCACGGCGTTTCCCAGGCGGTGCGTACCGAAGCCGCCGGCCGTGGCCTGAAGGTGTTCGACGCCACCTGCCCGCTGGTGACCAAAGTGCACATCGAGGTCGCGCGCTACAGCCGCGACGGCCGTGAATGCATCCTCATCGGCCACGCCGGTCACCCGGAAGTCGAAGGCACCATGGGCCAGTACGATGGCAGCAATGGCGGCGCGATTTACCTGGTCGAGGACGAGAAAGACGTCGCCGCCTTGCAGGTGAACAACCCCGAAAAACTGGCGTTCGTGACCCAGACCACCCTGTCCATGGACGATACCAGCCGCGTCATCGACGCCCTGCGTACACGCTTCCCGGCAATTGGTGGTCCGCGCAAGGACGACATCTGCTATGCCACGCAAAACCGTCAGGACGCCGTCAAGACGCTGGCTGACGAATGCGACGTGGTGCTGGTTGTCGGCAGCCCGAACAGCTCCAACTCCAATCGCCTGCGTGAGCTGGCCGAACGCATGGCCACTCCGGCCTACCTGATCGACGGCGCTGAAGACCTGCAAAAGAGCTGGTTCGACGGTGTCGAGCGCATCGGCATTACCGCAGGGGCCTCTGCACCGGAAGTACTGGTGCGTGGCGTGATCCAGCAGTTGCAGGCATGGGGCGCTACTGGTGCCGATGAACTGGCGGGTCGCGAGGAGAACATCACGTTCTCCATGCCGAAAGAGTTACGCGTTCGTTCGCTGCTTTGATTTTTTTCCTTCCTCGCACAACGCCTGCACAGCCTTGATGCTGCGCAGGCTGACGCGACCGCTCGGGGCCAGCACCACTTGGTGCTGACTCACTGGCTCGTGTTTTGCGCAAACATGCAATGTCCCCGCTTGAAAGCCTCCGTGCTGCGGTTCGCCGAGATGGCTGAATCGTACTGAAGTCCTGACATAGTGATTGCCGACAACCGGCACCCGAGTGTCGCTTCGGCGCTCGACCAGCAGCGGATTGTTGCTGTCCTCATGTCCCTTGCCATTTAAATCCAGAATCATCCGCCAGCCTTGGCCCCAATCGTCGTTTATCCCGTGTATGACGACAGCCTGGTTTCGCGTGATCGCCTCGCTTCTGGCACTGCGCATGCCACTGACAAGCGACTTCGCTGCCTCCTCCTGATGGTTCGATTCCGTGAGCGCTGCGAACGCCGGACTGACCAGATGCAGAACAATCCCGACAATCGTCAGTCCCATGAGCAGTTCAATCAGACTGAAACCCTGCTGATGCATGACATCTCCCTCCCTGGAGTGCGGTGGCCCGCGCAATCCTTGCGCAGTAATGGCAAAACAACCGACACCTGTGGGTCGATTGTTCTAGCGTGTAACAGCAGGTATAGCCGACGGCAACGGAGGGCATTGATGGATCATCGTACAAAAGGTTTCACGCTGATCGAGTTGCTGGTCGCGCTTGCGGTCTTTTTGATTCTGATCACCCTGGCAGTGCCGGGGTTTACCCGTTCGGTGCAAGGCACCAGGGCTGATACCGAGATCGGCGACCTGCAGCGCGCCTTGAATTTCGCCCGGCTTGAAGCCATCGACCGCGGCATCACCACCCGGGTGCGGCCGACGGCGGGTGGCAGCGCCTGGACCGGAGAATTATCGGTTTATGACAGTACTGGCACTGTGGCCAATGTATTGCGGGTTGTTCCCGCGATGAGCAGCGGCGCGACTCTGACGCTAACCTCAGGCGTGACCGCCATCGATTTCAACAATCTGGGCGGTCTGTCGGCACCGTCCACGGCGGTGGTGATCAGCTACGTACTGGGGGCGCAAAGCAGGACGCTGAATGTGTGTTTGAACGGACGAATTCTATTGGGTGGAAGTTGCGGATGAGGGGATGGAGCAAGCGTGCACAGGAGGGCATGACGCTGATCGAGGTTCTCGTGGCGTTGTTGATTTTGAGCGTGGGGCTGTTGGGGGCGGCGGCGTTCCAGCTCAATGCGCTGAAGTACACCGACAGTTCCCGGATGACCAGCCAGGCGAGCTTTATCGCCTACGACATGATGGACCGCATCCGCGCCAACGCCGGCGCCGATTACACCGTCACGCCGCCGACGTTGGGCAACCTCAACGTTGCCCGGGATCAGGACCTCTACGACTTCACTTCCAATATCGTCAGCATGCTCGGCGCCACCGCTACGGGCAGCGTCACCCTCAATCAGCGGGTGTACACCATCACCATTACCTGGGACGACTCGCGGGCTGCCAATGCCGCCAATTCCCGTCGCAGCTTTGTGCTGACCAGTCGCGCCGCCGTCGATCCGGTGGCGACGCCATGAACCGGCTCAACAGAGGTTTCGGCCTGATCGAAATGTTGATCGCGTTGGCGTTGAGCCTGGTCGTGGTGCTCGGTGTGGCGCAGATTTTCATAGCGGCCAAGAACACTTATGTCAGCCAGAACGCGGCGGCGAACATGCAGGAAGACGCGCGTTTTGTGCTGAGCAAAATGATTCAGGAAATCCGCATGGTGGGGATGTTTGGTTGTCTGGGGGCTATTACTGATGCAAGCGCCGGGGCGAGTTTTACTGCCAGCCAGATAGCGCCGATCAGTTGGGACAATGCCAACCTCAAGCTGACCCTGGTGACCGCCGATGTCGGCGCGGGTGGCGGTACGCCGACCTGGACGGTGGTTTCGGATTGCCGAAATACCGCGACGGCTTACTCCAACGTGCAGGCTCCCGCCACAGGACAATTGGCGTTTCCGATTCGACGACTGATCTACAGCCTCAAGAACGGCCAACTGACGATGGGCAGCGGCATCGGCACGCCGACTCAGGCAGTGCTCGTCGACAACGTCAAAGCCTTTGACGTGAGCTTCGGTCTCGCAGCGTCAGCCACCGATACGGCCGCTTCCAGTTACAGCACCAACCCGTCCGACCCTGCGCGAATCCGTAGTGTGCGCCTGACGCTGATACTGAAAGATCCGAACAGCCGGGTCCGCGATCAAACTTTCAACGTGGTTGCCGCTTTGCGCAACCGCTTGCCATGAGGCGCGGGCCGATGAGTTTTTCTCCTGCTACCTCTCACGCCCAGCGCGGCATGGCGCTGCTGGTCAGCCTGGTGTTCCTTCTGTTGCTGACGCTGATTGGCATTTCATCGATGCAGAACGCAACCCTGCAGGAAAAGATGGCCAGTAGCGTAACCCTGCGCAATCAGTCGTTCCAGATCGCCGAAGCCGCGTTGCGCATCGGCGAAAGTGCGGTTCAGCTCGATACCTATACATTGCCGGTTTGCAGCGGCAATCAATGTTTGCCGCCCGCCGAGTCATCGACCCTCACGGCTGCCGGTCTCAATTCCTCCTCGGGGGTCACCTGGATCGCGGCGGCCAACGGTTTCTATGGGGTACAGAACATCGGTACCACGTTGAATGCCGTGAATGTGCCGAGCAACACCTCTGCGACGCTTTATCGGGTCACGGCAGTGGCCATCGTGGGCAACAACGTGCGCAGTGTGGTGGAGAGCATCTATGCCAAATACTAATAGATGCTCAGGGATCTGGCGGTTTCTGAGTGGTATTGCATTGGCGCTGTACCTGTCAGCGCCTGCGTACGCGTTCACGCCTTCAGACTCGCCCCTGTTGAGCGCTGCGGCGGTTGCGCCCAACGTGATGCTGCTGATCGATGATTCGGGGAGCATGAACAACATCATTTGGGCGCCGGGATTCGATCCGACGGTCAGTCGCCCGCAAATTGCCAATTGCAGTTCGAACAGCTCGTGTCTGACTGGTCAGAACCTGGACATGGACGATACCAACATCGCCTTGTCGAGCCTCAATCGCGGCGGTTGCTCCAACAATGGCAACTGGTACGGTTTTTATCGGGGCTTCCTGGGACTGTCATCGATATGCCTGAAGCTGCCCGACCCGGTGGGCAACGAAAACACGCGTTATACGGCTAACTATCTGTCTTATCTGGTCACACTGGCCAACGGTTCGAACAGGGATTTCACCACCGGTACCGGTGCGATCCCCAATGATTACCGCATCAGCGTTGCGCAGGATGTGTCTACCAATCTGGTCACCAGCAACCGTTCATTGAGAATAGGCCTCGCGACATTCAACCCTTCTGTCAGTGGCAACTCCGGCCCCGGCGGTTTTATCGCGCGCGCGGTCAGTGATCTGTCTCCCGTCAGTGGTAGCGTTTCCCAGGCCCAGGCGGACACCAACTACAACGCCTTGATCTCTTCGATCAATGGCTTGAGTGCAATCGCCAATACCCCGTTGGCGGAAACCTATTACGAGATCACGCGGTACATGCGCGGCATGGCGCCGTACTACAACTCGACGCCAACCACTTACACCAGCCCGATCCAGTATCGCTGCCAAAAAAACTATGGCGTGGTGATCACCGATGGCCTGCCTACGTTCGATAGGACCTTCCCGACCAACGATCCGCTCGGTGGCGCCCGCTTGCCGAACTGGGACGGCAACAGCGCGAACGATGGCGACAACCTCTCCGGTGATGGCGAGGGGGACACGTTGTACCTGGACGACATCGCCAAATTCGCCTTCGACATCGATATGCGCACTACCGGCACCGATGCCGGTGGCAAAAACTGGAACGCCGCAGATTTCCCCAAACAGAACATGAACACCTACACCGTGGGCTTCACCGCCGCGAACCAGATGTTGTCGGACTCCGCCGGTTACGGGCAGGGCAAGTACTACCAGGCGACGGACAGTGCCGGCCTGAATACCGCGTTGTCATCAGCGCTGGGCGACATCACGTCGAAAGCCGGTTCCGGCGGGAGCGGCACCACCAGCAGCGCAATCGTCGGGGTCGGTTCCGCTTACTACCAGACCAGCTACGACCCCAAGGATTGGCGCGGCACCATCAAGTCTTACGGGTTCACCGCCACCGGCTCGGTCAATACCTCCACGGTGCTCTGGACGACTGACACGGCCATCGTGCCCGGCGCCACAGCGCCGATTTACCAGTCGTGGAACAACGTGAGCAATGCCCCCGTCACGCTGGCCTTCGCCAATTTCGCCCCGGCACAGCAGACGGTGCTGAATCAAGGCCTGCCCACCGGCATCACGGGCAGCGACCTGGTGGAGTGGAGCAAGGGCACCAACAAGACCGGGTTGAAAGTACGCAGCGTGTTGCTCGGCGACATCATCAACTCGCCTTTGGTGCTGGCCTCGCCAACGGAAAAAACCGCATCCGATCTGGTCAGTGACACCAGCTACAGCACCTATCTGGCCACCAAATCCAGCAACATGAACACCAGCCTTGTGGTCAATGCCAACGATGGTTTTGTCAGCGTCATCAACTCGGGTAACGGCGCCAGACGTTATGCCTACATGCCCTCCAGTGTTTTGCCATCGTTGCGCTATATCGCCGATACCGCCTACATCAACGGCGTCAGCCACAAGTTTCTGGTCGACGGTCAGGTCGGCGTTTTTGATGCTCAACTCAACAGTGCCTGGAAAACCCTGGCGCTCGGCGGAACAGGCGCGGGCGGCAAGACGTTCTACGCCTTGCAGCTGTTTGACGCCTCGGCCGGCAACGTGACCAAGGCGTTGTGGGAAATCAGTGCACCTGCCACAGCAAACACGGCGAACGTTTTCAATGATCTGGGTTATGCCTACGCCCGTCCGGAAGTGGCACGCTTGGCGGATGGTCGTTGGGCGGCATTCATCTCCAACGGCTATGGCAGCAATTCGGGCGTGGCGGCGTTGTACGTGGTGGATATCCGCGATGGGTCGCTGATCAAGAAAATCGTCATCGACAGCACGGAAACCACCAACGGTTTGTCGTCGGTGAAACTCAAGGTCAACTCGCAGAATGTGGTGCAGGCCGCCTATGGCGGGGATCTGAAAGGGCGTCTATGGAAGTTTGATTTGAGCGGCGCCACCACGGACACCTGGGGCGTGGCGTTTTCCGGCAAACCGTTGTTCACGACGGCGGGCGGCGCCACCCAGCCAATCACCGCGCAGCCGTTGCTGGCGGACAATTCACTGGGCGGCAAAGTGGTGTTTTTCGGTACCGGCAAATTCAATGAAACGATCGACAAGACCAACAAGGATCAGCAGGCGTTCTATGCGGTGTGGGATGCTGACGGCGGCTCTGGACAGATCACCACGTCCAGTTTGCAGGCCCAATCGGTGACCGGCGTGTTCTCGGGAAGTACGGGGCAGTTCATCACCACCAGCCAGAACGAAGTGACCTATCCGGCAGAGAAAGGCTGGTATTTGCCGCTGGTCTACAACAGTGTTTTGACCGGCGAGCGGGTGATCAGCCAGGCGACGCTGGTGCTGGGGCGAATCGTATTTACCACGGCCATTGTGGATACCACCGATCCTTGTGCCAGTTTCGGCACTAGCAAACTGGTCGAACTGGATGCGTTCAGCGGTAAGATGCTCAACTACGCGGTGCTCGATACCACTGGCGATGGGGTGGTCGACAGCGCGGACGCGATATCCGCCGGGGTGATTTTCACTAGCGGGATGCAATTCTTGAGCGCCGTTACCAACAGCGGAACAGGCAAGATCCTAACCGGTACCGATTCAACGGTGACCAAGCTGACCGAAAAAGGCGGCGGTGGCAGCCGCCGCATCATGTGGCGACAAATACAGTAAGTGAGAGTTGAGGCATGCGCAGATCCAACCGAGGTTTTACCCTTATCGAAATCATGATCGTGATTGCGATCATCGGGATCGTCATCACCATTGGCTACCCGAGCCTCACCGAATACGTGAAAAAGGGCCGCCGGGCTGAAGTGGCCGGGCTGCTCTCCGAGCAGGCGCAGGTTCTTGAACGGTTTTACTCGAAGGGTAATGTTTACACCGGTGCCACCGGCCTGAGCGCCGGCAATGACTATTACACCATCACCCCGACCCTGACCGACCAGACCTTCCTGCTGACCGCTACACGCAAGGCCGGCAGCATGGCGACTGACAAGTGTGGCGATTTCACCATCACCAACACCGGTGTCAGAAGCATGGTCAATGCGACGGCCGGACTGACCACCAAAGATTGCTGGGGTCGCTGAGTTTTTTTTCGGGCGCCTTTTGCGCCTCCTGTCTCTTTAACGGTTGGATCGGAACATGACCATGCAACAGCAAGTGGTGATAGTCGGCGGCGGTGTGATTGGCCTGCTGACAGCGTTCAATCTCGCGTCGCAAGTACAGAGCGTTGTGCTGCTGGACCGTTCGAATGTCGGTCAGGAATCGTCCTGGGCCGGTGGCGGCATCGTTTCGCCGCTCTACCCGTGGCGCTACAGCCCGGCAGTTACCGCGCTGGCCCATTGGTCTCAGGACTTTTATCCACAGCTGGGTGAGCGCCTGTTTGCCGCGACCGGGGTTGATCCCGAAGTGCACACCACCGGCCTGTACTGGCTGGACCTGGACGATGAAGCCGAGGCGCTGGCATGGGCCGAGCGGGAAAACCGTCCGCTGCGGGCTGTGGATATCTCGGCGGCGCACGATGCGGTGCCGGTCCTGGGTGGCGGTTTCACCCGCGCGATCTACATGGCCGACGTGGCCAATGTGCGCAATCCGCGGCTGGTGAAATCCCTCAAGGCTGCCTTGCTGGCGATGCCGAACGTGACGATTCATGAGCAGTGCGAAGTCAGCGGGTTCGTTCGCGAAGGCGAAAAAGTCGTCGGCGTGCAGACTTCGGCGGGCGCGATCCTCGGTGATCAGGTGGTGCTGACGGCGGGTGCCTGGAGCGGTGATTTGCTCAAAAGCCTGGGCCTTGCGTTGCCGGTTGAACCCGTGAAAGGGCAGATGATTCTTTACAAGTGCGCGGCGGACTTCCTGCCGAGCATGGTGCTGGCCAAGGGGCGTTATGCGATTCCTCGCCGGGATGGACACATTCTGATTGGCAGCACGCTGGAACATGAAGGCTTCGACAAGACGCCGACCGGCTCTGCGCTTGAGAGCCTGAAAGCGTCTGCGGTGGAATTGATTCCAGCGCTGGCGGATGCCGAGGTGGTCGGGCATTGGGCGGGGTTGCGACCGGGCTCACCGGAGGGCATTCCCTACATCGGCCGGGTGCCGGGCTTCGAGGGGTTGTGGCTCAACTGCGGGCATTACCGTAACGGGTTGGTGCTGGCGCCGGCGTCGTGCCAGTTGTTTGCGGATGTGATGCTGGGCAGGACGCCGATCATTGATCCGGCGCCGTATGCGCCGGCCGGGCGGATCTAGACGCGAAACATTCGTCGCCTTCCAGAACGCTTTCGCGGGCAAGTCGGGTCGCCGCACCGCTCGCTCCTACAAGATCAACGACGATTGACATCTGTAGGAGCGAGGCTTGCCCGCGAAGGGGCCCTCAATCCAGCCCGAATTTCTTCAACCTGTAACGCATCGACCGAAACGACAAATTCAATCGCTGAGCCGCTGCCGTGCGGTTCCAGCGGGTTTCCTCCAGGGCCTGGAGGATGAGTTTGCGTTCGACGTTTTCCAGATAGTCTTCCAGATTGTCAATCTGCGTCAGGTCCGGCACACCGCTGTCGGCGCTGCAATTGCCTTCGGCCAGTCGCAGGTCGCTGGCTTCGATCTGCTTGTTGTCGCACAGGGTGTGGGCGCGTTCGAGCATGTTCTCCAATTCCCGCACATTGCCCGGAAAGCGATAGCTTTTCAGCGCCTCAAGCGCTTGTGGGTGGAGCTTCGGGGCGGGTTGGCCGCTGGCTGCCGCCAGACGCTTGAGTACATGACCGGCCAATGACTCGATGTCGTCGCGGCGCTCGCGCAAAGGCGGAACCCGCAGTTCGATCACATTCAGCCGGTAGTACAAATCCTGGCGAAAGCGTTCAGCGGCGACTTCAGCGTCGAGGTCTTTGTGGGTGGCGCAGAGGATCCGCACATCGACCACGGTTTCCTGCTGGCCGCCAACGCTGCGAACGGCTTTTTCCTGAATCGCCCGCAGCAGTTTGACCTGCATCGACAGCGGCAAGTCGGCCACTTCGTCGAGGAACAGCGTGCCACCCTGAGCGGCCTGGAACAGCCCGGGCTTGTCTTCGATGGCGCCGCTGAAGCTGCCTTTGCGATGGCCGAAAAACTCGCTTTCCATCAGTTCCGACGGTATCGCGCCGCAATTGACCGGGACAAACGGCTGGTTGGCGCGCGGTCCTTGTTCGTGGATCAGTCGGGCGACCAGTTCCTTGCCGCTGCCGGACTCGCCGCTGATGTAGACCGGCGCCTGACTGCGCGCCAGTTTGTCGATTTGTTTGCGCAGGCTGCGCATGGGCAGCGAGTCGCCCAGCAACCGTCGGTCGATGGCTGCGCCCGGTGC
This sequence comes from Pseudomonas sp. PDM02, assembly GCF_014852285.1. Taxonomy (NCBI): domain Bacteria; kingdom Pseudomonadati; phylum Pseudomonadota; class Gammaproteobacteria; order Pseudomonadales; family Pseudomonadaceae; genus Pseudomonas; species Pseudomonas sp. PDM02. The sequence goes on along the minus strand of NZ_JACVBL010000008.1, from coordinate 67,282 downwards.
CGGCATGCGCAGGGCGCTGGTGACCAGTTCGCGCAGCCGCGTGAGGTCCACCGGTTTGGTCAGGAAGTCGAAGGCGCCGGCCTTGAGGGCGTTGATCGCCGTTTCGAGGCTGCCGTAGGCGGTAATCATGGCCACCGGCAGGTTTGGGGCGCGTTGCTGGATATGTTGCACCAGTTCAAGACCGGTGCCGTCCGGCAGGCGCATGTCGGTCAGGCACAGGTCGAAGGTCTCACGCTTTAACAGCGCCTGGGCTTCGCCGAGGTTACGGGCGCTGAAGGTGTCGAGTTTCATCCGTCCCAGGGTGATTTCCAGGAGTTCGCGGATATCCGGCTCGTCGTCGACGATCAGGACTTTTTGCCGTGGGCACATGTTCAACTTTGTTTCCGTCCGTGAGCAAAGGTGATGCGAAAGCAGCCGCCATCATGGCGTGGCTTGAAGTCTAGGCGGGCCTGATTGCTTTCGCACAGCTCACGGGACAGATACAGCCCCAGGCCTGTGCCTTGGGCGCTGGTGGTATAGAACGGTTCGAACAAATGCACCTGCTGGTCCGGTGCCACGCCGGGGCCATCGTCCCGAACCTCGATGATCGGCAACTGGCTGTCGGGGTCGACAAACAAATCGAGCCAGACCTGCGCCTGATCGTGGACCTGAGCGCTATGACGCCAGGCGTTGCGCAACAAATTGTCGAGAATCTGGGTGAGCTGGTTCGGGTCCATCAGGGTTTTGAAGTCACCTGAACCGATGCGCAGGTGAATCTGCTGACGATCGAGCGCACTTTCGCGACTGTCGGCAACGAACTGCTCCAGCCACGGCTTCAGATCGAGTCGTTGCGGCACGGTTTGCTGGCGGCGGGACAGTTGCAGGACGTTTTCGATAACCCGATTCATTCGCTGAGAGTGGTCTTGAATAATCTGGGTCAGACGTCGATCCGCGCCGTTCAGTTCCTCCGATTCCTGCAATAGCTGAGCGGCATGACTAATGGCGCCCAAAGGATTGCGAATTTCGTGGGCGATACCGGCCGTCAGGCGACCCAAAGCGGCGAGCTTCAGTTGTTGGGCCTGTTGGGCGATTTGTGCGAGATCTTCAAGGAAGACCAGGGTCTGGTGGTGTGGGCTTTGGGCCAGGGCAATGAAGCTCGGTTGCAGTTCCAGGCCGCTGTTGGCGATTTTCAGGCTCTGGGGGCGCAGCGTCGGATTGTTCTGCCACAGTTGCAGGCGTTCGACCAGAATGGGCGAGCAGTCGTCGATCCGTTGGCCTTCGAGATTGTCTCGGCCCAGTAAGATCAGCGCGCTGTGGTTGGCCAATTGCACCCGCAGTTGGCCGTCGAGCACCAGGATGCCGGTGCGCATGCGTTGCAGGATCAATGCATTGAGGGCTTCGAGGCCCACCACTTCGCTGGCCCGTTGTTCGGCGAGGGTTTCGCTGACTTCCAGGCGCTGGATCAAGCCTTGCACCAGCAACGCCGCGGCAAAGCACAACACACCGAGGGTGCCGGCTTGCAGGTAATCGTTGGGGCTGGCGGGATGGCTGAAACTCAGGAGAAAGCTCAGCCCGACGATGCCGAGCGCGCCCACGGCGGCGATCAGCAGGCCGATGCGGCTTCGCAACAAGGTGTTGCTGATGGCCACCGAGACGATCAGCAAGTTGCCGATGGCGCTGGCGACACCGCCGGCGGCGTAGAACAAGCCACACAGCAGCAGGACATCAATCAGCGCCAGGCCGAACAATTGCGCCGGGCGGCGAGTGTTCTCGAAGAAGACCACCAGCAAGATGTTCAGCACCAGGTACAGCCAGCTGCCACTGCGCAACAGGCTGTCATTGGCGAACGTCAGCAACTGGTTGTCCAGGTTGCTGGAGATCAGCAGCACCAAGGTGATGCCGACGCTTAGGCGGTAGAGGTGATAAAGGCGCAGCAGTCGCTGAGCCTGTTTGCTGCCGGGACTGGACGTCTCAGCGATCACTGGAGCCCGGGCCTTGCTCGAGGTGAGCCTGGCTGCAATACCACTGTTGTTGAAGGCTCAGCGCGCGGTCGCGGGGCAGGTGTACGCCGCAATGGGCGCAGCGGACCATGGGCGCGGCTTCCAGTTCGGCGGGGGACTTGGGCGCAGAAGCCTGGCCCTTGAACTTGCGCCAGAACCATACCGCAGCGGCAATCAGGGCGATCCAGAACAGTAAACGAAGCATGATGAGCTGCTTTATGACGAGTGATTAAGCAGTTTAGCCAAGGACATGACGGGCGCACAGCCTGTTAGTGCTGCAATAAAAATCCGCCATAAAAAAAGGAGCCTCGAAAGGCTCCTTTTTGCACTACCGGTCGTATCAGTCGAACACGCCGAAGGTCATGTAGCTGAACCACGAGCGGTCGCTGTTGTTGCCTTCCGCTTCGTGATTTTCTTCTTCGATCACGTCGCCATTTTCATCTTTAGGCTTGAGATCGTTCGGAATCGCTTCTTTGGCGTCCCGGAATTGTCTCTGCACGTCCTGGTTGGCGCGGGTTTCGCCCGGCGGCAGCGGTGGACGGGATTCGATCAGGCCCAGAGTCGCCTTGCTCAACCACGAACGGTTGTCGGCTTCGTCGACCGATGGCACGAACTGACCGTCTACCAGCGTTGGGTGGTTCGGGTAGTTGAGCTTCAGGGTTTCGAGGCTGGTGGCTGCCAGATCGTCCAGGTGCAGACGCTGGTAGGCTTCAGTCATCACCGCCAGGCCGTCGCCGACCGATGGGGTTTCCTGGAAGTTTTCCACCACGTAACGACCACGGTTCGCGGCAGCGACGTAGGCCTGACGGGTCAGGTAGTAGTCGGCGACGTGAATTTCGTAGGCCGCCAGCAGGTTGCGCAGGTAAATCATGCGCTGCTTGGCGTCCGGCGAGTAGCGGCTGTTCGGGAAGCGGCTGGTCAGTTGGGCGAACTCGTTATAGGAGTCGCGGGCAGCACCCGGGTCACGCTTGGTCATGTCCAGCGGCAGGAAACGCGACAGCAAGCCGACGTCCTGGTCGAAAGAGGTCAGGCCCTTGAGGTAATAGGCGTAGTCCACGTTCGGATGCTGAGGGTGCAAACGAATGAAACGCTCGGCGGCAGACTTCGCAGCCTCAGGCTCGGTGTTCTTGTAGTTGGCGTAGATAAGCTCGAGTTGAGCCTGATCGGCGTAGCGACCGAACGGATAACGCGACTCCAGCGCCTTCAGCTTGGCTGTGGCGGCGGTGTAGCTATTGTTGTCCAGATCTTGCTGAGCCTGCTGGTACAGCTCGACTTCGCTAAGGTTTTCGTCTACGACTTCCTTCGATGAGCAAGCAGCGGTCAATGCGAGGATGGCGATCAGCAGCAGGTGTTTCACTTGCATGGCGGCTTGCGTCCCTATGACGGCCGCTGTCTTGGGCGAGGCCGTCCTGTTATGATGAGCGCCCCGTTGAATAGCCTCGGGGCAAAAGACGCCGTATTTAACCACAAGCGCGCAGCCGAAACCAAAGGCTGTGCCGACGCCTAGTCTGAGCATGTCCGATAAAATTGAACTTCGCGCAGAGGTGCCGTCCGAATTGGGCGGCCAACGCCTCGATCAAGTCGCCGCACAATTATTCGCTGAGCACTCGCGCTCGCGCCTTTCCGCCTGGATCAAAGACGGCCGCCTGACTGTGGATGGGGCGGTTATCCGCCCGCGAGACATCGTTCACGGTGGCGCCATTCTTGAACTGACTGCCGAGCAGGAAGCTCAGGGCGAATGGATCGCTCAAGACATCGAGCTGGACATCGTCTATGAAGACGACGACATCCTGGTGATCAACAAGCCTGCGGGCCTGGTGGTGCACCCGGCTGCCGGTCACGCTGATGGCACCTTGCTCAACGCCTTGCTGCACCACGTGCCGGACATCATCAATGTGCCCCGCGCCGGTATCGTGCATCGCCTGGACAAGGACACCACCGGTCTGATGGTGGTGGCCAAGACCATTCAAGCGCAGACGCAGCTGGTGACACAGTTGCAGAGCCGCAGCGTCAGCCGCATCTACGAGTGCATCGTGATCGGCGTGGTGACGGCGGGCGGCAAGATCAACGCGCCGATCGGTCGTCACGGCCAGCAACGCCAGCGCATGGCCGTGATGGAAGGTGGCAAGCAAGCCGTCAGCCATTACCGTGTGCTTGAGCGTTTCCGCTCCCACACTCACGTGCGGGTGAAGCTGGAAACCGGTCGTACGCACCAGATTCGCGTGCACATGGCGCACATCAACTACCCGTTGGTCGGAGATCCTGCCTACGGCGGTCGTTTCCGTATCCCGCCAGCCGCCAGCCAGACCATGGTCGATTCCTTGAAGACGTTCCCGCGTCAGGCGCTGCATGCGCGGTTCCTGGAGCTGGATCACCCGACTACCGGTAAACGCATGAGCTGGGAATCGCCACTGCCGGACGATTTCGTCTGGTTGCTGACGCTGCTCAAGCAAGACCGCGAGGCGTTCATCGGATGAGTGACTGGCTGATTCCCGACTGGCCTGCGCCTGCCGGGGTGAAAGCCTGCGTCACCACCCGTGCGGGCGGCGTCAGTCTGGCGCCGTTCGACAGCCTCAACCTCGGCGATCACGTCGACGACAGCCCCGAAGCTGTTGCCGAAAACCGCCGTCGCCTCACTGATCATTTCTCCATGCAGCCGGCCTGGTTGAAGCAGGTTCACGGCATCGCCGTGGCTCATGCGGACCCAAGCCTTGTGGCCACCGCCGACGCCAGCTGGACGGCAACGCCCGGCATTGCCTGCGCGGCGATGACGGCTGATTGCCTGCCCGCGTTGTTTTGCGACCGTGCCGGCACTCGCGTCGCTGCGGCCCACGCCGGTTGGCGCGGGTTGGCGGCGGGTGTGCTCGAAGCGACGCTCGATGCGCTGGCCGTGCCCTCGGAAGACGTGCTGGTCTGGCTCGGTCCGGCCATTGGCCCGCAAGCCTTTGAAGTCGGCCCGGAAGTGCGGGCTACCTTCGTCGAGCAATTGCCCGAATCCGCGAAAGCCTTCGTGCCCAGCCAAAACGCTGGCAAATTCATGGCTGACATCTATGAGCTGGCGCGTTTGCGTCTGGCGGCTCGTGGTGTCACTGCTGTTTATGGTGGCGGTTTCTGCACCGTGACCGATCCCCGCTTCTTTTCTTACCGCCGCAGCCCTCGCACCGGTCGGTTTGCCTCCCTTATCTGGCTCGAACGCTAAACTCCTCTGACCTGCGTCAACTGTACGACGCTTGAAACTCCCAGAATCGACCACATCTATAGCGGTATCTGGCAGGTTTCTTCATTCAGGATGTTTTATAGGTCCGGCCTGCTCAAAAGGAAGGTGACCCATGCGTATAGATCGTTTAACCAGCAAATTGCAGTTAGCTCTATCCGACGCCCAATCGCTGGCCGTCGGCCTCGACCATCCCGGTATTGAACCGGCGCATTTGATGCAAGCCATGCTTGAACAGCAGGGTGGTTCGATCAAACCCCTGTTGATGCAGGTCGGTTTTGACGTCAACAGCCTGCGTAAAGAGCTGACCAAAGAGCTCGACCAGCTGCCAAAAATCCAGAACCCGACCGGCGACGTCAACATGTCGCAGGACTTGGCGCGTCTGCTCAACCAGGCGGATCGCCTGGCCCAGCAGAAGGGCGATCAGTTCATTTCCAGTGAGCTGGTGCTGCTCGCCGCCATGGACGAGAACAGCAAACTCGGCAAATTGTTGCTCGGTCAGGGCGTCAGCAAAAAAGCCCTGGAAAACGCGATCAACAACCTGCGTGGTGGCGAAGCGGTCAACGACGCCAACCACGAAGAGTCGCGTCAGGCGCTGGATAAATACACCGTCGACCTGACCAAGCGCGCCGAAGACGGCAAGCTCGATCCGGTAATCGGTCGTGACGACGAAATTCGCCGGACCATTCAGGTGCTGCAACGCCGCACCAAGAACAACCCGGTGCTGATCGGTGAGCCTGGCGTGGGTAAAACCGCCATCGCCGAAGGCCTGGCCCAGCGCATCATCAACGGCGAAGTGCCGGATGGCCTGAAAGGCAAACGCCTGCTGTCCCTGGACATGGGCGCGCTGATTGCCGGTGCAAAGTACCGTGGCGAGTTCGAAGAACGCCTGAAATCCCTGCTCAACGAGCTGTCGAAGCAGGAAGGGCAGATCATTCTGTTCATCGACGAACTGCACACCATGGTCGGCGCCGGTAAAGGCGAAGGCTCGATGGATGCGGGCAACATGCTCAAACCTGCGTTGGCCCGTGGCGAGTTGCACTGCGTCGGCGCGACCACGCTCAACGAGTACCGCCAATATATAGAGAAGGACGCGGCCCTTGAGCGACGCTTCCAGAAAGTGTTGGTGGATGAGCCGAGCGAAGAAGACACCATCGCCATTCTGCGTGGCCTGAAAGAGCGTTATGAAGTTCACCACAAAGTGGCGATCACCGACGGCGCGATCATCGCTGCGGCCAAGCTCAGTCATCGCTACATTACCGATCGTCAGTTGCCGGACAAGGCCATCGACCTGATCGACGAAGCCGCGAGCCGCATCCGCATGGAGATCGACTCCAAGCCGGAAGTGCTGGACCGTCTGGAGCGCCGTCTGATTCAGCTGAAGGTGGAATCCCAGGCGCTGAAGAAAGAGAGCGACGAAGCGGCGATCAAGCGTCTGGAGAAACTCCAGGAAGAAATCGTTCGTCATGAGCGTGAGTATTCGGACCTCGAAGAAATCTGGAACTCGGAAAAAGCCGAAGTCCAGGGTTCTGCGCAGATCCAGCAGAAAATCGAGCAGTCCCGCCAGGAACTGGAAGCCGCACGCCGTAAAGGCGACCTGAACCGCATGGCCGAGCTGCAATACGGGGTGATCCCGGACCTGGAGCGCAGCCTGCAAATGGTCGACCAGCATGGCAAAAGCGAAAACCAGTTGCTGCGCAGCAAGGTGACCGAGGAAGAAATCGCCGAAGTCGTCTCGAAGTGGACCGGTATCCCCGTGTCGAAAATGCTCGAAGGCGAGCGCGACAAGCTGATGAAGATGGAAGGCCTGTTGCACCAGCGTGTGATCGGTCAGGACGAAGCGGTGATCGCGGTTTCCAACGCGGTGCGTCGTTCGCGGGCCGGTTTGTCCGACCCGAATCGTCCGAGCGGTTCGTTCATGTTCCTCGGCCCGACCGGTGTCGGTAAAACCGAGTTGTGCAAGGCGTTGGCCGAGTTCCTCTTTGATACCGAAGAGGCGATGGTGCGGATCGACATGTCCGAGTTCATGGAGAAACATTCCGTGGCCCGGTTGATCGGTGCGCCACCAGGCTACGTAGGGTATGAAGAGGGCGGCTACCTGACCGAGGCGGTGCGTCGCAAGCCTTATTCGGTGATCCTGCTGGATGAGGTCGAGAAGGCCCACCCGGACGTGTTCAACATCTTGCTGCAAGTGCTGGAAGATGGCCGCCTGACCGACAGCCATGGCCGCACGGTGGATTTCAAGAACACCGTGATCGTCATGACCTCCAACCTGGGCTCGGTACAGATCCAGGAACTGGTCGGTGATCGTGAGGCTCAGCGCGCAGCGGTGATGGATGCGATTTCCACGCACTTCCGGCCGGAGTTCATCAACCGGGTCGACGAAGTGGTGATCTTCGAGCCATTGGCGCGGGATCAGATCGCGGGCATCACCGAGATCCAGTTGGGTCGTCTGCGCAGTCGCCTGACTGAGCGCGAACTGAAACTGGAACTCAGCCCTGAGGCCATGGACAAGCTGATCGCGGTTGGCTACGACCCGGTATACGGCGCACGGCCACTGAAACGTGCGATTCAGCGCTGGATCGAAAACCCGCTGGCGCAGCTGATTTTGTCGGGTCGTTTCATGCCCGGCGATACCGCCAAGGGTGTGGTGGAAAACGACGAAATCGTCTTCGCCTGATCCGCGTTAGCAACAAAACTGAAGAGGCCTCGCATTGCGAGGCCTTTTTTTCGTCAGGTTGTTGAACTCAAAGGAAAAGGCTTGTAAAGTGCGCCCCGCAGTAAGTCACCCGGAAGGGTTTCTGCTCCCCAAGCAGGAATCTGAAATAAGTTGCAAATCATTAACTTGAATGCAATTTAGGGGGTTGACAGAGGTGCTTAAGATTGTAGAATAGCGCGCCTCAGACACACGAACGCAGCGATGCGAACGGGTCGAAGAGAACGCAGTAAAGCTTCACCGTTGTAAATTGAAATATGTAGTTCCGTGATAGCTCAGTCGGTAGAGCAAATGACTGTTAATCATTGGGTCCCAGGTTCGAGTCCTGGTCACGGAGCCAATTTCAAACCGGGGTATAGCGCAGTCCGGTAGCGCGCCTGCTTTGGGAGCAGGATGTCAGGAGTTCGAATCCCCTTACCCCGACCATTTTTGGGTCGTTAGCTCAGTTGGTAGAGCAGTTGGCTTTTAACCAATTGGTCGTAGGTTCGAATCCCACACGACCCACCATTTTTGAAACCAGTTAACGCTGGAATCGAATCTTAAGATCAGACGCCAAAAGCTCTGCTCGCAGAAGGCGCCTTTTAAAGGTGCCTTTTTTTTACCGGGGTATAGCGCAGTCCGGTAGCGCGCCTGCTTTGGGAGCAGGATGTCAGGAGTTCGAATCCCCTTACCCCGACCATATTAAAAATCCTCGTATCGAAAGATACGGGGATTTTTTTTTGCCTTTGAAAAAGCCGAATCCTTTCAAGTCATCGTACAACTAGCCGATAACGAGCTGTCGGGGCGCACTCGCGACCTCCCATTCAGGCCAACAACAAGAAAGGCACTCGTTATGTTTCTTCGTCAGCTGAATATTGCCCCTCGTGCTGCGCTGGGTTTTGCCTTGATTGCCGTGCTGGTGGCGTTGCTTGGAATATTTGCCCTGGGGCAGATGTCGAGCATTCGCGAGAGCGAGGTGGCGGTGGAGAAGCAATGGCTGCCGAGCATCCGTGGTGGCGACGAGATCCGCGAGCTGATGCTGCGCATCCGTACCATTTCCTTGCGCATGGCACTGGATCAAGACCCAAAGAACATTCCAACCTACCGCGGCCAGATGGACACCCGCGACAAGGAACTGAGCGAGAAGATTGCGGCTTACGACAAGTTGGTCGACACCGCTGAAGGCCAGGCCTTGTACGACCAGTTCAAAACCACCTTCGCCGCCTATCGCACCGGCATTGCCCAGTCGTTCACCCTGGCCGAGCAAGGTCGCCGTGACGAGCTGACCAAACTGCTGTTGATCGACATGAAAACCGTGGTCGATGGTTCCGGCAAGCAGCTCAATGACCTGGCGGAACTGTTCGCCAAACAGGTCGCCGTTGAAAGCCAGAAATCCGCAGCGCACTACGAAACCTCGCGGTCCATCGTCAGCCTGTTCATCGCACTCGCGGCGCTGGCGACCGTCGGCCTGGCGATGTTGCTGACTCGCAGTATCGTCCGTCCGCTGAACGAAGCCCTGAGTGCGGCGGAAAGCGTGGCGCAGGGCGATTTGACCCGACCTATCGCGACCCATGGCAACGACGAAGTGAGCCGTTTGCTCAAGGCGCTGGCGACCATGCAGCAGAACCTGCGGGAAACCCTGCAAGCCATCAGTGGCTCGGCGACGCAGCTGGCCACGGCGGCGGATGAGCTGAACGCCGTCACCCTGGATAGCACCCAGGGCCTGCAACAACAGAACAACGAGATTGAGCAAGCCGCCACGGCGGTCAACGAAATGACCTCCGCCGTCGAAGAAGTTGCGCGCAACGCAGTGTCGACCTCCGATGCCACTCGCCAGTCCAGCGAGTCGGCGCATCTGGGGCAGGAGCGGGTCAGCGAAACCGCGAGTGCTATCAGCGACCTGGCCAATGATGTGCAGCACACCGGTGAGTTGGTGCAATCGCTGGCCAATCAGTCCCAGGACATCGGCAAGGTGCTGGATGTGATTCGGGCCATTGCCGAGCAAACCAATCTGTTGGCGCTCAACGCTGCGATTGAAGCGGCGCGTGCGGGTGAAAGCGGGCGCGGTTTTGCGGTGGTGGCCGATGAGGTGCGTGCACTGGCGCATCGCACCCAGCAATCGACCCAGGAAATCGAGCAAATGGTCCAGGGCATGCGCAATGGTTCGAGCCTGGCGCTGGACTCGATGAATGCCAGCGCTTCCCGTGCTGCCGAAACTCTGGTGATGGCGAAGCGGGCGGGTGACGCATTGCAGACGATCACTGCCTCGGTTCACGAAATCCACGAGCGCAACCTGGTGATTGCCAGTGCAGCGGAAGAGCAGGCTCAAGTGGCCCGGGAAGTGGATCGCAATCTGGTGAACATTCGTGATCTGTCGGTGCGTTCCGCTACCGGCGCGGATCAGACCAGTGCCTCCAGCCATGAGCTATCGAAACTGGCCAATGCGTTGCAGGGGATGGTGCAGCGTTTTCGGGTGTAAAACCGCCAGACGAAAAAAGCCGCACCTCTCGGTGGAGAAGCGCGCCCGGGTGCCTTGTTCGGATGTGGCCATTTAACGGGCGAGGTGTATCGCTGCTGTGTCGCGCAAGGGGGAGTTTGTAAGCGAAGGGGGAAAATCGCGGGGGGAGGTACAGTAAGACACGGATCTCCAAATCAGTGGAGATCAAATGTGGGAGCGAGCCTGCTCGCGATAGCGGTGTGTCAGCCAACTCATGTGGTGACTGACACACCGCTATCGCGAGCAGGCTCGCTCCCACAGGGGATGGTTATTAGTGCAGCTTGAGGCGCGGCTCAGTTCCGCGGCCAATCTTGCTGCCCAGCATCAACATCGCCGTGCGGAACGCGCCATACAGCGCCATCTGGTGCATGCGGTACAGCGACACATAAAACATCCGCGCCAGCCAACCCTCAAGCATCACGCTGCCAGTCAGGTTGCCCATCAAGTTACCCACAGCCGAAAAACGCGACAGCGAAATCAACGAGCCGTAGTCGGTGTACTTGTACACAGGCAAAGCCTTGCCTTCGATCCGCAGCTTCAGCGATTTGGCCAGCAACGACGCCTGCTGATGTGCCGCCTGGGCGCGCGGCGGCACATTGCGATCGGTGCCCGGTTGCGGGCAGGCCGCGCAGTCACCGAAGGCGAAGATGTTTTCGTCGCGGGTGGTTTGCAGGGTCGGCAGCACTTGCAGTTGGTTGATGCGGTTGGTTTCCAGACCGTCGATGTCCTTTAGGAAACCCGGCGCACGAATCCCGGCGGCCCAGACTTTCAGGCTGGCGTTGATCACTTTGCCGTCGGCGGTGATCAGGCTGTCGGCGGTCACTTCGCTAACGGCCGCGTTGGTCATGACATTGACCCCGAGTTTCTCCAGGGTTTTATGCACAGGCCCGCCAATGCGTTCCGGCAATGCTGGCAGCACCCGTGGACCGGCTTCGATCAAGGTGATGTGCATGTTCTCCGGTTTGATCCGGTCCAGACCGTAAGCCGCCAGTTCATGCGCGGCGTTGTGCAGTTCGGCGGCCAGCTCGACGCCCGTGGCGCCAGCGCCGACGATGGCCACGCTGATCCGCTGCACCACGTCCGTCTGCCCGGCGTGCGCGCGCAAATAATGGTTGAGCAGTTGCTGGTGGAAACGCTCGGCCTGTTTGCGCGTGTCGAGGAACAGGCAATGCTGCGCCGCGCCCTGGGTGCCGAAATCGTTGGTGGTGCTGCCGACGGCGATTACCAGCGAGTCGTACGGCACTTCACGCGCCGGCACCAGTTCCAGACCGGCTTCGTCATAGGTGGCGGCCAGCTGGATTTTCTTCTGTGCCCGATCAAGCCCGCTCATGCGCCCCAGCTGGAACTCGAAGTGGTTCCATTTTGCCTGGGCAACATAGTTGAGTTCGTCTTCGGAGGAGTTCAGGGAACCGGCCGCCACTTCATGCAACAGCGGTTTCCAGATGTGGGTCAGGTTCGCGTCGACCAGCATCACACTGGCCGTGCCGCGCTTGCCCAGAGTCTTACCCAGACGGGTAGCCAACTCCAGACCGCCGGCGCCGCCGCCAACGATGACAATACGATGAGTCATGGGGATATCTCGCAAGGCTAAAAGAAATCGGTGCAATTACCCGAGCGAGCGCGATGCAGCTCATAGCGTCAGGTAACTGATAAATCGGCTCAACAGGCCCAGGCCAATAGTCACTGCCAGCACCACCACCAGGAGCATCCACGGCCGGAAAGGCCGGCGCTCGACTTGGTGCTGGGACAGGTGCAGGTACTCTTCGACATGCTTTTGGTCGTCGGGGTTCAGGCGGCTGGTCATATCGGGCCTCGTCAGGGGTAGACGTTGCTGAATGTGGGGAAGCTACATGCGGGCGGCGGCGTAACACATCAGCCCGCATTGAACGGAGCATAGCCGCTCGCTGGAACAGGCTCGACGCTGACCGTATCGTCCAGGCGAATGATTCCACTTTGTAACACTCGGGCGGTGATTCCGCCATGTCCGCGAACGGCCTGAAAGGTGCCAGGGCCGAGGTTGTTTTGCAGGCGCGCGCAGGGCTGACACCAACCGGTGGTTTCGAAAATCGCCTGGCCGATTTTGAAACGGCGACCCTTGAGGCTGAACAGGTTGATCCCACTGATAACGAGGTTGCGCCGCAAATCATTAGGCAACAGCGGATTATCTTCCGAGCGGCCCATCAGCGAGTTGATCACCGCCAGATGCTCCCACTGAATCAGCGTCACCTGCCGCGCATTGCGCACACCGGGGCGGGCGCGATCGCCGGTCAGCCCGGCCTCGAGTCGCGCCTCCACGGCCTCCAGTTCGATCATCGGCACGTGTGGCTGCGGGCGCACGCCGATCCAGCGTACGCGGCCGGTTTGCGGGACTTCAGCGATCAGTTCCTGCAATGGACTCACAGGCTGATCCCGACATCGAAGACGATGCTGCGACCGAGGTTGCTGCGCAGGAAATCCGGGGCGTCGGGATGCGCAAATAAAACACGGGCGAAGGTCGGCCCCACCAGCGACAACGAGCGCCAACCCTGGCGCAAGTATTCGGTGGGCGGCGGGAAATGGCTATTGAGGTCGAGCACTTCGCGCTTGAGGCTGGCGAAGGCAATGATGTCCAACTCGCCCAGGTCCATGCCGCGCTCTTTGTAGTTGTGCGCTTTTTTGCGCAAGGTCGGTGCCAGTCTCAGCAGGAATTCATTGGCCGGAATGCGCCTGGGTTTGGCTTCGCGACGCACCAGCGAACTCAGCGAAAACGCACTGCGTCGGCGTTGCAGTTCATCGCGCCACTCATCGTTGAGACGCCGGCCTTCGTCGAGCACGAAAAACACTTCGAAATTCGCCTCGCGAAACAGCACGTCCGGCGGCTCCCCGGCGGGCGCGAATTCGTCGGTGCGGTAAGGAATGTTCAGCCCTTGCAGCAGGCGCTGGCACACCCAACGCTCACGCTCCCATTTGCGGGCATTGGAAAGAAACGCGTTGGCTTGCTCGGCCGCAATGGTCAGCAGGCGTAAGTAATCTGAGTCATCCATAGGCCCAAGCTTAGCGTTCAAATGCGTTCGCAAAGAAGACAGTTTGTCGGAGAAGAGCAAAAGCCTGTCACGCCATTGCCCCATCCCGCGCCTGTTTCAGGGCCCTGCACAAAACGGATAGCGATCTGCGCAAAGCGGATATTGCCCCGCGCCTGGCAGCTTTACCCTCGGCTTTACGGGACGTTAGCCGCTTTACCGACGTTCTGAATAAAACAACAACAAGAGATGAATGCCATGCGCAAGATCGACGTACATGAGGTTATCGACAACGCTCGATTCAACCGCTTCCACTGGATGGTGCTGTTCTGGTGTGCCCTGATCATCATTTTCGACGGTTACGATCTGGTGATTTACGGCGTGGTGTTGCCGATGCTGATGAAGGAGTGGGGGCTCAGTCCCTTGCAGGCCGGCGCGCTGGGAAGTTACGCATTGTTTGGAATGATGTTCGGCGCGCTGTTTTTCGGCCCGCTCTCGGACAAGATCGGCCGCAAGAAAGCCATCACCATCTGTGTGATGCTCTTCAGCGGTTTTACCGTGCTCAACGGTTTTGCCCGCAACCCCACCGAGTTCGGCCTGTGCCGGTTCATCGCCGGCCTGGGCATTGGCGGGGTGATGCCCAACGTCGTGGCGCTGATGAACGAGTACGCGCCGAAGAAAATCCGCAGCACGCTGGTGGCGATCATGTTCAGCGGCTACTCCGTGGGCGGCATGCTCTCGGCGGGACTGGGCATCGTGCTGATCCCGAGCTTCGGCTGGCAGTCGGTGTTTTACGTCGCGGTGCTGCCGTTGGTGTTGTTGCCGCTGATCATGTACTTCCTGCCCGAGTCGGTGGGTTTCATGCTGCGTCAGGGGCGCAATGAAGAGGCGCGGGCCATTCTTCAACGGGTCGATCCGGGGTACGTCGCGCAGTCCGGCGATCAACTGCACATGAGCGAAGTGAAGGGCACCGGCACCCCCGTGCTGCAACTGTTTCGCGAGGGGCGCGCACTGCGCACGCTGATGTTGTGGCTGGCGTTTTTCTGCTGCTTGCTGATGGTTTACGCCTTGAGTTCCTGGCTGCCGAAACTGATGGCCAACGCCGGTTACAGCCTGGGTTCGAGCCTGTCGTTCCTGCTGGTGCTCAACTTCGGCGCCATTTTCGGTGCGGTCGGTGGCGGCGTGCTGGGTGACAAACTGAATCTGCCGCGGGTGTTGGCGGTGTTCTTCGCCGTGGCCGCCGTGTCGATCACCTTGCTCGGTTTCAACAGCCCGATGCCGCTGCTGTACCTGCTGATCGCCATCGCCGGCGCCACCACCATCGGCTCGCAGATTCTGTTGTACGCCTGCGCCGCGCAGTTCTACTCCATGACCATTCGCTCGACCGGTCTGGGCTGGGCCTCGGGCATCGGACGCAACGGTGCGATTGTCGGGCCGCTGCTGGGTGGTGCCTTGCTCGGGATCAGCCTGCCGCTGCAACTCAACTTCATGGCGTTTGCCTTGCCCGGCGCGGTGGCCGCGATTGCCATGACCGTGTTTGCGATCAGCAGTCAGCGCAGTCACAGGCAAGCGCTGTCGGGCCTGCGCAACGGTTCGCCAGACGGGTCTGTCGGCGAAGCTTCATGAAAACGTTTGTCCGGGATTTTTCCCTGTCGGCGGCCGTCGCCGGATTTATCGCCACGGTGATTTCCTATGCCGGCCCGTTGGTGATTATTTTCCAGGCGGCCGAGACCGCACACCTGTCGCGGGAAGTGTTGTCGTCGTGGGTCTGGGCGATTTCCATCGGCAGTGCGGTGCTCGGCATCGGTTTGAGCCTGCGTTACCGCGTGCCGGTGATCATCGCGTGGTCGGCGCCGGGCTCGGCATTGTTGGTGGCGCTGTTGCCGGGGATCTCGATGCCGGAGGCGGTGGGCGCGTACCTGGTCAGCAGCCTGATCATTTTCCTGGTCGGGGTGTCGGGGGCGTTTGACCGGATCATCGGCAAACTGCCGGCGGCTGTTGCGGCGGCGATGCTGGCGGGGATTCTGTTCAGTTTCGGCACCGGGTTGTTTGTCTCGTTGCAGGGCAAACCGTTGCTGGTGCTGGCGATGTTTGCCACGTACCTGATCTGCAAACGGCTGATGCCACGTTATGCGGTGGTGATGGTGTTGCTGGTGGGCTGCTCGATGGCGTTTCTCGGTGGTGATTTGCACAGCGAAGCGCTGGTGATCGGGTTGGCCACGCCGGTGTGGATCACGCCTGTGTTCAGCCTGAGCGCGACGCTGAACATTGCCTTGCCGCTGGTGATGGTGGCGCTGACCGGCCAGTTCGTGCCCGGCATGGCAGTGCTGCGGGCCAGCGGTTACGCGACGCCGTCCGGCCCGATCATCGCCAGCAGTGCGTTGGGCACGGCGCTGTTGGCACCGTTCGGTTGCCACGGGCTGAATCTGGCCGCGATCACCGCAGCCATTTGTACCAGTCGCGAGGCCCATGAAAACCCCGGCAAGCGCTACGTGGCCGGGGTGGTCGGCGGGCTGTGTTACCTGCTGCTGGGCATCTTCGGCGCCACCCTGGTTTCGCTGTTTTCGGCGTTCCCCAAAGAGCTGATCGCGGCGTTGGCCGGGCTGGCGCTGTTCGCCGCGATTGCCGGGGCGCTGGCCGGCGCAATGGCGGTGCCGACAGATCGCGAAGCCGCGCTGGTGACCTTTCTCACCACCGCTTCGGGCATGTCGTTGTTGGGTTTGTCCGCGGCTTTTTGGGGACTGATTTTCGGCATGGTCACCCATGTGTTGTTAAACGCCCGTCGCGAAAGCGCGGCGGCTGAAGCACTTCCAACTGTCGATCAATAAAAATAAGAGAAAAAACGATGAAACAGATTCTTCCAACAACCGGTTCCGTGTTGTCCATGGCGCTCGTCTCGGGTTTCTCCACCGGTGCGATGGCGGCTGAGGGCGGCTTTATCGAAGACACCACGGCCACCTTGCAGGCACGCAATTACTACTTCAGCCGGGACTTCTCCGACATCGTCGGGGCGAACAAACAATCGAAGGCCGAAGAGTGGGCGCAGGGCTTCATCCTTAACGTCAAATCCGGCTACACCCAGGGCCCTGTCGGGTTTGGTGTGGATGTGATTGGCCTGCTCGGCCTGAAACTCGACAGCAGCCCGGATCGGGTCAATACCGGTTTGCTGCCGGTCAAGGATGACGGGCGCGCGGCAGATGATTACAGCCGTCTCGAAGCTGCGCTGAAGGTGCGTTACTCCAAAACCGAGCTGAAGGTCGGGGAGTTGCAACCCAACCTGCCAGTGCTGGCGTTCAGTGATATCCGCCTGCTGCCGCCCAGTTATCAAGGTGCAAGCATCAGCTCCAGTGAGATCAATGGCCTGACCTTGCAAGGCGGTCACTTGAACACGACCAGCCTGCGCAACGAGGCGGGCGACGAGAAAATGCAGGCCATGCTCGGCCATGTGCCGCAGCGCCAGGTCAGCAGTGATGGCTTCAACTTTGCCGGCGCCGATTACGCCTTCAACGATAAACGCAGCTCGGTCAGCGCCTGGTTCGGGCAACTGGAAGATATCTACAACCAGCGCTTTCTCGGTCTCAAGCACAGCCAGCCGATGGGCGACTGGACCTTGGGCGCCAACCTTGGTTATTACGATTCGCGCGAGGATGGCAAAAAGCTGCTGGGCAACATTGATAACCAGGCGTTCTTCTCGCTGTTGTCGGCCAAGCGCGGTGGTCACACGTTTTATGTCGGTTATCAGGGGATGTTCGGTGACAGCGCATTCCCGCGTGTCTTCGCCAACATCTCGCCGCTGGGCAACGAGGTGCCGACCTACGAGTTTGCCTTTACCGACGAACGCTCCTGGCAGGCGCGTTACGACTACGACTTCGCCGCCCTCGGTGTGCCGGGGCTGACCAGCACCGTGCGTTACATTTCCGGTAATAACGTCGACACAGGGCAAGGGTTCGAGGGCAAGGATCGCGAGCGTGATCTCGACCTCGGCTACGTGCTGCAAAACGGTAGCCTCAAAGGCCTCGGGATCCGGGTGCGCAACGTGATGGCCCGTTCCAACTACCGCAGTGACATCGACGAAAACCGCCTGATCCTCAGTTACACCTGGACGCTGCTATGACCATTGAAAAAGAACAACCGCCTTACAACATCGGCTTGCAGGTCAAGCTGGAGCAATTGACCGAGTCGGTGCTGCAAACCGAGGAAGACATGCGCTTTGCCAATCAACTGGCGCGCACGGCCGGCGATCGGGTCAAGGCGAGTGCGCAGAGCATGCAATCTTCGGCCAGTGTGTTGGAGGACCTGAACCTCTACATGCAGCGTCTGGATCAGGTGTTCGATGAACTCGGCAGTCAGTCGATGCGCATCGGTGCGATTGTCGGCAGCATTCAGGACATCGCCCGTCAGACCAATTTGCTGGCGCTCAACGCGGCAATCGAGGCGGCGAGGGCGGGCAGTCATGGCCGAGGGTTTGCGGTGGTCGCCGATGAGGTGCGCAATCTCTCGCGTCAGGCCGCGGACTCCAGTGCGCAGATCCGGCAAATCGCCACGGGGCTGGAGCAGTCGGCGGAGCATGCACGCCAGGGGATTCAGCAGTTATCCGGCTCCACCC
This sequence comes from Pseudomonas sp. PDM02, assembly GCF_014852285.1. NCBI lineage: Bacteria > Pseudomonadati > Pseudomonadota > Gammaproteobacteria > Pseudomonadales > Pseudomonadaceae > Pseudomonas > Pseudomonas sp. PDM02. The sequence continues at coordinate 49,292 of NZ_JACVBL010000008.1, read as the reverse complement.
GTCTGGGGCTGGAAAAGGCTGGAGTGGCTTTGCATTCGATGGGGGAATTGCAAAGCGGTGCGGTGGCCAGGGTCGAGGTGGTCGAACGGATCATGGCGCGTTTGGCTGGCCTGCATGATTTGGCGTTGCAGGCGAAACGGCTGATCGTGTGATGCCTGGTTTTACAGGTTGCTTGTGCAGTTGCCCATGACTTGGTAGGTCACGCGATGGGTCTGGCCCTGATGGTCGATGTAGACCATGGTTGCGGGCACGACGTCGCACGCGGTTGCGGTGTCGGTGACGGAAACCACCTTGGCGATGTCCAGCGGCTGCGCCGGGTCGTACGGGGTGGCGGCGGGCTCGCTGGCGGCCATGGCTGAGGTGGCGATCAAGGTCAGAAACAGGGTGCTCAGGGTTTTCATTTTTGTGTGCTCGGTGTTGGTTTTGATGCTTGAAGTTTAGTCCTTGGTGGTGATGGATAAAGGGGGCTGGGGCTGATTCAGCTTTGCAGGAAACGTAACAATGGGGGGGCATATCCGTTTCTGTGGTTATGGCGGCTATTGGTTTCGCCCTTACGGCGAGTCACTTTCGAAAAGCGCGAAAGTAACCAAAGCGCTCTTGCCCCTTTCGTTCGGTGCCTCGCTAATGCTCGCCATGCCCTCGCTCCGGTCCTGCTCCGTGGGCCCGCCGCGATCGGCCATCCCTGGCCGTGCGCGGCTAACCCGGCATCCATGCCGGGTTGCCCACTGCGCAGAACCTGCGCTCGGCCTCTCGAGGGGGCGACTACCGCCACAGCCGCCGAGGCGGCCTGAAAGCCGACCTGGCTCTTCGGTCGTGCACGTGCTCTCGCATTGTGGTGGCCGCACTAATTTCGGACATTTACGCATTCCCCTGTAGGAGCCGGCTTGCTGGCGATGGCATCCGTCCAATCAATAAACAGGTGACTGATCCACCGCTATCGCCAGCAAGCCGGCTCCTACAGGGATCGGCGTGCGCTTTTGATTTTCACCACTCATCAGGCCGAGCGTTAGCTCGCCTTCAGCTTTTGATCTGAGCGCCCCCTCGAGAGGCCGAGTGGAGGTTCTGCGCAGTGGGCAACCCGGCATGGATGCCGGGTTAGCCGCCCCCGGCCAGGGATGGCCGATGGCGGCGGGCCCACGGAGCAGGACCGGAGCGAGGACATGCCGAGCCATGGCGAGGCACCGAACGAAAGGGGCAAGAGCCCTTGGTTACTTGGGGCTCTTCCAAGTGACTCGCCGTAAGGGCGAAACCAATAGCCGCCATAACCACAGAAACGGATATGCCCCCCAACCAAAGACCAACCAAACACCGGTGTAAACTGATACCCCACCCTATTCCGGCAAAGACAAGGGAGCCCACCCAGCCATGATCGGCGCCGAGCTGCTGTCCCCCGAAACCCTCACCGTCGGCTGGCTGATCTACATTCCAGCCCTGATCTGGGCCATCGCACGTGCCCCGTGGGTCGAGCTGTTCAGCGACAGCCGCCGCCAGCATCTGTTGTTCGGCACCGTGTTCGCGCTGTTCATGCTGTGGCTGGTACGCCGGGATTTCGACACCGGCGTGTCCTATCACTTCATCGGCATGACCGCCGTAACCCTGCTCCTGGACTGGCCCCTGGCGATCGTCGGCGGACTGGTCGCACAAGCAGGCCTGGTAATGCTCGGACGCCAGGACCTCGCCGCCGTCGGCGTGAACGGCGCCTTGTTGATTCTGCTGCCCGTGCTGGTCACCGAGTGCTGCGCAATCCTGGTCGAGCGCGCGCAGCCGCGTAATCCCTTTGTGTATATCTTCGTTTCCGGTTTCTTCGCAGCGGCGCTATCGGCCCTGCTGTGCCTGCTGCTGGCCCTGTGGCTGCTGTGGTTCAACGAGCTGTTCGTCATGCCTTACTGGCTGGAAGATTTTGTCGGTTACCTGTGGTTGATCATCTTTCCCGAAGCCTTCATCAACGGCATGGTCGTCAGCGCACTGGTGGTGTTCAGCCCCGAATGGCTGGAGACCTTCAACCGCACACGCTACCTATCGGCACCCTGGAAGGACGACGATCCGAAATCTTGATCCACATCAAATCCAAAAAACGTCGACGAATCCATGCTCCGAAAAACCTTCAGGAGCATCGAAAATGAGTGTCTACGAATGGGCAAGGCAGGAGTTGCGCCACAGTCTGGATGCAGCGCAGGAAGTCGGGTTTGATCCGGGGTTGAGCCTGCGCGCCCTGCTCAGCGCGGTGGTGCAGCAGAGCAAGGCCGTGCGCAGTGTCGAGGATCTGGCCGATGAGTTGCAGTTTCTCGCCGAGAACCTCGATGACGGTCAGGACTACGGCTTCATGCGGCCCTGAACCGTCACTTAGTGACGTGGGTCGAAATCACCACTGAACAACTCGTCCTCGGCATCGGGTGCCACTGGAATCTTGTGCTCTTCCGATGCCCACGCCCCCAGGTCGATCAGTTTGCAGCGGTCCGAACAGAACGGCCGGAATGTGCTTTCCGGGGTCCATTCCACAGGGGCGCCGCAGGTTGGGCATTCGACGGTTGGGATCTGGCTCATGACTGGCCTCCACGCAATGTAAGGTAAAAGTGATGCAGGCGTTCGACCTCGCTGTGCAGCCAGGCGAGGTCGCGGTCGTTGACCACCACATCGTCGGCATGGCTCACGCGATCCTGGCGACTGGATTGCGCCTTGAGGATCGCCTGGACCTGTTGTTCGCTGGTCTGGTCACGCTGCAGGGTGCGTTCGATCTGTAGTTGTTCGGGCGCATCGATCACCAGCACTCGCTGGGTCATGGCGTACTGCCCGGACTCGATCAGCAACGGCGAAACCAGAATCGCGTAAGGCGATTGTGCCTTGCCCAGGTGATCGGCGATTTCCCTGGCGATCAGCGGATGCAAAAGCGCTTCGAGCCAGAGGCGTTGCTCAGGCACTTCGAAGATCAGTTTGCGCAACGCTGCGCGATCGAGTTGCCCGTCGGCTTGCAACACGCCGGGGCCAAAATGTTCGGCGATCTGTGCCAGCGCCGGGCGACCCGGCTCCACCACCCAGCGCGCCGCATGATCGGCATCGACCACGTGCACGCCCAGGTCGATGAAGTGCTGGGCGGCCGCGCTTTTGCCGCTGCCGATGCCGCCGGTCAGGCCGAGAATCCAGGGTTTATCCACAGGGGTATTCATTTCAAACCGACAAACTGCCAATAGAAGCCGGTTATTTGACCACCCCAGAGCAATGCAATCCAGCCGGCAATCGCCAGATAGGGACCGAAGGGGATCGGGGTCGAGGTTTTCGCATTGCGTAGGCTCAGCAAAATCATGCCGATAATCGCGCCCACCAGGGATGACAACAAAATGGTCAGCGGCAAAATCTGCCAGCCGCCCCAGGCGCCCAGCATGGCCAACAGCTTGAAATCGCCGTGGCCGATGCCTTCCTTGCCGGTGATCAGCTTGAACAGCCAGAACACCGACCACAACGCCATGTAGCCCGCAATTGCGCCCCACAGCGCCTCGTGCAATGGCACGAACAATTCGAAGCTGTTGACGACCAGTCCCAGCCACATCAGCGGTAGCACCAGCACATCCGGCAACAGTTGATGCTCGGCGTCGATCAGGCTCATGGCCAACAGGCCCCAGCTCAGGACCAGCACCATCCCGGCTTGCCAGCCGAAACCGAAGTGCCAGGCAATGAACGCCGACAGCAGGCCGCAGGCCAGTTCGGTCAACGGGTAGCGTTTACTGATGGGCGTTGCGCAGCTTGAGCATCGTCCACGTAAAAACACGTAACTGAGCAGCGGGATGTTTTCCCAGGCGCGAATTCGGTGCCCACACTGCGGGCACTCGGAGTGGGGCAGCATCAGGTTGTAGGTCGCCGGCGGTGTTTCGCCAGGCAAACCGAGAATGTCCCGGGCCTGCAATTGCCACTCACGCTCGAGCATTTTCGGCAGGCGCCAGATCACCACATTGAGGAAGCTGCCGACCAGCAAGCCGACCAGCAGTGCAATGACGACAAACGCCAACGGGTACACGGTCAGGATTTCGTTCAAGGGCATGTCAGATCGCATTGCCGAGTTGGAAAATGGGCAGGTACATCGCAACCACCAGGCCGCCGACGATAACACCCAGCACCACCATGATGAATGGCTCCATCAGGCTGGTGAGATTGTCGACCATATTGTCGACTTCCGCCTCATAGAAACTGGCGACCTTGTCGAGCATGTCGTCCAGTGCGCCGGACTCTTCGCCAATGGCCGTCATCTGGATCGCCATGTTCGGAAAGACGCCGGCGGTGCGCATGGAGAAATTCAGCTGCATCCCCGTCGAAACGTCCTGCTTGATACGCAGCACCGCCCGCTTGAACACGATGTTGCCGGTCGCGCCCGCCACTGACTCCAGCGCCTCGACCAGCGGCACACCCGCGGCGAAAGTGGTCGACAGCGTACGGGCGTAACGGGCCACGGCGGACTTGTACATCAACGCGCCAATCAACGGCAGTTTCAGCAGCCAGGTGTCTGTCCGGTCCCGAAAACCTTGCGATGTCTTGAAGGCGTGGCGCACACCGAATATCGCCGCGATCAGCACGCCAAGCATCAGCCACCACCAATCCTGCATGAACTGCGACAGGCCGATGACCATCACCGTGAACGCCGGCAGTTGCGCACCAAAACCTTTGAACACCGACTCGAACTGCGGCACCACCTTGACCAGCAGAATCCCGGTGACGATGATCGCGACGAACACCACCGCCAGCGGATAAGTCATGGCTTTCTTGATCTTGGCCTTGAGGCTTTCGCTCTTTTCCTTGTAGGTCGCGACCCGCTCCAACAGGGTGTCCAGCGCGCCGGCCTGTTCGCCGGCATCCACCAGATTGCAGTAGAGCTCATCAAAATACTGCGGCTTTTTGCGCAGGGCTGCCGCGAAGCTGTTACCCGCCGCGACTTCCTGTTTCACCTCGTCCACCAGTTTTCGCATGGCCGGGTTTTCGAAGCCTTCGCCGATGATGTCGAACGATTGCAACAGCGGCACGCCGGCTTTCATCATGGTCGCCATCTGCCGGGTGAAGAGGGCAATGTCATTCGCCTTGATGCGTTGGCCGAGGCTGAAAAACGAGGCGGATTTCTTGCGCACCTTGCCGGGATTGATGCCTTGCTTGCGCAGTTGCGCCTTGATCAGCGCCGGGTTCTGAGCGCTGAGTTCGCCGGTTATTTTCGTACCTTTTTTATCGGTGCCTTCCCAGGCGTACACACTGATTTTTGCTGCTTTGACCGCCATGTTCAGTCCTTGGTGACCCGGTTGATTTCTTCAAGGCTGGTGATGCCTTGCATGGCCTTGATCAGCCCGGAAGTACGCAGGTCGTTGAAGCCGTCCTTGCGCATCTGGATATCGATTTCCAGCGAATTGCCTTCGGCCATGATCAGCCGTTGCAGGCCTGCTGTGTTCTTCACCACTTCATAAATCCCCACGCGCCCCTTGTAGCCGCCGTTGCACTGATCGCAACCGACCGGCTCATAGATCGTGAATGTGCCAATCCGTTCCTCTGGGAAGCCTTCCTTGATCAATGCCTCGCGGGGAATATCGATGGGCTTCTTGCACTGGCTGCACAGTTTGCGCGCCAGGCGCTGGGCGATGATCAGGTTGACGGACGTCGCGATGTTGAACCCTTGAATGCCCATGTTGTGCAGGCGGGTCAGGGTTTCAGCGGCGCTGTTGGTGTGCAGGGTCGACAGCACCAGATGCCCGGTCTGGGCGGCCTTGATGGCAATTTCGGCGGTTTCCAGGTCGCGGATCTCGCCGACCATGATCACGTCCGGGTCCTGCCGCAAAAATGAACGCAGCGCCTGGGCAAAACCCAGACCTTGCTTGGCGTTGACGTTGACCTGGTTGATGCCTTCCATGTTGATCTCCACCGGGTCTTCGGCGGTGGAGATGTTGATGTCCACGGTGTTGAGAATGTTCAGGCCGGTGTAGAGCGACACGGTCTTGCCTGACCCCGTGGGGCCCGTCACCAGAATCATCCCCTGCGGCTGCTTCAGCGCGGCCATGTAGAGGTCTTTCTGGTCGGGCTCGTAGCCGAGGGCGTCGATGCCCATTTGTGCGCTCGACGGATCGAGGATCCGGATCACCACTTTCTCGCCCCACAGGGTCGGCAGGGTGTTGACCCGGAAGTCGATGGACTTGCTCTTCGACAGGCGCATCTTGATCCGCCCGTCCTGTGGTTTGCGCCGCTCGGAGATGTCGAGGCTGGCCATGACTTTCAGGCGGGCGGCGATGCGGTTGGCCAGTTGAATCGGCGGCTTGGCGACTTCACGCAGCATGCCGTCGGTGCGCATCCGCACGCGGTAGGTTTTTTCGTAGGGCTCGAAATGCAGATCGGAAGAGCCACTCCTGATCGCGTCCAGCAGCATCTTGTGAACGAAGCGCACCACCGGCGCGTCGTCGGCATCCTGTCCGGCGATGGCGTCCTGTTGGTGGTCATCGACCGACTCGATGTCCATGCCATCGAGGTCGACGTCGGCCATGTCTTCCAGTCCGCTGGCATGGCTGTCGAAGAACTTCTCGATGGCATCGCTGAGCTTGTCGTCCTCCACCAGGATGGCTTCGGTGTTCAGCCCGGTGCTGAACTGGATGTCGTTGATGGCCTGGTGATTGGTCGGGTCGCTAACCCCCACGAACAACTTGTTGCCACGCCGCCAGAGGGGCAGGGCGTGGTGCTGGCGAACCAGTTTTTCGCTGACCAGGCCCTTGGGTTGGGTTTCCTTGTCCAGGCAGTTGAGGTCGAGCAGTGCCATGCCGAAATGCTCCGAGGCGATCTCGGCGACCTGGCGGCTTTTCACCAGTTTGTTCTGCACCAGATAACAGACCAGGGAGATTTTATGACGTTGGGCTTGCTGATACGCCTGTTGCGCGCTTTGGTCGGTGAGCAGCTCGGTAAGCACCAATTGCTTGGCCAGACCGCTAAGGGCGATGTCATTCATGGGGATACCGGACACAGACAGTTCATGACTTATAGCCTAGTCAACCGGTGACGCCAAACCAGCGCTGCTCTGGTGACAAAAAGTGTCAGATAGTGCGGATCCTGAGGGCAGGACAAGGCCTTGCGTCGTTCTCGCGCCCCGCTAACAGGGGGTAACGGGCTTGGCATGGGCTGTGCTGAGACTGGTTCAGATCATGAGATTTCGACTCATGCATGGAGCTTGTCTATGAGTGCTCAGAAAGGTTTTACGCTTATCGAATTGTTGATCGTGGTGGCGATCATCGGGATTCTGGCGACGTTTGCGTTGCCGGCTTATTCGAAGTATCAGGCTCGGGCGAAAGTGACGGCGGGGTTGGCGGAAATTTCAGCATTGAAGGTTTCGTTTGAAGACCTGATGAATGCCGGCACTGCAGAACCCACCACACTGACGGGCGCCGGCACGACAACGCAGAACTGTGCAATTGCTGTCACCGGCACGGTTGCCTCAGGCGCTGGCACCATTGTCTGCACCCTGCAGAAAGCACCGGCCCCTGTGGCAGGTAAAACCATCACGCTGACTCGCAGTGCCACTGCAGGCTGGTCATGCGCGACCGGCGTGACTGCCGATTACGCACCGCCTGGTTGCACAGCCTCTGCAACTTAATGCTGAAAACGAGTAGATAGAAGAATGCCCCATCGTCGGATGGGGCATTTTTTTGGGGGGGGGGAAACTCCCAGTTCGCTGCGTATCTTGGTGAGATTTGGAAAACCTCACAAATTCATGGCCTTAGGCCCACGTTAAAACCTGCAACTTGCATGTAGAGAATGTCGAAGTCATGCAATTTGCATGATTCCGAAAATCAGTCGATTTTTTAAGTTGTTGATTTATAAGGGGTTAGTAACTGTTTCAAAGTTGGCACAGCGTTCGCACTATACCCAGTAACCCTGCTGACAAGACACGCAGCAGACTTTATGAAAAAACAGGAGTTACTCGTATGAAGAAGTTCGCTATCGCTGCCGCTACTGCTACCGCGCTGACCCTGACCATGGCCAACGTTGCATTCGCTCAAACCCAGGCTACCCAAGCCCCAATGGTGCTGGCTGCCGGTGAAGTGACCAAGGCTAAAGAAGCCACTTCCGATACCTGGATCACCACCAAAGTCAAAGCTGACCTGGTGACCGAAAAAGGCATTCCTGGTACCGATATCAAGGTTGAAACCAACAAAGGTGTTGTATCCCTGTCGTCCACCGTCGCGGTGACTGACGCTCAGAAAGCCACCGCCGTGGCCATCGCCAAGAAAATCAAAGGCGTCCAGGCGGTCTCCGCTGACGGCCTGAAAGCCGAGTAAGGCAAGACTTCTCGCCTGAACGGGAGAAGACGCGGTAGACGAGCCGAGTCATGCGTCTGCCGCAACTTGAGAGTTCATGCGACGGCCACAAGGATGTGGCCATTACAGGCCCCTGACATTCGTGTCCGGGGCCTGTTCTATTCTGGGCCACCACAAAACCAAAATGTAGGAGCCGGCTTGCTGCGGGCGGCTCCTACAGAGGGCCTGTGTGTCAGTTTCCGCGTTTGCTGGTGATCTGCTTCAAGCGATTGCCTTCAAACCGCAGGTACTGATACATCCCGCCGTTGGGCCCGTAGGTCCATTCCTCGACCTGGAATTCTTCCCGACGGTTGGCGCTGCGCTTGTAGCCCAACAGGTCTCGACTGACCGGCTCACCGCATTTCTGCAGGACTTCGCTGGACCGGTCGCCGACGCTGACCAACTGACTGCCGCAGCGCAGGGTATCGGCGGCTGAGGCCTGACTGGCCGCCATTGCCAGTGTCAGGCTGATCAGCAACCGACTGATCATCACTCGGCATCCAGGTGCAACGGCGTTACCACCCGACCGTCACTTTCTGCTTCGCCGAGGCTGGCATCGATGAAGTACACGCGGTCATCGGCCAACTGCCCCTTGTCGACCAGATAATCCTTGATGCTGCTGGCGCGATCCTGGCCCAGCTGACGCAAGAGCACGTCGCTGGTGCTCCAGAACTTGATCACGTCTGCGCGCATTTTGGCGGTGCGTTCTTCCTTGCCCAAGTCCTTCCATTCGGCGGGTGGCTGGGTTTTCAGGCGGGTGCGGTAGATGCCTTCCAGCAACGGGCCTTTCTCGCCGTCCGGTACTTGCAGCAACGAGGCCTGCGCCGGCACTTTGTCGCCGCGACGCTGGAGCATTTTGTAGTAGTTGTACTGGTATTCCCGTTCCAGGCGTTGCTCGGCGATCAGCGGGCCATCGCTGCTGGCGGCAGCGGTGCCTTCGATCTCCAGGCGCAGGGCCGGACGTTCCTTGAGTGCATTGGACAGTTTGACCAGCGAACCCTCGGCGTCCTTGCTCAGATCGCTCGAGCCCGGCGCGAACGACACCGTACCCAAGTCTTCCGAACCACCACTGACCAGCCCGCCAATCATTTTGAACGGTGCGGCAGCAGCTTTGACGATCAGGTTACGCAGGGTTTGCCAGACAATCGGCATGACGCTGAACTGCGGATTGTTGAGGTCGCCGCTCACTGGCAGCTCGATGGAAATCTTGCCGTCGACATCCTTGAGCAGGGCAATCGCCAGTTTCAGCGGCAGGCTGACAGCGTCGGGGCTGTCGACCTTTTCACCCAGTTGCAATTGCTCGACCACCACTTTGTTTTCAGCCTTGAGCTGGCCTTTGGTAATCAGGTAATGCAGGTCGAGATTGAGTCGGCCCTTGCGGATACGGTAGCCGGCGAACTTGCCGGAGTAGGGCGTCAGCGTGGTCAGTTCCACCCGTTTGAAACTGGTGGCGATGTCGAGGCTGGCCATCGGGTCGAACGGGTTGACCGAACCTTTGATGGTCACTGGCGCGTAGCGATCGACCTTGCCCTTGATGTCGACGGTCGCCGGTTTCGCCTGACGGCTGTCGATGGTGCCGATCTGGCCGTTGAGCTGTTGCACGGCGGTGGCGAAGTTCGGGGTCAGGCTGAAGTCGGCGAAGTTGGCCGAACCGTCATTGATGGCAATGCCACCGATGTGGATGCCCAGCGGTTTGTCCTGGCTGACGGGTTTGGCCGCAGCGGTTTTGGCGCCGGAATCGGGCGGTTGCGGGATCAGCAGGTCATCGATGTTGGTGGTGCGGTCATCGTTGATCATGAAACGCACGTAGGGCTGGAACAGGTTGACCTTGTCGATGGACAGGCTGTCGCCGTGCTGATAATTCAGGCCTTCGACCACCACCTGCTGCCACTTGAGAAAGTCGCGGGTTTTCAGGGTGTCGAGGGTGTGCAGTTGATCGATCTGCGCCCGTCCTGTGACGCTGAGCGCCAACGGCTCGGTACTTTTCAGGTTGACCGCCAGATCGCTGCCGAGCATGCCGCTGCGCAGTTCAAGGCGAATGAACGGGGTGATGTAGGACTGGGCGACCCGCAGGTCGATGTCCTTGGTCTGCACGTTCAATTTAGCGCTGACGGGAGCGAGATTGACCTCGCCCTCGGCGGTGATCTTGCCTTGCTTGCCCACCCCGGTGTCGAGCTTGAGGGTAAAAGGCGAGCCATTGAGGCTGTCGAAATTTTGCAGGTCCAGGTTCAGCGGGGTCAGGTCCAGCGTCACGGCGGGTTGCGTTTTGCGGTCAGCCAGGTGTACCTGGTAATCGCGCAACTGCACATCTTTCAACAGCACTTGCCAAGGTTTGCTTGGCGCGGCGGGTGTTTCCGGCGAGTCGGCGGCCGCTGGCGTGCTGGCCGGTTCGGCTTTGGCTTTGGCGGCGGCCTTGGACGGTTGGCTGGCGAACAGCTTCTGCCAGTCGAGTTGCCCGTCGGCTTCCAGTGCTGCCCAGGTTTCCAGTTTGTTGCTGCGGATCTTGCCGACGACAACTTGTTGTTTGGCCAGATCAACCGTGGTGTCGGTGATGTCCAGTCGCGCGAGTTTCGCCAGAGGTCGACCGTCCGGAGCCTTGATGGCGAAGGGCGCCACGCTCACTGCGACGTTGTTCAGCAGCAGCTCGGTTTCTTTGGACAGGTTGAGTTTGTAGTCGGTGCTCAGGTTCAGCACGCCGTTTTCCAGCACCAGCGGCAGCGCATCACGCACATAGGGCCAAAAGGTTTTCATCTGTCCGTCGGTGATTTTCAGCTTACCTTCGGAGGCGATCGGGATGAGGCTGAAGTTACCGGTCCAGTCGATCTGCCCACCGTTCGGGCCGATGGCCACAAGGGTCATGTCGGCATTGTCATCGGGCAGAGTGCTGAGGTTGTTCAGCTCGAAATCGAGTTTGTCGTAGAGGAACTCGATGGCTTCGCTGGGACGGTCATCCTTGAAATGCACGGCACCACCGGCCAGTTTGATCCGCTCTACGCGCAGCGGAAACGGTTTGGCGTCCGGGTCGGCCGGCGTCGGCTCGCTCGCCGGCAGTTTGAACAGACCAAGCAAATTGAGTTTGCCGTCCTTGCCGAAAAGGATTTCGGTCTTCGGCTTGTCCAGTTCGATATCGGACAGGTGCAGCGCCTTGGTCCAGAGGCTGTCGATCTGCAGGTTGGCGTAAAGCCGTTCGAAACCGACCTGTTCCTTGCCCGGTTCGCCGATGATCAGGCCCCACAGGGTGACTTCAAGGCTGAACGGGTTGAGTTCGATTCGCTGAATAGTGGCGGGCGTCGTCGCGTAGTTGGCCAGTTGCTGGTTGGCCACCCGCAATGCGATGCCCGGTAAAATCAGAAACCCCAGCAGGCTGTAGAGGGCCAGAGCAGTCAACAAGGCGCCGATAGCGCGGATCAATCCTTTGGGCATGTGCGGCTTCATCTGTCTGAATCGGAGTGCCTTGGAGTATGGCACGCCAATCCGGTTCCGAAGTAATCGCTCAGCCCAGGATTTTTCAGATTTATCTCACGTGATTCAGAGCTGCAGGATCAGTGTTTTCAGCGGCGGCTGTTGATCCATGGACGGGAAATCGGCGCCCGGTTTCATCACCGTCCATTCGCGCACCGGGCGGCCGGCCTTCTCGGCGCAGCGCAAAACCTGTTCGCGCCAGTCGTCCATGCTGACTTTTGCCAGGTTGTTGCAGCAGATCAGCACGCCATTGTCGGCGGTGGTCAGCAGCGCGGGTTTGAGCAGGCTCTGGTAGTCGCGCAGCAGGTCCACTGTGCCGAAAGCGCTCTTGGCCCAGGCCGGTGGGTCCAGCAAAACCAGATCGTATTGACGTTGTTCCAGGCGTTGATAGCTCGGCAGTTTCTGCCCGCGACGCTGGCTGATGGGCAGGCCGGCGAGTTGGCGAATGGCCGGGAAATAATCGGACTGGATGAATTGCATGGTCGGCAATTGCGGGTTGAGCAGACCGTTTTCGCGGCCGACCGCCAGGTTGCCCTCGGCGAAGTCCAGGTTGCACACCTCGCTCGCGCCACCGGCCGCAGCGCTCAGGCCGACGCCGCAGGTGTAGGCAAACAGGTTCAGCACGCTTTTGTTCTTGCTGTGATCCTTGACCCAGCCGCGGGTGTTGCGCAGGTCGAGAAACAGCAGCGGATCCTGGCCGGCGTGGCGGCCGCGGACCCGGTAATTCAGGCCCCATTCGTGACCGACCAAGTCTTGCAGGGCGGCTTCGTCGGCACGGTAGACCGTGTCTTCACGGTCTATGCGCGAGTTGCCCCGGGAGCGGTCGTTGTAGACCAGCAGGGTATCGAGGCCCAGATGTTGGTTGATCGTTTCATGCACTTGCAGCAGGGCGTCGCGCTCCAGCGCCTGATGAAAGCTCTGCACCAACAACTGTGGGCCGTAGCGGTCGATGGTCAGGCCGCCGGCGCCTTCCTGGCTGCCGTGGAACAGGCGATAGCAATCGGTGCCTTGCTGATGCAGTTCGGCAAGCAGGTCCTGGCGATGTTCGAGGGCGGCGCACAGCGCCTGATTCAAGGAAGACATGCTGGGCGCCTTGCAGGGGAGGGAATTTTGCGCGGGAGTTTAACAGCTTGCGCACGAGAGGACTTGTAGGAGCGAGGCTTGCCCGCGAAGAATGCCGCACGGTCTGGCGGATACACCGCGTTATCGTTCTTCGCGGGCAAGCCTCGCTCCTACAAGGGGATCAGGTTGGTAGTCCCATCCGTCGCTTCGCCCGATGCACCGAGCCATTACGCACGGCCCAGCGCAGCATCGGTGCGCTGCGGTTGACGCTGGCACGGATGAGTTTGCGTTGCAGCGAGCTCTGGCGCACGCCGAGCATGTCGCTGGCCCAATCCGGCAGCAGATCAATGCCTGCCTGCATCATCAACCCACCGAACGGCTTGGCCAGACGGCTCGGGGAGGGTGCGTTCAACAACAGTCGCAACACCTCGCGACTGCGCTCGTCGCACAGCAATTGCGGACGAATGCGCTCAAGGTATTCGGCCGTTTCCTGTCGCGAACGCGGTACGTCCCGCGCGCCCAGGCGTTCGGCGACCAAGGCGATTTCATCGTAGTAACGGTCCTGATCGGCCAGCGAAAGGTGTGGGTTGCGATAACGCAAATGCGCCGCGAGGAAGTTGCTGACTTCGGCCACGTGCACCCAGGTCAACAAGTCGGGATCACTGGCGGCATAAGGCCGGCCATCCGGCGCGGTGCCGGTCACTTGCAGGTGGATGGTGCGGACTTTCTCGATCAGCCAGTCGGCATCTTTACGCGAGCCGAAGGTGGTGCCGGAAATGAACTGCCCGGTGCGGCGCAGGCGACCGAGCATGTCCTCGCGAAAATTCGAATGGTCCCAGACCCCGGCCAGCGCCAAGGGGTGCAGGGCTTGCAGCATCAACGCGCTGATGCCGCCGATGAGCATGCTGCTGAAGTCACCGTGAACTTGCCAACTGACCGAATCAGGGCCGAACAGGCCGGGATCACCCTTGGGGTTTTCCAGGTCGAGCTTGCCGAGGGACAGGCCGGTGAGGCTCATGACCTGGGTTTCGATGCGGCTGCGGATGAATTCCATGGCAACTCAATGGTGAAAAAAGGGAAGCGCTAATGTCCCCCTGTAGGAGCCGGCTTGCTGCGGGCGGCGTTCCGACGATAGCGGTGTGTCATTCAACATTTTTGTCGATTGATACGCCGCAATCGTCGGAACGCCGCCCGCAGCAAGCCGGCTCCTACAAGGGCAAGGCGTGCACACGTTATTGGTTCAGGCGTTTATCCACCAGATCCTGAACCACACTCGGATCGGCCAACGTCGAGGTGTCGCCCAGGCTGTCCAGCTCATTGCAGGCGATCTTGCGCAGAATCCGTCGCATGATCTTGCCCGAACGGGTTTTCGGCAAGGCCGGTGCCCACTGGATCAGGTCCGGTTTGGCGAAACTGCCGATTTCCTTGCTGACGTGGGCCAGCAGTTCCTTCTTCAGTTCGTCGGTGGGATCGGTGCCGTTCATGGGCGTGACAAAGGCATAGATGCCCTGGCCTTTGACGTCGTGAGGGTAACCGACCACCGCCGCTTCGGCGATGCTGTCGTGCAGCACCAGGGCGCTTTCCACTTCGGCGGTGCCGATGCGGTGGCCGGAAACGTTGATCACGTCGTCAATGCGCCCGGTGATCCAGTAATCGCCGTCCTCGTCGCGCCGCGCGCCGTCACCGGTGAAATAGTAGCCAGGGTAGGGTTTGAAATAGGTGTCGACCATCCGTTGCGGATCGCCGTAGACACTGCGGATCTGCGCCGGCCAGCTGGATTTGATCGCCAGCACGCCGCTGCCGGCGCCTTTGATTTCCTTGCCCACTTCGTCGAGCAACACCGGCTGCACCCCGAACATCGGTTGCGTGGCGCAGCCGGGTTTGATCCGCTGCGCGCTCACCAGCGGGCTGAGCATGATGCCGCCGGTTTCGGTCTGCCACCAGGTGTCAACGATCGGGCAACGCTGTTCGCCGACGACGTTGAAATACCAATCCCACGCTTCCGGGTTGATCGGCTCACCGACGCTGCCGAGTAATCTGAGGCTCGCGCGGGACGTTTCCTTCAGCGGTTCGGGGCCTTCGCGCATCAGCGAGCGCAGGGCGGTGGGGGCGGTGTAGAAGATGTTCACGTGGTGCTTGTCGATCACCTGCCAGAAGCGCGAGCTGCTCGGGTAGCTCGGCACGCCCTCGAAGATCAGCGTGGTCGCGCCGTTGGCCAGCGGGCCGTAGACGATGTAACTGTGGCCGGTAACCCAGCCGACATCGGCGGTGCACCAGAAGACTTCGTTGTCGCGGTAGTCGAGCACGTATTTGAAGGTCATCGCCGCTTGCAGCAGGTAACCGCCGGTGGTGTGCAACACGCCTTTGGGTTTGCCGGTGCTGCCGGAGGTGTAGAGGATGAACAGCGGATCTTCGGCGTCCATGGGTTCCGGCGGGCAATTGTCATCGACGTCGCGCAGGGCCTGGTGATACCAGAGGTCGCGGCCTTCGACCCAGTCGACATCGCCCTGGGTGCGCTCGACCACGATCACGGTGCTGACGTTCGGGCAACTTTTCAGCGCCTGGTCGACTTTCTGCTTGAGCTGTACGAATTTGCCGCCGCGCACGCCTTCATCGGCGGTGATCACGGTGCGGCAGTCGGCATCGAGAATGCGGTCGCGCACCGAGTCCGGAGAGAAACCGCCAAACACCACCGAATGCACCGCACCGATTCGCGTGCAGGCGAGCATGGCGTAGGCGGCTTCGGGGATCATTGGCATGTAAATGCACACACGGTCGCCTTTCTTCACGCCACGGTTTTTGAGCACATTGGCCAGGCGGCAGACGTTGTGATGCAGTTTTTTGTAAGTGATTTGGGCCGATTCGGCGGGGTCATCGCCTTCCCAGAGGATTGCGATCTGATCGCCGCGTTTTTCCAGGTGGCGGTCGATGCAGTTGTAGCTGACGTTTAATTTTCCGCCGGCAAACCAGCTGGCTTCGCCGGTTTTCAGGTCATAGCGCTGGACGGTTTTCCACGGTGTGCTCCAGTCGAGGAAGCGTGTGGCCTGTTCAGCCCAGAATTCACTGGGGTGCTCGATGGATTGACGGTACAGGCGCTTGTAGTCGTCTTGACTGAGGTGTGCGGCCCGGCGGACGGCATCGGCTTTGGGGAACGTGCTGATATCGAACATGACGGTTCCTTCTTCTTGTTTTTGCGACAAGAGGGGAGCTACGCGACCCTCGTAGGAGCCGGCTTGCTGGCGATAGCGGCGTATCAGTCGACAAAAATGTTGAATGACACACCGCTATCGCCAGCAAGCCGGCTCCTACAAGGTTAGTACCGTCTGTAGGAGTGGCGTCAGATTAACCGCGGTGACGACCGCGGAAATAGTTGATCAGCCCTTGGGTGGAAGCATCGTCAGCCGGGGTTTCTTCGCTGCCGACCAGACGGTTGTAGACGCCTTTGCCCAGCTCTTTGCCCAGCTCCACGCCCCACTGGTCGAAGGCGTTGATGCCCCAGATCACGCTTTGCACGAAGACTTTGTGTTCGTACATCGCCACCAGTGCGCCGAGACGGCGCGGGCTGATGCGTTCGACCACCAGGGTGTTGCTCGGACGGTTGCCCGGGATCACCTTGTGCGGTGCGAGTTTCTGCACGTCGGCTTCCGCCATGCCTTTGTCACGCAGCTCGGATTCGGCCTCGGCGCGGGTCTTGCCGAGCATCAGTGCCTGGCTTTGCGACAGGCAGTTGGCGTACAGCCACTGGTGGTGATCGGACACCGGGTTGAAGCTGACGATCGGCACAATGAAGTCGGCCGGAATCAGTTGGGTGCCTTGGTGCAGCAACTGGTGATATGCGTGCTGACCGTTGCAGCCCACGCCACCCCAGATCACCGGACCGGTATCAGTGGACACCGGCGTGCCGTCCTGGCGCACGCTCTTGCCGTTGGATTCCATGTCCAGCTGTTGCAAGTGTTTGGTGATGTTGCGCAGGTAGTGGTCGTACGGCAGGATCGCGTGGCTCTGCGCGCCCCAGAAGTTGCCGTACCAGACACCGAGCAACGCCAGCAGCACCGGCATGTTCTGTTCGAATGGCGCGCTCTGGAAATGCTGGTCCATGGTGTAGGCACCGGACAGCAGTTCCTTGAAGTTCGACATGCCGATGGCCAGGGCAATCGGCAAACCGATGGCCGACCACAGCGAATAACGGCCGCCAACCCAATCCCACATCGGGAAGATGTTTTCTTCGCGGATACCGAACGCCACGGCGGCGGCATTGTTGCTCGAGACCGCGATGAAGTGACGATACAGCTCGGCTTCCGAACCACCCTGAGCCAGGTACCAGGCGCGAGCGGCCTGGGCGTTTTTCAGGGTTTCGAGGGTGTTGAAGGACTTCGACGAAACGATAAACAGCGTGGTCTCGGCGCGCAGCTTCATGGTCAGTTCATGAAGCTCGGTGCCGTCGATGTTCGCCAGGTAATGGCAGCGCACGCCTTTCTGGGCGTAGGACAGCAGGGCTTCGGATACCAGCTCTGGGCCGAGGAACGAGCCACCGATGCCGATGTTCACCACGTCGGTGATCGGCTTCTCGGTGTAACCGCGCCACAGACCGTCGTGGATACGGCCCACGAGGTCGGTGATCTTGTTCAAGACCTTGTGTACTTCGGGCATCACGTTGACGCCGTTGACCGACAGCTTCTCGCCCACTGGGCGGCGCAGCGCGGTGTGCAGGGCCGGGCGTCCTTCGGAAGAGTTGACGATTTCGCCTTCGAACAGCGCCTTGATCGCGCCCTTGAGGTCGACTTCATTGGCCAGGCCCACCAGCAGATTGCGGGTCTCGGCGTTGATCAGGTTCTTCGAGTAGTCGAGAAACAGGCCGCAGCTGCTGAGGGTGAATTGGGTAAAGCGCTGCGGATCGGCATTGAAGGCTTCGCGCATGCTGAAATCCTGCATGGCTTGGCGGTGGTCATTCAGCGCCTGCCAGGCGGGCAGAGCGGTCACGTCTTGAGGAGTGCGGTAGTACGCCATCGCTGCGGGTTTCCTTTTTACTTGAACGGCCTTTTGAACACTAAAAATCCCGGAGCGCCGTGGGTGGGCGTCCGGTCAACTGCGTCGACACGATTTCATGGCACAGGGCGAATACAGTAAACCTCGCGCTGCGATCTGTCTTGACTTTGTCTGACCCGTTCCCGGTACTTTTTTGTACATGAAGCAGGGAACGGTCCGACAAACGGAAGAGAAGGTTCGGTCAGGCGACCTGAACCGGAATGGCATTGCTGGTGTGGCTCAGCTCGTTACCCGGTGCCATGTAGAGCATGCGCGGCTTGAAGTTGAGCAGCTCGGCTTCGCTGTAGTGAGCGTAAGCACAGATGATCACACGGTCACCGACCTTGGCCTTGTGGGCGGCGGCGCCATTGACCGAGATCATGCGCGAGCCTTCTTCGCCACGAATGGCGTAGGTGGTGAAGCGTTCGCCGTTGTCGACGTTGTAGATCTGGATCTGTTCGTATTCACGGATGCCGGACAAGTCCAGCCATTCGCCGTCGATGGCGCAAGAACCTTCGTAATCGAGTACTGCGTGGGTGACTTCGGCGCGATGCAGCTTGGCCTTGAGCATGATGGCGTGCATGAGTGTTTTCCCAGGTCGGAATCGAACGGCGGGCAGTTTGCCCGAAGCGATTGTGGGCAGCAATACAGCGGCGAGGCAACGCAACCCCCTGTAGGAGCGAAGCTTGCTCGCGAAGGCGCCGTGTCAGTCGATGCAGATGTCGAATGACGCGATGCCTTCGCGAGCAAGCTTCGCTCCTACAGAGGAGTTGAGGTGTTCAGGCGGGCGTGTCGAGGTTCAGGTGCAGGTTGTCGATCAACCGCGTGGTGCCGAGGAACGCTGCCACCAGAATCACCAGGTCCCGATCTTCCGCCGTCGCCGGGCGCAAGGTCAGCGCATGGCGGATTTCCAGGTAGTCGGTGCGCAAACCCGCAGCTTCAAGCTGTTTGGTCTGTGCGGCGATCAACGCCGGAAAATCGCGCTCACCCTGTTTAATGGCATCAGCAATCGAGGTCAGCGTGCGATACACAACCGGCGCCACGGCCCGCTGTTCTTCACTGAGAAAGCCGTTGCGCGATGACAATGCCAGCCCATCGGCCGCACGGACCGTCGGCTCGCCGATGATCTGGATCGGCATGTTCAGGTCATGCACCAGCGCGCGAATCACGGCCAGTTGCTGGAAATCTTTCTGGCCAAAGATCGCCAGGTCCGGCTGAACCATGTTGAACAGTTTGCTGACCACCGTCGCCACGCCTTCGAAATGCCCCGGACGGCTGGCGCCGCACAGGCCTTCGGACAGTTGTGGAACGCTGACGCGGGTCTGGCCGGTCATGCCGTCGGGGTACATTTCTTCTACGGCGGGCGCGAACAACAAGTGGCAACCGGCCTCGAGCAGTTGTTCCTGGTCCGCTGCCAGGGTGCGCGGGTACTTGTCGAGGTCTTCGCCGGCGCCGAATTGCAGCGGGTTGACGAAAATACTCGCGACCACGAAGTCCGCCCGCTGGGAGGCCTTGGTAATCAGCGCAATATGACCGCTGTGCAGGTTGCCCATGGTCGGTACGAAGGCGATACGCTTGCCTTCACTGCGGGCGCGGGCCACGGCGGCCCGCAATTCGCGAACGGTTTTTACGGTGTTCATGCAGAGAATCCGTGTTCGATACCAGGGAAAGTCGCCGCTTTGACTTCAGTGACATAAGCGCTCAGGGCCGCGTGAATGCTGGTTTGGCCGTTCATGAAGTTCTTCACGAACTTTGGCACTCGGCCAGTGATCGACAGGCCGAGCATGTCGTGCAGCACCAGGACCTGGCCGTCGGTACCGCTGCCGGCGCCGATGCCGATCACCGGAATCCCCACTGCCTGGGTGATTTCCTGAGCCAGTTCGCTCGGCACGCATTCGAGCAGCAGCATGGCGGCACCGGCCTGTTCCAGGGCGATGGCGTCGGCGCGCATCTGCCGTGCCTGGTTCTCGCTACGGCCCTGGACTTTGTAACCGCCCAGAATGTTCACCGATTGCGGCGTCAGGCCCATGTGCGCGCACACCGGGATGCCGCGCTCGGCCAGCAGACGGATCGAGTCCGCCAGCCACAGCGCACCTTCGACCTTGACCATGTGTGCGCCGGCCTGCATCAACTGGGCGCTGTTGGTCATGGTTTGTTCGATAGTGGCGTAGGCCATGAAGGGCAGGTCGGCGAGGATAAACGCGTCGGTGTTACCGCGTTTGACGGCGGCGACGTGGTAAGCCATCTCGGCGGTGGTCACCGGCAGGGTGCTGTCGTGACCTTGCAGAACCATGCCGAGGGAGTCGCCCACCAGCAGCACTTCGACGCCAGCTTCATTGCAGGCGTGGGCGAAGGTCGCGTCATAGCAGGTCAGCATGGTGATTTTTTCACCTTTTTGCTTGAGACCTTGCAGAGTGGTCAGGGTGATGGCTGGCATGAAAAGTTCCTCATTCAGGCGCTGTGGAAACTACTGCGAGTAACGCGCGTGATTCTTCGTTAAATACAGGCGCACGGTCTGTTGTCGTGCTTTTAAGGCCTGGATTGCGCCCTTTAACGCCGTGTTGGCGGCAGCGGGACGCCTATAGTCGTGAGGAGAACTCGGGAAGTCAATTGCGTGTGTTACCGCATTGTTACGCGTGGGGTGTTACCGAAGTAACTGATGCGATTCAGCAGCCGCAATCTAGCGGGGCATTAGATTTTGTAGGAGCGAAGCTTGCTCGCGAAAGCGGTGTGACATTCAATATTTATGTCGACTGTTACACCGCTTTCGCGAGCAAGCTTCGCTCCTACAGGGGGATGGCGGAGGTCAGGGCAAGCGTTCCAACCCGACGAACGGGCAGGCTGCAAGGAGATCAGTCAGCGCACGCCCATCCGCCAACCGCAAGTCCACTGGCGCCAACTCGGCCAGCGGGTACAGAACGAACGCGCGTTCCTGCATATGGTAGTGGGGCACTTTGAGGCGTGGCTCGTCGATCAGCCGATCACCGAACAGCACGATGTCGAGGTCGAGCGTGCGTGGCCCCCAGCGCTCAAGACGTTCGCGGCCCTGTCCGTTCTCGATGGCTTGCAGCGCATCGAGCAGCTCCAGCGGGGCAAGCGTGCTGTCGAGGGCGGCGACCGCGTTGGTGTAACGCGGTTGGCCGGGCAGCAGCGAGTCGCTCTGGTAAAACCCGGAAACCCCGACCAGTTCGGTCTGCGGCAACCGCGCCAGCGCTTCGACGGCGCTGCGCAATTGTTCGGCGGGGTCAGCCAGGTTGCTGCCCATGCCGATGTAGATGCGTTCCATGCTTACTCGCCCGTGGTGCTCGGTGCGCCGGCTGCACGTTTGCGCTTGGCACCGCCGCTGCGGCGACGTTTGCGTGGTGCGCCAGTGCCGTCTTCCTTGCCGCTGAGGTCGCGGATCATGTCACGACGTTCGCTGTCGTTGGCGTCCTGATAATCCGTCCACCATTCGCCCAGGCCATCGGTCTGTTCGCCAGCGCTTTCGCGCAGCAGCAGGAAGTCGTAACCGGCGCGGAAACGCGGGTTGTCCAGCAGCAGGTCGGCGCGTTTGCCGCTGCGGCGCGGCAGGCGTTCCTGCATGTCCCAGATCTCGCGGATCGGCATGGTGAAGCGTTTTGGAATCGCGATCCGCTGGCACTGTTCGGCAATCAGCTCGTGCGCCGCTTCCTGCATCGCCGGAATCGGCGGCATGCCACGTTCCTGCAAGCGCAGCACGCGGGCGGGCAGGGCAGGCCACAACAGGGCTGCAAACAGGAACGCCGGGGTCACCGGTTTGTTCTGCTTGATGCGCAGGTCGGTGTTGATCAGCGCTTCGCTGATCAGGGTGTGGGTGTACGTCGGGTTGTATTCCAGCGCCTCGGCACTGGCCGGGAACAGCGGATCGAACAGCTGCAGGTCGACCAGCATCTCGAAGGTGTCCGCGGCGTGGCCGGAGAGGAACAGCTTGAGCACTTCTTCGAACAGACGGGCCGACGGGATCTCGCGCAGCATCGGTGCCAGGTCGCGGATCGGCAGGGCGCTGTGTTTTTCGATGCCGAAATTCAGCTTGGCGGCGAAACGCACGGCGCGCAGCATCCGCACCGGGTCTTCCTGGTAGCGTTGTTTCGGATCGCCGATCAGGCGGATCAGGTGATTGCGGATGTCGTGTACGCCGTTGGCGTAGTCGAGGATGCGCTCGCTGACCGGATCGTAATACAGGGCGTTGATGGTGAAGTCGCGGCGTTGCGCGTCCTCTTCCAGCGTGCCGTAGACGTTATCGCGCAGAATGCGCCCGCTCTCGTTGCGGGAAGACTGGTTGCTGTCTTCCTCTTCATCGTTTTGCGGGTGATTGGCGCGGAAGGTCGCGACTTCAATGATTTCGCGGCCAAAGTGGATATGCACCAGTTTGAAGCGGCGGCCGATGATCCGCGCATTGCGGAATTCGGCGCGCACCTGTTCAGGGGTGGCACTGGTGGCGACGTCAAAGTCTTTCGGTGTGATGCCGAGCATCATGTCACGCACACAACCGCCGACCAGGTAAGCCTGGTAACCGGCGTTCTGCAGGCGTTCGACGATATTCACCGCGTAACGGCTGAATTGTGCCTTTTGCAGCGAGTGTTGGCCGCTGTTAAGCACTTCAGGCGTGCTGCGGATGTGTTGCGTATGACGCTTGGGAGAACGGAATGACTGGAACAGCTTCTTCAGCATGGGATGCACTGTTTGAAGGAATGTTCGGCCAAAACGAAGAATGACCGCATGATGGGCGGGGATTCTAGCATTTAGTCGGGGGATGGTGTAGGAAGCTGCGCAAGCGCTTGAAGGGCGTGTCTGGCACGGGCGTAAACGCCAGAAACTACAAGGGGAGCCGAAGCTCCCCAAGAAGTAGTTGCATGTTCTATTTTTGTTATTGGTTTCGGGCTTCTTGTTTTTGTTGAGTGCCCGCGTCATGAAGTTTTCCTTCATGACCCTCCCAATCGGGAGCCAAGAGCAAACGGATTGCTTTGGTCGCTGTGCTGCAGTGATCTTGCGATCCAACCAGTTCAGGCTCTGTCTCAAGACAGTTTTTTGTTGTTCTCGGCCTGGTCGTGGGGCAAGCCCCAAATACAACGCCTCTCCAAAAGAATCAGTTAGCTACGCCTCATGCCGTCTTGTTTTTATTGTGCGTGAGTCGATACGTCTTATTTTTATTGTCTTGTACATTGCTTGTTATTGTTCTTGTACCAAACATATAGCAGGGTGCGTGCCAACTTTTGCGAAGCCTAGCAAAACAAGGGGTTACGTCACTTGATGGGCTTTTTCGAGGCCAAAAAAAACCGGGGCTTCGTTACCGTAAGCCCCGGTTTCTGTTACGTGAAAAAACTGGGGTAACAGTTTCTTCACACAATCATGTGTTACCCGCTCAGCTCTCGCTGGCCACCCCGGTCTTGCGCCGCGGAATGCCCAGGCGTTGGCGGCGTTCCCACAGGCATTTACGGCTGACGCCCAGTTTGCGTGCCAGCTCGGTTTCGGTCATGTGGTCCTGGTGTTCGAGGACGAAGTGCTGGAAGTAGTCTTCCAGTGACAGGTCTTCGGTCGGCTCATGATTGTTGTTGCCGGCGCCGTTGCCCTGTTGCGGAGGCAGGCCGATGAACTCATCGTCTTCCAGGTCGCTCAGCTCGATGTCGATGCCCAGCAGCTCGGCGGAAATTTCCGGGCTCTCGCACAGGATGACCGCGCGTTCCACCGCGTTTTCCAGTTCGCGCACGTTGCCCGGCCAGGAGTAATGACGAATCGCCTGCTCGGCGTCTGCGGCGAACTTCAGGTCGGTGCGGTTGACCCGCGCGCTCTGCCGCGCCAGGAAGGCATTGGCGATTTCGTTGACGTCGGCACCGCGCTCACGCAGGGCCGGCAGTTTCAGGGCGATCACGTGGAGGCGGTAATACAAGTCTTCACGGAACTGGCCGATCTTCGCCAGGCTCTTGAGGTCCCGGTGAGTCGCGGCGATCAGGCGCACATCGACTTTCTGCGACTGGACCGAACCGACCCGACGAATTTCGCCTTCCTGCAACACGCGCAGCAAGCGGGCCTGGGCTTCCAGTGGCAGCTCGCCGATTTCGTCGAGGAACAAGGTGCCGCCATCAGCCGCTTCCACCAGGCCTGCACGCCCGGCGCTGGCACCGGTGAACGCGCCTTTTTCGTGGCCGAACAGTTCGGACTCGATCAGGCTTTCCGGAATCGCCGCGCAGTTCACCGAAATCATCGGTGCCTTGGCGCGCCTGGACAGGTTGTGCAGGGCGCGGGCCACCAGTTCTTTACCGGTGCCGGACTCGCCCTGGATCAGGACATTGGAATCGGTCGGCGCGACTTTGCGGATCTTGCTGTACAGATCCTGCATCGGCGGGCACGAACCGATGATGCCGATTTCGCCGTTGCTGTTGTCGACACCCGGTTTCGCCGCGCTATTGCCGGTTTTGCCGACGGCAGGTTCACCGCTGGCCTGTACCGATTGCCGGTCACGCAGGATGCGTGCGACGGCCTGGAGCATTTCGTCGTGGTCGAAAGGCTTGGCGATGTAATCCACCGCGCCCATCTTCATGGAGTCGACCGCCGAGCGCAGGCTGGCGTAGCTGGTCATGATCAGCACCGGCGTGCCCTGGCCGAGTTTGATCAACTCGGTGCCCGGCGCGCCAGGCAAACGCAAGTCGCTGACGATCAGGTCGAACGTGGGAATGGTGAAGCGTTCTTGTGCTTCCTGCACTGAACCGGCTTCGCTGACCTGGTACTGGTTACGTTCCAGCAGGCGGCGCAAGGCGGAGCGGATAATTGTTTCGTCTTCGACGATCAAAATGTGCGGCATTGATTCGATACTCTCGACGGTCTCAGTTCACAGCGGACGTCGCTTCGACATGACGCGGCAAGGTCACCCGGATACGGGTGCCGCGTTGGCTTTGAACATCAGCCGGGCTGTCGATGGTGATTTGTCCATAATGCTCTTCAACGATGGAATAGACCAGTGCAAGGCCCAGACCGGTGCCTTCGCCAGGATCCTTGGTGGTGAAGAAAGGTTCGAACAATCTATCCATGATGCTCGATGGAATACCGCTGCCTTCGTCTTCCACGATCAGGTCGACCGTGTGTTCGCCGGCTTCGCTTTTTACCCGCACCGCGCTGCCGGGAGGCGAGGCGTCACGGGCGTTTGAGAGCAGGTTGATCAGTACCTGGGCGAGTCGCTGCGGATCGCCTTCGACCCAGTGATCGGGGTCGCACAGGTTGTAGAACTGCACTTCGAAATTGCGTCGGTTCAGGGCCAGCAAACCAATGGCGTCCTGGGCCACTTCGGCCAGACAGACGGGCTCGTCGTTGTGCTGATGACTGCCTGCGTGGGCGAAACTCATCAGCGACTGGACGATGCGCGATACGCGTTTGGTCTGTTCCAGAATCTGCCCGCTGATTTCCTTCAGCTCGCCATCGTCTTCGCGTTCTTCGCGCAGGTTCTGCGCCAGGCAAGCGATGCCGGTGATCGGGTTGCCGATTTCATGGGCCACGCCGGCAGCCAGTCGACCAATGCTGGCCAGACGCTCGGAGTGCACCAGCTTGTCTTCGAGCATCTGCGTTTCGGTGAGGTCTTCCACCAGCAATACCAAACCACTGTTGCCCGGCGCGAGCGGTTCGTCGATCGCCGCTTTGTGCAGGTTCAGCCAGCGGGTCTGGCCATCAAGGGCCAGATGTTGCTTGTGCAAATGCTCGTCCGGCAGATTGATGAAGCCTTGCAGCAGCTCTTTCCACGGATCGGCGATGGTGCTCAGGCGCGAACCGACCACGCGCTGCGCGGCAATTCCGGTCAGCTCCTCCATGGCTTTGTTCCACATGAGGATTTCCTGATCCTTGGCCAGCGAGCAAACGCCCATCGGCAATTCCTGCAGGGTCTGGCGGTGATAGCGGCGCAGGGCGTCGAGTTCAGCGGCGAGGCCGGTCAGGCGCGAGTGGTAATCCTCGAGGCGGCTTTCGATGAAGTGAATGTCTTCGGTGACGTAGTTTTCGCCGCCGGCCTTATAAGGCAGGAAGGTCTCGACCATGTCCTGCGCCACGCTCGGGCCCATCAGGCCGGAGAGGTTGGCTTCGATCCGGTCGCGCAAGCGGCGCAAGGCGTAAGGCCGGCGCTCGTCGAATGGCAGGTAGAGATCGCGCAGCGCTTGTTCAACTTCTTTCTGCGCAGCCTTGGCGCCCAAGGGTTTGGCCAGTTGCGTGGCGAATTCCTGAGGCGAGGCGGCGTGCAATTCCCGGCGTTGCGGGCGACGCACGTTGTCCACGGCGCAAGCTTCGGCGGCGCTGGCTTCTTCGGGGCTGGCGTTGGTGAACAGCGAAATCAGGGTGAACATCAGCACGTTGGCGGCCAACGAGGCGATTGCGGCCATGTGCCAACTGGTGTCGTCCAGCACGTAGATCATGTTCAACAGCGGGATATAGAACCCTTGCAGGTTGCCGACCAGCGGCAACAGCATGGTCACCAGCCACACCAGAATCCCTGCCAGCAAACCGGCGATGAAGCCACGGCGGTTGGCGGTCGGCCAGTACAGGACGGACAGCACGCCCGGCAGGAACTGCAACGTCGCCACAAACGCGACGATGCCGAGGTTGGCCAGGTCCTGCTCTGCGCCCAGCAGCAGATAGAAACCGTAACCGGCCATGATGATCGCGACGATCAGCGCCCGACGTGTCCACTTCAACCAGCGGTAGATGTTGCCTTCGGCCGGAGGCTGATAGAGCGGCAGCACCAGGTGGTTCAGTGCCATCCCGGACAGGGCCAGGGTGGTGACGATGATCAGCCCGCTGGCGGCCGATAGCCCGCCGACATATGCCAGCAGCGCCAAGGCTTTGCTGTTGGCGGCGATACCGATGCCCAGCGTGAAGTATTCCGGATTGGTCGTGGCCCCCAGTTTCAGGCCGGCCCAGAGAATCAGCGGCACCGCCAGACTCATCAACAGCAGGAACAACGGCAAGCCCCAACTCGCGCTGACCAGCGAGCGCGGGTTGAGGTTTTCGGTAAAGGTCATGTGGTACATGTGCGGCATCACAATCGCCGAGGCGAAGAACACCAGCAACAGCGTGCGCCACGGGCCTTCCTGCAATGGCGTGTGCAACGCGGCGAGGGCGGTCTGGTTTTGCAGCAGCCACAGTTCCAGCTGTTGCGGGCCGTCGAATACGCCGTACAGCGCATACAAACCAACGCCGCCAATGGCGATCAGCTTGATCACCGACTCGAAGGCAATGGCAAACACCAGGCCTTCGTGTTTCTCGCGGGTGGCGATGTGGCGCGAGCCGAAGAAAATCGTGAACAGCGTAATCAGTGCGCAAAAGCTCAGGGCCACGCGATGTTGCACCGGTTCGCGGGTGAGGATGCCGATGGAATCCGCCACGGCCTGAATCTGCAACGCCAGCAACGGCAGCACGCCGATCAGCATGAAGATCGTGGTCAGTGCGCCGGCCCAGGTACTGCGAAAGCGAAACGCGAACAGGTCGGCCAGCGACGACAGTTGATACGTGCGAGTGATCTTCAGGATCGGATACAGCAACACCGGCGCGAGCAGAAATGCCCCGGAAACCCCAAGGTAGCTGGAGAGAAAGCCGTAGCCGTACTGATAGGCCAGGCCCACCGTGCCGTAAAACGCCCAGGCGCTGGCGTAAACGCCCAGCGACAGGGTGTAAGTCAGGGGGTGGCGAATGATCGCCCGGGGGATCATGCCCCGTTCGCTGATCCAGGCGACGCCGAACAGCACCGCCAGGTACGCGGCGCTGATCAGGATCATCTGGGTCAGGCTAAAGCTCATCGGCATCTTTTTGGCTCTGCAGGATGAAGGTCACGACGATCAGAATCAGCCAGAGCAGATACGGGCGATACCAGGCGCCAGTGGCGTCGATCCACCAATCCATGATGGCCGGGGAAAACAGGTAAATCCCCACTACCAGGAGCAGGACCAAGCGATAGATGTACATCCCGGCCTCTCTTTTTTATGCGCGTGCCCGAAAACGTGCGGCGATGGTAACGGATGGGCGCGCCACTGCAAGTCTGATCACTGTAGTTGCGCTTCGGGCAGGTTGAGTGTGCGCGGGATCTTCAGCGCGTCCCAGTGGGCAATGCCCCAGTTCAGCACTTCCCGTGGTGTGGCGTACGCCAGCTCTGTGCCGGGATTTTGCCCGAGTGCGCGCAATGCGCGCAGCAACAACGGTGTTGCCTGGTCTTCGGTCAGCGGCGGCGAACGGTAGGACTTGCCGAGCTTGTTGCCGTCAGGCTGGGTAATCAGCGGGATGTGCAGATAGCGCGGTTGCGAAAAACCCAGCAGTTCCTGCAGATAGAGCTGACGTGGCGTGGAGTCCAGCAGGTCGGCGCCACGGACGATGTCGGTGATGCCTTGCCAGGCATCATCGAGCACCACCGCCAGTTGATAGGCGTAGAGCCCGTCGCGGCGGCGGATCACGAAATCACCAACGTCCCGGCCCAGGTGTTGGCGGTACTCGCCCTGCACGCGGTCGATGAAGTGGTACTCCAGCTCAGGCACGCGCAAGCGAATGGCGGCATCTTCAGTGCCATGGCCCGCATTGCGACACAAACCCGGATAAATGCCGTGATACGGCTCCAGTTGTTTGCGCGAGCACGTGCAGGCGTAGGCCAGGCCGTGATTGAACAGGCGATTCAGCACTTCGGCGTAGGCGTCGTGGCGGTCGCTCTGTCGGACCATTTCGCCGTCCCATTCGAAACCGTAGCTTTCCAGCGCCTTGAGAATGGCCGCTTGGGCACCGGGTTCTTCCCGTGGCGGATCAAGGTCTTCCATGCGCATCAACCAGCGCCCGCCCACCGAGCGCGCGTCGAGGTACGAGGCCAGCGCTGCGACCAGCGAACCGAAATGCAGATGGCCGCTTGGCGTGGGGGCGAAGCGTCCGATATAGGCGGGGGCGATGGCGGTCATAAGGCGATTTCAGGCTGTCCAATCGTTTCGAGCATGGCTTGAAGCCGCCTTCGCGAGCAAGCTTCGCTCCTACAAAGGCCGGCGCAATCTCCTGTAGGAGCGAAGCTTGCTCGCGAAGGCGATTCCGAAGACGCAATAAACATCAGCAAATATCAGAAACAAAAACGGAGCGTTCGCACGCTCCGTTCTTCGTTCAAGTCGCAATTACTTGCCGACTTGCTTTTCCTTGATTTCCGCCAGGGTCTTGCAGTCAACGCACATGTCGGCGGTAGGGCGTGCTTCCAGTCGCTTGACGCCGATCTCGACGCCGCAGGACTCGCACCAGCCATATTCTTCGTCTTCGATCAATTGCAGCGTCTTGTCGATCTTCTTGATCAACTTGCGCTCGCGGTCACGGGCGCGCAATTCAAGGCTGAATTCTTCTTCCTGGCTGGCACGGTCTGCCGGGTCAGGGAAGTTGGCCGCCTCGTCTTTCATGTGATCAACCGTGCGGTCGACTTCCTGCATCAAGTCCTGTTTCCACTTGTTCAGGATCTTGGTGAAGTGAGCGCGCATGGGTTTGCCCATGTACTCCTCGCCCTTTACTTCTTTGTAGGGTTCGAAGCCGCTGATCGACTGATTTTGCTGCTTTGCTTGGGTGGGCATGAAATGGACCGCCTCTACTCTTGTAATCCATCTGCGCAGGATTGCTCCATCACCGACACCTGCCGGCCCTGCGGCTGCAAGCGGGCGAACTTACCAGATCAAATCGGGCCGCGCTACTCCCGGATGTCGAGGTAGTGGCCCGAAGGGCTTGCAAATGATTGCAAAGCCTTGACCGGTGGTGCTGGAGACCTGATCAATTAATGATTTTAGTCAAACCTTGCGCACTCGCATGGGTCGTTTGTGGCCAAGGTCTTAACGCGTCTGACCGCTTTAGGTTCTCGCTCGTTCCTGCGCTTGGGTAGAATCGGTTTTTTTACCCTGTTGAAGGAAGGCTCATGGCTCAGTCCTACAGTGCCCGCAGTCGCGCGATCGAACCGTTCCATGTCATGGCGCTGCTGGCGCGGGCCAATGAACTGCAAGCTGCCGGCCACGATGTGATCCACCTGGAAATCGGCGAACCGGATTTCACCACCGCCGAGCCGATCATCCAGGCCGGCCAGGCCGCGCTGACGGCGGGGAAAACCCGTTACACCGCCGCCCGTGGCATTCCCGAGCTGCGTGAGGCCATATCCAGCTTCTATCAGCAGCGTTACGGTTTGAACATCGATCCGCGGCGAATCCTCATCACCCCCGGCGGTTCCGGCGCGTTGCTGCTGGCCAGTGCGTTGCTGGTGGATCCGGGCAAACACTGGCTGCTGGCGGACCCGGGTTACCCCTGCAACCGGCATTTCCTGCGGTTGGTGGAAGGCGCGGCGCAGCTTGTTCCTGTCGGTCCGGAGGTGCGTTACCAGCTGACACCGGACTTGATCGACCGTCATTGGGATCACGACAGCGTCGGCGCGCTGGTGGCGTCGCCGGCCAACCCGACCGGGACCCTCCTGACCCGCGATGAGCTGGCGGGCCTGTCGACCGCGATCAAGGCGCGGCATGGTCATCTGGTGGTGGACGAGATCTATCACGGCCTGACTTACGGCACCGATGCCACCAGCGTGCTGGAAGTCGATGACAGCGCCTTCGTACTGAATAGTTTTTCAAAGTATTTCGGCATGACCGGCTGGCGACTCGGTTGGCTGGTGGCGCCGGAAGCGGCGGTCGGCGAACTGGAAAAACTCGCACAGAACCTCTACATCAGCGCCCCGAGCATGGCCCAGCATGCCGCACTGGCCTGTTTCGAGCCTGCGACCATCGCCATTCTTGAAGAGCGTCGCGCCGAGTTTGGTCGGCGCCGGGATTTCCTGCTGCCTGCATTACGAGAGTTGGGTTTCGGCATCGCCGTTGAGCCCGAAGGTGCATTCTATTTGTATGCCGATATCAGCAAGTTCGGCGGCGATGCCTTCGCATTCTGCCGGCATTTCCTTGAAACCGAGCACGTGGCGATTACGCCGGGCCTCGACTTCGGGCGTTTTCAGGCCGGCCACCACGTGCGATTTGCCTACACCCAAAGCCTTCCGCGTTTGCAGGAAGCGGTCGAACGCATCGCTCGCGGCTTGAAGAGCTGGCAAGGCTGATGCGGTTCAATCCTCCCCTCGAAGAAGGTCGACTGATCCGACGTTACAAGCGTTTTCTCGCCGATATCGAAACCGTTCACGGCGAGTTGCTGACCATTCACTGCCCGAACACTGGCTCGATGCTCAATTGTCAGGTGGAGGGCGGGCAGGTCTGGTTCAGTCGCTCCAATGATCCCAAGCGCAAATTACCCGGCACTTGGGAAATCGGCGAGACCCCTCAAGGTCGCTTGTTCTGCGTGAACACCGCGCGCGCCAACGGTTTGATTGAGGAAGCACTGCGGGGCGGCGTCATTGCTGAGCTCAACGGCTTCACTGAACTGAAACGCGAAGTGGCCTACGGGCAGGAGAACAGTCGCATCGACTTTCGCCTCGATTACCCGAGCGGGCCGGCGTATGTGGAAGTCAAAAGTGTCACGTTGGGCTTCGATGGCTCATCGGTGGCGGCGTTTCCCGATGCGGTCACCCAGCGTGGTGCCAAGCATTTGCGGGAACTGGCGCATCTGGCGCGGGATGGGATTCGTGCGGTGCAGTTGTATTGCGTGAACCTCACCGGCATCGATGCCGTGCGTCCTGCTGAGGAAATCGATTCGGCCTACGCGGCCGCTTTGCGAGAAGCGGTGGCGTGCGGTGTTGAAGTCCTGGCTTACGGCGTGCGGTTGACCCACGAGGAAATGCGGGTCGAGCGGCGTCTGGAGGTGTTGCTCAACGGTTAGAGGCTGACCCAGATTCCTTGAGCGTCTTCGCGACTTTCAACAGTGGTCAGGGATTGCCCGGCGCATGGGCCGGCGACGCACTCGCCGTCTTCGATCAGGAACAGTGCGCCGTGGGTGGCGCACTGGATCAGGCTGTTGCTGGGGTCGAGAAACCGGTCGGGTGTCCATTCCAGCCCGACGCCACGGTGCGGGCAACGGTTGATATACACGTAGACCTGATCGTTCCGGCGTACGGCGAATAGCTTCTCGCCGTCGATCTCGAAACCGCGGCTGCTGGACTCGGCCAGCTCAGCGCCTGCGCAAAGAAACTTCATGTCTATCCTCAAGTGCGGCGGCTCGTGACTGGATATGTCCGAGCTTGACGTTCAAATGCAAACAATTATCAAATGGCCGCTTCGCCCGTCGGGTGCAGGTGCCGGATGCCGAGGATACTTGGCCTGTCACTTCAATGCCTGGGAAAACCATTAAAGGAAGCTGTTTATGCGCCTGAGTACCCGCGTTGCTGCGCTCTGTGCCGGACTTCTCGTCAGCCACCACGCCGCAGCGGCCGAGTTGCCACAACGCTGGGTCAGTGCCGGTGGGGCCTTGTCGGAGTGGGTCAGCGCGCTCGGCGGCGAATCGAAACTGGTCGGTGTCGACACCACCAGCCAGCACCCGGAATCGCTCAAGGCGTTACCGAGCATCGGTTATCAGCGGCAGCTGTCGGCGGAGGGCATCTTGAGCTTACGCCCGCAGATCCTGGTCGGCACCGAAGAAATGGGGCCGCCGCCGGTGATTTCGCAGATTCGCACGGCGGGGGTGCAAGTCGAACTGTTTTCGGCTCAGCCTGATCTGCCGACGTTGCACGTGAACTTGCAGCAGTTGGGCAAATTGCTCGGCGCCGAGGACAAGGCTGCGCAACTGTTCCAGGGCTATCAACAGCAGCTCGATCAGCAAAAGGTTCGGGTCACCAATGCGCAGCTGACGCAGCCCTCACCGGGTGTGCTGGTGCTGCTCGGTCATGCGGGCGGCAAGCCTCTTATCGCTGGCAAGGACACCGCTGCTGATTGGCTGATCCAGAAGGCCGGTGGGCACAACCTGGCGACGCACACCGGTTACAAACCTTTTTCCAATGAATCCTTGATCAGCCTGGACCCCGAGGTGCTGGTGTTTGCCGACCGCGCATTGACCGGTGAAGCGGCGCGCGCAGCGCTGTTCAAGGAGAACCCGATTCTGTCTTCCACCCGCGCCGCCAAGGACGGGCGCGTCATGGAGCTCGATCCAACGCTGCTGGTGGGTGGGCTAGGCCCGCGATTGCCCGAGGCGTTGAAAAAAATCAGTGATGGTTTCTATCCCGGCACTGTTGCTCAATGACCGTCCTGGTAAAGCCCCGGGCGTTGTTCATCGGGCTGAGCCTGCTGTGTTTGCTGGCGATCTGGTTGTCGTTGGCGCTCGGGCCGGTGAGCCTGCCGTTGCTCGATACCTTGCGTGCAGCGTTACGCATGATCGGCCTGCCTTTTGCGCCTGACGGACTGGAGCAGGCTGAGCTGATCCTCGGGCAGATTCGCTTGCCGCGTACCTTGTTGGGATTGGCGGTGGGTGGTGTGCTGGCGTTGTCGGGTGTGGCGATGCAGGGCTTGTTTCGCAACCCATTGGCCGATCCGGGGTTAGTGGGCGTTTCCGGTGGCGCGGCATTGGGCGCGGCCATTGCAATTGTCGGCGGCTCGGCGTTTGGTGGATTGCCGGAATTCCTCGGGCCGTACCTTTTATCGCTGTGCGCGTTTCTCGGCGGGCTCGGCGTGACAGCGATGGTGTATCGACTGGGTCGGCGCAACGGGCAAACCGATGTCGCAACCATGCTGTTGGCGGGTCTCGCTTTGACGGCGCTGGCCGGCTCGATCGTGGGGCTGTTTACCTACCTGGCAGATGACACGACACTGCGAACGCTGACCTTTTGGAATCTGGGCAGTCTGAACGGTGCCAGTTATTCGCGACTCTGGCCGTTACTGTTGATCAGTGCCTGCGTGGCGCTGTGGTTGCCGCGTCGCGCCAAGGCGTTGAATGCGTTGTTGCTGGGCGAGTCGGAGGCCGGACACCTGGGCATCGACGTCGAAAAGCTCAAGCGTGAGTTGGTGCTTTGCACGGCGTTGGGTGTCGGCGCGGCGGTGGCAGCGGCGGGGATGATCGGCTTTGTCGGGCTGGTGGTGCCGCATCTGGTGCGTCTGCTGGCCGGTCCCGATCATCGGGTTTTGCTGCCGGCCTCGGTGCTGGCGGGCGCCAGTCTCCTGTTGTTCGCTGATCTGGTGGCGCGACTGGCCTTGGCGCCGGCGGAGCTGCCGATCGGAATCGTCACTGCGATGATCGGTGCGCCGGTCTTTCTTTATCTATTGCTGCGAGGGCGTGCCTGATGTTGCGAACGCAAAATCTGCACATCCGCCGAGGCCGCAAGATTGTCCTGATGGATATTACGCTTGAGCTCAAACCGGGAGAGGTCCTCGGCGTGTTGGGGCCTAACGGTGCGGGCAAAAGCACGTTGCTGGGCGCCTTGTGCGGCGAGTTGCAGGCTGATCACGCCAGCGTGTGGCTCGATGAGCGCGAGTTGCGTGACTGGACCGGCGCGCAACGAGCACAACGATTGGCGGTATTGCCACAAGTCTCGACCTTGAACTTCGCCTTTCGCGTCGAGGAAGTCGTCGGCATGGGGCGCTTGCCGCACCAGACCGGCCGGGTCCGCGATGACGAAATCGTCGCCGCCGCATTGCAGGCCGCCGATGCCGGGCATTTGAGTGGTCGCAGCTATCTGGCGTTGTCCGGCGGCGAACGTCAGCGCGTGCATCTGGCGCGGGTGCTGGCGCAACTCTGGCCGGGCGAGGCGGGGCAAACGCTGTTGCTCGACGAGCCGACTTCGATGCTTGATCCGCTGCATCAACACACCACCTTGCAAGCGGTGCGCGAGTTCGCAGATCGCGGCGCGTCCGTGTTGGTGATCCTGCATGATCTGAACCTGGCGGCGCGTTATTGTGATCGCCTGTTACTGCTCGAAGGCGGGCGGCCGGTCGCGCTCGATACCCCGGAGCAAGTGTTGCGTCCGGAACCGCTCAAGGCGGTATTCGGGCTGGACGTCTTGGTGCAGCAGCACCCGGAGCGTGGGCATCCGCTGATCATCGCCCGCTGAGTCATTGATAGAGGGTGTGGGTATGCGTGTGATGGTGATTCTGGCGGTGCTGATGCTGAGTGCTTGTCAGCATGTTTCGACGCCGCCGGTCACCGGCGAGATTCGCGACTTGCGCAGTGGTCAGACGCTGACGGCGCAGGAGCTGCTGGCGCGTCTGGCCAAGCCGTCGCGATTGATCGTGGGGGAACAGCATGACAATCGCGATCACCATGAACTGCAACGCTGGTTATTGCAGGCGCTGGGAGAACAGCGCCCGCAAGGCAGTCTGCTGTTGGAAATGCTCACGCCGGATCAACAGCTGCGCGTCGACGACATTCGCCACGCCTCGACGCTGCCCTCGGATTTGCCAGGTGCATTAGCCTGGCAACCTGGCTGGGACTGGAATCTGTATGGGCCGATCGTTCGTTTCGCCCTGGCCCAACCGTATCCGCTGCTGGCTGCCAATCTGGACACAGTCGAGGTGCGTGCTTTTTACGCCCGGCCGCCGACATTAAGCGGCGCTCGCTCCAATGCCACGTCGGTCAAGGATGAGTTGCTGGCACAGATCAGCGGTTCCCATTGCGGCCTGCTGCCCGAATCGCAAATGCCGGCGATGCTCGCCGTCCAGCAGCAACGTGACCGGCGCATGGCCGAGCGGCTGTTGGCTGCACCCACTCCTGCATTGCTGTTCGCCGGCGCTTACCACGCGCGAAAGGATGTCGGCGTGCCGATCCATGCACTTGATCTGGGAGCGCCCGAAGCGCCCGTGGTTTTAATGCTGGCGCAGCAGGGCGGCGAAGTCACAGCGGCGATGGCCGATTACGTCTGGTACACGCCTGCCACGCCAGCGCCGGATTACTGTGCAGAGATGCGCAAGGGCCAGCCAGAATCAAAACCCTAAACAACGGCAACAGATCCCCCTGTAGGAGCCGGCTTGCTGGCGATGGCGATGGTTCAGTCACTAAATGCGTTGACTGATACACCGCCATCGCCAGCAAGCCGGCTCCTACAGGGGATCGGTTTTGCCGGGGACTTTTTCACAGGCAAAAAAAGACCCGGCAAGAGCCGGGTCAAATAACCGTGATTAGCCTGATGAGGAGATATCTGAGAGTCCGAACCAAGGGCTTTTCAAATATCGACCAGTCTCGCGACCAGTTGTGATAATCATAGCGATTCTCATTACCAAGTCAACCGCTGATTTTTCATTTCCTCGAAAATTGTCAGTTTCTTGGCGAGAGGCCCCGTAATCATTGGGCTTCAGACTACATTCCTGATGAACTCAGCTGCGTGGTGTGCTTGTTCAGCAGGT
The DNA here is from genome assembly GCF_014852285.1 of Pseudomonas sp. PDM02. Classification (NCBI taxonomy): domain Bacteria; kingdom Pseudomonadati; phylum Pseudomonadota; class Gammaproteobacteria; order Pseudomonadales; family Pseudomonadaceae; genus Pseudomonas; species Pseudomonas sp. PDM02. Next base: position 13,210 of record NZ_JACVBL010000008.1, on the reverse strand, counting down.
CAATGCGTCGGTCCACGCTCTCGATCAGGCTGTAGGTGATCTTCGGATTGCTTTGAGTGAGGCTGAGAAACTCTCCTTCGCTCCCGTTCAATTCTTGTGGCGTGACGAGATCGCTTCCAACTGTTTATTCAGGGCTTCCTTGCGCTCGGCGGGGATGTCGTTCCAATGCACATCCATCAGCGCGCCTTCGATCGCATATAACAACACCTTGGATGCCCGGAACCCGCGCGTGCGCACAGCCCGATAGGCATCCACAGCCCCCAGGCGACGCAAGTCCGAGGCGCTGTGGATGCCCACGGCATGCAGCCACTGCGCCGATGTCTTGCCAAGATTCTTCAGGTGCTGCAGTTCATCATTCATCAAGCCTCCTTGCGACGGCCGAACGGTGCGTGGGCAAGCTTCTGAGGAGTGTAGCCATCAGTAGGAAAAGCGTGATTGTTTGGTCGGTTTCGGAGCAAATGCTTCTAAGAAGCGACTCCGATGTGCAGCGTAAAAATACGCGAGCAAGGTAGGAAAAGGCGGAAGGGCGTCAAGTTCTCTAGCTGAAAACACCCACAGTCCAGCGCAAGGCGGGGGGCGCCAAGGCTGAGCACTGGACATGTCAGTTATCGGTCGTTTTTAACGGGTTCGATAACGCAGGCGTGTACCGAAATTCATCGACATCAGAATTTCGTCGGCACTCAGCTCTCGTGGAAAGTAGGCGCCGGAGATCTGCGCGTGGGCCAGGCTTGCGCCTTCCAGGTTTGAGTTGCTGAAATCGATGCCGCGCAAGTCGGCAGAGCGGAAGTAAGCATCGGTAAAGTCGATGCCGTCGGCATTCAGTTCACGCAGGTCCAGGCCTCGGAAGTCACCACCGACCATGTCGATAGGTCCGTCTTTTGGACGTTCGTTGTTGAAACCTGTGATGTCGTCTTTGTGCAGTAAGGCATAAAGCGGGGTGTCGAGAAGTTTCGGCTGGCTCATGTCACATCACCTGTTGGTTTTATGACGCCAGTATAGTGCCACTATTTGACAGCCGTGAAGCCAGCGAAGGCTCCACGGCTGAAATACTTTCTTACAGGCCCGGCAGGCGTTGGCGAATTTGCGCAACGACGGTGTCGAGGGTCCCGCTTTCATTGGTCTGCACGCGTTTGCTGCACAGAATCTCTTCTGGCGTCAGGGCTTCACGATTGGCTTGCTGCACTTCGATAACGGCCAGATTGGCGTCGGATGGATCCTTTTTGTCTGCCTGGCGCAGGGCCAGCCAGCTTTCGATCACCGCTTGTGGCGCGTTGCAATCAAGGATCAGGAACGGCGCGCCGGTGGCTTCGGCAATTTTCGCCGCGCCGTCACGCTGGTCGCGCTTGAGGTAAGTGGCATCGACCACCACCGGGAAACCGGCGCGCAGGATGACCGCGGCGATTTCATGCAGGCGAGTGTAGGTTGCGGCGCTGGCGTCGGCGCTATAAATGCCGGCTTGCGGATCGTTGGCGACAGTTTGTTCGCCGAACAGGCGTTTGCGTTCGACGTCGGAGCGCAGGCGAATTGCGCCCAGCGCTTCCACCAGGCGCATGGCCACGTGGCTTTTGCCAACAGCGGAAACGCCGTGGGTGATGGCCATGAAGCGCGAAGGAATGGTGCTGTAGCTTTCCGCCAGGTTTGCATAGTTGCGGTACTGGCGCAGGGTCGTGGCGCGCTGCACCGGGTCGGCCTCGGCCGGCATGCTGAACAGGCTGACCTTGGCGCGAACCAGCGCACGGTAGGCTTTATAGAAGTTCAGCAGTTCCAGGCCCTGATAATCGCCGGTCAACTCCAGGTACTGGCTGATAAAGCGACGGGCCAGGCTCTTCAGGCCACGGTCTTCAAGGTCCATCGCCAGGAAACCGGTGTCGGCATAGACGTCGGTGAAGCGGAACGGCTCGTTGAATTCGATGCAGTCAAAGATCACGACCTTGCCATCGATCACGGTGGCGTTGCCCAGGTGGATGTCACCGTGACACTCGCGGATGAACCCCTCGGCCTTGCGCTGGGCAAACAGTGGCTTGAGGCGTTCGAAGCTGCTTTCGGCCCAGGCTTGCAAGGCATCGAGTTGCAGCAGGTCCGCCTTGTCACTCAGGAACGGGCGGATCTGCTCGAAGTTTTGCCGCACTGGCGCCATGACGCTGTCCGGCGTGCCGGCTTCGTGTTCCGCAGGCACCTTTGGTGCGGTGAGGTGGAATTGCGCAATCTGTGCGGCCATCTCGTCGATGTGCGCGGTGGTCAATTCGCCGTTGGCTTGCAGCGTGCTGAGCAGTTGGCTCTGTGGGAACTGACGCATTTTCAGCGCGTATTCGATGACCGGGCCGTCGCCGCCCAGTTGTGGCGCTTCGGCGCTGCCGGTAATTGGCAACACTTCGAGATACAAATCATTGGTCAGGCGCTGGTTCAGGCGCAGTTCTTCACCACAGAAATGCTCGCGGGCATCGAGGCTGGTGAAGTCGAGGAAGCCGAAGTTGACTGGCTTCTTCACTTTATAAGCGAAAGCGCCTGTGAGAATGACCCAGGAGATGTGGGTTTCGATGAGCTGAAACCCGTCTACCGGGTGCGGGTAGAGGGCCGGGTTTTGCAGGGCGGCGATCAGGGACTGGCTCACAGGCGTTCCTTCAGAGTCTGGGAAAATTCACGGCCGCCATTATGGCCGCAAGTCCGCCCGACGCAAACCTCGGCGGGCTCCTGTTGAGTATGAATAAAGTGCGTATAATCCGGCGCCATGACTCGTACTCGATCCCCCCGTACCCCCAAAAAACCACCTTCCAGGGGCCTGCGCCCTTGGCTGGGCTGGGCCCTTAAACTCAGTCTGGTCGGCCTTGTGGTGCTCGCCGGGTTCGCGGTTTACCTCGACGCTATTGTCCAGGAGAAGTTCTCCGGCAAGCGCTGGACTATCCCGGCCAAGGTGTATGCGCGCCCGCTCGAGCTGTTCACCGGCCAGAAGCTGAGCAAGGAAGACTTCCTCACCGAACTCGACGCCCTGGGCTATCGCCGCGAAAGCGTGAGCAACGGCCCCGGCGCAGCATCGGTCAACGGCAACACCGTTGACTTGAATACCCGTGGTTTCCAGTTCTATGAAGGCATGGAGAACGCCCAGCCCGTGCGCGTGCGCTTCTCCGGCGACTACGTGGCTGAACTTTCGGCGACCAACGGTTCGAAGCTTTCTGTGGTGCGGCTGGAACCGCTGCTGATCGGCGGGATTTATCCGAAGAATCTCGAAGACCGCATTCTGATCAACATCGATCAGGTGCCGCCGTATCTGCTGGAGACCCTGGTCGCTGTAGAAGACCGGGACTTCTATAGCCACTGGGGCGTGTCGCCGAAGTCGATTGTCCGCGCCATCTGGGTCAACACCTCTGGCGGCAAGATGACCCAGGGCGGTAGTACCCTGACGCAACAGTTGGTCAAGAACTTCTACCTGACCAGCGAACGCAGCCTGAGCCGCAAACTCACCGAAGCCATGATGGCGATGCTGCTTGAACTGCATTACGACAAGCGGGAGATTCTTGAGGCCTACCTCAATGAAGTGTTCGTCGGTCAGGATGGCCAGCGCGCGGTGCACGGTTTCGGCCTCGCCAGCCAGTTCTTCTTCGGGCAGCCGTTGTCCGAGCTGAAACTGCATCAAGTCGCGATGCTGGTGGGCATGGTCAAGGGACCGTCCTATTACAACCCGCGTCGCAATCCAGAGCGGGCGCTCGAGCGGCGCAACCTGGTGCTCGATGTGCTTGAGCAGCAAGGCGTCGCCACCGCCGAGCAGGTCGCTGCGGCGAAGAAAATGCCTTTGGGCGTGACGACGCGCGGCAAACTGGCCGACAGTTCGTTCCCTGGGTTTCTCGACCTGGTTAAACGTCAACTGCGCGAAGACTATCGCGACGAAGACTTGACCGAAGAAGGCCTGCGGATCTTCACCAGTTTCGATCCTATTTTGCAGATGAAAGCTGAAGCGTCGGTCAACGATACGTTCAAGCGCTTGTCCGGTCGCAAAGGCTCCGATGACGTTGAAGCAGCGATGGTCGTGACCAACCCGGAAACCGGTGAAGTCCAGGCCATGATCGGCAGTCGCCAGGCAAGCTTCGCCGGGTTCAACCGGGCGCTGGATGCTGTGCGACCGATCGGTTCGTTGATCAAGCCGGCGGTTTATCTGACAGCCCTTGAGAAACCTAGCCAGTACACGTTGACCAGTTGGCTGTCAGACGAATCCTTCTCGGTAAAAGGCGCGGACGGGCAGGTCTGGAAACCGCAAAACTATGATCGCCGCTCCCATGGCACTGTTTTCCTTTATCAGGGCCTGGCGCACTCCTACAACCTGTCGACCGCGCGTCTCGGGTTGGCGGTGGGCGTGCCGAATGTCTTGAAGACGCTGGCGCGCCTGGGGGTGAGTCGCGAGTTTCCGGCATTCCCGTCGATGCTGCTGGGTGCCGGCGGCATGACCCCGATCGAAGTGGCGACCATGTACCAGACCCTCGCAAACGGTGGCTTCAATACGCCGATGCGCGGGATTCGTAGCGTGCTGACGGCGGAAGGCGAGCCGCTCAAGCGGTATCCGTTCCAGATTCAGCAGCGTTTCGATCCGGCGTCCATTTACCTGATCCAGAGTGCCATGCAGCGGGTCATGCGCGAAGGCACCGGCAGTTCGGTTTACAACGTGTTACCGAAAACCCTGACGCTGGCGGGCAAGACCGGTACGAGTAACGATTCGCGAGACAGCTGGTTCGCCGGTTTCAGTCAGGACTTGCTGGCGGTGGTGTGGCTGGGGCGCGATGACAACGGCAAGACACCGTTTACCGGTGCCACTGGCGCGTTGCAGGTCTGGACCAGTTTCATGCGCAAGGCCGATCCGTTGCCGCTGGACATGCCGCAGCCGGATAATGTGGTTCAGGCTTGGGTCGATTCACGTACCGGACAAGGCTCTGATGCCAACTGCCCAGGCGCCGTGCAGATGCCGTATATTCGCGGCAGCGAACCGCCTCCCGGCGCTGCTTGTGGTGGCGAAAGCCCTATTAACGGTGAAACGGTGATGGATTGGGTCAAGGGCTGGATGAATTAAGCAAAGAGGGTTTCAAGTGAACAAATGGTTGATTCCAGCGGTTGCCGCCGTGGCTTTGCTCAGCGGTTGCTCCAGCGTACAGCGTGGTTCGATTCCGGTTGTGGATTCCGGCAGCGCCGTTTCCAACAGTGAACGTGTTTCGGCCAATGGCGGTTTTCGTCAAACAACGGTTAAACGTCCTGTGCAATCCCAGACCCAGGCGATCCCGCAAGGTGACACCGGCGTCGTGGTGATGGTGCCGGGTGGCGGTGCAGTTGCATCGGCACCGATCAGCACTTCGCCGATTACGCCAGGCCCGATCACTTCGGGTCCGATCGACACTTCGCCAGTCCAGTCGGCCCCGATCAATCAGGGCAGCTACAGCATGCCATCGACACCGAGCGGGATTCCTTCGTCGAGCGTCGGTGGCCTGTCAGCCGATGAACAACTGGACGGTCCGGTATTGGCGCTGCTGACCACTGCTCAGCAGCAACAGGCTGGCGGTGACCTCAACGGTGCTTCTTCCAGTCTGGAGCGCGCCCAGCGTGTTGCACCGCGTGAGCCGCAAGTGCTTTATCGTCTGGCGCAGGTTCGCATGGCCCAAGGTGATGCGGCACAAGCCGAGCAGTTCGCTCGTCGTGGTCTGACCCTCGCCAATGGGCGTCCGGCACTTCAGGCCAGTCTGTGGGAATTGATCGGTCAGGCACGTGATAAGCAGGGTGATTCCGCTGGCGCTGCACTGGCCCGTCAGAAGGCCAAGGTTTCGCTGTGATGGACGCACGCTTTCCGAAAATTGCCGAGCAGCTGCTGTTGATCGAGCGCGAGTTGCGGGTTCAGGGGTGGTGGGACGAGGTCTCGCCATCGGTTGAAGCGCTGTCCAGTGTCGAGCCGTTCTCGGTCGATACGCTGGATTTCGAGCAGTGGCTGCAATGGATCTTCCTGCCGCGCATGAAAGCGATCCTCGAGCAGGATTTGCCGCTGCCCAATGCCTCGGGCATTCAGGAGATGGCGGAAATGGTCTTCGCCGGCCGCAATGTCCAGGGCAAGGATCGGCAGTTGCAGGTTCTGCTCAAAGAGTTCGACCAACTGATCACCGCCTCCCGCTGACCCCGATTTCTTGTAGGAGCAGAGCTTGCTCGCGAAGGCGGCGTAACATTCAAAAGATATGTTGAATGTTACGCCGCCTTCGCGAGCAAGCTCTGCTCCTACAGGTATCTACTGGCAGTTTTCAGCGATCTGTCTTTGTGCTTCAGCAGTTCGATCCTGACGTTGCTCGTCGGTCAGGCGGCGCATCTCACCCTCGACATCCTCCCGTATCCGCGGATTGTTCTGCAGTTGAGCCAGGTTCGTCCGCGCCTGCTCGCAGAATACCTTTAGCTGCGCTTGCTGCTCGGCGACCTGTTTTTTAACGGTCTTATCGATGGCCTGTTGATCGCCAATGGCGTTACTGCGGGGCAGCGTAGCCGGCTTGTTCGCAGAGGAGGGCGTGACAACGGTCGTGGCTTGCCGGCCCTGGGGCGGTTGCGCATCGAAGTGGGTAACGCCTTGTTCATCGACCCACGTGTAAATCTGAGCGGCCATGCACAAAGGGCTGATGGCGATCAGCAAGCTGGCGGTCAGGAAAAACGTTCGCATGCCATTTCCTTGTATTGGGTTGCGCAATTGAAGCTAACACAGTTGCTGTTTAGCGGTTTTTTCTTGCTTTCTCATGTGCTTACTTCAATAAAGCACATTGACGACTTGACTTGCAGGGGACGAAACAGAAGAATCCAAAGTCCGCTGTAGAGGGACTGCCAGAAGCAGACCCACTCGGCAGATCATGAGGCGCACATCCGCGCCGACCTGTTACACCCGCAACGCGTTACCTCGCGCTGGGTGGGAAAGCCCCGCAACACTTGGGACGATCCCAATACTTGCTCAGTCAGTGCTGACGTAGTCGGCGACCACCGTCGCTCATGCTCTGCCGAGAAGTAAACCTATTAAGACCCGTCCTCTTGTATGTGGGCGGTATTCTGGCGTTTTAGAGGTGAACAACGTGGAGCTTTTATCTGGCGGTGAGATGCTCGTCCGCTTTTTGCGTGACGAAGGCGTCAAGTACATCTACGGGTACCCGGGTGGTGCTCTTCTTCATGTTTACGATGCCCTGTTCAAAGAACCGGAAGTGACCCACATCCTGGTTCGTCACGAGCAGGCTGCGACCCATATGGCTGACGGCTACGCCCGTGCCACCGGTAAAGCCGGTGTGGTGCTGGTGACCTCCGGCCCGGGCGCAACCAACGCCATTACCGGTATTGCCACGGCCTACATGGACTCCATTCCGATGGTGGTCATTTCCGGCCAGGTGCCTAGCAACATGGTTGGCACCGATGCGTTCCAGGAAACCGACATGATCGGTATCTCCCGGCCGATCGTGAAGCACAGCTTCATGATCAAGCACGCGTCGGAAATCCCGGAAGTCATGAAGAAAGCGTTCTACCTGGCGCAATCCGGTCGTCCTGGTCCGGTCGTTGTCGATATCCCGAAAGACATGACCAACCCGGCCGAGAAGTTCGAATACATCTTCCCGAAAAAAGCCAAGCTGCGTTCCTACAGCCCGGCCGTTCGCGGTCACTCCGGACAAATCCGCAAGGCAGCCGAAATGCTCCTGGCGGCCAAGCGCCCTGTGATGTACGCAGGCGGCGGTGTGATTCTTGGTGGTGGCTCCGCGCCGCTGACCGAGTTGGCGAAGATGCTCAACCTGCCAGTGACCAATACCCTGATGGGTCTGGGTGCCTACCCTGGCACCGACCGTCAGTTCATCGGCATGCTCGGCATGCACGGCAGCTACACCGCCAACCTGGCGATGCACCATGCTGACGTGATCCTCGCAGTCGGCGCACGCTTCGACGATCGTGTCATCAACGGCGCGTCGAAGTTCTGCCCGAATGCCAAGATCATTCACATCGACATCGACCCGGCTTCGATCTCCAAGACCATCAAGGCCGACGTGCCGATCGTTGGTCCGGTGGAAAGCGTCCTGACCGAAATGGTCGCGATCCTCAAGGAAATCGGCGAGACCCCGAACAAGGAGTCCGTTGCCAGCTGGTGGAAGCAAGTTGATGAGTGGCGCGGTGATCGCGGCCTGTTCCCTTACGACAAGGGCGACGGCAGTGTCATCAAGCCGCAGACCGTGATCGAAACCCTGTGCGAAGTGACCAAGGGCGATGCCTTTGTTGCCTCCGACGTGGGTCAGCACCAAATGTTCGCGGCGCAGTACTACAAGTTCAACAAGCCGAACCGCTGGATCAACTCCGGTGGCCTGGGCACCATGGGCTTCGGTTTCCCGGCGGCCATGGGTATCAAGTTGAGCTTTCCGGATGCCGACGTCGCCTGCGTAACGGGCGAGGGCAGTATCCAGATGAACATTCAGGAGCTGTCCACCTGTCTGCAATATGGCTTGCCGGTCAAAATCGTCATCCTGAACAACGGCGTTCTGGGTATGGTTCGTCAGTGGCAGGACATGAGCTACGGTAGCCGTCACTCGCACTCCTACATGGAATCGTTGCCTGACTTCGTCAAGCTGGCAGAGGCCTATGGCCATGTCGGCGTGCGCATCACCGACTCGAAAGATCTGAAGTCGCAGATGGAAGAAGCATTCGCCATGAAGGATCGCCTGGTGGTCATCGATATTGCTGTCGACACCAGCGAGCACGTCTATCCGATGCAGATCAAAGACGGCTCCATGCGCGATATGTGGCTGAGCAAGACGGAGCGTACTTAATCATGCGGCACATTATTTCCTTGCTTCTGGAAAACGAACCCGGTGCTCTGTCGCGTGTAGTCGGCCTGTTCTCGCAGCGCAACTACAACATCGAAAGCCTGACCGTGGCGCCAACCGAAGACCCGACCTTGTCGCGTCTGACGCTGACCACCGTTGGTCACGATGAGATCATCGAGCAGATCACCAAGAACCTGAACAAGCTGATCGAAGTGGTCAAACTGGTCGACCTGTCGGAAAGTGCTCACATCGAGCGCGAACTGATGCTGGTCAAGGTCAAGGCCACCGGCGCCCAGCGCGCCGAGATCAAGCGCACCACCGATATTTACCGTGGGCAGATCGTCGATGTCAGCGCTAGCGTGTATACCGTTCAATTGACCGGTACCAGCGACAAGCTCGACAGCTTCATTCAGTCCATCGGCACCGCGTCGATCCTGGAAACCGTCCGCAGCGGCGTAACCGGTATTGCTCGCGGCGACAAAGTACTCAGCATCTAAACCAAATTAGCGAATGGCCTGAACGGCCTGGATATATAGGGGAAATTCATGAAAGTTTTCTACGATAAAGACTGCGACCTGTCGATCATCCAGGGCAAGAAAGTTGCCATCATCGGTTACGGTTCCCAAGGCCACGCTCAAGCGTGCAACCTGAAAGACTCCGGCGTTGACGTCACTGTTGGCCTGCGTAAAGGTTCGGCGACCGTTGCCAAAGCCGAAGCTCACGGCCTGAAAGTGACCGACGTTGCTTCCGCTGTTGCGGCTGCCGACCTGGTCATGATCCTGACCCCGGACGAGTTCCAGTCCTCCCTGTACAAAAACGAAATCGAGCCGAACATCAAGAAAGGCGCCACCCTGGCCTTCTCCCACGGCTTCGCGATCCACTACAACCAGGTTGTTCCGCGCGCTGACCTCGACGTGATCATGATCGCGCCGAAAGCACCGGGCCACACCGTGCGTTCCGAGTTCGTCAAAGGCGGCGGTATCCCTGACCTGATCGCTATCTATCAGGATGCTTCCGGCAACGCCAAAAACGTTGCACTGTCCTACGCTGCCGGCGTTGGTGGCGGTCGTACCGGTATCATCGAAACCACTTTCAAGGACGAGACCGAAACCGACCTGTTCGGCGAACAAGCCGTTCTGTGCGGTGGTACCGTTGAACTGGTCAAAGCCGGTTTTGAAACCCTGGTTGAAGCTGGCTACGCGCCAGAAATGGCCTACTTCGAATGCCTGCACGAACTGAAACTGATCGTTGACCTCATGTACGAAGGCGGTATCGCCAACATGAACTACTCGATCTCCAACAACGCTGAATACGGCGAGTACGTGACTGGTCCGGAAGTGATCAACGCCGAATCCCGTCAGGCCATGCGCAACGCCCTGAAACGTATTCAGGACGGCGAATACGCCAAGATGTTCATCAGCGAAGGCGCAACCGGCTATCCTTCGATGACCGCCAAGCGTCGTAACAACGCCGCTCACGGTATCGAAATCATCGGCGAGCAACTGCGCTCCATGATGCCGTGGATCGGTGCCAACAAGATCGTCGACAAAGCCAAAAACTAAGTCGCACACTTGTACGGAAAACGCGGCCTAGGCCGCGTTTTTTCGTTTAGGAGGCCGGTTCTGGTATAAAGCTGCATCGTTTGTGGCCGAACCGTCGTCCCAGACACCTGTCGAAACTTTCCACCCCGTTGCAAGGTAATGTCCATGAGCGAACGTCCCGAAGAGCCAAACCAGGCTTCTGACGCCGAAAGCCTGCTGCCCATCGATGAACACGTCGAAGAAGGGCATGACGCTGAAGGCCGTAAAGTCCGGCATCGTGGTATCTATCTTCTGCCGAATCTGTTCACCACTGCGAACCTGTTCGCAGGGTTCTATTCCATCATCAATTCAATGAGTGCCCAGAGTGCCTTGAGTGCAGGTGATGCGATTGGCGCGAGCAAGTATTTTGCGTTTGCCGCGATCGCCATTTTTGTCGCCATGGTGCTCGACGGTCTCGACGGTCGCGTAGCCCGTATGACCAACACCCAGAGTGCTTTCGGTGCCGAGTACGACTCGCTGTCCGATATGGTCGCCTTCGGTGTCGCGCCGGCACTGTTGGCATTTGGTTGGGCCTTGGGCGATATGGGCAAGGTCGGCTGGATGGTCGCCTTTATTTATGTCGCTGGCGCTGCGTTGCGCCTGGCACGCTTCAACACGCAGGTGGGCACCGCCGACAAGCGCTACTTCATCGGCCTGGCCAGTCCGGCTGCGGCGGGTGTGGTTGCGGGTATTGTCTGGGCGTTCAGCGATTACGGCATTCAGGGTTCCAAGATGTCTTTCCTGGTAGCGCTGATGGTTGCGGCCGCCGGCATGCTGATGGTCAGCAACATCAAGTACAACAGCTTCAAGGAGCTGGACCTGAAAGGACGTGTACCTTTCGTGGCGATCCTTGCCGTGGTGCTGGTGTTTGCCGTCGTGTTCAGTGATCCGCCGCGCATCCTGCTGCTGGTTTTCCTCGCCTATGCAGCGTCTGGCCCGGTTCAATACCTGTTACGTCTTCGTCGGCACAAAAGCGTGTAATTTCCCTCATACTCCGCAGTCTATTGGTGCATCTGTCCTCCAATGCTGCGGAGTTGCCATGCTGATCAAAGTCCCCAAGTCATCCGACTGCCATGAGTCGGATGTCACGCCTGAATCCCTCTATCTATCTCGTCGTAATGTCTTGGGTGCCGCCGTTGCCGGCTTGGCTGTGAGCAGCTTGCCGCGTTGGGCTAGTGCTGACGATGCCGCGCGATACGCGGATGTCGAGGCGGGCAACGCGCCATCCTGGTTTGCCGAAAAACTCCCTTCTACCAAGTGGGGGGCGGTCACCGTCAAGGATGAGGCGATCACGCCGTTCAAGGATGCGACCCACTACAACAACTTCTATGAGTTCGGTACCGACAAGGGTGATCCGGCCGCCAACGCCGGTTCTCTGAAAACCGAACCGTGGAGCGTGGTGGTGGACGGGGAGGTGGGTAAGCCGGGGCGATATGCGCTGGAGGACTTCATGAAGCCTTATCAGCTGGAGGAGCGCATCTATCGTCTTCGCTGTGTAGAGGCCTGGTCGATGGTCATTCCATGGATCGGATTTCCCATCTCTGCGTTGCTCAATGTTGTTGAGCCAACCTCCAAGGCAAAATTCATTCGCTTCGAAACGCTGCAGGACCCTAAGACCATGCCAGGGCAGCGCTCTGGTTTTGCCCTGATCGACTGGCCCTATGTAGAAGGGCTGCGTCTGGACGAGGCGATGAATCCGTTGGCGATTCTTGCAGTGGGCATGTACGGGCGTGAGTTGCCTAACCAGAACGGCGCGCCTCTGCGCCTGGTGGTGCCGTGGAAGTACGGCTTCAAGAGCGTCAAATCCATCGTGCGGATCAGTCTGGTCAGCGAGCAACCGAAAACCACCTGGCAAAGCATTGCTGCGGACGAGTACGGCTTCTATGCCAACGTAAATCCGACAGTCGATCATCCGCGCTGGACGCAGGCTCGGGAGCGGCGGCTGCCAAGCGGTCTGTTCAAGCCCAATGTGCGTGACACGCAGATGTTCAACGGCTACTCGGACGAAGTTGCTTCTCTATATACAGGGCTCGATCTGCGGAAGAACTACTGATGCGATATCCGTTCTGGCGAGTGAGTGTCTTCATCGCTGCTGCGGTATGGCCGCTGCTCTGGCTCTATCAGGCTTGGGCGGATGTGCTGGGGCCGGATCCCGGCAAGGTGCTGGTTGATCGGTTGGGGTTGGGGACGCTTGTACTGCTGCTTATTACATTGAGCTTCACGCCGTTGCTGAAGCTCACCGGTTGGGCGGGGTGGATTGCTGTCCGACGGCAGCTGGGTTTGTGGTGCTTCGCTTATGTAGTTCTCCATCTGAGTGGCTATATAGCGTTCATTCTTGGCTTTGATTGGTCGCAGCTGGGTGTCGAGTTGCGCAAGCGGCCGTACATTATTGTCGGTGTGCTGGGGTTCCTTTGTTTGCTGGCGTTGGCGATAACCTCCAACCGCTACAGTCAACGTCGGCTGGGGGCTGGCTGGAAGAAGCTGCATCGACTGGCTTATGGTGTTCTCGGTCTTGGCTTGCTGCATATGTTGTGGATCGTGCGTGCCGATCTGAAGGAGTGGGCTGTCTATGCCTCTATAGGCGCACTGCTATTGGTGTTGCGGTTACCGCCTGTCGCTCGTCGAATTCCGCGTTTAATAGCTAAAAAGACACCTTCTGAAAGAAAAGCATAATTAGGTGTTGACGGCAGATTCTGGAAGTCTATAATTCGCCCCACTTCCGGCGCAGTCGAAACGGAAAACTCCTTGGTAAACAATGAGTTACGCAGTTTTCGACAGCGAGTTGCTTCAGCTCATCGAAGCCCAGAAGGAGTTGAAAGAGCGGTGTTGTTTGGCTCTTTT